>CP064972.1:2713063-3340845 GCA_016699405.1 Holophagales bacterium | reverse complement strand
GTTGCGGTAGTCGATGGCGCGCTTGCCGTTCCAGCTCTTGAACACCGCCTCGGTGGCGAGACGGATCTGCTCGATCGGATCCTGCGGGAAGTCGCGGCCGGTCTTCGCCGCGAAGATCTTCTTGAACTCGCCGGTCACGCGCTTCCAGTCCTCGGCGCCCAGATCGGAGTCGTTCTCGACGCCGGCGTGCTTGCGCGCCTCGGTGAGGACTTCCTCGAAGGGCTCGTCGTCGATCCCCATCACCACCGAGCCGAACATCTGCACCAGGCGGCGGAAGCTGTCGTAGGCGAAGCGCGGGTCACCGGTGAGCTTGGCCATCCCCTCGGCGACGGCGTCGTTCATGCCGATGTTGAGAACGGTGTCCATCATCCCGGGCATCGAGAACTTCGCGCCGGAGCGGCAAGAGACGAGCAACGGATTGCCGGCGTCGCCGAACTTCTTGCCGGTCTGCTGCTCGAGACGGGTGAGCGCGGCCGCCTCTTCCTCCCACAGGCCCGGCGGGAACGTCTCGCCTGCCGCGAGGTAGGCGTTGCACGCCTCGGTGGTGACGGTGAACCCGGGAGGCACCGGCACGCCGATGCGCGTCATGTCGGCAAGGTTCGCGCCCTTGCCGCCGAGTAGCCCGCGCGCCGCATCCCAACTGCCACCCACCGCCGCCTCGGCGGCCGCTAGCTCGTCGAACCCGTACACCCACTTCTTGCTCATGGACCGACCTCCTCAGACCGGCGCTTGGCACCGGGAGTGAAATCTGCTGTTCCGCCGGGTGCGCACCCGTCGAGTCGAGGCGCGACCGCGCAGGCGAAACCCGGCCGCCACGCGGCGATCGCCGGCGTTTCGCTCCGGATTCTACGCTGCGAGCGAAACTCGCTCCCTACCCCGAGGGAGAGGAGGAACCGGCAAGAACTGCAGTCCTCCCGCAACCCGTGCCGACAACGGCCCGCCTCCGCCGCGCCGAAGGCATGCAAACACGGGCTTTCGGCGTGTGGCACCCCGCTTGCCCCGGATGACGAGGCGACGGCGGCCGAGCGATCAAGCTCCGAATCGCCGAACCAGGAGACACCTGATGGCCCAGCGCCGCACTCTCGCTCTCGCCCTCCCTCTGAGCCTCGCCATCGCGACCGCGACGTTCGCCGGCCAGGGACCCGGCAACGGACCGGGACCAGCCCCCGGCAACGGATCGTGCTCGGACCCCGCCACCTGTGTTCCCGTGGGAGACGGACCCTTCGGCCCACCGACGGGCGCCGCCGACCCGGGAAACGGTACCCCTTCCGGCCCCGGCTCCTCCAACCCGGGCGCCGGGGGCCCAGGTCCAGGGCTCGGATCCGGTGGTGATGGACAGGTCCCGGGACAGCCCCTCCTCGCCGACCTCACCTCCCTGCCGGCCGGCGACCTCACCGAGGCCCAGGCGGCGCGGATCGCCTTCGTCCGCGAGGAAGAGAAGCTCTCTCGTGACCTCTACCGGCAATTCGCCGCGACCTGGCGCATCCAGGCCTTCTCCAAGGTCGCCGATGCCGAGCAGCGTCACTTCGACCTGATGGGTTGGCTGATCTCCCGTTGCTCGCTCGACGATCCCGCGTTCGGGCAGGTGCCGGGCCGCTTCACCAATTCCTCGCTGCAGGCGCTCTACGACGAATTGCTCGCCATCGGGCAGGAGTCCGCGACCTCCGCATTGACGGTGGGCGGAATCGTCGAGGAGACCGATCTCGTCGACGTTGAAGGGCTCGAGGAGCTCGCGCCGGCCGACGACCTCGCCACGGTGGCCGAGAACCTGGCCCGCGGTTCGCGCAACCACCTCCGGGGCTTCGTCCAGGCCCTCGCGGCGCAGGGTGCCACCGACGAGCCGCCCCTCTTCGACGCCGAGACCTACGCCGCGATCGTCGATTCCGCGATCGAGCGCGGTGCGGTCGAAGCCGACGGCGAGCCGATCCCCGGAGCCGGAAGCTGCTCTCCGGCGGCGAATTGAGACACGCCAGGCGGGACCGGGTCTGCGCCACCTTCGGCCCTCGCTGCCCGGTCCCGTGAGAACCTTCGGGGGAGACGTTGCGTAGTAGCCTCCATCCCCGGAGGCTCTCGATGCGCTCGACTCGTGCTGCCCTGCTTCTCGCCGCCCTTCTCTCGTCGGCCGGTCTCGCCGCCGACTCCGCGCCGACGGTGGTGATCGACCGCACGGCGCTCCCGCAGGCGGTCACCGACCTCCCCGGCTTCGAGCGCCGGATCTTCCAGGACGGGCGCGTCTACATCGCCGGCCAGCCGAACGAGGAGGCGCTCAAGAAGCTCAAAGAGCGCGGCGTGACCCTGATCGTGAACTTCCGCACCCTCGCCGAGGTCAACGACCGCACCGAGGTCCTGTACGACGAGCCGGCGGCCGTCGCTGCGCTGGGCATGGAGTACCTGAGCCTGCCGATCGGCGGCGAAACGCCGTTCCGGCCCGAGGTGCTTCAGAAGGTGCACGAGGCCCTGCTGCGTCACCGAGGGCCGGTGCTTCTCCACTGCACCGTCGCCTGGCGCGCTTCGTACGTCTGGGCCGCCTACGGCGCGCAGTATCTCGGGCTCGACCTCGACGCCGCGCTGGCCCGCGGTCGTGCCATCGGGATCAGCGAGGACCCACTCTCGTTGCTGCTCGGCCGCAAGCTCAAGCTCGTCGACGCGGAACCGAGGCCTCCTCAGCCCACACCGGCGCCGCTTCGGTAGGTCGCGGTTCGCCACCGGCGACAGCGAAGGGCGAGCCCGCTCGCCCTCCAGGTCGAGGACCGGACGTCCCCACCGGCGCCAGGGGAGCTCCGTCTCCTACGCGGACCTCTGCCCGTCCGCGCCCCGAATCGACGCCTCCAGCGTCGACCCGATCGACCCGACGGGACGCAAGCGGACGGCCACCGACTTGAAGGCCGGAGTCATCGATCGCGGATCGAGGCGCCGGGGAACGAGGACGTTCGCCTCCGGGTAGTACATCGCGACGTTCCCGGCGGGGAGCTCGGCGAATGCGACGCTCGCCTCCAGCGCCCCGCAGGAGCTCTCGACGACCACCCGCTCGCCTTCGGCGAGACCACGCGCTGCAGCGTCGTCCGCGGAGATCATCACGACGTCGCGGCGCGCATTGCCGCGATACAGGTCCTCGATCTCGTAGACCACCGTGTTGAACTGCCCTTCGGAGCGGATCGTCGCCAGACGGAGCTCGCCCGGACCGAGATGGAAGTCCGGCAGCGGGGTGACGTGAAAGTGGGCCCGACCGTCGGCGGTGGCGAAGCGCGGCTCGTGGAGCCGGCGCCCGCCGACGACGAACTCGGAGCGCGTCGACTCGACCTCGGCGATCGGCTCGTAGCCCGGCACCGCCTGCGCAATCGCCTCGCGCAGAGCGGCGTGCGAGCGAAGCGCTGCCCAGTCGAAGCGCCCCGCGGGCAGAATCCGCCCGGCGAGCGCGGCGAGGATCTCGACCTCGGAGCGCATCTCCCCGTCGATCGCCGGTTCGCCGCCCGCCGAGCACCGCACGAAACTGAACATCGACTCCTGCGTCGTCATCTGCGCCTCTTCGTCGCGCGCCAACGCCGGCACGATGAGCGTCTCGCGCCCACGCGCATGGACGTGCCCCTCGTTGAGGTGCGTGGTGATGGCGAAGGTGGTGTCGATGCGCCGCAGCGCCGCGGCGGCCCAGGTACGATCGGGGTTCGAGGCGAACAGATTGCCGCCGAGCAGCACCGCCGCCCGCACCCGCCCCTCGCTCGCCGCGACCATCGAGCCGTAGGTGTCCTGTCCGGTCTCCCGCGGCACCTGGATGCCGTAGAGCGATTCGAGTCGGGTCGCGAACGCCTCGCGGATCCGCGGCGCGACACCCATCGAGCCGACCCCCTGCACGTTCGAATGGCCGCGGATCGGAAGCAGTCCGGCGCCGGGGCGCCCGAGCCAGCCGCGAGCGAGGGCGAGGTTGGCGACGGCCAGCACGTTCTCGGTGCCGTGAACATGGTGGGTCAGCCCCATCGCCCAGGCCAGGATGCCGCGCCGGGCGCCGCAGAGCATGCCGACGGCCCGGTCGATCTCCTGTCGCGCAACCCCGCTCGCCGCCACGAGGGTCTCCCACGCGGTCGTTGCCAGGTCCGCCTCGACGGCCGCCCACCCGCTCGTGTGCTCACCGACGAAGGCCGCGTCGACGCCGCCTCGCTCGAGGACGCCCTTGAGCAGCGCCTTGAAGAGCGCCACGTCCCCACCGACGTTCGGTTGCAGGTAGAGGTCGGAGACTGTCGAGCCGAAGAGCAGGCTCGCCGGATCGGAAGGGATGCGGAACCGGGTCAGGCCGAGCTCACGCAGCGGGTTGACGACGATGACCCGGCCGCCGCGGCGTCGCAGCGCCACGAGCTGGGTGATCAGCCGCGGATGATTGCTCGCCGGGTTCGCACCGGCGACGAGCACCAGGTCGGCCTGGCCGAGATCCTCGAGAGCGACCGACCCGGTGCCCGAGCCGTAGACCTCCGTGAGCCCGACCCCCGAGGCGCTATGGCAGTAGTAGGAGCAGTTGTGCAGGTTCGAGGTGCCGTAGGCACGCGCCACGAGTTGCAGGAGGAAGGCGGCTTCGTTGCTCGAGCGGCCCGAGGCGTAAAAGAAGGTCTCGTCGGGCGACGCGGCGGCGAGCGCCCGCCCGGCGCGGTCGAGCGCTTCGTCCCACGAGAGGCGGCGGAAGCGCTCGTCGTGCGGTCCGGCGACGAGCGGAAAGGCGAGCCGCCCGAGATGCTGCAGCTCGAACGAGCTCATCCGTTCGAGCTCGGAGAGGCTCGTCTCGCGGAAGAACGACTCGGGGATCGCTCCGGCCATGTCGCCCGCCTGGGCCTGCATCGACTTCTTGCAGACTTCGGGGAAGTGGCCGACCTCGTTGACCATCCCGCCCTGCTGCCCCCCCATGCCGAGCGCGCAGGTCTTGCAGGCGTTGCGCGAGCGCAGACGCCGGTAGAGCCCGGCGAGCCCTCCCGCTTCGCGCCCCTTCTCGAACACGTAGGCCAGGGCGGCCAGGCCGCCCGCCGCGTCCACTCTCGGCTTGGGCATCGCGCCGGAGGCTAAGCGACTCGGAGCGCCACCGCAAGTCGCGTCCGAAGGGGAAAGCGGCTCCGGAACCCGTCTCCCGCGACGAGCCACTCCCGGAAGCCGTCACTCGGGAATGACGATCGCGCCCTCACTTTGCGACGCCCGTCCCGCCTGCCGTCGGTTCTCTCGCCCCGGCGGAAGATCGGCCTTCGCATCGAGCAGGTAGGCTCTGCGGGCGAGGGCACCCGCTTCCAGCTCGCTGGGCTCGAGAAGGCCGTTCGACTCCGAGCTGGCGTCACTCTTGCACCGCTTCACGAATGAGGGCGATTCTCGGTTCATTCCGTTGCAGGTGATGGCTTCCGCCGCTTCGGCGGTGCGTGAGGAAGATCGATGCGAATCGCGACGAAGGCCCGGCTCGGCTCGACGCTCGCTCTCGTCCTGGCGATGGTTCCTCCGGCTCACGGGCAGGAGCCGCCGACCGCCGGCTTCGCGGCCGGCATCGAGGTGGTCGCTCGCAGCCTCTACTTCGATCTGCTCGACACGGACGGCAAGGCGGTCGACGACGTGCCGGCCGACTCGCTCGAGCTCACCGAGAACGGCGTGGCGCGGACGATCCTCGAGGTTCGACGGCGCCCTCCGGCGTCGACCGAAAAGGTCGCTCGCCTTGCCAAGACGGCGGGTGAGGACGCAAGCACCGCCCTCGCCGCCCCACCGCAGCGCTTCGTGCTCCTGGCCCTCGACCCGTCGACGCTCGGGCGCTCGGCCTGGGAGCACGCCATTCGCCAGATGAGCTCTTCCGCCGATGCCTTCACGCGGATCGGCCCGGTCGACGTCACGGTGCTGACCGCGCCGCCCCTCCGCCTGGCGAGCGGCGCGACCGACCCCGAAACGGTGCGCCGAGCGCTCGCCCGCGCGCTCCGCGAAGTGAAGCCGCTCGACGAGTTCTACCGGGGACGCAGCCGCTTCATTCGGGAGCTCCAGCGGATCTTCGATCTCGTGCTGCTTCCGATACCGAGCACGAGCCCGGACGGCGTCGCCGCACGACGGCGCGACGTGGACGCTGAACGCATCCTGCAAGCCGAGTTCGCCTCGCGCGAGCTGGTCGTCGAGGAGCAGAGACTCCTCGACCTGTCCGTCGGCCGTCTGCGAACGGAGACGAACCGGCTCGGCCGCCCGCTGATCGCCGTTTGGGCGGCCCAGGGCGATCCCGATACGGCCGGCTTCGTCGTCTCCCTCCTTCCCGAGTGGGTCGGCCCCGACGATCGCATCCGCTTCCAGGGGAGGCCGCTCGGCACGTCCTCGTCCTTCGAGGCACGATGGAGAGAGCTCGCCGACGACGGCGTCATCCTCCTCTGCTGGTCGCGCGTCCCCGACGCGCTCCTCGAGGTCTCGAGCAGCTCGCTTCGCCACTCGACTCGCTCGCGACCGAACCTGACGCTCGGCGCCGAGTCGCTGACACTTTTCGAGATCGCTGCCGAACGCACCGGCGGCGCCCTCGTGCAGTCCGAGGAGGAGATCCGCCAGGCGGTCGAGGTCGTCGGGGGCCGACACCAACTCGTCTACCAGAGCGACAACGCATCGGAGGGTTGGCGCGAAATCCAGTTGCGCACGACGCGACCGGGATGGACCGTTCGTGTGTCGCCGCGCGTCTATGTTCAGACCCGGCGACAGCGACCGGTGGCGAAAGCCGAGACCGAGGCTCCAGCGTTGCGGACCGAGCTGGCCGCCACGGTGGGAGCGGGAGCGAACCCCGGAAGACAGATCGTCACGCTCTCGCTTCTCGTCGATCTGGCGCCCTTGCGGAAACAACCCGGCGTCGGGGTTCCCCTGCGCTTTCGTCTCCTCGTCCGCGCGACGACGCCGGACGGCAAGGCGATGGGGCGCGAGTCCGAGCTGGCAGTCCCGGCGCTGCCGCCCGAGGGCGATCTTCGCTACCAGATCAGCCTCGACGTTCCGCTCGGCACGCAGGGCTTCACGATCGAGGTGCGCGAAGAAGCGAGCCGCGCCGCAGGGAGCGCGGGACCGACCGACGCCTTCTCGGGAACGCCGGAAGTCGAACCGGCCGAGGCCGCCTCCACCCTGCCGAGCTTCTCCGACGCGACGGACGTCCGCCTCGGCGAAGCGCGCTTCCTCTTCCCCGGGAGCGAAGCGCCGCGGCCCGACGGCCTCCGCGTGAATTGGAAACGCCGCGAACAGAAGCTGCTCCGCCTCGCCGGTGGCCCCGGGAGCCCCCTCGAAATCGGCGTCGTGCTCGACGCCTCGGACAGCGTCCGTCCCGAGCGAGAGGCCTTCGCCCGTGCGGCCGCGGAGGCCTCCCAGCGCCTGCTCGGGCCCACCGACCGGGTCTTCCGCGTCGACTTCGCGAGCACGCCGCGGTTCCTCGGCGCCGCCCGGGGCGGACCCGCCGCGCTCTTCGCCCGAATCCCGCCAAGGTTGCCAGAGAAGACCGCCATCTTCGACGGCCTGCGCTTCGCTCTCGACCGCTTCGAAGGGCGCTCGGATCGCGCCGCGCTGATCGTCTTCACCGACGGTTGCGAGACCACCGGTCACACCTCCGCCGAGTCCGTGCTCCAAATCGCCCGCCAGCGCGCGATCCCCCTGCTCGTCGTGCTCGCCGACGCGAAGCCCTGCCGGGCTCGTGTGACGACCATCGTTCGCCGTCCCCTGCAACCTGACATCCTGACCCGCGCCGACTTCAATGAGGGTCCGGCGAATACCTCCCGAGTCGCCCTCCGCCGACTCGCCCAGCAGTCGGGCGGTCGAGTCCTGACTCTGGACAAGGCCGAAGAGGCTGGTGCGATCTGGAAGGAGTTCGAGGATGCCCTCGCGCACCTCTGGGTCGCCTTGTACGAGCCCTCCGGCCCCGAGGTCGACTCGCACGAGGCGGAAGTGCGCAGCGCGACGGGGGAGGTCCTACGTCCCGCCGACTGATCGCGCACCACGCGACCGCTCACTCCTTGCCTCGGCTAGCGATCGCCAGCCGAACCGGCTTGGCGCTTTTGCTCTGGCTCGGCTGGCCGGTGCGAGCAGCCGATCCGACCCCGCCGGCGACCTACGGTCTATCGATCGATGTCGTGACGCGTTCCCTCGAGCTCGACCTGATCGACCCATGCGGTGACCGGGCCGAGAGGCTTCCGGCTGGCCGGGTCAGGGTGATCGAGAACGGCGTCGAGCGCCCCGTGCTCGAGCTCCGTCAACGTACCCATCAGGACCGACGCGAGGAGGCGCGGGGACACATCCTCTCCCGGCGAGCCGGCACCACGATGCCGACACCGGCTCGCCGTTTCGTCCTGATTGCCCTCGATGCCGAGTCCCTCGACCACGTGGCGTGGGAGGAGGTCATCGAGCAGCTCAGCGGCTCCGCGGAGGAGCTGGCGCATCTCGGACCGGTGGAACTGACGATCCTCGACACGACTCCCCACGACCTCGGAACCGCTCTCGACGAACCGGAGGCCATCCGCCGGGCTCTCGCTCGAGCACGTGACGAAGGGCGACCCCTCGGCCGCTTCTATGCGCGCCGCGCCCAGGTCGCACGCGAGGTCCTCGAAGGATCCGAAGCCGGGGCCCCTTTTCAACCGAGCGAGCTTCGGCCGCCCGCCTCCCAGCTCGCCGAGCGCATCCTGCCGATCGCTCGCCAGCTGGCGACCGACGAGGCGCACCAGATGGACGTCGCCGTCGATCGCCTCGTGCATCGATTGGCGGCGGCTCCTCGGCCACTGGTGGTGATCTGGGCGGCCCAGGCCGACACGGACCTCGCAGGTTTCGTCGCCTCACTGGTGCCGGGCGAGGCCTCCGCGGACGAGCTCGCTGGCCTGGCCTCCCTTCGACCTGGCAAGGCCTTCCAGTATTCATCCGCCTGGCGCGAGCTGGCCGGTAGCGGGGTTTCCCTCATCTCGTGGACGCGGCCGCCCGACACCGTTCTCTTGACTCGTCGCCCCGGAGCCGGGCCCGCAGACGAGGCTCCGTGGCGGTTGCGGCTCGGGTTGCAGCCGACCCCACTGTTTCGCTTGGCCGCTCAAACCACCGGCGGAGCTCTCGTCCGCTCGGCCTCTCAACTCGCCGACGCGCTCTCCTCCGTCGGCGGCCACTTCGAGGTCGTCTACCAGAGCGACGATGCCTCCGCGGGCTGGCGGCAAGTCCGAGTCGACTTCGACCGTCCAGGATGGAGCGTCCGCACAGCCCCCCGAGTCTTTGTTCCAGCATTCGATGCCACGGGAACCCGCGCTCCCGCGCCACCGGTCCTCCGGGTCGGAATCGACGCTCGCGCCGGCCCCGACCCCCAGGGGGGACGAATGCTCGTTACGCTGCGGGTCGGAGTCGACCTCTTGCCTTTCAGATCGCCGCATTTGGCCGGGCCCGCCCCGAGATTCCGCCTCACGCTCCAGGCCTCGCTGCCGGACGGACGCCCGCTCGCTCGGCAGATCGAGCTCGCCCTGCCCACGCTGCCCGAGCAAGGGGAGCTCACCTATCAGGCCGATCTGGCGGTCCCCATCGGCACACAGGCCTTTGCCGTCGACGTCCTCGAGATGCGAACCGGCGCCCGCGGCGGCGCGGGCCCGACCGACCTTCCCGCAGGGACCCTGGAGTTCCCGCTGACAGCTTCCACGCCGGCTCCGTCCACGAATAGCGACACGACCTATTCGGAAACACTGGACGTGCGCCTCGCCGAGGCCCGGTTCGTTCAGCCGGACGAGCGGATGCCAATGACGGACGAGATCCGCGTACGCTGGAAGGGCATCGACCAACAGCTCGTCCGCATCGCTGGCGGCCCACGCAGCTCGCTCGAGCTCGGCCTCGTCCTCGACGCTTCCGAGAGTGTCTGCCGTGAACGAGTGGCCTTCGCCCGATCGGCCACTGCGGCAGCTCGGCGCCTCCTCGGAGACGGAGATCGTCTCTTCCGCGTGGATTTCGGCGAGACCGCACGGTTTCTTGGCGCCTCGCGCAGCGGCCCCAGCACACTGCTCGCCAGCGTCCCGGCACTTCCACGGGAACGGTCGGCCATCTTCGATGCCATCGGTTTCGCGCTGGATCGCTTCGAGGAGCGCTCGGATCGTGCGGCGCTCATCGTCTTCACCGACGGTTGCGAGACCGCTGGGAGCGGCGACTGGCGCTCCGTCCTCGCGCGAGCCCGCAACCGTGCCGTCCCAGTCCTTGTCGCGTTGGCCGACGGACGACCCTGCAGGCGACTCCTGGTGACCTCGCGGAGCGGCAGCTCGGTCGGCGTCCCTTCGCGCTCCGCGAGTCGGCTCGACAGCGACTCCGCAGCGAATCTGGTCGACGAGGTTCACAGCGTGTCGCGAGCCGCCCTGACCGAGCTGGCAGAGCGTTCGGGTGGGCGAGTGCTTCATCTCGGCGAGGATCGAGAGGCGGACGAGCTCTGGGCCGAGGCCGAGCGCGATCTCGATCGACTGTGGGTCGCCGTCTTCGCACCCTCGGACCCCACACTGCAACCGCGCGAAGTCGACGTGCAGCAGGTCGACGGGCGGCTTCTCCGCCGTCGGGAATGACTTCATCTCGGAGGCCTTCCCGCGTGCGTTGACGCCCCCGGCAACGGCGGACGAGCCGTGGTCCTCCACTCCCGCCTCCGAACACCAGCCGGCCGGCGCTATAGTTCGGCGCCCGAGAGCCTGCTGCGTGTCGCCGAGCCGAATGGACGACCAGCCGATGTCACCGACCGCCGAGCGCGAGCTCGAGGAGCTGCTCACTCGCTTCTCCGGGCTGCTGCGCGCCACGGTGGCGAGCCGGTGTCCGCCCGCCCTGGGGATCGCGGTCGAGGACGTCGAGCAGGAGGCGCGGATCCGGGTCTGGCGGGCGCTGCGCTCCGCAACGGGAATTGCGCACCCTGCGTCTTACGTCTATCGGGCTGCGGCGAGCGCCGCGCTCGACGCGATCCGGCGGGCGACGGCCCGGCGACAAGATCGGCGGGTCGAGGTCTCCGACGAGAACCTCGCCCCGGCGGCTCTCGCGGTCGCCGCCGCAGCCGAGCCGGAGGCCCAGCTCGACCAGCGGCGCCTCGTCGCGCGGGCGCGCCAGGAGCTCGGCGGGCTCGAGCCGGAGCGGCGGCGAGCCGTCGGGCTTCACCTGCGCGGCTTCAGCCCGGCCGAGATCGGCGAGCTCGCGGGCTGGAGCGAGGCGAAGTCGCGCAGCCTCGTCTACCGCGGCCTGGCCGAGCTGCGGCAACGGATGCACCCGGGAGGTGGCGATGAGCGACGAGAGTAGGGATCCCATCCCGGAGCTCGAGCAGGTGTGGGCGAAGACGGAGCTCGCGGGAGACGGCGACCGTTCGGGCTGCCCCGCGCCGGAGCGGCTGACCGCGCTCGCCGCCGGTGACCTTCCGGCCGCCGAGAGGCTCGCCCTCGTTGACCACCTCGTCGGTTGCGCCGACTGCGCCGCCGAGCTTCGCCTGCTGCGCGAGCTCGAACCCTGGGCCGCAGACGCCGGCGAGACGATCGCCGCTCCCTCGCCGAGCACCGAGAGCGCGCGCGGCGGGCGTCGCTCGACCGCCCCTTGGATCGCCGCGGCCGCCGCGGCTTCGATCGCCGTCGTCTGTGCGATCGGATGGGAACGCGCCGCCCACCGCGGTGCGGAGCGGGCGCAGAGCAACGTGCCGGTCGTCGACCTGCTCGCCGAGGGGACGCTGCGCGCCGCGCAGCCACCCGCCCGCGTCGCCATTCCGGTGCCGCCAGACGGCGCGCCGCTGGTCCTCGTGCTGGCTGCCGACCAACTCGGCGCCGGCCCCTTCCGTGTCGACGTCCTGCGCGACGGCCGGGCGCTCACCCACCTCGACCGCCTCACGCCGACCTCCTACGGCAACCTCACCCTGATGCTGCCCGCGGCGACACTCGCTCCCGGCGAATACGAGCTCCGCCTGCGGACCGCCGGATCGCCGGCCGGGTCGGTGATCGGGACCTTCGCCTTCTCGCTGCAAGGCGACCACTGACCCTTCCGTCTCCACCGACCTGCGACGGCATGCCGCGTCTCGCTGCGATCGCGCTCGTTGCTGCGCTCGTGACGGCCGGGGCCGCTGCCGGCGACGAACGCGCCGGGCGCGTCGCACAGGTGCGGCGCGAAACGGACGCGGCGATCGCGGCACTCTCCGTTTCGAGCCATGCCGAGCATCGGCGCACCGTCGGGCGCCTCGAAGCGGTTGTGGCGGCTTGGCGCCGACTCGACGAGCCCGGCGAGCTGGCTCGCGCGCTGGTGGCGTTGATCCACGCCGCGGAGGCGACCGGCAACCCCGATCGCGCCCTCGCCGCCGGGCGCGAAGCCCGCGACATCGCCGTGACTCGCGGAGACCGCCGCACCGAAGGGGAGGCCGAGTCCGGGGTCGGCCACGTCCTCTGGCTCCTCGGGCGTCCCGCCGAGGCGCTCGAGCATCAGCAGCGCGCCCTGGCGCTCTTCACCGCGCTGGACGACCGGCAGGAGCAGCGCGACGCGCGCCTCAAGATCGGGCTCGCGCTCCAATCGCTCGGGCGACGCCAGGAGGCCGCCACCGCATTCGAGCGACTCGCCGCCGAGCTGCGTGCCGACCCGGAGGCGCCGGCGCGACAAGCGGCGCTGGTCCTCTACTCCCTCGGCACCGCGCGACGGGACGAGGGCGACATCGCCGCCGCTCACGCCGCATTCGCCGAGTCGGCCCGGCGGGCGGAGGCAGCCGGGCATCTCGCTCATCAAGCCCGCTCGCTCGCCGCTCGAGGCGAGATGGAGGCCCTGCTCGACCGGAGGACCGAGGCTCGAGCGACCCTCGAGGGGGCGGTCGGTCTCTGGCGCCGCCATGGCGACCCGGAAGGAACCGCCCTCGCCCTGGCCCAACTCTCCCTTCTCGAGCAGCAGGATGGTGCCCTCGCCGCCGCCGAGCGAAACCTCGACGAGTCGCTGGCGATCCTCGAGACGGCACGGCGCGGCGTCGCCGACACCGACCTGCGCACCTCCTACTTCGGCCTGCGCCAGATCTTCTTTGCCCGCCACGTCGACCTGCTGGTCGAACGCCACCGCGTCGAGCCCGGAGCCGGACACGACCGGCGTGCCTTCCGCGCCAGCGAACAGGCACGAGCCCGGGCGCTCCTCGATCTGCTCACGACCGCACGCGGGGACGTCCGAGCCGCCGGCGTCGACCGGCTGACGTCCGTCGACGAGTTGCAGGCGCGAGCGCTCGACGATCGGACGCTCCTGCTGAGCTTCTTCCTCGGCGTCGAGCGCGCCTACCTCTTTCTCGTCTGGCGCGACGGGTTCCGGCTGGTCCCCCTGCCGGCGCCACGAGAGGAGCTGGAGCGACGCGTTCGCGCCATCGCCGAGCTCCTGGCCCACAGCGACAACCGCCTGGCGCGCGTTCCGGCCGCGACGGCGACGAGCGAATTGAGCACCGCGCTGCTCGGGGAGGCGCCCGAGATCGCCCGCTTCCCTCGCCTCGTGTTCGTTCCGGACGGCGAGCTCACCCGCCTCCCCTTCGCCGCGCTCGACGAGCCGGCAGCGCCCGACGCCGAACCGCTCGTCGCCCGACACGAGATCGCCCTGCTCCCCTCGGCTTCGACGCTCGTCGCTCTCCTGGCGCGACCTCGCGTCGAGGGGAGCGCACGACACGGCGTCGCGGTCTTCGCCGACCCGGTCTTCGGCCCCGGCGATCCACGACTCGACGCGAGCGGCCCCGCGCCTGCCGGCGAGCCTCCCCTCGCCCGACTTCCCGGGACCCGCAGCGAAGCCGATGCCATCCTCCGCCTCGCGGCGGATCGGCGACCGCTCGCCGCGATCGGCTTCGACGCCGAGCGGGAGCTTGCCCTCGCCCCGGCGGTCGCCGAGTCGGCGATCCTGCACTTCGCCACGCACGCGGTCGTCGACGAGGAGCGACCCGAGCGCACCGCGTTGGTGCTCAGCCGCCGCGACCGCAACGGCCGGCCGATCGACGGCCTGTTGCGACTTCCCGATCTGGCGCACGCCCGCCTGCGCGCCGATCTCGTCGTGTTGTCGGGTTGCAGCACCCGGCGCGGCTTCCTGATGCCGGGGGAGGGGCTCCTCGGCCTGGTCCGGGGCTTCCTCGACGCCGGCGCATCCCGCGTCGTGGCAAGCCTCTGGCCGGTACGCGACGAGGCCACGGCGCGGTTCTTCGAGACGTTCTACGCCGACCTGTTGCGCGACGGCACGAGCCCGGCGGCAGCGCTTCGCGCAGCGCAGCAGGCGATGCGGAGCGACCCGCGCTACGGCGCCCCGCACTTCTGGGCCGGCTTCGTGCTCGAGGGCGATCCGCGCTGACCGCCGCCCGGCGTCGCCGTCCGGCCGTCCGACGGCCGCTCCCGCTCCCACCCGCGATCGCGCAACCGAGGCTCGCCGGCGACTCCGGGGCGACCCTCCGACGGCCGCAACGGATCGCCGCGCTCCTGCGTCTCACCGCCGGAGGGACGACCCCATGCGCCCGAGCCCGACTCGCACCTTCGCGCCGCTCGCACTCCTCGCGACTCTGCTGGCGCCCTCACCGACCGCCGCGCAGGCGACGCCGCCGTCGCCCTCGCCACTCGGAACGAACCTCTCGATGCTCCGCGAGTGGAGCGGCGAGTGGCCGTTCGTCGACGCCTTCAAGCTCTCGCGCCCCTGGCTCGCCGGCGAGCGCTTTGGCTGCTGGGACTGCGCCGGGACGCTCGACCTCGACGCGCACGGCTGGGTCCGCTCGCTCGACACGACGCGGCCGAACGGGGGCCAGGTGGCCAACACCCTCGTCTTCAACGACGCGATCGGCCGTTACGCTTCCGGCCCCTATCTCGTGCTCTACGACGGCCACGGCACGCTCGAGTACGGCGGTTCGGCGAGCAAGAACGTCGGGGCGTCGGCGCCGGGTCGAGACGTCGTCGACGTCGACTCGCGGCTCGGCAACTTCGTCCTCCGTCTGGTTGCCACCGATCCGAACGATCCGCTGCGCAACATCCGTGTCCTGCCACCGGGTGGAGCCTGCGCCAACGAGCGGACGCTCGCCTGCCGGAGCGACGCCGACTGCTCGGCCAGCACCTGCGTTCCGTTCGAGCAGACCTACACGAGCGAGATCTTCCATCCCACCTTTCTCGCCAACCTGCGGCCGTATCGGCTGATCCGCTTCATGGACTGGATGGGAGTCAACGCCTCGACGATCGTCGACTTCGCCGATCACGCCCAGCTCGACGACGCACGCTGGTGGACGGTGCCACCCGAGGTCATCGCCGAGCTCGCCAACCGGCTCCACGTCGATGCCTGGATCTCCTTCCCGATTCGCGCCAGCGACGCCTTCGTCGACGAGGTGGCGACGCGAATCCAGGGCCGGCTCGAGGCCGGTCGGCGCGTCTACGTCGAGTACGGCAACGAGGTGTGGAACGGCACCTATCCCTATTCGATGGGAGTGCAGTGGACCGCCCAACGCGGTTGCGAGCGCTACCCCGAGCTCGCCGCCGGTTGCGACCAGGACGCCACACCGGGCAACGGCGTCTACTGCGAGGACTATCCCTGGCCCACCCCGAGCTCGACCTGCCTGCTCGCCACCCGTCGCTATTTCAGCGCCCGCACGGTCGAGATCTGGCGGCTCGTCGAGCGCGCTCTCGGCAGTCGCGCCCGGGTCGTGCGGGTCATGGCATCGCAGTCCGGCAACCTCGGCCATCACCAGGAGATCCTCTCCTGGCAGAACGCCGCGGCGGAGACGGACGTGCTCGCCGTGGCCCCCTACTTCGGCTTCCGCTACGGCCTCGACGCTACCGTCGGAAGCTGGACTCTCGACCAGCTCTTCGCCGACCTGGTGACGAGCACGACCCGTGGCCTGCCAGCCGCCTACACCGCAATGTCCACCGACCTCACCTGGCTCGCCTCCCACTACCCGGCCATCGGCCTCGTCACGTACGAAGGCGGCCAGCACCTCGAGGGTGTCGGCACCAACGCCAGCGACCCGGCGATGAACGCGCTCTTCGACGCCGCCAATCGCGATCCGCGCATGGGCGAGCTGCTGCTCGACTACCTGCAGGAGTGGAAGGCCCGCGGCGGCGGGCTCTTCGTGCACTTCAAGAACGTCTCGCAGTGGCGACCCGGCCGCGCGGGCGCCCTCGAGTACCAGGACCAGCCGCACGGCGAGTCGTTCAAGTACCAGGCGCTCGAGCAGTTCGTCGCGAGCCAGCCCTGCTGGTGGAACGGTTGCGCCACCCTGCCCGCGGAGATCTTCAACGAGCCCTTCGAGACCGGCGGCCTCGCCCGCTGGAGCCATCGCCGCGGCGCGGGAGAGTGACTCTCGCGCGCCGCGGCTCGGCGTCTCAGCGCTCCTTGAGCTCGCTCTTGTCCACCACCATCTCGGTGAGAGCGGCGACGCGGCCGAGTTGGGCGCCGACGTCGCGCAGCAGGGCGAGACGGTTGGCGCGCACCGCCGGGTCCGGGTCCATCACCAGGATGTCGACGAAGAAGCGGTCGAGGACGCCGGCAAGGTCGGCGATGCGCGAGAGCGACGGCTCGTAGTCGCCCCGCCCGAGGTCGGCGTCGAGCCCGGCGGCGAGCTCCGCCGAGGCGACGTACAGATCGCGCTCGGCGCCTTCGGCCAGCCGCTCGGGCGAGAGCGCCGTGCTCTCCGTTCCCTTGACGATGTTGGCGATCCGCTTGGCCGCCAGCACCACCTGGACGAACCCCGGCCGCTCGCGCGACGCATGGAGCGCCGCGACGCGCCGCCGCAGGTCCGGCAGGCTGCGCCACCCCGCCTTGAGCCCCGCCTCGATCTCGTCGTAGGCGAAGCCCTCGAGGCCGAGCAGATAGCGCACGCGCTCCTCGAGGAAGGCGATGAGCGTCGGAATCCGCTCGGCGGCCTGCGCGGGGAGCGTCTCGCCGTACTGGCGCAGGGCGAGCTCGCAGGCGGCGCGCAGGTCGAGGTCGATCCCACCCTCGAGCAGCGTGCGAACCACCCCCTGCGCCGCCCGTCGCAGGCCGAACGGATCGCGGCTGCCCGAAGGGATCAGCCCGAGGCCGAACATGCCGAGGAGGGTATCGAGACGGTCGGCGAGGCCGGCGAGCTGGCCGGCGCGACCGCGGGGGATCGCATCGTCCGCCGCGGCCGGCAGGTACTGGTCGTAGATCGCCTGCCAGACCGCCTCGCGCCGCCCCTCGAGGCGGGCGTAGATGCCGCCCATCACTCCCTGCAGCGAGGTGAACTCCTTGACCATCTCGCTCGCCAGGTCGGCTTTGACCAACCCCGCCGCCTCGACGGCGTCGGCCCGCTCCGCGCTCCAGCCGAGCGCCTCAGCCAGCGCGCCGGCGAGGCGCTCGAGACGCTCGCTCTTGGCAAGATAGCTGCCGAGCTTCTCCTGGAAGGTGAGGTGCGCCAGCGCCTCTCGCCGGGCGGCGAGCGGTGTCGCCCGATCCTTCTGGAAGAAGAACTCGGCGTCGGCGAGGCGTGCGGCGACGACCCACTCGTTGCCGCCGCGCACGCGACCGATCGGGTCGTCGGCGCGGTCCATCACGGTGAGGAAGAGCGGCAGCAGCTCGCCCTCGCGCTCGACGGTGAAGGCGCTCTGGTGGTCGCGCAGGCTGGTGATCAGCACTTCGCGCGGCAGCGCCAGCAGGCGCGGGTCGAAGCTCCCCTCGAGCACCCCGGGCGCCTCGCAGATCGCCGAGAGCTTGTCGAGCAGGCCCGGATCCTCGACCAGCACGCCGCCGGCCGCCGCCGCGCGGGCGCGCATCCCGGCGAGGAGCCGTTCGGCGCGCTCGGCGTGCCGCACGACGACGCCGCGGCGTTCGAGCTTGCCGAGGTAGTCGCGCACGCTGCGCACGCGGAACGGCCGTGGCGAGAGGATCGCATGGCCGATCGTGGTGTCTCCGGCGGCCACGCCGAAGAGCTCGAACGGCACGACCTCTCCGTGCAGGACCGAGACGATGCCGTGCACCGGCCGCACCCACGGGCCGGTGCCCGTGCCCCACTTCATCGTCTTGGCCCACGAGATCGCGGCGAGCGCCTTCGGCACCAGCTCGGCCAGCAGCTCACGCACCGAAACCCCGGCGATCTCGCGCACCGCGACGACGTACTCACCCTTCTCGGTGGCTCGCCGCTCGAGCGCCTCGGGCGCGACGCCACAGCGCTTGGCGAAGCCGAGCCCGGCCGGCGTCGGGGCGCCGTCGGCGCCGAAGGCGACGCTCGCCGGCGGCCCCTGGACCTCGTCGCGGCGATCCGGCTCGCGTTCCGGCAATCCGTGAAGAAAGAGCACCAGCCGGCGCGGCGTGAAGGTCGCCTCGACCTCCTTCGGCGGCACGCGCCGCGCCATCAGGTCCTCGAACAGCCGCGTCGTCAGCTCCTTGATCGCCGGCGGCAGCATGCGCGCCGGGATCTCCTCGGCGCGGACTTCCAGCAGATACTCACCGCGCGCCATCGCGCACCTCCTCTCCGGCCGCCACGGCCGGAGTCGCCGCCATCGGCCGAGCCGGGGCGAGCAGCGGGAAGCCGAGGCGCTCCCGGCTCGCCAGGTACTCCTGGGCGCAGGTCACCGCGAGGTCGCGGACCCGCTTCATCAAGCCGACCCGCTGCGTGACCGAAACGGCGCCGCGCGCGTCGAGCACGTTGAAGAGATGCGAGCACTTGAGCGCGCACTCGTAGGCCGGCAGGACCAGACCGGCCTCGAGGCAGCGCCTCGCCTCACGCTCCTGGCCGTCGAACTGCTGTTGCAGGAAGGCCACGTCGGCGATCTCGAAGTAGTAGGTCGACATCTCGAGCTCGTCCTGGTGGCGAACCTGCCGGTAGGTCGGTCCGTCCGGCACCCAGGCGATGTCGTAGATGCTCTTCTCGAGCGAGAGGAACATCGTGATCCGTTCGAGCCCGTAGGTGATCTCGCAGGAGATCGGCGCGAGATCGAGCCCGCCCGCTTGCTGGAAGTAGGTGAACTGGGTGATCTCCATGCCGTCGAGCATGACCTGCCAGCCGACGCCCCAGGCGCCGAGCGTCGGCGCCTCCCAGTTGTCCTCCTCGAATCGCAGGTCGTGCACCGCGAGATCGATCCCCATCGCCTCGAGGCTGCGCACGTAGAGCGCTTGCACGTCGGCGGGGGACGGCTTGAGGATGACCTGGAACTGGTTGTGCTTGTAGAGGCGGAACGGGTTGTCGCCGTAGCGGCCGTCCGCCGGACGCCGCGACGGCTGGACGTAGGCCACGCGCCAGGGCTCGGGGCCGAGCACGCGCAGGAAGGTATCGGGTGCCATGGTGCCGGCACCGACCTCGAGGTCGTATGGCTGCTGCAGCACGCAGCCGGCATCCGCCCAGAACTTCGACAGGGCGAGGATCAGCTCCTGGAATGTCTTCATCCCTCTCTCTCCTTCAGTCCTCGCCCAAGGTCCGCTCGAGGACGAGAACGCTCTTCAACTCGTGCTGCAGGAACCCGCGTCGCACCGCTCCGGCCACCCGGCCGACCTCGGCGAGAGCCTCTGCCGTCGGCGGTTCGGCACCCATCCGCCGCAACGGCTCGTGGCCGATCCGGCGGAGGAACTCGAGGGCCGCCGCCCCGACCCGCCTGCTGCCCGCCTCGGCGCGACCGCAGTCGCCGCAGAGCAACGACTCGCCGCCGCCCGAGAGCATGGCGAGCTCGACGATCTCGCGGCCGCAGGACGGACAGCGCTCCGGCGCCGGGAAGATCCCCGAGAGCCGCAGCACCCAGCTCTCGAAATAGCGCAGGGCGAGCCAGCGGTCGACCCCACCGAGCAGCGCCTCGATCGTCGAGTCGAGCAGCCGGTAGACGAGCTCGCTCGACTCGTCCTCGGGCGAGAAGACGCCGGCGCTCTCTGCCAGCACGCTCGCCACCAGGATCCCTTCGAGATCGCCGAAGAGCCGGTCGGCGGGACGGATCAGCTCGACTCGCGTCAGCCGGGCGAGCTCGCGCCCCTCCTTCTCGAGCCACTGGACATCCGCCTTGGAGAGGAGCTGCAACTGGCCGGCATGGCGACTGTACCGGCGGCGCGCCCCCCGTGCAACCCCTCGCTTGCGCCCGCGGTCGCGGGTCAGGAAGGTCACCACCCGATCGGCGTCGCCGAGCGACGCGACGTCGAGCAACAGCGCCTCGGCCTGGTGGAAGCGCATCGCCGGCGGCCCGAGAGCCTACCCTCCGAGCCGCAGCAGCAGCCAGGCGGCGAGACCGTAGTAGATCAGGATCCCGGTGATGTCGGTGACGGTCGACAGCAGCGGGCCGGAGGCCACCGCCGGGTCGATCCCCAGCTTCTGGAAGGACAACGGCACGACCGCGCCGGCGATCGCCGCCACGACAAGGGCGACGAAGACCGCCCCGCCCACCGTCAGGCCGGCGGCGACGTTCGCCGTCATCGCTCCGGCCGCGACGCCGACGAGCGCGGCGCAGGCGGCACCGAGGATCGCCCCCACCCGCAGCTGCTGGCCGAGGAAGGTGCGGATCGGGCGGTCGTCGCGGCCGATCCGCCCGGAGGCGAGCCCGCGTACGGTCACCGTCGAGGCCTGGCCACCGATCGAGCCGCCGAGCCCCATGACCACCGGGACGAAGGCGAGGAGGAAGAGCGCCTTCCCCATCTCCGCCTGGAAGTTCTGCAGCAGCAGCCCGGTGACGAGCAGCCCGACCATCGAGACGAGCACCGAGGGCAGGCGCAGGCGCGCGATGCGCAGCGATCGCCGCTCGTAGAGCAGCTCTTCTTCCGAGGTCCCCGCCATCTTCAGCAGATCCTCGGTGGCCTCCTCCTTGACCACGTCGACGATGTCGTCGACGGTGACGATGCCCACCAGGTGGTTGCCGTCATCGGTGACCGGGATGGCGAGCAGGTCGTAGCGCGCCGCGAGCTGGGCGACCTCCTCCTGGTCGGTGTCGGTGTGCACCTTGATCGTCGCCCGCGTCATGAACGACGAGAGGGTGCGATCGGGCGAGGAGAGCAGGAGCTGCCGCAGCGAGGTCACGCCGACGAGGTGACCCTCGCCGTCGACGACGTAGAGATAGAAGATCATCTCGGCGTCGCTCTGCTCCTGGATCGCGGCGATCGCCTCGCGCGCCGTCGCCGTCTCGGGCAGCGCGAAGTACTCGAGCGACATGATGCGCCCGGCGGTGTCGTCGCGATAGGCGAGGTGGGTCTGGACGTCCGTCAGGTTGCGCAGGTCGACGAGCGACAGGACCTTGACGTGGAGCTCCTCGGGCAGCGACTCGACGAGGAAGACGGCGTCGTCGACCGCCAGCCGCTCGAGCACCGCGGCGATCTCTTCGGCCTCCAACCGTTCGAGCAGCGCCAGCCGCTGCGGCGGCTCCATCTCGGTGAGCGCTTCGCCGGCCCCTTCCGGGAAGTCGTGCGTGAGGATGCGGAAGACCTCGAGCTGCTCGTCGCGCCCGAGCGAGCGCAGCAGCCCGGCGACGTCGGCGGGTCGGATCCGCCCGAGGAGCTTCGAGATGTTCGCCCGCGCGTCGCGCTGCAGGAACTTGCGCAGCGTCTCGACGAGGACCTCGGAGCGGCGTTCGTTGAGACGGGGCCCGTCCATGGCGCCGGGGATGGTAGCACGCAGGCGCGAGCGCGCCGGCGCTTCAGCGCAGCTCGCCGTCGCGCGAGAGCTCGGCGAGCAGGCTCTCGTCCTCCCGCCAGTCCGGCTCGTGCCGGACGTTCAGCGCCAGGTAGACCCGCCGCTCGAGGAACTCCTCGAGGTCGAGACGCGCCGCCGTGCCGATCGCCTTGACCGTCGCGCCGCCCTTGCCGACGAGGATGCCCTTCTGACTGTCGCGCTCGACCAGCACGGAGACGTGCAGGCGCAGCAGTCCCGGCGCCGGCTCGACCTCCTCCCACTTCTCGAGCAACACGGCGGTGGTGAACGGCAGCTCGTCGCGCGTCGCCTCGAGCACCTTCTCGCGAATCCGCTCGATGACCAGGAATCGCTCGGGGTGAAGGGTCAGCAGCTCGGGGTCGTGGAGCGGCTCGCCCTCCGGGAGGTGGCGGAACAGCGCGGCGAGCAGCGGCTCGCAGCCGTCACCCGTCTTGCCGGAGACCGGCACGATCTCGGTGAAGCGCCCACCGATCCCGTAGCGGCCCATCATCGGCAGCAGCTTCGGTTTGGCCACGAGATCGATCTTGTTGAGCAGGAGCAGCCGCGGGGCCGTCGCCCGGCCGACGAGGTCGAGCATGAAGGCGTCGCCCTTGCCGAACGGCAGGCTGGCGTCGACGAGCAGGCAGAGCACGTCGCATTCGGCGAGCGCCGCCTCGGCCTCGCGCACCATGAGCCGGTTCATGCGGTGCAGCGGCCGGTGCACGCCCGGGGTATCGAGGAAGACGATCTGCCCGCGCTCCTCCGACAGCAACCCGACGATGCGCTGGCGGGTCGTCTGCGGCTTGTCCGAGACGATCGCCAGCTTCTCGCCGAGGAGCCGGTTCATCAGGGTCGACTTGCCGGCATTCGGCCGGCCGACGAGCGCCACCCGGCCGCACCTAGGCATCGTCCACCTCGCTCGCATCCGGAGCACGCTGGACGCGCACGGCGAGGACCCGTCGGTCGTCGGCGCGTTCGACCGTCAGCAGCAACCCGTGCGTCGTCACCGACTCCCCCGCCTGCGGCAGGTAGCCGAGCGCGCTCGACACCAGCCCGCCGACCGTCTCGAAGGCCGGATCCTCGAAGCGCACGTCGAACTCCTCCTCGAGGCGCTCGATGTGCGCTCGCCCGTCGAGCAGGAGGCTCCCGTCGGGCAACGCCCGGTTCTCCGGCTCCTCGACGTCGTGCTCGTCGGCGATCTCCCCGACGATCTCCTCGATCAGGTCCTCGACGGTGACCAGCCCCGCGGTACCGCCGAACTCGTCGACGACGATGGCCATCTGCTGCCGGCGTGCCTGTAGCTCGCGCAGCAGCTCGTCGAGCCGCTTCGTCTCGGGCACGAAGAGGGGCGCCTGCGCCAGCGCCAGCGGGTCGCCGGGGGGCTTCGTCGACAGCCCGGCGAGCACGTCGCGGATGTGCAGGATGCCGACGATCGTGTCGATCGAGTCGCGGTAGATCGGAATGCGCGAGTGGGAGGACTCGACGAAGCGGGTGGCCAGCGTCTCGAGCGTCTCGCCAGCCGGGGCGCAGACCATGTCGATGCGCGGCGTCATCACGCTGCGCACCTGCGTCTCGCCGAAATCGACGACCCCCCAGACGAGCTCGCGCTCCTCCGGGTCGAGAATCCCCTCGCGGGTGCCGACGTCGATGAACGCCTCGATCTCTTCCTCCGAGGCGGCGTCCTCCGCCTCGTCCGTTTCGACCTCCAGCTGTCGCCGCGCCATCACCGGCGCCAGGACGGGCACCAGCGGCGAGAACAGCAGCCGGAAGAAACGATAGAGCCAGGTCAGGCGACGCAGCGCCTCCTCCGGCCCGCGCAGCAACAGCGAGCGGCTGCCGAGCTCGGTGGCGGCCAGCATGGCGGCGACGACACCGAGCGCCCAGAGCCAGCCGCGACTCGCCCCCAGACCGCGCGCCAGGGTCTCGACCGCCACGAAGAGACCGATCGGCAGGACCTTGGCGACGAGGTTCAAGAGGTAGCGGAACGCCTCGAATCGCGGGCCGCTCTCGTAGAGTCGGCGCAGCTCGCCGCCGGCGCCTTCGACCCAATGACGCAGGCGGATCGGCCCCGACCGCTCGACGAGCGCCGAGAGCACGAAGAGCAACGGCAGGAGCGGCAGGAGCAGCGCTGCCGCCCAGGCAGCCGGTCCGAGCACGCCGAGGTCGCTCATCGGTCGAGCCACCGTCGGCGCAACCGCCGCTCGAGACGGTCCATCGTGCCGTCGTCGGTTTCGTGGTCGTATCCGAGACAGTGCAGCAGTCCGTGGAGGCAGAGGATCCGCAACTCCTGCTCCACCGGATGCCCGAGCTCGGCGGCCTGGCGCCGGGCCGTCTCGACCGAGATCACCACGTCGCCGAGATGGCGCCCGTCCGGCCCGGCCTCGCCGGGAAACGAGAGGACGTCCGTCGGCCGGTCCTTGCCGCGGAAGTCGCGGTTCATCCGTCGCAGCGTGCGATCCCCGGAGAAGCGTACGGCGAACGACCCGCCGTCCGGAGCGAGCTCGGCGAGCAGCGCGCCGAGCCACGGTCGCAAGGCGGCGCCCTTCACCTCGGGGAATCGCGACGGGGCGAGGACGGACAGCTCGTGGGGCGCCGCAGCGGTCGGCGGAGCGGACATCGGCAATCGCCCTCAGCCGGCCTCGCCGTTGGCCTTCGCCTCGATCGACCGGTCGCGGCGGTCGTAGGCGAGGATGATCTTCTGCACCAGCGGGTGACGCACCACGTCGCGGTCGTCGAAGTGGATGAACTTGATCCCGTCGACGCCGGAGAGCACCTCCTGCGCCTCGCGCAGACCGGAGGTCGTGGCGCGCGGCAGGTCGACCTGCGTGACGTCGCCGTTGATCACCGCCTTCGAGTTGAAACCGATGCGGGTCAGGAACATCTTCATCTGCTCGGTCGTGGTGTTCTGCGCCTCGTCGAGGATGATGAAGCTGTCGTTGAGCGTCCGGCCGCGCATGAAGGCGAGCGGCGCGACCTCGATCGCCCCGCGCTCGAGCATGCGCCCGACCTTCTCGAAGCCGACGATGTCGTAGAGCGCGTCGTAGAGCGGACGCAGGTAGGGGTTCACCTTCTCGGCGAGGTCGCCGGGCAGGAAACCGAGCCGCTCGCCCGCCTCGACGGCCGGACGAGTGAGGATGAGGCGCCGGATCTTCTTCTCGGCGAGCGCCGCCGCCGCGACGGCGACGGCGAGGTAGGTCTTGCCGGTTCCCGCCGGACCGATCGAGATGACCATGTCGTGGTCGAGCATGGCCTTGACGTAGAGCTGCTGCTTGAGCGTCCGCGGCTGCACCAGCCGGCGCACCGAGGCCATCAGCCCCTCGGCGACGAAGAAGTCGACGAGCGAGGCTTCCGGATCGCTGGCGAGCACCCGCACGGCCGTGGCGACGTCCTCGGCGCGCAACCGGTAGCCCCGGCCGACCAGCAGCCCGAGCTGCTCGACCAGACTGGTGACCGTCTGTCTCCCGCGTTCGTCGCCTTCGACGAGCAGCTGCTCGCCGCGGGCGGCGACACGCACGCCGAAGGCCGTCTCGAGCCGGCGCAGGTTCTCGTCGCGGACACCGAAGAGCGCCTCCAGCCCCTCGACGGCGAGGCTCAGCGTCGTCCGGTCGCCTTCCGCCGCCAGGAGCGACGGGATCTCGGTCGGTTCGCTCAAGGTCGCGTCACTTCGCGTAGTTGTAGAAACCGCGACCGCTCTTGCGGCCCAGCCGCCCGGCCTGCACCATCTGCTTGAGCAGCGGCGGCGGCGCGAAGCGTCGCTCGCGATACTCCTCGAACATGATGTTGGCGATGAAGTAGGTCGTGTCCAGTCCGACGAAGTCGAGCAGGGTGAACGGCCCCATCGGATAGCCGCAGCCGAGCTTCATCCCCTCGTCGATGTCTTCGATCGTCCCCACGCCCTCCTCGAGGGCGCGGATCGCGTCGAGCAGGTAGGGCACCAGCAGCCGGTTGACGATGAAGCCCGAGTTGTCCTTGCACTGCACCGGCGTCTTGCCGAGGCCGCGGGCGAAGGCGTTGACATCGGCGAGGACGCCCTCGTCGGAGAGCAGCGTGCGGACCACTTCGACCAGCTTCATCACCGGCACCGGGTTGAAGAAGTGCAGGCCGACGAAGCGCTCCGGACGGCGCGTCGACATGGCGATCTGGGTGATGGTCAGCGACGAGGTGTTGCTGGCGAAGATCGCCTCCCCCTTCACGGCGGCGTCGAGCGCAGCGAAGGTCCGCTTCTTCTCGTCGAGGCTCTCGACGATCGCTTCGATGACCAGATCGCAGTCGGCAAGGGCCGCGACCTCGGTCGTGCCGGCGATCCTCCCGAGGACGGCGTCACGTTCCGCCGCGTCGAGCTTGCCCTTCTCCACCGCCTTGGCGAGCGAGCCGCGGATCCGGCCGAGCCCCTTCTCCAGCAGGCCCGTCTCCACCTCTCGCACCACCGTCGACAGCCCCGCCTTGGCGCACACCTCGGCGATCCCCGAACCCATCAGGCCACAGCCGAGGACTCCGACCTTCTTGATCTCCATCGCGCTCCTCCGTCAACTCGTCGTGCCCTGGGGCACCGATGTCCGTGCCGGCTCGGCCGTCCGCTCGCGGATCGTCCGCCCGGCCTCCCCCGCTTCCGCCGCAAGCTCGAGCCGCAGCGCACGCGGCACGGGAAACGGCAGACGTTCGGCCCACTCGACCGCCTTCACTCCGGGACCGGCCAGCAGCTCCTCGAAACCCTCGGCGACGACCTCGTCCGGGCTCAGCCGATAGAGGTCGAAGTGCAGCAGGCGTCCGCCCGGTCCCTCGTGCACTCGTACCAGCGTGTAGGTGGGCGACTGCACCTCGGCCGGGTCGAATCCCAATCCCGCGGCGAGCCCCTGCACCAACACGGTCTTTCCCGCCCCGAGCGGCCCCTTGAGGAGCAGGCAGCCGTCGGGAGCGAGCTCGGAGGAAAGCCGCCGTCCGATCTCGCGCGTCTCCGCCGCCGAGCGGCTTTGCCAGATCCTCATTCGAGAGTGGTCAGGCGGGTCATGGCGGCCGGCAACCGCTCGGCGAGCTCGGCGGCCGGAACCGCGACGCCGCCAAGCTCCGCTGCAGCCAGATCCCCAGCGAGCCCGTGCAAGTGTACCGCGAGATCGGCCGCCGTCGCGGCCTCCAGCCCCTGGGCGAGCAGCGCCCCGGTCAGGCCGGTCAGGACGTCGCCACTGCCGCCGCTCGCCATCGCGGGATTGCCGGTGGTGTTCAGATGCTGCTCCCCGTCCGGCGTCGCGACCACCGTCTGGTGCCCCTTGAGCACCACCACCGCCTGGGTGAGCTCGGCGGCTCGCCGCGCAGCGGCGAGGCGATCGGCGGCGACCTCGGCGGTCGGACAGCCGAGCAGCCGAGCAAGCTCTCCCGGATGCGGCGTCAGCACGGTGGGCGCACGCCGGCCGACCAGATCTCGCGGCCGGCCAGCCCAGGCGTTCAAGCCGTCGGCATCGAGGACCAGCGGGCGATCGATGGCGAGCACCGCACGGCGCACCGCCTCGAAGGTCTCGGCGTCGTCACCCAGGCCGGGGCCGAGCGCCACGGCCGTGCGGCGATGGGCCGCGTCGACGAGTTCGTCGACGGCAGCCAGCGAGAGGCCACCCGCCGAGGTGACGGGCAGCGCGAGAGTCATCGACTCGAGCGATCCGAGGTCGACCAGCGGCGCGATCGGCGCCGGACAGGCGACCGTCACCAGGCCCGCGCCCCCACGAACGGCGGCGCGCGCCGCGAGGATCGCCGCGCCGGCCTTGCCCGGCGAGCCGGCAACGATCAGCAGGTGCCCGTAGCTTCCCTTGTGACTGTCGGCCTCGCGCACCGGCAGCCAGCCGGCCAGCTCCTCGCCGAGCAGCAGCCCGAGCCCGCCGGGCGCCTCGTCGATCAGCCAAGCGGGGATTCCCAGCTCGGCGACCGCCAACTCGCCGACGAGGCGGGAGGCCGGCGCGAGGACGTGCGCCACCTTCGGCGCCGCCAGCGCCACCGTCACGTCGGCCCGGAGCGTCGGCCCGACCCGATCTCCGCGATCCCCGTCGAGGCCGCTCGGCAGATCGACCGCCAGACGGGGAACGCGCAAGGCGTCGAGCGCCTCGACGAGCGCCGCCGCCTCGCCGGCAAGCGGTCGCGACAGGCCGGTGCCGAACAGGGCGTCGACCAGCAGGTCGCATCCGGCGACGATCGTCACCGTCTCGCGGATCCCCACGTCGCCAGCGGCTCGCTCGAGCGCGATGCCCATCTTCTCCACCACGGCGAGCTGGACTGCGGCGTCGGCCGTGAGCGGGCGGCCGAAGTCGTGCAGCCGCACGATCGGCTCGTAGCCGCGACAGGCGAGATGACGCGCGATCGCCAGACCGTCGCCGCCGTTGTTGCCCGGCCCGCAGACGATCGCCACGCGCTCGGCGCGCGGGAAACGCTCGGCGAGCGCCTCGACGACCCCGAGCGCGGCGTTCTCCATCAGCACGAGCGACGGAACCCCGAGCTCTTCGATCGCCCGTCGATCGACCTCGCGCATCGCCGCCGCGGTGAGCACTCGCATCGTCAACTCTCCTCTCCTGTCGGAACCGGAAGCGCGAGCCGGGCGAGCGCTCGCCTCGTCCGGGGGCAGAACGTCGGGTCGTGCCGCGAGCTCGCGGCGAGGCGAGCGGCAAGCGGCGGGAGATCCTCCGGCCGGTCGACGTCGGCAGCCTCGGCGAGACAGACGAGCCGCAAGTCGAGCGAGCGTGCGTTGGCCACGGTGCGAGAAAGCACCTCGTCGCCGCCCCACGCCACGCCCGCGAAGAGCTCGGGGCGTCGGGCCGCGGCGCCCAAGCCGACGAGGTAGAAGCCGCCGTCGCTCGCCGGACCGAGGACGAGGTCGGCTCCGCTCTCGAGCTCGACGAAGGCCTGGGAGACGAGCTCGGACGAGAGGTCGGGCAGGTCGGCCCCGACGATGACCGGGAGCGCCCCCTCCCCCGCCATTCGGATTGCGGCCGCGAGCAGGCGGAGGCCGAGATCCTCGCCCTCCTGCAGGAAGGCTTCGCAGGGCGCCGAAGGCACGCCCTGCCCGGGAGCGAGAGCCCAGGCGAGCCGCAGGTCGACCCCGGCGGGCGGAAGCTCTCGTCCCAACCGTTCGAGCAGGTCGTCGAGGAACGCCGCGGCGAGCTCGGCGGCGGCCGCGGGGCTAAGATCGCCGATCAGCCGTGTCTTCACCTGGCCGGCCAAGGGCGGCTTGGCGAAAACGGCGAGAGCACGGCCGGACACGCTGGAGGATTGTAGCGCCGATGCCCGTGGTGACTCTGCTGACCGACTTCGGTCTCGACGACTACTACGTCGGCGCGGTGAAGGGCACGCTGCTCGACCTCGCGCCGTCACTGATCCTCGTCGACCTCTCGCACACCGTCCCGCCCGGCGACGTCGAGCGTGCGAGCTTCCTGCTCGCCGCGGCGGCGCCGTCCTTCCCGCCCGGGACGATCCACCTCGCCGTCGTCGATCCCGGCGTGGGGTCGACGCGTCGCCGCCTGGCGCTCGCGGCTGCCGGTCACTTCTTCGTCGCACCGGACAACGGCCTGCTGACCCCCTGGCTGGCGAGCGCCAGGCCACGAAACGTCGTCTCCCTGCCGCTCGACCGGCCCGCCCCCGGCGCGACCTTTCATGGCCGTGATCGCTTCGCCCCCCTCGCGGCGGCGATCGCCAACGGAGTCGCGTTCGACACCCTCGGCGACGAGGTCGACGACGCCGTGCGCATCGACCGGGTGCGACCCTGGCGCGGCGACGGCGAGCTCCATGGCCAGGTCGTCCACGTCGATCGCTTCGGCAATCTGGTGAGCGATCTGCCGAGTGCGTGGCTCCCCTTCGCCTCGACCTTCGTCGCCGAGATCGCGAGCGATCCGCCCCTCCGGATCGAGCACCTGGCGGCCTGCTACGCCGATCTCGCGCCCGACACGGCAGGTGCCATCCCGGGCTCGCTCGGCACGCTGGAGTTCTCGCTGCGCGACGCGCCGCTTTCGGGGCGGACCACTCGGGTGCGCGGCGCCGCCGTCGTCGTGCGCATTCGCTAGAATCGCGCCAAAACCGGCAGTCGCGTCGAACCCGGAGGTGGGGCGATGGGCAAGTGGGAGTACAGGATCATCAACATCCGGAGCGAGAACTACCGGTTGGATCCCAATGCCGCCAAGGAGCTCAACGTCCTCGGAGACGAGGGCTGGGAGCTCGTGTCGATCACCTCGGTCAACTTCAAGACCGGCGCGACCGACAACATCGCGATGGTGTTCAAGCGCCCGAAGGCCGAGTGAGCCGGCGCCGGCGTCGCCGACGCAAGGCGAGCGCGAACCCGGCAGCTGCGGCGGCGAGCGGGACGAACCAGAGCGCGAGGCGCGGCGCGCCGCCGAATTCCGCCGACACCGACTGCCGGGCCTCGACGAGCTGGCGCTCGAACTCCGCGCGCGCCCGGCCGACCGCTTCGCTCATCGTCGCTCCCCCTCGAGTCGCGCTGCCGGCGTCGCCGGCTCCTCGTCGGTGAGGTCGGCTCCGGAACGATCGAACACCCGCTCCTGCCACCAGCGCAGGTGCTCGTCGAGGTGGCGGCTGGCCGTGGCAAGCGGCGGCTCGATCGAGCGCACGCGGCGCACCCCCCAGAAGCCGAGAGCCGCGGCGAGCAGCGCGAAGACGCCGCACAGCGTCGCCGCCGCTCCCCAGCGCGGCAACTCGCGAGCGAGCAGCTCGAAGGCGAGCAGAGCGAGGGCCCCGACGGCCCAGAAGGCGAAGCCGGCGGCGAAGCCGAAGATCACCATCGCCCCGGTGAATCGCGCCGCTGCCCGGCGGTACTCCTCACGCAGCGCCTCGACCTCGGCGCGCATCACCCCGAGCAGAGCTTCGCCGAGCGCTCTCGCCTTCTCCACGGCTCGCATCACGACTCTCCCTTCAGCGTCCGCCGACGGTCAGGTAGCTCAGGACGAACGAGCCGTTCGAGGCCAGCTCGTCGCGCACGCCGATCGCCAGCTTCTGCGGACCCGGTCGCATGATCACCGGCACGGAGTAGGCGAAGTGCTTCTCCAGCGCCGACGGCAGGTCCTTGGCCTCGACGGCGATCGGCACCGGCAGCTGCTGGACGTCGGACATCCGCCCCTCCTCGTCCATCGCCGAGACGAAGACCCGCACTCGTGCGACCTGGCGCCCGGTCTCCCCTTCCGGCATCAGCACCAGCTTGCCGATCGGGATCCGCACCACCGCCACGACGGTGTAGTTGCCGTCGTCACGCCGGTTCTGCTCGTCGGTCGACACGGTGACCTGCAACGGATTGAGCGCCGTGTCGAAGTAGAGCGCCGACCGCACGCCGTCGCTCATCCGCGCCTCGGCGGTCTTGTCGCGGTAGCCCTCGCGATGGCGGACGGAGAGGCCCTTGCGCTTCACCTTCACGGTGATGTCGTGGTACCGCCCCGTGCCGCTGGTCGCCGGCGTGTAGCCGAGCGAGTAGTAGGTGCGGAAGTCGTCGGCCACCTGAACGAGCTGCAAGGTCGGGTCGTTCGAATTCAGGATGGCGCGACCGCCGGTCTCGGTGGCGAGCATCTGCAACGGCGCCTGCAGATTGGCGAAGTAGACGCCGTCGACCACGCCGCTGGTGCTCGGATCGCGCTCCTCGGCCGAGATCGCCGTCGGCGCGCGGAGGCCCGCGGCGTCGAGCGTGTAGAAGGTCACCCGGTTCGTGTTGGCCTGGTTGACGATCTCCTTGAAACGGCGCGAGGCATCGTAGTTGCGCGCCTCGAGCAGCGAGCTGCCGGCCTGCTGGAACTTCTGGTCGATGGCGTGGAACATCTCCTCGCCGGCGACCATCGGAATGCCGTCGGAGATGTAGAGGACCGCCTTGCGCCCGGCAAGCCCGGCAAGGGCGGCCACCACTTCCTTGAGCGCCTCGATCGAGAAGCTCACGTCGTTCGACAGTGCCTCGGCGTACTGCCGGGCTCGTCCGACGGCGTAGTTGGCGTCCTCGGAGTCCTTGATCTCCTGGAGCGCGTCGCGGCGGTCGTTGTCGGCCTGCCCGCCCCAGGCGTTGAGGTTCTCGAGCTCGAAGAGCGCCGAGGCGATCAGCAGCGGATCGCTGGTGAAAGAGCGGCGGACGTGCAACGAGCGATCGTAGGACACGAGCATCACGCGGTCGCCGGGCCGCAGTTGGCGGGTGAGGAACTCGCGGATGGCGCGGAAGACGCGATTGCGGTTCTGCGGCCGGATGTTGAAGTTGTCGACGTAGACGACGAGATGGAGCCGCTGGTCCTCGGGCGTCGAGTCCTCGAACCCTTCCACCGGCGTCGGCGCCACCTGGGCGGCAGCGGCCGGCGCACCGGGGGTCGCGGCCGGAAGCGGCGCGATCAGGTCGGGCGACTCCTCCACCGTCTTGCCTCCCTCGACGGCGAAGAAGTTGGTGATCTTGACCGGCCGACGGTCTTCGTAGATCTCGAAGTCGTCCTTCTTCAGCCCGGTGATGCGGTTGCCCTTCTTGTCGGTCACGAAGACTTCGACGTTGACGACGTTGACTTCGATCGACTCGCCGAACCCGGGAGTCGGCGGCGGCGGTTCCGGGGCCTTCGGTGCGGCAGCGAAGGCGGGAGAGCAGATTCCGGCGAGCAGGAGCGTCGGGAGCCAGACAAACGGACGTCGAAGCATCGTGTGGGGTCCTCGAAGGCAGAGTCTACAGGAGCACGGGCAGGGCGAGCGCCCGGAACGGCAGGCGCGGCGGCCGAGGCCGCCGCGCCCAGAGGAGGCTCAGGGCTTGAGCTCGCGAACGGCGGTGAACATCCGGCCGGAGAGCGGGTCGAAGAGCGAGAAGAGGACGCGCTGCTTGCCCCGTCGGAGCTCGACGCTGTTCTGGAAGGTGACCTTCTCCCCCGGCTGAGCGGCACGCCGGGCGCGGATCGAAATCGGAATCACCGGGATCTCGGACCGGTCGCCGCGGTCGTCGATCGCCGCCACCCGCAGCTCGAGCTGCGCGACCAGGCTCCCCGCCTCCGGAACGAAGGTGAGCTGATCGCCCGGCACCGACACGGTGAACGGCAGGGTCATCCGCCCGCGCTTGCCCGACTGGGTCTCGCCGAGCTCCAGGCCGAGAAGATCGGTACTCGGCGGCGCGCCGAAGAGCAGCCCGCTCTCGACCGCCATCGAGACCTCGCGCTGACGCGAGATGTCCACGTAGTCGTCGCGCGTGCGCAGCCGCAGGCCAGGCCGCAGCACCGACAACTTGACCCGGTGACGGCTGTCATCCCCCTTCCAGGTCGGCGAGAACCCGAGCCAGTAGTAGGAGCGCGTGTCGCTCTGCGCCACGACGAACGCGTCGAGCCGCTGGGAGTTGAGCAGAGCGCGGCCGCCGGTCTGGCGCGCGATCTGGGTAAGCGTCTGCTGGATGTTCGCCTTGCGCTCGAAGTGCACACCGCCGTTGATCTGCGCCTCGCCCTGGGTCCGCACCTCGGCGTCGACGGCCGGCGAAGCGAGACCGGGAACGTCGACCGAATAGACGGTGTAGCCAAGCTGGTTGGCGGTGTCGGCGAGCGGCGCATAGAGCTCGGTGCCCCGAGACAGGGTCGACTCGGGCGTGTAGCGCGGGAAGTCGTCGCCGGCGGCGTACTCGCCGACCTCGTACGGCCAGCCGCCGGAGAGCAGCAGCATCACCTTCCGTCCGGGCGGCGCGGCGAAGCCGCGCAGGGTGGCCGCGGCCGCCGCGATGGCACCCTGCAGCTGGCGTTCGAGACGATGCGCGAAGTCGAGCTCGAACGGTTCGAGACGCCCCTCGACCGAGCTCTCGAAGTCCATCCCGAGACGCACGAAGTCGCGTCGCTCGTTTTCCAGCGTGCGCAGCTCGGTGACCCGCTGGATCCCGAGGGCCGGCCGGCCGAGCGCGGTGCGGAAGGCGCGCTCGAGCGCCGAGGGCGAGCCCGACCAGCTCGACAGCAGCGTCAGACCCTTGCCGTCGAAGGCGACCAGCGCCATCCGGTCCTCCGGCCCCAGGCGAGGCAGGTCGTCGACCATGCGACGCAAGACCTGGTCGCGGTCACGGGCGACCGAGAAGTACTCGTCGATGAAGACGAGATAGCTCGTGCCGACCGGCGTGCCGGGGGCCAGGCTCGGCATTCCGGGGAGCGAGGCGGCACCGGCCGCCGGCGCCTGCGGGACCACGGCATCGCCCCCGCGCACCTCGGTGAAGTAGCCGATCGGCACCTCGCGGCCGTCGATCTCGAGCTTGAAGTCGCCCGGCTCGAGCCCGGTGATCGGCAGTCCGTCCTTGTCGGTGACCACCGCCTCGAGGTTCACCACGCGGACGTCGACGGTCTCGCCGAACGACCGGACGGGCGGCGCGCTCTGGGCACCGGCGACGCTGGCCCAGACGAGGAGCGCCAGGGCAGCGAGCGGAAGAAGGGGGCGGCGCGGTCTCTGGAGGTCGCTCATCTCGTGACTCCTAGGATGGCGGAGGTCGCCCTCCGGTTCACCTGTGGGCTTAGCAAGTCTCAGGCCAGATCCCGACGGGACCGGGGGCCGAGTCGGGAGGCGAGGTGCTGGACGAGCCGCGGGCCGTGCTCCCGCGAGCTCTCGATGAAGATCGAGTGGGTCGCGAAGCCCGCCTGGAGCGTGCCGACGATGAAGATCCCCGGAACATCGCTCTCGCAGGTCGTCGGATCGAAGCGCGGCACGCCGGTCGTCGGGTCGATCGTCACCCCGGCGGCGCGGACGAGCGCGAAGTCCGGCTCGTAGCCCGCCAGGACGTACGCCGCGTCGACCTCGATGCGCTCCTCCCCGGCCGGGCCTTCCAGCCGGACGGCGCCGTCCTCGAAGGCGGTCACCCGCGTGCTGAACCGAGCCTCGATCGACCCTTCGGCGATCCGATTCTCGACATCCGGGCGGAGCCAGTACTTGACCGTCGCCTTGAGTGCCGGACCGCGATGCACCAGCAGCACGCGGGCACCGGAGCGCCAGAGGTCGAGCGCCGCCTCGGCTGCCGAGTTGCCGCCCCCGACCATCAACACCCGCTCGCCGAAGTGCGCGTAGGGCTCGACGTAGCGATGGCGGACCCAGGAGGCCGCTTCCCCGGGCACGCCGAGTCGACGCGGCGTGTCGAAATAGCCGACCGCGAGAGCGACGGCGCGCGCCCGCCGCTGCGTCTCACCCCCGCGGCGCCGCCCGCGAACGACGAGCTCGGCGCCGTCCCGTTCGATCCCCACCACCTCCTCGTGCAAGGCCAGGGGGATGCCGAGCGACGAGGCGACCGCCCGGTAGTAGGCAAGAACCTGGCGTCGTGTCGGCTTCTCTTCCGGAATGGCGAACGGCACCCCGGCGATCGCCAGCCGCTCGCGCGTGCTGAAAAAGACGACGTCGGTCGGGAAGCGCTGGATCGAGTCGGTGATCGCCCCGCGATCGACCACCCGCACCGAGAGCCCGGCGGCGAGCGCCGCAGCGGCTGTCGAGAGGCCGGTCGGGCCGGCGCCCACCACCAGCAGATCGAGCGGCTCGTCGGCGCCCATCACGCTCCGACCGCGCGTCGCCGGCTGCGGATCAGCAGCAGGCTCGCCACGAAGATCGTCGCGGCAATCGCCTGGGCGAGCGTGAACGGACCGAGGAAGCGATCGTCCTTGGCACGCACCAGCTCGACGCCGAAACGCTCTACGGCCAGCAGCGAGAGCACGACGAGCGCGGTGACGCCTGAAGGGAGCCCACGGGCGAGGAGGCGACGGCCGATCCACCAGATGAGCAGTCCGGCCGCGGTCTCGTAGAGCTGCGTCGGGTGCACCGCGAGCAACTGCGAGTCCGGGATCGAGGCCGGCAACGGGACGCCGAACTCCGAGCGGAGGTATCCGGCCTCGGTCGGCGGCAGGCCGTTGGCGAACTTGATCCCCCACGGCAGATCGGTCGGTCGGCCGTAGTCGTCGCCGACGAGGAAGCAGCCGATGCGGCCGACGCCGTAACCGAGCGCCAATCCCGGCGCGGCGGCGTCCGCGAGACGCCAGCCGGGGAGACGGCGACGAAACGCCACCCAGAGGACCGCCGCCGTTCCCAGCGCGAAGCCGCCGTACCAGACGAGGCCGGAGCGCGAGAAGAGCAGGTGCCAGTCGGCGTAGAGCGCCGCGTAGTAGACCTTGGCGCCGACGATGCCGCCGATCCCGGCAGCGAAGAGGATCGCGCTGGCGTCCTCTTCGTCGCCGAGGCGCGCCTGGCGGAGATTGCGCAGCAACTCCCAGTAGGCGACGAGAAACGCCGCCACCATGAGAACGCCGAAGGGGCTGATGACGAGAGGGCCGAGGCGAAAGAGCTCTTGAATCATCGTGTAATCAATTCATCCTATCATCTTGCCGATGCCGCCCTCCGCCTCGCCGCTCGCCACCATGCGGACGCTGCGCACCTTGCGCTCCGAGCCGCTAGCTCGCGGACAGCGGCAGCGTCTGCTCCTGCGTCTGCTGCGAGAACCGGCGTACGCCAAGCAGGCCAAACGACTGCTGCTGCGCCTGCATCCGGCCGACATCGCGCAGCTCTTCGCGCAGCTCCCGCCGGGCGAGCAGGAGCGGCTTCTCGAGGCCCTCCTCGAGCTCAACCTGGCCGCACGGACACTGCGCGAGCTCGATGAGGAGACGCAGCGGCTCGTCCTCTCCTCCGCCTCCGACGAGCTCGTCGACGGTCTGCTGTCGCGCCTCCCACCCTCGGACGTGGTCGACCTCCTGCAGATCCTCCCCGACGAACGCCGCGAGACGTTGCTCGAGCGCTTCGAGCCGGCCTTCGCCACCCGGGTGGGGAACCTCCTTCGCTACGGGCCGCAGACCGCCGGCGGGCTGATGAGCCCCGACCTGCCGCCCTTCCCCGCCGACCTGTCGGTCGCCGAGGCGGTCGAGCGCCTGCGCCGCCTCGCCGAGGAGCGCCGGCTGTTCTATCTCTACGTCACCGACGAACGCCGCCACCTGCTCGGGATCGTCAACCTCTGGCATCTGGTCACCGCCGAGCCGCACCGACCGCTCCGCGAGATCATGAACCGCGAGGTGGTGACGGTCCGCGTCGACACGCCGGAAGACGAGGTCGCCCGGGTCTTCTCGCGTTACGACCTGCTGCTGGTGCCGGTCATCGACGAGGACGGACGACTCGTCGGCTCGATCTCCGTCGACGACGTGCTCGACGTGGTGGAAGAGGCCGCGACCAAAGACCTCTACCACCTGGCCAACCTCGACACCCAGGAGAGCCTGGCCACCGCGCCGGCGCGCTCGGTGCGCCTGCGCCTGCCCTGGCTGCTGGTCAACCTCGCGACGGCCTTCATGGCGGCGAGCGTCGTCGGCCTCTTCCTCGGCACGATCGAGAAGTACGCGGTGCTCGCGATGTTCATGCCGATCGTCGCCGGCATGGGCGGCAACGCCGGGACGCAGACCCTCACCGTGATGGTCCGCGGGCTCGCCCTCGGCGAGATGGACCTGCGACGCACCATGCGCGTCGTCGGCCGACAGACCGCCGTCGGCCTGATGAACGGGCTCGCCACCGGCCTCGTGCTTGGCTCCGTGGCCTGGCTCTGGGAAGGGAACGTCGTACTCGGCGCCATCCTGCTGCTCGCCGAGACGGTAAACCTCACCGTTGCCGGCCTCTTCGGCGCCTCGGTGCCGCTGCTGCTCCGCCGACTCCAGCTCGACCCCGCCCTCGGCAGCTCGATCTTCGTCACCACCGCCACCGACGTCGGAGGCTTCATGTCCTTCCTCGGCACCGCCACCCTGCTGCTCCGCTATCTCCAGCCATGAGCGGCCGCCCCCCCCTCGACCCGACCGCCCTCGGGCTGGTCGTGCCGCAAGCCACGCACCTCGAGCGTCTGACCGAGATCCTCGGACCGGATGGCCTGCGCTGCGACGAGGTCAGCCGCGACCGCTACGGGCGCGACGAAACCGAGAGCCTCTGTTTCCTTCCGGCCGCAGCGGCGCTGCCAGTCGACGTCGCCCAGGTGCAGGCCGTGCTCGCGCTGGCGCACGCCGAGCGGCTGCCGATCGTCCCGCGCGGCGCCGGCACCGGCCTGTCCGGTGGCGCCCTGCCGGCGGCCGGGGGGATCGTGCTGTCGCTCGAACGCCTCACCCGCGTGCGCGCCATCGACCGCGAGAACCTCACCGTCGACGCCGAGACCGGGGTCGTGGTCGCCGACCTCCAGACGCGCGTCGAGGAGCTCGGCCTCTTCTACCCGCCGGACCCGGCGAGCCGCGAGAGTTGCCTGCTCGGCGGCAATCTCGCCGAGGACTCGGCCGGACCGCGTTCGTGCAAGTACGGCACGACCCGCAAGTGGGTCCTCGGGCTCGAGGCGGTGCTCGCCGACGGCACGCTCCTGGCGACCGGCGGGAGGAATCGCAAGGACGTCGCCGGCTACGACCTGACGCAACTGCTGATCGGCTCGGAAGGTACGCTCGCGGTGCTCACCGCGGCCACGCTGCGGCTGATCGGCAAGCCGCGCGCCTCGCTGACCATGATCCTGCCCTTCGCCGAGCTCGAGGGCGCGGCCGGAGCGGTCGCCGCGATCTTCCGCGCAGGCTTCTCTCCGGCCGCCTGCGAGCTGGTCGAGGAGGGAGCGTTGCAGGCGGTCTCGGAGCTCACGCCCTTGCCGGGGAGCCTCGTCGGCCAGGCGGCGATGTTGCTCGTCGAGCTCGACGGCGATGACGACGAGGCGCTGCTCGTCGAAGCGGCGGGCATCGAGGAGCTGGCGATCTCGCTCGGCGGACGCGACGCCCTGGTGGCCCAGGACAGCGCCGACCAGCATCGGCTCTGGGCGATCCGCCGGCGCGTCGGCGAGGCGGTCAAGCATCGATCGGTGTACAAGGAGTGCGACACCGTCGTGCCGCGCGCGGCGTTGGCTCTGCTGGTCCGCGCGGCTCGTCGGGCGGCGGCTCGCCAGGGGATCCGCGCCATCTGCTACGGACACGCGGGCGACGGCAACCTGCACGTCAACCTCCTGCAAGGCGACCTGCCGGAATCCCTCTGGGAGGCGCGGCGCGACGCCGCGGAGGCCGAGCTCTTCGCCGCCGTGCTCGAGCTGGGGGGCTCGATCACCGGCGAGCACGGCGTCGGCTGGACCCAGCGTCGCTATCTGCCGCAGCGCCACGCACCCGTGGCGATCGACCTGATGCGCGCGATCAAGCGCAGCTTCGATCCTCGCGGGATCCTCAATCCGGGCAAGATCTTCCTCTGAAGCCTCCGGCGCCGGCCCGCGGCCTCACCCTCCGGCCGGCAGCTTGGAGCGCCCGAGGTCGGTGAGGATCTCACCGGCGACGCGTTCGCCCGACTCGCAGCCCCCCTCCATGTAGCCCTGGAAGTCGAGCGAGGTGTGCTCGCCGGCGAAGTGCAGCGCACCGACGCGGGCACCTTCGGCGCCGCGGATCCCCGTCCACTGCCCGGGCAGGTAACAGGCGTAGGAGCCGAGCGTCCACGGATGGGTCGGCCAGTGGAAGCGCGCTTCGGTGTTGCGCTTCGCGGCCACGCCGGGGAAGAGGCGGTCGTACTCGCGCGCGAAGGCGCGGGCCTGTTCGGCCGGCGTCCCCTGCCCTACCTCGAGGCCGCGCAGACCGCCGCTGTAGGCGACGACGATCCCCCCGCGCCCCGGCTGCAGCCGGGTCGACTCCCAGGAGAGCTGGAACGGCAGGTCGGTCAGCACGCTGCCGTTGGAGCGCCCGCGCGTTCGCCAGAGGCGATCGTCGAAGCCCACCATCACCTTGGCGTTCATGCCCATGCCGAGCTCGGTAATCGCCCGACGCTTGACCTCCGGCAGGTCGATTCGCAGGTCGACCTGTCGCAGCAGCGTGAAGGGCAGGGCGAGCACCACCCGCTCGGCCGCCACGACCTTGCTGCTCTCGCCGGTTCGGAAGGTGAGCTCGAAACGACCGTCGCTGCGCTGGGTGAGCGCCTCGAGGCGGTGGCCACGCTCGATCCGCTCGCCGAGACCTTCGGCGAGGCGCAGCGGCACCTGGTCGTTGCCGCCGCGGATGTGAAAGCGCTCGTCGCTCTCGCCGAAGATCTCGAACGCTCCCGGCTCGGTCGAGATCATCGAGAGCAGATTCCAGGCCGATTGCCGGTCGATCTCCAGCCCGAACTCGGTCACGTAACCGACTTCCAGCAGGCGATAGAGCCAACCCGAGCAGCCCGCCTTCTCGAGCCACTCGGCGATCGACTGGCGGTCGACCGTCTCGCCGCCGTTCGGCGACGCCTGCGTGACGTCCTCTCCCGACAGCGCCGCCCAGGCGGCTTCGATCTGGCGCGCGATCGGCCGGAACGCGGCGACGATCTCCGCGTCGCGAATCCTCCGCCCGTCGAAGTACCAGACATCCCGCGAGACCGCCGGATCGTCGCGGGTGAAGTCGTCGAGCTCGAGCCCCAGCTCGCCGCAGAGACCACGCAGCGCCGTGTGATTGGTGTCGACCAGCTCGCCGCCGAGCTCGCACACCTGACCTTCGGGAAAGGCGCGGCGCAGCGAGAGCATCCGGCCGCCGACGCGCTCCTGGGCCTCGTAGATCCGCGCCGACACCCCCGCCTGGACGAGGCGGTGGGCCGCCGTGAGCCCGGCGACACCCGCCCCGACGATCGCCACCTCTCCCATCGCCGGTGCCGCGGGCGCCGCTCCGATCCACCGTCCACCGAGGGCGATGCCCGCCGCCGCGAAGCCGCCTACCGCCAAGACCTCGCGCCGGGAGAATGCCGTCGTGCGCGCTTCGGCAAGGCGCTCGACGAGCTCGGTCTCGGGTTCGCCGCGCTGCTCGGCGAGGCGAGCCAAGGCGAATGCACGCTGCAGACGACGGAACAGAGGCGTTCTGGCCATGGAGCTCTCCGCTGCACGCGCCGCATCGGTGCCGCGCCGCGTGCCCTGGGTTCGTGTTCAGACGGCGGAGCTTACCGCGATGAACCGAACTGCGTCGTGGAGGAAAACCGGGCTGCGCTACTCGGAGAAGAGATGGAGCTCGCTGCCGACGCGATCGGCGATGGCGCAGAGCGTCGCGAGATCGGGGTGGCGCACGAAGACCCATCCGTCCGAGAGCAAGGTCTGCTTCCAGTCGCGCCGGTACGCGCCGACCGGCAACAGATCGTGGCCGACGATGGCCGCTCCGAGCTCGGAGCGGAGGCGCTCCCACCCGTCGACCCGACGAATCCTGCCGTGGCCGCGCGCCCGCTTGAAGATGACCGCCGAGTTGAACCGCCGCTCGAAGGTGCGGTGGAGCCTGCCGTGGACCACGGCTTCGGCCCATCCGGCGTAGACGTCGTTGTCGCAGCAGTAGTTCATCGTGTCGACCGAGCGCGCCCCGGGCGGCCGGGCGCCGATCTCGCCGAAGACCGCCTCGCCGCGCGGCGTGAGGAACCATTCCATGTGAGTGAAGCCGGTGCGGAAGCCGAGGGCAGCGAGCACCCGGAGTCCGAGCTCGCGCCCCGCGACCAGTCCCGGCGAGCTCAGGTCGCGCAGGGTCACGGTCTGCGGGCTGATCCACTCCTCGCTGCGTCCCACGAGCGGCTTCGGGCGATACCAGCTCGAGCTGGCGAAGAGGATCTCGCCACCGGCGCAGATCGTGTCGAAGGTGTACTCCTCGCCGTCGACGTACTCCTCGACACTCACTTCGGCGACGTGGCGGATCTTCGGCAGCACCTCGTCGAGCTCCTCGGCCGACGCGACCCGGTAGGTGTCGGCCGAGCCGGCCCCGGCGATCGGCTTGACGATCAACGGGAAGCCCAGGCGTTCGGCCGCCGCACGCACCTCCGCCGCGCTCGCGGCGCGCGCGTGGCGCGGCGTTCGCACGCCGGCCGCCTCGAGCGCCTGCTTCATCAGCTCCTTGTCGCGGAAGGGCAGGGTCTCCGCCACGGTCATTCCGGGCAGGCCGAGGGCCTCGCGCAGGCGCGCGGCGAGCAGCATGCCGGGCTCCCAGAGGCACTCGACGCGATCGAGCCGGTGCCGGGCGGCCAGTGCCCGCACCGCGGCCTCCACCGCCGGCTCGTCCCAAAGATCCGGCACCTGAAGGTGAAAGGCGACGTGTTCGCGCACCGCCTCCGGCAGGGCGCCGTGCGGCTGATCGCCGAGGCCGAACACCGTCGCTCCGGTCCGTGCCAGGGCACGGGCGAAGTAGTTCATCTCGGTCGGATAGCCGGGCGAGAGGAAGAGCACGTTCACGGCAACAGCACCTCGTTCGAAGGCGCCCGGCCCGGCGGTCAGCCGAGCTCGACGCGCACCAGTTGCACCACCCGGGCGAGCGCCCGGCGGACCACGGCGGTCTCCGGGTGGCGGAAGATGGCGTATCCCTGACCTTCGTAGCTCGGCGAGGCGACTTGTCCGACCTGCGGCAGCTTCGCTTCGACGACCAGGCTGCCGAGCTCGCGCTGCGCCACGTCGAGGCCGTGCACGGCGCGCACGCGACCGCTCCCCTGCCCGCGGAAGTACGCGGCACCCGCGGCGAAACGGCGCTCGGGAGGGGCGAAGCTCTCGTCGACCATCAGCCGCGCCCAGGCCCGGTAGAAGTCGAGGTCGTGCGCATAGGAGATCAACGAGACGATCTGCGCCCCGGGCGGACGTGCCCCGACCTCAGAGACGACGACCGAGCCGTCGCGGCGGCGGAACCACTCCATGTGCGACAGTCCGGTCCCCATGCCCAGGGCGGTGAGCGCCGAGCTGCCGATCCGGCGGATCGCGTCGAAGTGCGGATCGTCGATCTCGCGCGGCAGGAGCACGGTCCACTGGATCCAGGGATTCTCCACCACGGTGAGCGGCGCCGGCGTGTACTCCGAGATCGAGTGCCAGACCGCCGTGCCGGCGAGCGAGACGGTGTCCAGCGAGTGCTCGTCGCCGACCACGAACTCCTCCGCCACCACCTCCCGCCCCGCACCCGGCGGATTCGCGGCGAGCGCCGCGCGAAGCTCGTCGCCCGACGCCACACGGAACGTCGACGCGGCCCCCGCGCCGGCAACCGGCTTCAACACCACCGGATAGCCCACGTCGCCGACGAAGCGCCAAGCCTCTGCTTCGTCGCGAAGCCGAGCATGGCGCGCGCACGGCACCCCGGCGGCCTGCAGGACCTCCTTCATCCGGGCCTTGTCGCGGAAGTTGCGCGCCGTCTCGGCGCCCATGCCGGAGATCCCCAGCGCGTCGCGGACCTCGCCGAGCGGCACCTGGAGCTGCTCGAGCGCACCGAGGAGTCGCTCGACCGGGCCGTGCCGGCGCGCCAGCGCCTCGACCGCGCCGGCAATCTGCCCCGCCGCCAGGCCGTCGTCGATCCGCCAGTGCGCGGCGAGCTTGCTCCGCAACCCGTCTGGAAGCTTCTCGAGCGGATCCTGACTGACCAGGGAGAGGCGCACGTCGGCGAGATCCGCGACGGCATCGACGAAGCGCAGGGTGGTGTCGAGGAAGAACGGGGCGACGAAGACGACGTGGCGCATGGCGGTCAGCTCGCGAACAGGGTGAGATCGGTGCCGACGGCGTCGGCCATCGCCAGGGTGGTCGAAAGATCGGGATGACGCAGGACGACGAAACCGTCGGAAACCAGCGTCTGCCGCCAGTCGCGGCGTGGCGCGCCGAGCGGGAGGAGGTTCTCCCAGACGATCGACGCGCCGCAGCGCTGGCGCAGTGCCTCGAGCCCTTCGATGCGGCGGATCCGCCCCACACCCTGCGCGCGCTTGAAGATCGTCGCCACGTGGTAGCGCCGCTCGACCGCCTGGGTGAAGCGGCCGAGGCAGACCGCCTCGGCCCAACCGCGGAAGATGTCGAGATCGCAGGCGTAGTTCATCTGGTCGACCTGATGCGCCCCCGGAGGACGCCCGCCGATCTCGCCGAAGACCACTTCGCCGTCGCGCTTGCGATACCACTCCATGTGGGTGAAGCCGCTGCCGAAGCCGAGGGCCCGCAGCACCGCGCGCCCCATCGCGACGCCACCGGCGAGCTGCGGCAGGTCGGGGTCGCGCAGGCAGACGACCTGCGGGCTGATCCACTCTTCGCTCCGCGCCACCAAGGGTCGTGGCCGATACCAGGCGATGCTGTGGAAGGCCGGCTCGCCGTCGATCGACACCGTGTCGAACGTGTACTCCTCGCCGTCGACGAACTCCTCGACGCTCACTTCGGCGACGTGGCGCAGGCGCGGCAGCACCTCGCGCAGAGCGTCGGCGTCGTCGACGCGGTAGGTGTCGGCCGAGCCGGCGCCGGCGATCGGCTTGACGATCACCGGGAAGCCGAGCCGCTCCGCCGCGGACCAGACCTCGGCCACCGTCGTCGCCGCCGCATGGCGCGGGGTGCGAATTCCGGCGGCGTCGAGCGTCTGCTTCATCAGCTCCTTGTTCCGGAAGCGCAGCGCCCCGGCGACATCGAGGCCCGTCACGCCGAGGGCTTCCCGCAGGCGAGCGGCGAGGACCACTCCGGGCTCCCACAGGCATTCCACCCGCTCGACGTCCGCCGCTTCGGGCCAGTCCCGGATCGCCGCGACGACGGCGGCCTCGTCCCACAGCGAAGCCACCTGCAGGTAGCCGGCGAGCTGTCGTCGGGTGAGCTCCGGCAGCGCGGAGGTCGGCTGATCGCCGACGCCCAGAACGGCGGCGCCGACCTCGCTCAGGCCGCGCACGAAGTGCGGCATCTCGCTCGGATAGCCAGGGGAGAGGAAGAGCACCTTCATCGGCGTTCGCCACCCAGGGAAGAGAAGCACGAGCAGTATAGCCCGAGCCGAACGACGCTCCCGCCGAGGGGACGGACGGCTCCCTGCTAGAATCCGCGCGGCCCATGAGTGACGACCTCACTCGGCTGAGGTTCGAGGCCTTCAGCCAGTACGTTCATCAGACCTCGGCCGGGGCACGGTGGCTGGTTCTCACCCACGACAACCCGGACCCTGACGCCCTCACCTCGATGGCGCTGCTCGCCCGCCTGCTGCGGCAGGTGTTCCGGCGGCACGTCACCATCGCGTACGGCGGCATGATCGGTCGCGCCGAGAATCGCGAGGTCGTCCGCACCCTCGGCCTCGAGCTCGTTCACCTGCGCACCATCGACTGGCGGTCGTTCGACCACTTCGGCCTGGTCGACAGTCAGCCGCGGACCGGCAACAACCAGCTCCCGTCGCAGCTCGCTCCGCACGTGGTGATCGACCACCATCCGCTGCGCAAGGCGACCTTGGGCTGCCCTTTCGTCGACGTGCGCCGCGACTACGGCGCCACGGCGACGATCCTCACCGAATATCTGCTCGCCAGCGGACACCAGCCGACGCGCCGCCAGGCGACCGCTCTCGTCTACGCCCTGCAGGCCGAGACGCAGGACTTCGGTCGCGAGTCCGCCGGACCCGACCACGCCGTCCACGACCTGCTGCTGCCGCGCATCGACAAGCGCATGCTCGCCCGCATCCAGCATGCCCGGCTGCCGCTCGCCTACTTTCGCAACCTGCACCGCGCCCTGGAGAGCCTCGAATCGGTCGGCACGCTCGTCGTCTCGCACCTCGGCCCGGTCGACCAGCCGGACATCGTTCCCGAGATCGCCGATCTCCTGCTGCGCCTCGAAGGCAAGACCTGGTCGCTCTGTACCGGCGCGCACGGCGACCGGATCTACCTGTCGATCCGCACGTCCAACCCGCGCGCCGACGCCGGCAACCTGATGCGGCGCCTGCTGCGCCGTCGCGGCAAGGGCGGCGGACACGGCATGATGGCCGGCGGCTGGGTGATGCAGCCGCGCCAGGGCAACGGCGAGAACGACACCCTCGCCCGCGCGCTCGCTCGCGAGCTCGCCACCGCACTGAAGAAGAATCCCGAACGACTCCTGCCGCTCTCGCTCTACCCGGGCGAAGAGCGCGGCGAGGCGCCCGTCACGTCGATCGTCGAGAGGAATCCGGCGTGAGGCGGCCCCAGCGCTCACCCGGGGTCGGCGAGCCGCACCTCTTTTCTCACCTGGGTCGCCTTGCCGCGGCCTGATTTCACCGAGGACCTTTCATGCAGATCCCCACGCTCCACATCGCCGCCATCGAGCTGCCGCGCGAGTTCCGCCGGCTCTACGACATGGCGTACAACTACTGGTGGACCTGGACGCCGCGCGCCCGCCGGCTCTTCGCGGCGATCGACTCGCGGGCCTGGGCGATGTACCGCACGCCGGTCCAGATGCTCCTCAGCTTCGATCGCAGCCGCTGGCCCGAGCTCCACGAGGACACCACCTTCGTCAACCTCTACGAGAGCGTGGCCCAGGAGTTCGAGCGCTATATCGCCCCCGATGCCGACACCTGGTTCCGGCGCCAGCACCCCGGGCATGACGGCGGACCGTTCGCCTACTTCGCGATGGAGTTCGGCCTGCACCAGAGCCTGGCGCTCTATTCCGGCGGGCTCGGCGTCCTGTGCGGCGATCACCTGAAGAGCGCCAGCGACATCGGCGTGCCCCTGGTCGGCGTCGGCCTGCTCTACCACCACGGCTACTTCATGCAGAACATCGACCCGGACGGTCGCCAGCAGCACATCTACCCGGAGTACGACTTCGGGCGGCTGTCGCTGCGCCCGGCCGCCAGCCACACCGGCCGGGAGGTGATCGTCAGCGTTCCGTTCCCCGGCCGCGAGGTGTACGCCAAGGTCTGGGTGGCGCAGGTCGGCCGCGTGCCGCTGCTCCTGCTCGACACCGACGTGCCCCAGAACGACCCGGCCGACCGTCCGATCGGCAGCATCCTCTACACGCCCGGGCGCGACATGCGGCTCGCCCAGGAGATGGTTCTCGGGGTCGGCGGAGTGCGAGCGCTGCGCGCCCTCGGGATCGAACCGACCGTCTGGCATCTCAACGAGGGGCACAGCGCCTTCCTCGTCTTCGAACGCCTGCGCGAGCTCGTCGAGGAGCGGAAGGCGGACCCGCTCGAGGCGATGGCCGAGCTGCGACGCCGTACGATCTTCACGACGCACACCCCCGTGCCGGCCGGCAACGAACAGTTCGAGCCGCAGGTGGCGCGCAAGTACCTCGCCCCCTGGGTCGACCTCACCGGGCTGCCGCTCGAGCAGCTCACCGCGCTCGGCAATGCCGACCACGGAGCGCCGCACCAGAACTTCAACCTCACGGCGCTGTCGATCCGCTCCTCCTGCTTCGTCAACGGCGTCTCGAAGATCAACGCCGACGTGGCGCAGCGGATGTGGCGCCACCTCCTCGCCGGCGACGGGGCGCCGCAGGGCGTGACGGCGGTGACCAACGGCGTGCACCCGTTCACCTGGCTCGGCACCGAGATGCAGGGGCTGCTGGCACGCTGGCTGGGCCACGACTGGCGCCAGGCGGTCGACGAGACCTCCCTGCCCGAGCGGCTGAGCGCCGTTCCCGATGTCGATCTCTGGGAGGCGCACCAGGCGCAGAAGGCGCGGCTGGCGCGGTTTGCCCGCTCGCGCCTGCGCACCCAGTTCGCCCGCCACGGCGTGGCGCCGGAGGAGCTGCGCGCTCTCGAGGGTGCGTTCGACGTCGATGCGCTGACCCTCGGCTTCGCGCGCCGTTTCGCCACCTACAAGCGGGCGAGCCTCCTCTTCACCGACCTCCACCGCCTCCGCCTGATGCTGCGCGACAGCGCGCGGCCGGTGCAAGTGGTTTTCGCCGGCAAGGCGCACTCGGCCGACCGCGCCGGCCAGGAGCTGATCCAGCACATCTTCCAGCTCTCGCGCTCCGAAGAGCTGCGCGGGCGGGTCTTCTTCATCGAGGACTACGACATGCGGGTCGGGCGGATGCTCGTCCAGGGCGTCGACGTCTGGCTCAACACGCCGCGCCCGCCGCTCGAGGCGAGCGGCACGAGCGGCATGAAGGCGGCGATGAACGGCGCGCTCAATTGCAGCATCGCCGACGGCTGGTGGCCCGAGGGGGCCGACGGCACGAACGGGTGGACCATCCGCAGCCTCTCGCAGGCCGACGACGAGTGGCAGCGCGACCGCGACGACGCGCTGGCGCTCTATCGGCTGCTCGAAGAGGAGATCGTCCCGCTCTACTACGAGCGGGACGGGCACGGCGTGCCGGTCGGCTGGGTCGAGCGGATGCGGCGGGCCATCGGCACGATCACGCCGACCTTCTCCTCGCATCGCATGGTGCGCGACTACTGCGAGAACGCCTACTGGCCGGCGGCGAATCCGCCGCGACTGGACTGAAACGGCCGAGAGCGAGGCGAATGGTGAACGCGTCGGCACCGCGCGGCCCCGCTCGACCGTCGGGCGATGCCCGGCCCGCGACCCCGACGGCCTGTCGCACGCACCCGGAGCGCGCCGCGGAGTTCCGCTGCGACGGCTGCGGCGCGCCGCTCTGCCCCGCCTGCATCGACGAAGGGCACCGACTGCTCTTCTGCCGGCTCTGCGGCGAACGGGCCCTGCCGCTCGTCGCCGAGGCGCCGGCGACCGCACCGGCACGGGCCCGCGAGCGCGGACTCGAAGCCCCCTACCCGCTCTCCGCCGCCCTCGGCTATCCCTTCCGCGGCCTCGGCCTGTACCTCACCGTCACCTACGCTGCACTGATGACGGTGCTCGACCTCGTCACCAGGAGCTCGCGCCTGCTCGCCCTCGGCACACTGATGCCACGCCTCGTCGTCGCGCTCCTGATGCCGGCGCTGCTCTTCGCCATCGTCCGCACCACGGCCGAGGGCGAGACCGAGTTACCGGACTGGCCCGACTTCGTCCATCCGATCGAACGGCTGCGCGAGTGGTTCTGGGCCTTCGGCGTCAGCCTCACCTCGCTGCTTCCGCTCGCCGCGCTCCTCTCGCTCTCGCATTGCACGCTCCTGGCCATGGTGACCGGCCAGGCCGGCTGGAGCTGCGCGGCTCTCCTCCTGCTCGGTCTGGCGATCGCCACCCCGATCTCCCTCTTCGGCCTCGGTGCGACCGGGGTCTACGAGAGCGGCTGGCTGTCGTTCCGCCTCGACCTCCATCTGCGCGCGATGATCGAGACCGGCATCGAAGGGCTGCGCACGACCCTGCTCGTGACCGGCCTGGTCCTGGCGAGCAAGCTCGCCTCCCTCCTGCTCGGCTTCATCCCGCTGCTCGGCGCCTCGGCCGCCCAGATGCTTGCCGCCTACACCCTCTTTACCGCCCCGCACCTCGTCGGCCTGCTCTTCCGCCGCCGCCGCACGGCGCTCGCCGCGATCTATCTCGGGTAGAGACGGAAAGGGCCGCCGGCGCGGTGCGCCGACGGCCCCGGGGACCTCGCGAACGAGGTGCGGCGATCAGTTCGCCGGACCGCCCTTGGTCCACTGGTCGAGCCAGTCGAGCACGGTGTCGTGCCACTGGATCGAGTTCTGCGGCTTGAGCACCCAGTGGTTCTCGTCCGGGAAGTAGAGGAGCTTCGAGGGGATCCCCTTGCGCTGCGCGGCGGTGAAGGTGGCGATGCCGCCGGTGTCGACGACGCGGTAGTCCTTCCCACCGTGGACGACCAGCACGGGGGTCTTCCAGTTCTTCACCAGGTCGACCGGATTGTGCTTGGCGTAGCCAGCCGGATTGCCCCACGGCGTGCCGCCGTGCTCCCACTCCGGGAACCAGAGCTCCTCGGTGGCGTAGTAGGCGAAACGCTCGTCGAGGTTGCCGTCGTGGGTGACCAGGCAGCGGAAGCGATCCGGCCACGCCCCGGCGATCCAGTTGATCATGTAGCCGCCATACGAGGCGCCGAGCGCGGCGACGCGCTCGCCGTCCATCCAGGGGTAGGCCTTGAGCGCCGCCGCCAGGCCCTTCTGCAGGTCGACGAGCGGCTTGCCGCCCCAGTCGCCGCGGATCGCGTCGGTGAACGCCTGGCCGTACCCGGTCGACCCGTGGAAGTCGACCATCACCGCCGCGTAGCCGCGCCCGGCGTAGGTCTGCGGATTCCACCGGTAGTGGAAGTCGTTGCCGAACGAACCCTGCGGCCCGCCGTGGATGAGGAACGCCACCGGGTACTTCTTCGCCGGATCGAAGTCGACCGGCTTGACGATGTAGGCGTAGACGGTCTCGTCGCCCGCCCCCTTGAAGCTCATCTGCTCCGGCTCGCCGAGCCGCACCTGGGCGAGGCGCTCGCGATTGATCGCCGTGATCTGCCGCAGCCCGGAGCCATCGACGCCGATCGTGTAGAGCTCGGCCGGCGACTTGAGGTGGTCGAGCGAGAAGAGCAGCTTGCCGGAACCGGCAAGCTGCACGCCGCCCGCATTGCCGTTGGCGTAAATCGAACGGACCGCGCCGCTCGTCGCGTCGAGGGCGAAGATCGTGTTCTGCCCGACGTCGTTGGCCACCGCGTAGAGCGTCTTGCCGTCGGCCGACCAGAAGATCGCACCCGGCGAGCGGTCCCACGCGGGCGCGAGCTCACGCTCCGCGCCGTCGATCCCCTCGCGCACCATCACCCGGTAGCGATCGGCCTCGAACCCGGGGCGTGACATGGCGAGGTAGGCCAGCCGCTTGCCGTCCGGCGAGAAGACCGGCTGGGTGTCCCAGGCGGCGTTCTTCTCGGTCAGGCAACGCGGCGCCTTCGCGCCGTCGATCGGGGCCAGGTAGAGATCGAAGTCGGTCGACCAGGCCTCCTCGCGCCCCACGTCCTTCGCGGAGAAGACCAGCGAAGCACCATCCGGCGTGAAGGTGAACTCCTCGCTGCCGCCGAACGGCTTCGACGGCGCGTCGGCGTCCATCCCCTTCATCACGTCGACCGGGTCGCCGCCGGCGGTCGGCAGGACGAAGAGGTGCGAGCGGCGGCCGTCCCCCCAACTGTCCCAGTGCCGGACGAAGAGCCGGTCGTAGGTCTTGCCGGTGCTCACCCGCTTCTCCTCGGCGGCGACGCGATCGGCGCTGCAGGCGACCGTCGGGCAGTCCGGATAGACGTCGAGCGAGAAGGCGAGGCGCGCTCCGTCGGCCGAGACGGTCAGGTTGCCGACGTCGAGCGGCAGGCGCGTGACCTGCGTCGGCTCACCGCCGTCGAGCGGCAGGCGCCAGACCTGCGACGAGCCGGAGCGCGTGGAGAGGAAGTAGAGCGACCGGCCGTCGGGAGCCCAGCGCGGGTTGAAGTCTCCCGCCTCGTGGCTGGTCAGCTGGCGCAGGCCGGAGCCGTCGATGCCGACCATCCAGAGGTCGGTACGACCGCGATTGGCCTCAAGATCGGTCCGGCGGACCACGAAGGCCACCCGATCGCCTGCAGGTGAGACCTGCGGCTCGGAGATGCGGTCCATGGCGAGTAGGTCGTGAACGGTGAACGAGTGCGTCTCCACCGCCGCGAGCGGCAGGGCGACGAGCAGCGCGACGGCGACGAGGCAGAGGCGACGGAGCATGCGATTCCTCCCGGAACGGGCGTAGGTGCGAGAGCCGCGAGGCGCGGCGGCCGCTCGGATTCTAGCAAGCGGGGCCCTGCGGGAGCCGCACGCCGACCTCGCCCCCGGGTCCGGTCCCTCCCGGAGCGGAGGATCGCGCTACACTGGACGCGACCAATCGAGGGTCGACAATGAACGAAAAGCGGCGCCATCCGCGCTTCGTGGTCGAGGGTGTCACCGGCCACATGGTGCTCGCCACCCGTGTCGAGGTCGTCAACATCAGTCTCGGCGGGGTGGCGCTCGTCGCCGATCGCCGCCTCAACCTTGGCGCGACTTACGGGCTCCGCCTCGAACGCGCCGAGCGGGCGATCGAGATCCAGGGCACGGTCGCCTGGTCGACGCTCTCCGGCGTCCGCCGCCTCGACGGGGGCGACTCGGTGCCCGAGTACTCGGCCGGGTTGCGGTTCGACGGCCTGATCACGCCGGAGATGGAGGCGTTGCTGGGCTTCATCGACGCCAACCGGGTGTTGAGCGAGCAGCGCTTGACCGGACTGCGCTTCGTCATCGAGGCGCCGGACCTCGCGCTGCTCGAGAGCCCGGAGAGCTTCCGCGTCCGCCTGGTGAGCCGGAGCGGCATGCTCATCGAGACCGATCAGCCGTTGGTCCCCGAACAGGTCTACCCGCTGCGCATCGCCCTTCCCGATGGTGGCCTGGTGCGCGGGTCGGGTCGGGTCGCCTCCCTCGCCGCACCACGGGAGGGGGCCGGCACCGGCTACGAGATCGGCATCGAGTTCGTCGACCTCCCGGCGGAGAGTGAGCGCCTGCTCGAGGCCTTCATCGACTCGCTCGCCACCACGACGCGAGGCTGAGGGCGAACGCCGAGAGCGTCCCGGCCGCGATATCCTTGCGCGCCGTGATCGCTCCTCCGGCTCCAGCCCTCCTCGCCGCCCTTCGCCCCACTACGATCGTCGCCGCGCCGCGCCTCGCCAGGCGGCTCGGCATCGACGTGCGCCTCGCCAGCGAGACCTTCCAGCACACCGGCAGCTTCAAGTTCCGCGCCGCCTATTCCGTCGCGCTCGGGGTCCCGCACCCGACGATCGTCACCGCGTCCTCGGGCAACTTCGGTCAGGCGCTTGCCGCCGGCTGTGCCCGCGCCGGCAAGCAGGCGATCGTCGTCATGCCGGAGAGCTCGGCGCGGGTCAAGGTCGACGCGGTCCGCGCGTACGGCGGCGAGGTCGTCCTCGTCGACACCCGCGTGACGTCGCGCGCCGCGCGCGTGGCCGAGGTCGCCGCCGCCCACCCCGAGGCCTACGTCGCCAGCGCCTACGACGACGACCTGGTGATCTCCGGCAACTCCAGCCTGGGCGAAGAGCTGTCTCGGCTGAGCGAGCCGTTCGACACCGTTCTGGCCCCGGTCGGCGGGGGCGGCCTCGCCTCCGGCCTCCTCCTGGGCCTCCGCCGGGGTGGTCACACGGCGTCCCTCTGGGGCGCCGAGCCTGCCCTGGCCAACGACGCGGCGCGGTCGCTCGCGGCCGGCGAACGGGTGTCGAACGCCGGCGAGCCGCAGACGTTGGCCGACGGCGCGCGCACGCCGTCGCTCGGCGGTCGCAATTGGGAGATCCTCCGCGAGGGTCTCGCCGGCATCGTCGAGGTACCCGAGGCGGCGATCGCCGAGGGAGTGCGTCTGCTCTTCGCCGATGCCAACCTCAAGGCCGAGCCCACCGGCGCCCTGGGGATCGGCGCGCTGCTCACCTCACCCCAGAACTTCCGCGGCCGTCGCGTCGTCTGCGTCGTCTCCGGAGGCAACGTCGACGCGGATCTCTACGGCCGCCTTCTCCTCCACTCCGATTCGGGAGCCTCATGAGCAAACGAGCGAGCCTGTTGAAGCCCTCCCTCGACTGGCTGCTGGTCTTCGTGCCCGTGGCCCTCGCCCTCGAGCATCTGCAACCAGCCGCCCACGTGCCGATCTTCGTCGCCGCCTGCCTGGCCATCGTGCCGCTCGCCGGCTGGCTCGGCAAGGCCACCGAGCACCTCGCCGAGAAGACCGGCGAAGGCGTCGGCGGCCTGCTCAATGCCACCTTCGGCAACGCCGCCGAGCTCATCATCGCCCTCGTGGCCCTGCGTCAGGGGATGACCGAGGTCGTCAAGGCATCGCTCACCGGCTCGATCCTCGGCAACATCCTCCTGGTGATGGGCGCCGCCTGTCTCGCCGGCGGGCTGCGCTATAAGGACCTGCGATTCAACGCCGCCGGCGCGCGGATGATGTCGACGATGCTGACGCTCGCCGCCATCTCGCTCGTCCTGCCGGCGGTCTTTCACCATCTCGTCCACCCCTCGATCCAGCTCGAACGCAGCCTGAGCGTCGAGATCGCCGTCGTCCTCCTCGTCTGCTACGCCCTCTCGCTGCTCTTTTCGCTCCACACCCACAAGCAGCTCTTCACCGGCGACGCGGCCGCGGCGGCGGAGGTGGCGTCGCCCGATCACGTCTCCTGGCCCCTCAGCCGTTCGCTCGGCGTCCTCGGCGTCGCCACCGCGCTGATCGCCTGGATCTCGGAGGTGCTCGTCGGGTCGATCGAACAGGCGGCGCACGCCTTCGGCATGAGCAGCCTCTTCGTCGGCATCATCGTCGTGGCGGTCATCGGGAATGCCGCCGAGCATTCGACGGCGATTCTCGTCGCGCGCAAGAACCGGATGGACCTCGCCCTCGGCATCGCCATCGGCTCGAGCATCCAGATCGCCCTCTTCGTCGCGCCGGTCCTCGTCCTGGCGAGCTATTTCGTGGCGCCGGCGCCGATGGATCTGGTCTTCAGCCCGGCGGAGGTCCTGGCGATCGTCCTCGCCGTGGCGATCAGCGGGCAGATTTCGAGCGACGGGGAATCGCACTGGCTCGAGGGGGTGCAGCTCCTCGCCGTCTACCTGATCCTCGGCCTGGTCTTCTACTTCCTGCCCGACAGCGCGACGGCGGCGGCGGCCGCCGCCGCACCCTGACGGCAGCGGCGGCCGCCGCGGCGCCCTGACGGCGGCAGTCGGTCAGTCGGCCAGGGAGGCTGCGGCTTCGAGGTCGTGCGAGGTCACGCCATGCGCCTGGGCGAAGCCGGCGACCAGGCGGGCGCTCTCGAGCCGCAGGCGACGGAAGACGAAGTCGCCGAGACCCACGGTCATCGCCGCACTCGGGAAGGCGGCGGTCCACGCGGTGGCGATCGCCGGACGCTGCTCGGCGCTCACCTCCTCCACCCGTGCGTCGGCGAGCAGACGCGGCGCCCGGAGCGCATCGTCGCCGGCGCCGAGCGGGTGGTGGATGGCCACCGACACGCGCGCTCCCGGAGAGAGACCGCGGCTGTGGCGAGCCATTCCCGAGACGTGAACCAGCAGGCTGTCGAGACCGCGGTCGGCGAGGAACGGCAGGATGCCGGCGACCGGCTCGCCCCCGACCACGACCGCCAGGGCGAGGAGCCGCTCGCCGGTCAACAGCGAGCGCAGCAGCTCGAGCGCTTGTCGATCCATGGAACCCTCCGCTTCGCCCGGCGGACCTCCGCCAGGGTCATTCCTCGAGATCGACCACCGTCGCCGAGAGCGTGTCGGCCACGCCCCGCAGCTTCTCGTCGTCCATCCCGTCGAAGATCCGGCGCACCAGGACGCCGACGCCCTGACCGGAGGTCTTGAGCCCGAGCCGGACCGTCGAGAGGGCCACGAACCCCAGGCCCAATCTCTCGACCGGCCGCAGGAAGTGCGACTCCAGACCGGCGATGGTGAGACGGACCACGAGCTCGGCGGCCTCGCTCTTCAGCTCCCGGGGACGCGGCGACTCCCGGAGGCGACGGGCGAGATCGCGGGCCGCCGTGGCCAGCTCGGGGTCCAACTCGGCAATCAGGTGGGGTCGGTCGGCCATCGACGTCTCCTTCGGATCGGCTTCGCCACGCCGCGCGCCATCCTAACGCGCCGTTTCGATGCGTTGCGCGTGCTAACGTGATCGCGATTCCTGTCGTCGCGGAGAGCCGATCCGATGAATCCGAATCCAGCCCGTCGCCGCCTCAGAGTCGCCGCTGCGGTCCTCGCCGCGCTCGCCCTCCTCACGTCGCCCGCCACCGCCGCGGCACCGGCTGCATCCACAGCGTCAACGGACGCGGCGCTGCCGCGGATCCTCGGCTTCACGGCCGAGTCGTCGGCCGCCCAGCGCGCGCTCGAAGCGCGACTCGACGCGTCGCTCGTCGCCGCGGATCAACGCACCTGGATGGAAGAGCTCGCCGGGCAACCCCATCACGTCGGGTCGCCAGGGGACGCACGCAACGCCGAACGGCTCGCCGCGCTCTTCCGCGGTTGGGGCTACGAGACGGCGATCGAGGAGTTCCAGGTCCTGTTCCCGACACCGAAGCGGCTCGAGCTCGAGATGGTCGCACCGCACCCGCACCGTGCGACGCTCGTCGAGCCGGCGATCCCCGGCGACTCGTCGGCGACGCGGAGCGCCGGCGCTCTGCCGCTCTTCAACGCCTACTCGATCGACGGCGACGTGACCGGCGAGCTCGTCTACGTCAACCAGGGACTGCCCGAGGACTACGAAGAGCTGGCGCGGCGTGGTATCGACGTGCGCGGCCGGATCGTCCTGGCACGCTACGGCGGCTCCTGGCGTGGCGTCAAACCGAAGGTGGCCGCCGAGCACGGGGCGCTCGCCTGCATTCTCTACACCGACCCCCGGGGAGATGGGTACTACCAAGGCGATCCGTACCCGCAAGGGGGCTTCCGCCCACCAGGCGGGGCCCAGCGCGGCTCGGTCGCCGACATGCCGATCTACAGCGGCGATCCCCTGACGCCAGGGGTCGGTGCCACGCGTGACGCCGTGCGCCTGCCGCTCGCCGAGGCGCGCGTGCTCACCCACATCCCGGTGCTGCCGATCTCCGCTGCCGACGCCCAACCGCTGCTCGCCGCGCTCGGCGGCGCCGTCGTTCCGGAGGGCTGGCGCGGCGCTCTGCCCCTGACCTACCACTTCGGTCCAGGGCCGGCGCGCGTGCACCTTGCCCTGGCCTTCGACTGGCGACTGACGACGATCCGCGACGTGATCGCCCGCCTCCCGGGGCGTGAGCTTCCCGATCAGTGGATCGTGCGGGGCAACCATCACGATGCCTGGGTCTTCGGTGCCACCGACCCGGTGAGCGGCCTCGTCGCCATGCTCGACGAGGCACGCGCCGTCGCGGCACTGGCCCGCGCCGGCTCACCGCCACGCCGCACGGTGATCTACGCCGCCTGGGACGGCGAGGAGGTCGGTCTCCTCGGCTCGACCGAGTGGGCCGAAGCGCACGCCGACGAGCTCGCCCGGCATGCCGTCGCCTATCTCAACACCGACAGCTCCACGAGCGGCATGCTCGGCGCCGGCGGATCGGCGACGCTCACCGCACTGGTCGAAGGCGTGGCGCGCGAGGTCCGCGATCCGCGCCGGGCGATTCCGGTCGCCGACCGTCTGCGCGCGGCGGCACTGCTCGGCAGCGACGAGGAGGCCAAGCGCGCCGCGCGCGCCGGTCACCCGGTCCAGCTCGAGCCCCTCGGCTCCGGCTCGGATTTCACACCGTTCCTCCAGCATCTGGGGATCGCCTCGCTCAATCTCGGCTTCGGCGGCGAGGACGAGTATGGGCAGTACCACTCGGCCTACGACTCAGTCGAACACTTCCATCGCTTCATGGACAGCGACCATGCCTACGGCGTCGCGATGGCGCAGGTCGGCGGCCGACTGACGCTGCGCCTGGCCAACGCCGATCTCCTGCCGTTCGCGCCCACCGCGTTCGCCAAGTCGGTGGCGGGGTTCGTCGACGAGGTCGAGGCGCTCACCGTCCGGATGCGACGCGAAGCCGAGGAACGCCAGGAGGCGCTGGCCGCCGGACTCTACGAGGCGGCGCAGTCGGCGCGCGTCCGGCGTACGCCGCCGCCGCCGCTCGATGCCGTGCCGTTCCTCAACTTCGCGCCTCTCGACAATGCCGTCACGCGGCTCGTCGCGAGCGCGGAGGCCTGCGAGCACGCGCTGACGACGGCCGAGGCGGTCGCTCTGCCGGCGGCGAGCCGCCGCGAGATCGACCGCATCCTCGGCGGGCTCGAAGCGACGCTGACGTCGATCGACGGACTGCCGGATCGCCCCTGGTACCGCAATCTCCTCTACGCCCCGGGTCAGTACACCGGTTACGGAACCAAGACCCTCCCCGCGGTGCGCGAGGCGATCGAGCTGCGCCGCTGGAAGGAGGCCGAAGCCGAAGTGCCGCGGCTCGCCGCAGCGCTCGAACGCTTCGCTGCAGCGCTCGATCAGGCCGCCGCGCGAGCCCGCGATCAGGCGGCGGCGACGACGCCGTGACCGAGCGGCACGGCCAGGCGACGGCTCGCGCCCAGATCGCCGCCGCCGCCCTGCTCTTCTCTACCGGCGGCGCGGCGATCAAGGCCACCGCGCTCGGCGCCTGGCAGGTCGCCGGGATCCGCTCGGCGATCGCCTTCGTCTTTCTCGTCGCCGTCCTGCCGGCGGCGCGACGCGGCTGGACGTGGGCGACGCTGCTCGTCGGCATGGCCTACGGCGGCACGATGGTGCTCTTCGTCACCGCGAACAAGCTCACCACGGCGGCGAGCTCGATCTTCCTCCAGTCGGCCGCGCCGCTCTACCTGCTGCCGCTCTCGCCCTGGCTGCTGCGGGAGCCGATCCGACGGCGAGACTTCGCCTTCCTCGCCGCGCTCGCCGGCGGGATGGCGATGTTCTTTCTCGGCACCGAGGCGCCGCGTCAGAGCGCCCCGAACCCGCTGCTCGGCAACTGGGTCGCCGTCGCCTCGGGTGCAACCTGGGCCCTGACCATCGCCGGGATGCGCTGGATGGCGAAACACGGAGCGAGCGGCGGAGGGGCGGCTAGCGCCCTCGCGGCCGGCAACCTGATCGCCGCGAGCGTCTGCCTGCCGATGGCGCTACCGATCGGTCGCTTCACCGCCGCCGATGCCGCGACGCTCGGCTACCTCGGCGTCGTCCAGATCGGCCTCGCCTATCTCTTCTTCTCCAACGGGCTGAAGCGACTTCCGGCGCTCGAGGTTTCGTTGCTCGTGCTCCTCGAGCCGGTGCTCAACCCGGTCTGGGCCTGGATCTTCCAAGGGGAGCGACCCTCCGCCTGGGCGATCGGCGGTGGATTGACCATCTTGACCGCCACCGCCGTGCGCACGCTGCTGCACGAGGACGCCGCCGCCGATCCGGAGCGACCCGAGCCGGCGATCTGACGCAGCGCCGCGCTCGGCGCCGCCCCTCAGCGATCGCTCGGCTCGGGAAACGCCCCGTCGGCGAGTGGCCCCTCGGCGGCCGGTGGCGGCGGGACCTCCCCCTCGACCGCTCCCGCATCCGTCGCGTCGGGCTCGTCCGTCGCCGACTCGACGACGGCCTCCTTCTCCACCGGCAACCCGGAGGTCGGCGGAACCGCCGGCCATCGCGACTCGACCAACTCGCCTTCCGCCGACCAGAGGGCGATCCGCAAGACTGCACGGGAGGCGATCACCGCCTGCTGCGCCACCACCATCGCCGCGAACCCGACCCACCCGGCCACCGGAACAGCTCGCCGCACCAGCAGGTAGAGCGCCAGGACACCGACGAGCAGCACCGTGTTGGCGAGCCAGAGTCCGAGCGGCGCGGCGGGCCGTCGCAGCAGCGCGCCGCAGCGCCGGAAGAAGAGTCGCAGGGGGGCCCGCGGGCTCGAGCGGACGATCTCGATCCGCGTGAGGTCCAACGCCATCAGCGCGAGGGTCAGGAGCAGGGTGCCGAGCAGGGCTCCGGCCGCTCTCACGGTGAGCTCGGCCGGTTCCCACGCGGCGCGGTCGAGACGGCCACCGACCGCCCCCACCGCGACCGCCAGTGCTCCGCCGCCGAGCAGCGCCAGCGGGCCGGCGACCATCCCAAGGCGCAGAAAGGGCCAGAAGGTCCGACCGGCACCGCGACCGAAGCGATGGCCGAACGACCGCTCGTCGTGCGTCTGGAGGCACTCGAGCGTCCCGCCGGCGAGTAGAGCATTGAGCACCAGGGCGAGCAACGCGAACGCCGCGAGCCCCGTGACCCAGCCACTCCACAGACCAATCTGACCGAGCAGCATGTCGTGCGCCAGGGAGATCGAGAACCGCCCCAAGGAGGCGTCGGCCTCGGGCGACGCGGGCAGCACTGTCACAAGACGCGACACCAACGGCAACGCCGCGAGGACCGACACGAGCAGGTTGACCAACCAGAGGAGCGCCACCAGCCGAGGCTCGCCGAGCGCTCGCCGCAGTCCGCGACCTGTCCAGGAAAGGACCATGTGCCGTACCCCCCTCAGAGCGCCAGACCGACGAGGACCTGCTGGATCCAGAACACCAGGCGTGCGCTCCAATGCAGCGCCGCCCCGTACGACAGCTCGACCCGACGCGCGTTGTTGGTCCAGTCGGCGTCGAGCGGCAGGAGATGATCGGGATCCAGCTGCGCCGAAACGAGGGGCTCCGCGCGCTCGAACTCCCACCTCGCCCAACGCTCGCCCGGTGGCCAGACCCGGCGTTCCGGAGCGACCCCGCGGAAGGTCAGCTCGACGACGACCGGCAGCTGGACTTCGCCCAGCCGCCGCAGCTCGACGCGGCTGCGCCAGCGCTGCTGCCCTGCGCGCTCGGCCGCGTCGTCGAGGTCGCGCGCCTGCTTCCCGGTGACCATCTCGAGTCGGCCATCGCGCTCGACGCGACCGCGCGGCGAATCGATCGGTTCGCTCGTCACCTGCGTGACCGCGTCGTCCAGGATTCCGGGACCGTCGACGACCTGGCCGAAATAGCTCTTCAGCTCGCGGCCCGCGACCTCCTCAGCCACAGCGAAGAAATCGTCGCTCGACGGATGCCGGAAGCGCCAGCGCTCGTGATAGGTCCGCATCACCCGCGCCATGGTGACCTCGCCGAGAATCCCCGCGAGCGTCCGCAGGACCAGGGCCGGTCGACCGTACGAGTTGAAACTGTAGTTGCGCGAGGTCGAGAAGCCCCAGGACGGCGTGCGGATCCGGTCGAAGCGCCGCTCCGGGCCGTTCTGCACCCGCTGCAGGTCGAGACCGCTGACGCGCAGGCCGAAGAGCTCGCCGGAGGAGGCCTCCGCGCCGTAGCCCGCCTCCATCGCCCGCACCTCGGAGTAGGAGGCGAACCCCTCGTCGAGCCACGACTCCTCGAACTCGTTGCTCGCCACCATCCCCTGCCAGTACTGGTGAGCGAACTCGTGGACGACGACGATCTCGGGCATCCGCACCTTTTCGAGCGGGCCGCGATTGAGCAGGAAAGAGGTCCCGGCCGTGATGAAGGTCGGGTACTCCATGCCGCCGGCGCCGTCACCCCCCTTCGGCGGGTCGACGATCGTCAGGGTGCGATAGGGGTAGCGTCCGTACCAGAGACCGAACCGCGCGAGCCCCAGCTTCGCCGCGCGCAGATGGCGATCCGCCTGCGGCAGGTGCGACGGCTGAAGCAGGAGCCGGATCGCGACGTCGCCGAGCCGAACCTCGTCGATCGGACGCCCCAGCCGCTCGGCGGTCGCCGCGAGCTCGGCGACAGGGACCTCGCGCTCGGCGACGAACCGGTCTTCGATCTCGACGAAGCGCGGGTCGGCGGTCCAGGCGAAATCGTGGACATCGTCCTGCGCGTATCGGTAGGTGGTCGTCCCGTCGGCGTGGTCCTCGCGCGCCTGCCGCTCGCCGGTCGCCCCGACGACGAAGCGACTCGGCACGGTGAGCTCGACGCGATAGCTGCCGAAGTCGGCGTAGAACTCGGAATGGGCGTGGAACTGATGACAGTTCCATCCCCCTTGCGTCCGACCGCGCATCCCGGCCGGCTCGTAGACCCCCAGCTTGGGGAACCACTGGCCGACGAGGAAGAAGTCCCCGTGACGGCCGGTACGAGCGTAGACCTCGGGGAGCTTGGCGGCGAACTCCACCTCGAGCTCGACCTGTCCCTGCGCCGCGACCGCTCGCGGCAGAGTCACCCGCGCCACGGTCCGGTCCGCCGAGTTGCCGTCGTCCGGCCGTTCGAAGGTCAGGTGCGGCAGCAGGTCGGTCCCGTCCGCGAGCCGGATCGCGGTGACGTCGATCCACCCCCAACCCTCCTCGCTGGCGCTCGACCGCCGGAGCTTGCCTCCCGACTCGCGAAAGAAGGTGCTCTCGGAGCTCGCGAAGGCGTTGAGATAGAGGTGGAACCAGAGATCCGGCACGGCGTCGGCGGACGGGTTTCTCCAGACGATGCGCTCCCGTCCGTCGAGCGTGCCCTTCTCGGCGTCGAGCCGGACCGCGATCTGGTAGTCGACGACGCGCGCCGAGCGCTCGGGAAGCGGATCGCCGAGAACGGGGAGAGCCAGCGCGAGAGCCGACATCACGAGTAGAGCCCCGCACCTTGCGGGCCCGGACCAGCTTGCGACGAGCGGACGACGGGAGCTCCGCATCGGTTCCCTCCGAATCAGATGGAGATCGAGCCCTGGCGGAAGTCGCTCCGCGCCAGGTGGACATTGACCAGGACCGGATGACCGCGCCGCGCCAGGGCCTTGGCGGTGGTCAGGGTCCCGGCGACACCGACGCTCTTGTCGAGCAGCAGACCCTTGCCGCCGAGACCCTCGGCGACCCGCTCGTAGGTCGAACGCGCCAGCTCGGTGCCGACCGCATCGCCGAGGAGCGTCACCTGATCGCGGGCGATCTGTGACCAGGAGGCGTCGTTACCCACCAGGGCGATGACCGGCACCGCGTGGCGGACGAAGGTGTCGAGCTCGGCGAGGCCGTAGCCCGCCGAACCGTCGCCCCAGAGCAGCCAGACCTCCGACTCGGGGCGCGCCAGCTTGGCGGCAAGGGCGAACCCGGCGCCGACCCCGAGCGTGCCGAAGACCCCGGGATCGAGCCAGGAGAGCGGTCCGCGCGGCCGGACGACATACGAGGCCGTGGCGACGAAGTCGCCGCCGTCAGCCACCAGGACGCTCTCCGGTTCGAGAAGCCGGTCGAGCTCACGGAAGAGACGCAGCGGGTGGACGCCGTCGGGAGCCCCCGTCTCCGCCTGGCGGTCGATCTCGCCCTCGCGTTCGCGATCGCGCGCGCGCAGCGTCTCGAGCCAGGTCGACCAGGTCGCTTCGCTGCCCGCCGGCAGGCGCGCGGCCAGCTCGTGCAGGACGAGCGCCGGATCGGCATGCAGGGCGAGGCGCGGGCGGTGGTTCCGACGCAGCTCGCCGGCATGGCGGTTGACGGCGATCACCTGCGTCGCGCGTCCGAGCTGACGGCCGTAGTCGAGTCGGAAGTCCGCCGGCACGCCGCAGAGCAGGACGACGTCCGCTTCGCGCAACGCCTCCTTGCGACGGTGGCGCACTTGCACCGGCGACTCGGCGCCGAGCAGACCGCGCGCGGTGCCCGAAAGGTAGGTCGGAGCTCCCAGGGTGGTGAGGTCGACCGCCACCCTCCCCGCTTCCCGCGCCGCCAGGACCGCCTGGCTGCCGACCACGACCACCGGGCGCTGCGCACGCGTCAGCAGGCGCAGGGCGGCTTCGACATCCGCCGGACTGGGCGCCGTCGGAGCGGGCTCGCCGAACTCCGTCGAAGCCCCCGCCGGCGCGAAGACCCGACCGAGGTGCCAACCGAGGTAGGCCTGTTCGACCCGGCGAACGAGCCCTCCTCGCCCTCCGCTCTTCAAGCCATACCATTCGCGGACGGTGGCCTCGGGATACAACAGGTCCACCGGCGCTTCGACGAAGACCGGCCCCGGGACTCCCTCGCGAGAACGGTAGAACGCCTCGTCGACGGCGTCGGCGAGGTCCCGCACCCGTCGTACCGCGCGATACCACTTGACGTGGGGCTCGACGAGCGCACGCTGGTCGATGTCCTGCAGCGCCCCGCGCCCCTTGAGCACAGTGGCGGTGGCACCGCCGAGCAGGACGAGGGGCGACTGAGCGAGCTGGGCGTTCTTCAGCGCGGTAATCGAGTTCGTGACCCCGGGGCCGGCGGTGACGGCGGCGACTCCTGGCACGCCGGTGAGCCGCGCCATCGCGTCGGCGGCGAAGACCGCGGTGGCCTCGTGGCGCGTGTCGACGACGCGGATGCCCCGCGCCTTGGCGGCGACCAGGATCGGCGAGATGTGACCGCCGCAGAGGGTGAAGAGAAAGCGCACGCCGTGCCGTTCGAGAACCTCGACGATGCGCTCTCCGCCGTGCATGCTCTCCTCTCCGCCCGACTCGCGCCGCGGCGTCCGCGGCAACACTATCGCGGTTGCTCGAGCGGGGCCGCACGCGTCCGGCGCGAGGCCCCGCTCTCGCCTCCCGTCAGTGCCGCCAGGTCAGCCCGACAGTCACCGAGCGACCGGGAACCGGCGTCGCCGTTTCGTCGGCCGCCGCGACGTAGAGCCGATCTCCGGCGTTGCGCACCAGCGCCTGCAGCTCGAGACCGTGGCCGAAGCGCCAACCTCCACCCAGGTCGAACGCCGCCCAGCCGGCACGCTCGACCTCGGCCGGGCCAGGTCGGTCGAAGCGCTCGGCCCCGGAGGCGCGCGCGTAACCGAAGGCACGCTCGCCCGCCCAACGCAGCGTGACCGAGCCCCCGCTCGGCGCCACGTCGGCGATCCGCTCGCCGGTGTCGGCATCCTCGCCACGCGACCAGGCGATCCCGCTCTGCAACTCGAAGCCGCCACCGAGCTGGATCTGTCCCTCGAGCTCCACGCCGCTGAGCTCGGCCTCGCCGCAGTTGCGGAAGTTGAAGTCGTTGCCCACCCGGAAGCGCTCGACGAGGTCGGCGATCCGATAGCGATAGGCAGCCAGCGTCAACGAGCGACCGCGCCCCGCCCAGCGCAGCGTGGCGTCGAGTTGCCGGCTGCGCTCGGGATCGAGGTCCGGATTGCCGACGACGAAGCCGCGGCCGGAGGGGCCACGGAAGTAGCGATCCGACAGCGTCGGCGAACGAAATCCGCGTGCGACCTGGACCGTTCCGGTCCAACCGCCGAACGGCCCGGCGGTGAGGGCCAGGTGTCCCGACAGCGCGTCTTCGTCGCGGGATCGATCGCCGTAGTAGCCGCCGCGGTTCTCGGTGCGGACTCGGTCGCCCCGCAACCCGGCGGACGCGAGGAAGCGCTCGCCGAAGGCATGGTCGTAGAGCAGGAAGAGACCGCCGTCGCTCTGCGAGGCCTGGTCGATCGCCACGCTCGTCTGTCGACCGGTCTCGACGCCGGATGCCGAGAAATCGATCCGGCCGGCGAGCGCTTCGAGGTCGTGGCGGGACTGCAGGTCGAGGCCGAAGCGGAGTCTCCCTCCGGCGAACGGACGACCGACGGTGAAGCGCAGCCCGGCGTCTCGGGCGGCGACATCCGAGGTTTCGATCCGTCGATTGGAGCTCGAGGTCGGCAGTCGATCGCGATCGAGCAGGACGCGATAGCGCCCGACGAAGAGGAGCGCATCGAGGCTGTCCCATCCACCGATCTCGCCAGCGCTCCAGCCGAGGGTCAGCCGGTCGGAGCGCTCCTCGGGATAGGTAGAACGCGTGACGTTCGAGTCCGAGGCCGCCTTGCCCAGATCCTCGACGCGATCGACGGCCAGGCTCGCTCGCAGACGGCCCGGGCCGAGCGGCCCGGCGTATCGCACCGCCCCACCGTGGCTCGAGCCGGACGAGTTGTCGATCGGCTCCCCTCCCCCGGCCTCGTTGTCCTCGGCGTCGCGCCCTTGCAGGGCGACGAGCAGCGCACCGTCGCCGAGGGGGATGGAAAGCTCGGCCGATGCCGAGCGTTCGTCCATGCCGCCGCCACTCCAGCCGAGCGTCGCCCGACCCGCGAGCCGACTCGCTTGCGGCTCACGGGTCCTGGCGTTGACGACCCCGCCGAACGCATCGGAACCATAAGCAACCGAGCCGGGACCGCGGACGATCTCGATCGAAGCGAGCGTCTCCGGGTCGAGGAAGGTGGCCGAGGGGCCGACGCGGCGTTCGGCGCTCACCCGTGCTCCGTCGATCATCACCAGCGTCCGACCGCGGGCGAGCCCGCGGATCGCGGGGACGCTGTCGGCCCCCTCGCCGAGCCGGCCGGCACCGGGAACGCCGGCCATCGCATCGAAGAGCCGCACCGGTCGCCGCTGTTCGAGCTCCTCGCCGGTGAGCACCGTCGCCGCCGCGGCCGGCGACGCGTCGATCCCCGGCGCCACGCCGGCGACGACCGTCACCGCATCGCGGGCCACGGCGAGAAGCCGCAAGGCCCCGCCTTCCGCCACACCCGGAGGATTCACCTCGAGCGGAGCGAAAACCTGGCCTTCGGGGCTGGTGGCCACGAGCAGGTACGGCGGCACCGGTTCGGGTTCGAGTCGGAAGCCGCCGGCGGCATCGGTGCGAACGGCCCCCGAGCGGCCGACCACCGCGACCTCGAAACCGGCTGCTGCGCTCCCGTCCGGGAGCTCGAGCCGAGCCGACCAGGCATCCAGGCGGGAGGATGCGGCCAAGCCGACGATCAGGAAAAGGGCAATGGCAGACAGCGAGAGCCGGCGAGACCAGGCACGCCGGCGGGAAGCACTGGACATGACGAGACACTCCTCGAGTCGAGGCCGCGGGCTAGGCCCGTGGCCAGAGAACACGAGCCGGGCCCGCACACCGGGCCGACTCCGATCGCCAGCGGATTGCGATCGGGGCGTCTCATTCGTTCCAGCGAGAGATCAGGCAACGGACGTCCGGTCCGGCGGTGACGGGCGGTGGTCGGCGTCCCGAGCCGCTGTCCCCGCGAGACCGGTCGTTCTTGGAGTCCGTCTCGACGGCGCTTTCCAGCGGCGGGGCAGCTCGCGGTCGCGTGCGGGAGCGGATCGCCGGGCTCGTCGAGCGACGGGAGGCCAGGGCAGGGAACGCACGACCGACCTGCGTGCTACGAGTGGCGCTCTCGACCTCGATCCAGCCCGAGCCGTCGCGCCTCCCTTCGACCCACGCCCAGACCGGTGCGGCGCCGACGCGGGCGGGCTCGCCCGCGGCGAAGCGCGACCCGGGACGGATCTCGGTCCGTCTCGTCCCTCCCCGCACTTGGAGCGTCCCGCCCCAGAGATGCTCGACCTCCTGCTCTTCGTCGCCGAAGCGCCAGAGGAGGCGCGCCTGCCCGGGCCCGAAGTCGGGGAGCTTGACCTCGACCCGACGCCGTGCCGCGTCGAGGTGAGGCGTCAGGCGGATCGAGAAGTGACGTCCGCCGTCGAGCGAGAGGAAGACCTCCCACTCCTCGACGGTGCCGAGCCTGGCGAACGCGGGGCCCGGTGCCCACTCGACGAGCACCCGTTCGCCGGCCTCGACGACGTCCCCGTCCCGTGGATGCAGGATCTCGATCGCACCGGCAGGGGCCGGGGGATGCGGCAACGCCTGTGCGCCCGCCGGGACGAGGGCAGCACCGAGCAGCAGCGGGCCGAGCGAACGGAGCGGAGACAGACCTCGATGCTCGCGTCTGCCTCCGCCCCTTGTCAACCTCGACGAGGGCTACGCGCCTCAGACCTCGCCCTGATGCGGGTAGCGGAAGCTCGTCGGCGGGACGAAGTTCTCCTTGATCGAGCGCTGCGAGGTCCAGCGCAGGAGATTGACCGCCGAGCCCGCCTTGTCGTTCGTCCCCGAAGCGCGGGCGCCGCCGAACGGCTGCTGCCCCACCACCGCGCCCGTCGGCTTGTCGTTGATGTAGAAGTTCCCCGCGGCGTGGCGCAGCCGTTTGGCGATGTTGAGAATCGCCGCACGGTCCTGCGCGAAGACCGCACCGGTGAGGGCGTAGGGGCTGGTGGTGTCGCAGAGCTCGAGCGTCGCGTCGAGCTCCCGATCCTCGTAGACGTAGACGGTGAGGACCGGCGCGAAGATCTCCTCTTCCATCAACTTGAAGTGCGGGTTGGTGGTGCGCACCACGGTCGGCTGGACGAAGTAGCCGACCGAGTCGTCGCCGCTGCCGCCCCAGACGATCTCCGCCTCGTTCGAGGCCTTGGCATGGGCGATGTAGGAGAGCGTCTGGTCGAACGACGACTTGTCGATCACCGCCGCCATGAAGTTGCGGAAGTCGAGCGGCGAACCCATCTTTACTTCGGCCAGCATCTCCCGGAGCGACTTCTCCACGGTCGGCCAGAGCGACTTCGGCACGTAGGCACGAGAGGCGGCCGAGCACTTCTGTCCCTGGTATTCGAAGGCGCCGCGCAGCATCGCCACCGCCAGCGCCTGTGCATCGGCCGAGGGGTGGGCGAAGATGAAGTCCTTGCCGCCGGTCTCGCCGACGATGCGCGGATAGGAGCGATAGCCCGGCAGGTTCCTGGCGATCGTGTTCCACATCGCCTGGAAGGTGTCGGTCGAGCCGGTGAAATGGATGCCCGCGAAGTCGCGGCTGGCGAAGACCGGATTGCCGACCTTGCTGCCGGGTCCCGGCAGGAAGTTCAACACGCCCGGCGGCACACCTGCCGCCTCGAGGATCTTCATCATGTAGTAGCCGGAGAGGATCGCCGTGGAGGCCGGCTTCCACAGCACGACGTTGCCCATCACCGCGGGCGCCGTCGGCAGGTTGCCGCCGATCGAGGTGAAGTTGAACGGCGTCACCGCGAAGACGAACCCTTCGAGCGCGCGGTAGTCGACGTAGTCCCAGATCCCCGGTGCCGAGCCCGGCTGGTCGTTGAAGATGCGCTGCATGTACCAGGGGTTGTAGCGCCAGAAGTCGACGAGCTCGCAGGCCGAGTCGATCTCCGCCTGGAACACCGTCTTCGACTGGTTGAGCATCGTCGCGGCGTTGAGCGTGTCGCGCCACGGACCGGCCAGAAGATCGGCCGCCTTGAGCAACACGGCAGCGCGGGCCTCCCACGGCCACTCCGACCATTCCTTCCAGGCCTCGGCCGCCGCGGCCACCGCCTGCTCGACTTCCGCTTCGCCGGCCTGGTGGTAGGTGCCGAGGAGGTGCTGATGGTCGTGCGGGCAGACGATCTTGCCGGTGCGGCCGGTGCGCACCTCCCGTCCGCCGATCACCAACGGCACGTCGACGGTCTCGGCCATCATCTGGTCGAGACGCTTCTTGAGAGCGAGCTTCTCCGGCGAGCCCGGAGCGTAGGAGCGCACCGGTTCGTTCACCGGAGCGGGGATGGGGACGATGCCATTCAACATGGCGAGGCTCCTTGCGAAACACGCCGCGCGCGGCCACGGCCGCGGCGCGACGGCGAGGTCAATGCCGCCAGGCGGTGAAAGCGAACAGCAGGAAGCCGGCGATCAGAAGGATGCCGCCCAGCGGCGTCACGGCACCCAGCCAGCGCGGACCGCCGAGCGCGAGCGCGCCGACGGTCCCGGCGAAGACGGCGCCGCCCCAGGCGAGCAGCCGTCGGGTCCAGATCCAGCCCGGAAGCTCGGCCCGTGCGGACGCGAGGCCCGTCAGGCCCAGCCCGAGCCCGGTGTAGAAGAGATAGCGAGCCGCCGTCTCCCAGTGCGCGAGCTCGCGCGCGCCGAGGTGGTCTGCCAGCGCGTGGGCTCCGAAGGCGCCGGCGGCCACTGCCGCCGCGCACCAGAGACCGGAGAGCAGGAGGGCCGAGCGCATCGATCGGGGTGAACCCTTGACGTCAGAGGTCGGCGAGCCGCCGGATCGAAACGACGCGTGAGGCCGGGACGACGACCCGGTCGTGCTGCTTCCAGAAGCCGACTCGCGCTGCCCGGGCGAGGTAGTCGACCTTGCTCAGCCCCGCATCGCCGTCGCGATGCTCGGCAGCGTCGTGAAGCACCACACCCGCATCGACGACCTGATCGCAACGGCCGACGAACAGCTGCGGGCCGTCGGTGTCGACCACCACGGTGATGCCGTGCAGCTCGCCCCGGTCGGGATGGAAGGTCCGAGGTCGCATCGCGTCGAGCACGATCGGTCGATGCTCAGGCAACGGCAGGCGCGGCCGCCTGCTCGAACGCCTGCCGCAGATCCTGAGCGACGTCGAGGGCATCGCGCCCTTCGATGCGATGGCGCGGCAGGAAGAACACCAGGCGGCCGTCCTTGAAGAGCGCCATGGAAGGGCTCGAAGGCGGGAGCTCGGCGAAGTAGGAGCGGGCCCGTGCCGTCGCTTCGAGATCCTGTCCGGCGAAGACCGTCGCCAGGCGATCGGGGCGGATGGCACCTTGCAGGGCGAGTCGGACGCCGGGGCGCGCCATGCCGGCGGCGCAACCGCAAACCGAGTTGACGACGAGCAGCGCGGTGCCGTTCCGCTCGCCCAGGAAGCGATCGACCTCGTCCGCCGTCGTCAGTTCGACAAAGCCGGCCGAGGTGAGCTCCTCGCGCATCGGCCGCACCAGCAATGGGCTGTAAGGCATGAAGGCATTCCTCCAGGGGAGCGGCCCGATGGCCACCGGGATCGCTGGCGAATTATCTCACACGCACGTGCGGTGAACTGGAAGAATGGGGGGACGCTTCCAGGACTGTCTCAGTCTCGATAGCGGCGCAGGAGCTCACGCAGCGCATCGAGAATCGGCGCCGTGTCGGCGAAGACCACACCCATCCCGGACATCAGGTTCGGCCCCTGGGTCCCGCTCTCCGCGCTTCGAAAGCGATGGACGACCCGAGCCAAGCAACTGGGCGCACGAAAACCGGAGATCGGCACTTCGACTTCGACCTCGATCTCGCTGCCCTCCGGCAACGGGTTCTCGGTCTGGATGAAGAGTCCGCCGTGAACCAGATCGTGCTCGACCACGCGCTCGACCTCGCGCAGCGTCGCCAGCCGCACACGCACCGGTCCGGCGGGGGCGGCCGCTTTCGCGCTCGACGAGAGCGCGGCCTTCTCGTCCTCGGCGCGGGTCCCCGTGGTGGCCGCGGGGCCCGCCAGCATCGCGCTCGGGAAGAGGTCGCGGAACAACTCGCCCACCGACAGGAAGCGAACGCCGATCCCGGGCTGCCGTACCTGGCGAAGCGCGAGCGGAACGCGCTCGACCCGCGCCACGACCCCTTCGACGACGAATCCGTGCTGCCGGTCGAGCACCTCGATGCGCAAGCGCTCGCCGAGCGAGAACGCCGACGCCGTGCCGACGAACATTCCACTGCTCGAGATGTTGGTGGTGAACCCGTTGCTCGCCTGGGTCTCGCCACGGCGCGTGAAGCGCACCGGAAGGCGCTTGGGGAAGCGTCGATTCTCTCGCCGATCCACGGGTCGGCGAAGCATAGCGCGTTCGCCTTACAACTTCATGCGAAGGAGCCACGTGCCCGAGGCCGGCTCGGCCCTCCCGACTCGGGAGCGCTCACCGCTGCAAGCTGCGTGGCAGCGGCGCCCCGACCTCGGGTTGCGCCCCCCAGCCTGCGGCGAGCAGTCGGTCCTCGTCCTCCCAGCTCTGATCGAGGATGAAGAGGCGCGGATCGACGGCGATCCAGCTTCCACCCGGACTGCGGCGACGGATCTCGTAGTGAAGGTGCACGGTCGTCGACCAGCCGGTCTTGCCCACCGTGGCGATCGGCTGTCCGCGAGCCACGCGATCGCCGACGCGCACCGAGAGGGCGTCGCAGTGACCGAACAGGGTGACGAATCGGTCGCCGTGCCGCAGTGCCACGACCTGCCCCAACCGCCACCAATCGCCCTCCTTGCGATCGAAGACGCTGGAAAAGATCACCACCCCGTCGGCCGGCGCGAGCACCGGAGTCCCGATCGGCGCCGCGACGTCGATGCCGGGGTGCGAATCGAGCTCCTGGGTGAACGGATTGCGCCGCGGACCGAACCCGGCGACGAGCACCGACTCCGCCCCTCCGAGCGGGAAGATGCTCGGCGTCGAGCGCAGGTCCGTAGGACGGCCCTGAGCCTGGCCCTCGATCGTGTCGAGCGTCGCCGCGATGGCGGCAAATCGTGATTCCATCGCCGCGACGACGGTGCTGCCCCGGCGGCCGACCACGGACAACGCACCCTCGACTCCTGACGCATCGGACGCTTCGAGCGGCGCGAGGTGCGCCACCGGCGGACCGAGCTCGAAGAGCATCCGCATCTTCATCGTCCGCCGCTCGAGCGCGCTCGCCCGGTCGCCGAGATCGGCGAGCTGCTCGACGAGGCGTTGCAGCCGCTCGCCCTGCTGCGCGCGTCTCGCCACCTGGATGCGAACGTCGCGGTGGGAGAGCCGACTGTAGAGCAGCCAGGGCATCAAGACGAGCCCAGCGACCACCGGGGCGAGCAGCACGCACAGGGCCGCCGCGAAGAGGCGTGCCCCACGCCGCGAGAGCTGGAACTGGCGAGTCGGCCGCCGTGGATCCCCCGGAACGATCTGGAGCTGGAACGACGGTCGTTTCTTCGGCCGTTCGGGGCTGGTCATCGGGGACAATCTAGCAGGCCGTCCACCCGCCAGGACCACCTTCGGCGAGAGGGTGCGGCATCAGACGGCGCGGGGCACGAGCCGATCGAGCAGCGCGTCATCGGCGTGCCTCCGGACGAGAGAGAGGAGCGCCGCTTGCACCGCCGGCGCCCCGGCGACGACGTTGCCGCGGAAGAGAAAGTCGTTCCCTCCCTCGAGGTCGGTGACCACGCCCCCCGCCTCCTCGATCAACAGGGCGCCGGCCGCCAGGTCCCACGGAGCCAGTCGGAACTCGAAGAACCCGTCGTAGACCCCGGATGCGGTGTAGGCCAGGTCGAGGGCCGCCGCGCCGCAGCGACGCACGGCGCGAGCGACGAGCAGCGCGTCGCGCAGCGCCCCGAGGTAGTGGTCGAGCGCTCCGTAGGCCTTGAACGGATAACCGGTGGCGAGGAACGACCCCGCAAGCTCGGTGCGGGCGGAGACCCGCAAGGGACCTCCGTCGCACCAGGCACCGCCGCCGCGCGTCGCATGGAAGACCTTGCCGGCCATCGGCTCGCCCACCACCCCGACCAGCGACCGCTCCCCGGCGACGCAGGCCACCGAGATGGCGAAGACCGGCAACCCCTGGAGGAAGTTCGTCGTGCCGTCGAGCGGGTCGAGGATCCAGCACAGCTCCCCGGCTCCGCCGGGCCGCTCGCCCCCCTCCTCACCGACGATGCGATGGTCCGGAAAACGGCGACGGATCTCCGCCACGGTCGCCTCTTCGCTCTCGCGGTCGGCGCGGGTCACGAAGTCGTGCGGTGCCTTCGTGCGCACGTCGAGGTCGGCGCCGCCGAAGTACCGGCGCAGCACTGCCGACCCGGCCGCGGCCGCGGCAAGAGCGCCGGCGAGGAGCTCGTCGTGAGGCATGGTCGAGGCGAGCGCGACGGCCGGCGCTCAGGCGAGCCGGATCGGCCGTCCGCCGATCACCGTTCCGGCGGGAGCGCCGCGCAGCGTCCAGCCGCCGAAAGGGGTATTGCGTCCCTTGCTGCGGAACCGGGACGGATCGACGGTGATCGCCTGCTCGAGGTCGAGCAGCGTCACATCCCCTGGTGCCCCGACCTTCAGCGTGCCGGTCGGCAGCCCCAGGACCCGCGCCGGAGCGCAGGAGAGCAGCTCGACGGCGCGCGAGAGCGAGATCAGCCCGGGGCCGACGAGGCGATCGAGCACCAGGCTCACCGTCGTCTCGAGACCGACGATTCCGAACGGTGCCGCGCTGAACTGCTGGTCCTTCTCGTCGACATGGTGCGGCGCATGGTCGCTGGCGATCACGTCGACCGAACCGTCGGCCAGACCCGCGAGGAGCGCTTGGCGATCGCTCTCGGCGCGGAGCGGCGGGTTCATCTTCAGGTGGGTGGAGAATTCCCCCTCGGCGACCGCGCGATCGGTGAGCAGGAGGTGGTGTGGCGAGACCTCGCAGGTCGCCGCCAGGCCGCGGTGCTTGGCCTGCCGCACCAGCTCGAGACAGCGCGCCGTCGAAAGATGCGCCACGTGGTACCGCCCGCCCGACTCCTCGAGCAGCAGCAGGTCACGCGCCACGTTGAGGTCCTCGGCAAGTCCGGGGATGCCGGGCAGACCGAGCCGCGTCGACCAGACCCCCTCGTGCATCACGCCGTCGCCCGAGAGCTCCATGTCCTGCGCGTGCTGGATGATCGGCACGCCGAAGTGCTGCGAGTACTGCAGGGCTCGCAGCATCAGCCCGGGGTGGCGAACCGGCTTGCCGTCGTCGGAGAACCCCACCGCACCGGCGCCCACCATCTCGCCGATCTCGGCCAGTTCGTCGCCGGCCAGGCCCTTGCTCACCGCACCGATGGGATGGACGCGGGCGAACCCGTGACGGGCCGCCTCGGCGACGATGAACTCGGTGACCGAGCGCTCGTCGTTGACCGGCTTGGTGTTGGCCATGCACGCCACCGCGGTGAACCCGCCGGCGGCCGCCGCCATCGTGCCGGTGCGGATCGTCTCTTTGTACTCCTGCCCCGGCTCGCGCAGGTGGACGTGCATGTCGATCAGGCCGGGCGTCACCACCCGCCCGGCGGCCTCGACCACTTCGGCCCCGGCCGGCGGCTCCAGTCGCTCGCCGATCGCCGCGACGACGCCGTCGGCGATGAGCACGTCGAACGCCGCGTCGATCTCCTGCGAGGGGTCGATGAGGCGACCGCCGCGGATGAGCAAGGTCAAAGGGCTTCCTCCCGGACTCCGGAGAGCAGATAGAGAACGGCCATGCGCACCGCCACCCCGGCCGCCACCTGCTCGAGGATCACCGAACGAGGGCCGTCGGCGACCTCGCTCGCGATCTCCATGCCGCGGTTCATCGGCCCGGGGTGCAGGACGATGACGTCCTCCTTGGCCCGGGCGAGCCGCGCCGGGGTCAAGGCGAATCGGCGGAAGTACTCGCGTCCGCTCGGAAACAGCATCCGGTTCATCCGCTCGAGCTGGACCCGGAGCATCATCACGACATCGGCTCCGGCAACCGCCTCGTCGAGCTCGTGGAAAACCTCGACACCCAGATCGGAGATCCCCACCGGCATCATCGTGCGCGGCCCGGCGACCCGCACCGTCGCACCCATCTTCTTCAGCAGATGAATGTTGGAGCGCACCACCCGGCTGTGCTCGATGTCGCCGAAGATGGTGACGACGAGCCCGGCCAAACGCCCCTTGTGGCGGCGGATGGTGAAGGCGTCGAGCAGCGCCTGCGTCGGGTGTTCGTGGGCGCCGTCGCCGGCGTTGACCACTCCGGAGCGCAGGCGCCGCGCCAGAAGGTGCGGCACCCCCGGGTGCCCGTGGCGGATCACCACCAGGTCGGGCGACATCGCCTCGAGGTTGAGCGCCGTGTCGACGAGCGTCTCCCCCTTCTCGAGCGACGAGCCGGAGGTCGAGAAGTTCAGATTGTCGGCGGAGAGACGTTTCTCGGCGATCTCGAAGCTCGACCGCGTGCGGGTCGACGCCTCGAAGAAGAGGTTGATGACCGTCTTGCCGCGCAGCGTCGGCACCTTCTTGACCGGTCGCTCGGCGACCTCACGAAACGACTCGGCCGTATCCAGGATCCGCTCGATCTCCCAAGGCTCGAGCTCGGCGATCCCGAGCAGGTCCTTGCGCGTCCAGAGCTTCCCGGTCAAGGCTCCTCCGGCCGATCGAGGATCTCGACCTTGTCGACTCCGTCGGTCGATTCGAAGCTGACCTTGATCACCTCGGTGGCCGAGGTGGGGACCTTCTTGCCGACGACGTCGGCCTGGATCGGCAGCTCGCGGTGGCCGCGATCGACGAGCACCGCGAGCTGAACGCGACGCGGGCGACCGTAGTCGAGCAAGGCGTCCAGCGCGGCGCGGACGGTGCGGCCGGTGTAGAGCACGTCGTCACAGAGCACCAGGACCTTGCCTTCGAGCGGAAGCGGCAGGATGCTCTCGCGCACCACCGGCTGCGGACCGATGGTCGAGAGATCGTCGCGGTAGAGGGTGATGTCGAGGCTGCCGATCGGCACCGGCGCCCCCTCCATCCGTTCGAGCTCGCGTGCCAGCCCTTCGGCCAGAGGCACGCCGCGTGTGCGGATGCCGACCAGCACGAGATCGTGGACGCCGGAGTTGTTTTCCAGCAGTTCGCCCGCCATGCGACGGACGATGCGGCGCATCTGGGCACCGTCGAGGATCTTCGCCTTCGAGACGAGGGACAAGGGGAGGGCTCCGTCGAAACCGGGGCGGACAATAGCGACGCTCCGGAGCCTTGTCAAACCCGCTGGACGGGCGGTCCCCCGCTGATAGACTTCAGTTTTCTCGACCCGTCCGGAGCGAAGCCACCGCGATGACCGCCCCCGTCCCTCCTTCCCCTTCGGGCCTGCGCGCCTACCGCCAGGAGATCCGCTTCCTCGGCCTCTTTCTCGCGATCCTTCTCGGCTCGTTTACCCTGATCGCCTGGACTCCGGTCAACGACGCCGTGATCGAGCCGTTCACCGCCGGGGTCGCGACCACCAGCGGCTGGGCCCTCGACCTGCTGGGTCAGAGCCCGCGCATGGACGGCACGGTGATCCGCAACAACCGCTTCGCGGTCAACATCCGCAACGGCTGCAACGGGATCGAGACCATGCTGATCTTCGGCGCCGCGGTGCTGGCCTTCCCTGCGCCGTGGAAGTCGCGACTGGTCGGTCTCACCCTGGGGATGGTGGCGATCCAGGCGGTCAATCTGATTCGCGTCGTGGCGCTCTTCCTCACCGGGGTCTACTTCCCCGCCTTCTTCGACAGCTCCCACACCGTGGTCTGGCAGACGATCGTCATCCTGGCCGGCGTCGCCCTGTGGATTCTCTGGGCCCAGCGCGTCGTGCCGCGTCCCCGCACCACCGCATGAGCCGCTCGTTGTCGACCCGCAAGACCCCGGCCGCGGAGGCGCCGTCCTCGGAAGGCCGCCCCTGGGCTCGCCGCTTCCTGCTCGGTCTCCTCGTCTGGATCGTCCCGGTGGCCCTCGTCTGGTCGCTCCTCACGCCCTACTACAACCGGTTCCTGATCACCGGCGCCGAGCGGATGCTGCGGCTGACCGAGTCGCCGGCCGTGACTCGCCTGGTGCCGCGAGACCACCACATGGCCCTGGTGACGCGCAGCGATTCGGCTTCAGCCAAGGGCTTTCTCTACTCGATCCGCGTTACCGACGTGCATTTCAATCTGCTCATGCTCGGCGCCTTCTTCCTCGCCGTTCCGGCCGTGGCCTGGCGACGCCGGATGGAGAACCTCGGCTGGGCGACCCTGGCGTCCGTCTTCTTCCACCTGATCTCGCTCTTCCTGTATGTCAAATTCGCCTACGCCACCCAACTGGGCGACTGGAGTCTCGCCCACTACGGGCCGGCCAGCCGCGAGGCCTGGGGCATGGCCAAGCACGTCTTCGACCTGCCGCTGAAGTTCGCCTGGCCACTGCTGCTCTGGGCCGGCTTCTACTTCCGCGAGCTCGCCCCGCCGGCCGCCGACGCCGACTGACTCCACCACTATTCGTAGGGCTTCAGCGCAAGCCCGACCACTACCCCTTGTGGGAGACGGTCCGGCTCTGCTAGCTTCGCTCGTCCGAGGTCACCATGCTCAAGCTGCTTCGCCTGGAGGTATCCGGGTTCAAGTCGTTCGTCGATCCCGTCACCGTCGATTTCGCCGGTGGCGTCACCTCCGTCGTCGGCCCGAACGGGTGCGGGAAGAGCAACCTCTCCGAGGCGATCACCTGGGTGCTCGGCGAGCAGAGCGCCAAGACGCTGCGCGGCGACACGATGGAAGACGTGATCTTCAACGGCACCGAGCAGCGCCGGCCGCTCGGGATGGCCGAGGTGACGGTCTCCTTCGCCTGCGATCCGTCGTTCGACCGCGGCGATCAGGGGCGGCTGGTGATCGCTCGCCGCGTCTTCCGCTCCGGCGAGAGCCAGTACCGGCTCAACGGACGCGTGGTGCGCCTCAAGGAGATCAAGGACCTGCTCATGGACACGGGCCTGGGAATCCGGGCCTATTCGGTCATCGAGCAGGGGAAGATCGGCATGATCCTCTCCGGCAAGCCTCAAGAGCGTCGCAAGCTCATCGAAGAGGCCGCCGGAGTCACCCGCTACAAGGCGCGCAAGAAGGTGGCCGAGGTCAAGCTCGAGGAGGCCTCCGGCAATCTCCTGCGGCTCGACGACATCCTCGCCGAGGTCGAGCGGAACCTCCGCGCCCTCAAGCGCCAGGCCTCGGCGGCACGCCGCTTCCAGGAACGTCAGGTCGAATATCGGGAGCGGCTGCGGCTGCTCCTGCTCGGTCGCCATGCCCGCAGCTCGGCGCAGCTCGCGGCACGTCGCGCCGAGCTCGGCGCCGCCCAGGAGGCCGAGGCGAGCCTGATCGCCGCCATTCACCGCGAAGAGTCCGAGCTCGCCGCCCACCGCGAACGGGTCGAGAAGATGGCCGAGAGCCTCGCCGAAAGCTCGCGTCGACAGGCCGAGCTTGCCGGCACGATCGAGGGTCGCCAGGAGTTCCTGCGCGGCGCCAAGCGCACGATCGAAGAGCTGCGCGCTCGCCGGGCAGGGGGCGAGGCGCTCGCCGTGCGTCGTCGGCAGGACGGCGAATCCCACCGCCAGCGGCTCGGCGAGCTTGCAGCCGAGCGCGGCGAGCTCGAGCTCCGTCACCTCGAGGCGGCGGCAGCGGTGGCCGACGACGATCGTGCCCTGGCCGCCGCTCGCGAGGCCGCGACCCTCGCCGAACGACGAATGGAAGCGATCCGGCAGGAGCTGCTGACCTCCCTCGGCTCGCTCAACGCCATCCGCTCCCAACTGCACCGCGAACAGATCGAGAACGAGAAGGTCGAGCTGCGCGGCAAGCATCTCGAGGACGAGCGAGCCTTGCGCTCCCGCGATCTCGCCGAGGCCCAGGGGCAGGTCCAGGAGGCCGAGTCGCGCATCGCGGGCCTCGAGCGCCGGCTCGCCGAGCTCGACCTGGCCGTCGAGCGCGGCGAGTCCGAGCTCGAGGAGACGCTGGCGCGTGAAGGCGAGGCGGCCCAGCGCCTGCGCGTTCTCGAGACGGAGCAGGCGACGCGCGGCGAACGCCAGCGCTTCCTCTCCGAGCTCGGCGAGGCTCAGGAGGCGGGGCGGCACGGGCTTGCCGAGCGCCTGCGCGCCGCCGGTCTGGCCGATCCGGTCTTCCTCGGCGAACGGCTGCACGCCCACCGCCGCGGCTGGGAGGGAACGCTCGACCTCTACCTCGGCGACCTGGTCGATGCGGCGATCCTCCCCCCGGGCACCGACGGGCTCGACACCGCCGCCCGCCTGGCGGGCACCGGCCGCGCCGCGACGCTCCTTCAGCCATCCGGGGAGACTCACGACGACCCGGCGAGCCTCGCCGACGCGGGGATCGTCGCCCCGCTGCATGCGGCGCTCGGCCTGCCAGAGGCGCTCGCCCGCGCGCTTCCTCCGGCCTTCCTGGTCGACACACCCGAGACCGCCGTGCGGCTGGCGGCGGCTCATCCGGGCACGACCTTCCTGACCCGCGACCACCTCTGCGCCGAGGGGGGCCTCATCCGGCTGCTCGGCGAGGCCGCTCAGCCCGGCATCCTGGCGCGCGAGGCCGAGCTCGTCGACCTCGACCAGGAGCTGGCGCGTCTCGAGGCAGAGCTCGGCGCCACGCGCTCGGGGCTCGACGACCTCCTCGCCACCCGTTCGCGGGCAGCGCAGGCGCTCGGCCAGAAGCGCGACGAGATCGCCCACCTCCGGCAGGAGCTCGCCGTCACGCGAGCGCGCCGCGAGGAGGCCGCGACGCGCGTCCGGCGTGCCGAAGCGTCGCTCGCTGCGGTCGCGGAGGAGAGCCAGACCCTGGCCGGCGAACGCGAGAAGCTCGCCGAGCGGCAGCGCCTGCTGGCGATCGACCTGGCAGGCGCGGAGGACTCCCACGGCGCACGCGAACAGGCCTTCGACCGCGTCCAGGCCGAGCTCGCGCATGCTCGCGCGTCCCGCGAGAGCCAGAGCTCCGCGGGCGCCGGACGGCGCGGCGAGCTCGACGTCCTGGCCGAACGCCTGCGCTCACTCGACCGCGAAGGCGAACGCTTGCAGCGCGAGCTCGCCGGTGCCGAACAGCACCTCGCCGCGTGGGCCCACGAAGCGGCCGAGCTCGCCGAGCGGCAGGAGGAGCTGGAGTCGGCGATGGCACGAGCCGAGTCCGAGCTCGCCGACGCCTTCGAGCGCGCGACGACGGTCGGCGACGAGCTGCGCGCCGAACAGGAGGCCCTCGAGTCGGAGCGCGATGCCGTGCGCTCGCGCGATCAGGCCCTCACCACCCGCCGTGCCTTGCACGAGGGGCAGCGCAGCGCCGTAGAAGAGCGGCGGGTGGCCCTCGTCGGTCTGGAACACGACCTGGTCCACCTGGCGAGCGATTTCGAACAGGAGTTCCGCGAGCCGCTCCCCGAGGTCCCGGCAGAGATTCCCGAGAACCTCGACGAGATCGAGGACGACGTCGCCCGCCTGCGTGGCGCCCTCGAAGCGATCGGCCCGGTCAACGTTCTCGCTGCCACCGAGTACACCGAGCAGGAAGAACGGCATGGTTTTCTCAGCGCGCAGCGAGCCGACGTCGTCAAGTCGGTCGAGAGCCTGCGCCAGACGATCCGCGAGATCAACGAGACGTCGAGCGCCCGCTTCAAGGAGGCGTTCGACGAGGTGAACCGTCACTTCTCCGAGACCTTCGTCGACCTCTTCCGCGGCGGCGAGGCGGAGATGCGCCTGATGGACGAAGACGACCTGCTCGAGTGCGGCATCGAGATCGTCGCTCGCCCGCCGGGAAAGCGGCTGCAGAACATGATGCTCCTCTCGGGCGGCGAGAAGGCGCTCACCGCCATCGCCCTGCTCTTCGCTCTCTTCCGCACCAAGCCCTCGCCCTTCTGCATCCTCGACGAGGTCGACGCACCGCTCGACGACGTCAACACCCTGCGCTACGTGCACATGCTGCGCAACCTCGCCAAGACGACGCAGTGCATCGTCATCACCCACAACAAGCTCACCATGGAGGTCGCCTCGACCCTCTACGGCGTCACCATGGAGGAGCGCGGCGTCTCCAAGCTCGTCGCCGTGCGGCTCGAGGAAGTCCAACCCGGCGAACCCCAGGAGGAAGAGGCGGTTTCCGCCTGAGCCCTCTTGGCGTGGCGGCGCCGACTGGCTTAGAATTCCCCGGCTCGCCCCGGCGAGCCCGGATCCACCCCGCCGACGTAGCTCAGCGGTAGAGCAGCCGATTCGTAATCGGCAGGTCGCCAGTTCAATCCTGGCCGTCGGCTCCATCCCCAAACATCCCCGATCTACACCGCAGGTGGTCGTCGCTGGAAGCGCACGGCGGAGCCTTGCCCCCGCGCCCCACGCCCGGCCGCCGACCGATCTCGGCGATCCATCGGCCGCGCCAGCGGCCGGATCCGGTTCGCTGCCGGAACCGCGGCGCCGACAGGAACGACCAGGCGTACACTGATTCCGACTCCAGACGGAGGTCTGCCATGAGACCGTGTGCGCTCGTCCTGTCCGTTTTCCTCGGGACGACCACCGCGGGGTCGCTCCCTGCGTTGCCACCTCCGACCACCGTCTCGCCAGGGGAGATCGAACGCTGGGCCCCTTCGGCCTCGATCTGCCCGACGTTCAGCTGGGCGGCCATCGCCGGAGCCATCGGCTACGAGCTCCGCATCGTCGAGCTGCAACCGGGCCGTTCCGAGGACGAGGCCTCCGAGGTGATCGCCCGACGGATCGATGGCGCAGCGACCTCCTGGACACCGGCTGGCGACGAGTGCCTGACCGCGGGACGCTTCTTCGCCTGGTTCGTTCGCGCTTTCGAGGAGGAAGCGGACCTCGCGAACCCGACCGGGTGGTCGGTGGGCCGGCGCTTCACCGTGCCGGCCGAGCCCACGGCGGACGAGGTCTCCCGCGCCTTCGACACGCTTCGTCGCTACCTCGAGACGACCGAGCATCGCGCAACGGATTCCCGCACTCTCGGAACGCCGCGAGTTGCCGCACCCCGCCCGGTGGATCGACGCTCCCCCACGGCGGCGCCGGCGGGTACGGCGGCCATCCGCGGTGAGATGCCGGACCTGACGGGCGAGACCTATGGCGTCCTCGGCGTCGCTCAGTCGGACAGCGGCAGGGGGGTCTTCGGCTGGGCTTCCGCGACGAGCGGCTCGACGCGAGGCATCGAAGGCCGGGCCGAGTCCTCTGGCGGCCGTGGGGTCTTCGGCGAAGCCACCGCTTCGTCCGGAGTGGCCAAGGGCGTCGAAGGCGTCTCGTGGTCGAGCACCGGCATCGGTGTGTACGGAACGGCCATTTCCGACTGGGGAAACAACTTCGGGGTCTTTGGGCAGGCGGCCTCGCCCTCCGGGATCGCGCTCTATGGGCGCAACGTCTCCGGCAGCGGAGCGGCCTACGGCGCCTACGGCTCGACGGCGTCCACGGCGGGTACGGGGGTCTACGGAACCGCGCTATCGACCCTCGGCGCCGTCGTCGGGGTCACCGGCGAGGTGAGGTCGAGCAGCGGCAAGGGCGTGTTCGGGACGAACAACGCCTCGAGCGGAAGTGCCTACGGCGTCCACGGCGACTCGGCATCCACCGAGGGCATCGGCGTCTACGGGTCGGTCTCGTCGGCGACCGGCCAGAACTTCGGTGTCTATGCGCAGAACGTGTCGACCGAAGGGGTCGGCGTCTACGGCTTGGCGTTTGCCTCGACCGGCAGCACCTCCGGCGTGAAGGGTCACGCGAATTCGACGCAGGGGCGCGGAGTGTTCGGTCAGGCGCTGGCGACGACCGGACTGACCTATGGCGTCTTCGGCGAATCGCTGTCCGCCGATGGCTACGGCGTGCGTGGCGACGGCGGCGAAATCGGCGTGTACGCCCACAACCGTACCGCCGGCGGACACGATGTCTACCTTGCCACCAAGGCCGTCGCCGGAGACTTCTACGGCAACGTCATCGTTCACGGCACGATCGTCCCGATCGCCGCGGAGATGCGCATCGACCACCCGCTGGCGCCGGAGGCCCAAGACCTGCGGCACGCCTTCGTCGCCTCTCCGGAGCGCAAGACGATCTACGACGGGATCGTGACCCTCGGCGACACGGGCGAGGCCTGGGTGGAGTTGCCCGCCTGGTTCGAATCCCTCAATGGCGAATTCCGTTACCAGCTCACGCCGCTCGGCTCGTGGTCGGCTTGCTGGGTTGCGGCGGAGATCGCGGACCACCGCTTTCTCGTCCACGGCGGCCCAGGCGCAAGGATCTCCTGGCAGGTCACGGGCGTCCGGCGCGACACCTGGGCCGAGGCGCACCCGCTGCTCGTGGAGGCGACGAAGCCCTGATCCGACGAAGGTTCGCGACGGGCGACTCCTCCGCCGCCTCGGCTCGCTGCCCGACGATCGCTCGACGAAACGGCGCCCAGAAACGAGGCGGATCCGGGACGGAGCGAGGCCATCTCTCGCTCCACGCCGGACCCGGTGTTGACGTCTCCTGGGCCGAAGCCGCGCACCGGACACCGCGAGGGCTGCTCGGCGCCGGCTCCCTTCTTAAGCCACGGGACCCTGGCCTTCGTTCGGGGACGGACAGTGCCCGCTACTTGACCTCGGCGAGCATCTGAACGATCTGGCCGTGGACCGCGGTGATCGCCTCGATCTCCTTCTTGTTGAGACGCAGGCGGCTCTCGCACTCGCGACAGAGCATCTTGTCCTGGTCCCACTTCTGGACGAGAGCGATGACCTGCTGCACCTGCGAGCCGGCCTGCTCACGCTGGGCGCGGAGGGCGGCGACCTCCTTGATCAGGTCCTCGCGAGCACCCGAGACGTCACCGGAGAGCGTGGTGATGGCCTGGTTCTGCTTCTCCATCGCCTCGGTGAGCCGCGCGTTCTCGTTGGCGAGGGCGCCGAAGCCGGTCTCGAGCTGGCGCACCAGCTTGTTGAGCTGCGCTTCGACCTCCGCCTTGACCTGCACCGGCAGCTTCTGCTCCACCTGGACCTTCCACTCGCGCACGCCGGCGATCACGTCCTGGGTCTTCGCAGCCTCGCCACCGAAGGTCTTCATCGCCTCCTGCCACTGGTCCTGGCAGGTCTTGAGGTCGGCGTCCTTGATGGCGAGCGTCGCCTTCGTCTGCTCGGCCTGCGACTGGCAGGCGGCGAGTTGTGCGGCCACGGCGTCGTAGTCGCTCTTGAGCTTGAGGAAGCAGCCGCTCGAGGTGAGCAGAACGGCGAGCGTGGCAACGAGAAGGGACTTGCGGTTCATGAGTGCCTCCATGGAACGGGGACCTCCCGGCGGGCCGCCATGGCCCGACGGAGCGATCTCCCTCGGTTTCGAATTCGCCGGAGTATACGCGCCGGCGAGGGCGCTGCTGGCGGAATACCTCGCAACCGCCGACCGGGTGAGCGTCAGCGCCCGCTCGGCCGGCTCTTCGCGGCGATGGCTGCGCGGATCGCCGGAAGCGCCTGTCGCGCGGCGTTTTCACCGGCCTCGATCAGTTGCTTGCGCCGGCTGAAGTCGTCGTAGGCCACGTCCCCGACGATCGGCTCGATCACCACGTCCGCCTCCGCCGCCCGCAGCCGACCGATCTCGGCCGACATCAGGGTCACGGCATGGTAGGCGACGGCGATCGGATTGCGCGGTGGCTCCCGCGGAACCGCCGGTGGGATCGCCACGGCGATCACCAGGTCGGCGCCCCGCAGGCGCGCCACATCCGCCGGCACGGGATCGGTGACCCCGCCGTCGACGTAGGTCACCCCGGCGATCTCGACCGGCACGAAGACGCCGGGAATGGCCGACGAGGCCCGCACCGCGGGCGCCACGGCGCCGCGGTCGAAAACCACCGTCTTGCCGGTTCGCAACTCCGTGGCCACCGCGCCGTACGACACGGCGAACTCTTCGATCGCCTGATGCTTGAGGTGACGCCGCAGGAAGGTCTCGATCCCTTCGCCCTTGGCGAGGCCGCCGGAGAAGAACGCCAGCGCGCCGTAGTCGAAGAGATCCTCCTGCGTCACCAGGAGGGCCAGCACCTCGGCGTCGAGCACGCGGCCGCTGTCGGCGTACAGCGCTCCGATGAGGCTGCCGACCGAGGTGCCGACGACCAGGTCGACGGGGATCTTCTCCTGTTCGAGGACGCGCAGCACCCCGAGATGGGCGAACCCACGCGCTCCGCCGCCGCCGAGCGCCAGCCCGATGCGTGGCGGGACGAGTTGCAGCGCGGGCGGTGCGGTGGTCTTCGGAGGCGGCGCCTCGGCGCAGGAAAACGAGAATAGGAGCGCGACGGCGAGCAGAAGGCGAAGAGATCGCATGACGGGTCGATTGTACGCAGGATCCCTCCCGGCGGCTCGGCGGAACACGTCGATCCCTGTCGCGCCGGCGGCCCGGGCCGGGGCGACGACCGTCGGTCGACGCACGGTCGCCGCCCGTCTTCGTTCTCCAGAGCTCAGAGCTTCGGGTGCGCGAGGTGGAAACCGGTCTCGCGCTGATAGAAGTCGGCCGCGGCGAGCAACTCGAGCTCGCCGTGCAGGCGACCGACGAACGTCAGGCTGGACGGCGTGCCGTCGGAGCGCAAGCCGTTCGGCAGGACCACCGCCGGATGCCCGGTCAGGTTCGTCGCCAGGAGCTGAGAGCCGCCGAACGACGGGACGACGAGCGCGTCGAGACCGCGCAGCGCCGCCTCCCACTCGCGCACCAGCAGGGTCCGGATCCGGTTCGCCCGCAGATACTCCACCGCCGGAATGAACCGGGCGGCGCGGAAGAGGTTCGGCCAGGCGTCTGCCCCCTGGCGCACCATCTCGCGGACTCGGCCGGAACGGGTGAAGTCGTCGAACGCGGCACCGGCTTCGGCGGTGAGGATGATCGCCAGCGCCTCGACCGGCAGCTTCGGCAGCGTCACCGCCGAAAGCGCGACGCCGCTCTTGCGGAGCGCGTCCAGGGCCGCCCGCTCGAGCGCCCGGGTCTCCTCGCCCCCCTTCTCCGGCGCCTCGTCGAAGAGCGCCGGCACGTAGCCGAGACGGAGCTTGCGCGGATCCGGGCGCGATCCCCAGTCGAACGGACGGTCCACCAGGGTAGCGTCACGGCCGTCGGGACCGGCAATGACCCCGAACACCAGGGCGCAATCCTCCACCGACCGGGCGATCGGGCCGACCTTGTCCATCGTCCAAGAGAGCGCCATCACCCCATCGCGACTGACTCGACCGAAGGTCGGCCGCAGGCCGGTCGCGCCGCATCGGGTGCACGGCGAGACGATCGAACCCCATGTCTCGGTGCCGAGGGCGAAGCCGACGAGGCCCGCCGCTGTCGCCGCGGCCGAGCCGGCGGACGAGCCGCTCGAGCCCTGCTCCGGCTTCCAGGGATTGCGCGTCATCCCGCCGGACCAGACGTCGCCCCAGGCGAGCTCGCCCACGGCGAGCTTGGCGACGATCACCGCACCGGCCCGGTCGAGCTGTTCGACCACCGAGGCGTCGGCACCGAAGCTCTGCTCGCGGAACGGCGGGCTCCCCCAGGTCGTCGGCGCCCCGAGCGCGGCCATCAGGTCCTTGGCCCCCCACGGAATGCCCTGGAGCGGGGTTCGCTGGCGCCGCCCGGCGAGACTGGCGAGCTCGTGGTCGGCGCGGCGAGCGGCGGCGAGGGCGCGCTCTTCGAGGAGGTTGACCACGCAGAGCAGGCGCGGGTCGTAACGCTTCAGGCGATCGAGGTAGAGGCGAGTCAGCTCGAGCGACGAGATCTCCCGCTGGTCGAGCAGCGCACCGAGCTCGGCGACCGACAGGAAGGCGAGCTCGTCGTCCTCCGGCCGAATGCGCCGGTGCGGCTTGGCCGGCGCCGAGGTCGAGGACATCTCGCGCAGGACGGCGCGTGGCTCCTCGGTGAAAGCGTCCGGTCGGAACTGCAGCGCCAGCGGCACGTCGTTGGCCAGCGCCTGCTCGCGCAAGCCGGCAAACGCCTTCGACTGGTCGAGCAACTCCGGCAGCATCAGGTCGCGCTCGGCGTCGCTGAAGGCCAGGCCGGCGAGCCGCTCGGCCTGTGCGATCGCCTCACGGCCGACCTCGCCGCTCTGCGCCGCTGCCTCGAAAAGCTCGGCGAACGCCAACGAGCCTCCGGTCGCCGCCAGCGCCGTGAGAAACCCGCGGCGGGATCCGCCGGAGAATTCGTTCTCTTTCCCTTGCGTCATCGCTTCTCTCCCAGACTCGATAGCGGATCCCGCGGCGGCGATCACGCGGCTCCGGCGGATACTCGGCCGAAGCTCGCCATGGCGCGCTCGGCAACCGTCTCGCCGATCGCCAGGGCCGCAGTCGCGGCCGGCGACGGCGCGTTGAGCACATGGACCATCCGCTCGGCGTCGACCAGATGGAAATCGTCGAGCAACCGGCCGGAGCGATCGAGCGCCTGGGCGCGCACCCCGGCCCCGCCCGGGCGCACGTCTGCGGGCTCGATCTCCGGAATCAGGCGGCGCAACGACTCGACGAACAGCGTCCGACTCCAGGCCCGCCGGTACTCCTGCCAGCCGATGCCAGCATACCCGGGAGCCATCCGCCAGAGCCCCGGGAAGCTCAGGGTCGACCAGGCATCGCGCCAGGAAAACGAGGCGCGCGAGTAACCCTCGCGCCGCCAGGCGAGCACGGCGTTGGGCCCGGCCTCGACACTGCCGTCGACCCTCCGGGTGAAATGCACGCCGAGAAACGGCAGCTCGGGGTCGGGCACCGGGTAGATCAGGTGGCGGACGAGCGATCGCCGCTCCTCGGCCAGGACGTAGTAGTCGCCGCGGAACGGCACGATGCGGACCCCGGGGTCGACGCCGCAGAGCCGGGCCACCCGATCGCTCTGCAGCCCGGCACAGTTGACCAGTCCGTCGGCCGCGACCGCACCGCGCGAGGTCTCGACCACGACTTCGCCGGGATAGCGACGGACCGCGAGGCAACGCGAGCCCAATCGCACCTCGCCGCCTCGCGCTTCGACTTCCGTGGCCATCGCTGCCGCGACGCCGACGTAGTCGACGATCCCGGTCTCGGGCACGAGCAGACCGGCGACACCGGCCACGTGCGGCTCGCGCTCGCGGATCTCGGCCGCGTCGAGCCGGCGGATTCCGGCGAGGCCGTTGGCCTTGCCACGACGTTCGAGCTCTTCGAGCCGGGCGATCTCCTGCGGGGAGATCGCCACGACCAGCTTGCCGCAGCGCTCGTGGCGGATCCCGGCTTCGCCGCAGTAACGGTAGAGCGCCTCGCGACCGCGGGCGCAGTGCGTCGCCTTCACCGACCCGGGCCGGTAGTAGAGGCCCGAGTGGATGACTCCGCTGTTGTGTCCGGTCTGGTGGAACGCCACCTGGGGCTCCATCTCGACCACCACGACGCGCCGGCGATGACCGATGGCGAGCGCGCGAGCGGTCGCCAAGCCGACGATTCCGGCACCGACCACCACGGCATCGAACCGTTCCGCCATGGACAGATCCTGCCACAGCCCGGGCCGATCGACCTTGATTTGCCTCGACCCATCTCCTACGATGCCGGCCATCGACCGTCGGCCCGCCGGCTCAAGCTCGTCGTCGATCCCACCTCACGGGATCCCCGGCGAGAAGGTGTCCCCCATGCCTCGCACCCCAACCGACCAGGAGTCCGCCAGCCGACGCGACGAGATCCGGCGCGCCGCGTTGCTCGACGAGGAGGGCGACGGCGTGTGGGCGGACCTCACCCGCGCCGCGGCCTGGTCCTGCCGTGTCCCGATCGCCCTGCTCGCCGTCGGCAACCGGTCGTCGCTCCATGCGCTCGCCGGAGTCGGGTTCCCTGCCGGGCCGGTCGCCTCGCCTTCTCCACTCCTTGCCTGGGCACTCGCCGCGGATCGCGAAATGGAGATCCCCGATACCGCGACGGAAGGGCCCTGGCGAAACCGCCGTTCGCTCGGCGAAGCCGGGCCCGTGCGCTTCTTCGCGACGATTCCACTCGCTTCCGCCGTCGAACGCCGGATCGGCGCCCTGATCGTCGCCGACCGCGAACCCCGCCGGCTCGACGAAGAGCAGCGCGAGGCGCTGCGGCTCGTCGCCCGGCAGGCGGTCTCGCAGTGGGAGCTGCGGCACCGGATCGCCGGCCTTTCGGCCGAACAGCGCGAGCTCTACCGCCAGATCGCGGCGCTGCGCCGGGCCAAGCAGGGGTTGCAGGTCCTGCAGCCGGCCATCGAGCAGAGCGCCGACGCCGTTCTCATCACATTGCCGGACCTCGAAGCACCGGGCCCGACGATCCTCTACGCCAATCCGACGGCCACGCGGCTGCTGGGCTATTCGGCCGAGGAACTGGTCGGCCGCTCGGTGCGCCTGCTCTACGGTCCGCTGACCGATTCGTCCACCCTCGAGCGGATGGTGCGCGAGCTCGCCGCCGGCCGGCCGTTCCGCGGCACGCTGATGACCTACCGCAAGGACGGCCGCCCCATCCTGCTCGAGCGGCACGCCGCTCCGGTCCGCCACGCCGGCCGGCAGGTGAGCCACTTCGTTTCCATCCTCCGAGAGGTCCACGAGGAACCGGGACGCCCTGGAAACGTGGCGCCGGCGCCGCCGGGCATCGAACCGCTCTCGCCGCTGCTCGGCGAGCTCCCGGACCTCTGCTTCCGGCTCGCCGCCGACGGCACCATCCTCGATTACCGGAGCGCTCGCGAAGAGCTGCTCTACGTTTCATCGGAGCGCTTCCTGCGCCAACGGATACAGGACGTGCTGCCGCCCGACGTGGCCGAGATGGTCCGGACGGCCAGCCTCGAGGCCACCCGTGACCAACGGGTCGTCACCCGCACTTACGACCTGCCGATCGAGGGGGCGTCGAGCCGTTTTGAAGCCCGCTTCCTGCCGCTGCTCGGCGACGAGATCCTCGTGCTGATCCGGCAGGCCCCGACCGACCGCACCGACTGACCGGAGCGAAGCGACCACCTGACCGCCTCGGCCCTTCGGTGGCCGAGACGAGCCGGAGTCGGCCTTGCATTTACGCCTTTTTTGCGCCTATTCTTTCCTCCCGGCGGCCCGTGTGATCCGCACAGCCACCGGGAGGTCCCGAAGGTCACCATGGCCACCGCCTCCGCCCCCGCCGAGCGAAGCACCGCGCCGCCGCTCTCCCGAGCGGCGCTCGCGTCCCAGCTCGTCGAACCAGCCGGCCGATTCCTGCGCACGCTCGACCACCCTCTGGCCGGCCATCTGCGTACCGCCGGGGAGCTCGCCCGCGCCCACCGCCTCGCCCCTGGACGCGAAGGGTTGCCGTTCGGCTCACCCGAGCTCGCCCGGCTGCTCCCCGGAGGGCTGCCGCGCGGAGAGCTGGTCGAGGTCGTCGGCGAACGGTCGAGCGGTCGCCTCTCGGCGGTGCTCGCGCTGCTCGCCGCGGTCACCGGCCGCGGCGACGGCGCCGCGCTGATCGACCTCGGCGACGGGCTCGACCCGCGTCTGGCGGCCGGCGCCGGCATCGATCTTCCGCGTCTTCTCTGGGCCCGCTGTCCGACGCTGCGCGAGGGGCTCGCCGCCGTCGAGATCGCGCTCGGCGGCGGCTGGCCGCTGGTGGTCTTCGAGCTCGGCGAACGCCCGATTCCCGGAGGCCGTGGTGCCGAATCCTGCTGGCAACGGCTCGCTCACACGCTGCGCGAACGCGACAGCGCCCTGCTCGTCGCCTCGCCCTGCCGGGTGAGCGGTCCGGCCGCGAGTCTCGTGCTGCACGGGGAGCGTGGCACCGCTCGTTGGCTCGGCCGCCAAGGCGGACCCGGGACACTGGCGGGAGCCTGCGGCAGCTGGCGGCTCGAGAAGGGGCGAGGCACCTGGACGAACGCCAGCGAGCCCCTCCCGCGACGAGCCGCCGAGGGGTACGCCGAGCCGCACGAGCCGGCCCCTCCGGCCGTGGCGAAGGGTCGAATCCCGGGAACCGACCCAGCCTGCCCGCCGGTACGGCAAGGGCTCTCGATCGCCCGCGCCTCGTGAGGAAGACGCCCATGCCGCGCCTCGCCTGCATCGCCGTCCCCCTCTTCCCGCTCGCCGCCCGGCTGCGAGCGGAGCCCGAGCTCGCCACCGAAGCGGTCGCGCTGCTCGAGGGGAACGGCTCCCGTGCACGGGTGGTCGCCGCCACGCGGCGTGCTCGCCAAGGGGGTGTGCGACCTGGCATGACCCTGCCGCAGGCCCGGGCGTTGATGCCCGGGCTGCTCGCCCGCGGGCGCGACCGCGAGTGCGAGAGAGCCGCCCGCGAGGCGCTGCTCGAGGTCGCCGGCCAGCTCTCGCCGCGGGTCGAGGAGGGCGACGAGGGGCTGATCTGGATCGATCTCACCGGTCTGCCCGCTCTGCATCGCGCCGCGGACGGCGAACGCCAGCTCGCCCAGGCGATCGCCGCCGAGGCCGAGCGAGCCGGGCTGCCGGTACGCATCGGCATCGCCGGCAGCAAGCTCGCTTCACGCGTCGCCGCCGGTCTGCCGCGCTCCCCCGTCGTCGTCCGGCCGGGCGAGGAGGCGGCGTTCCTCGCTCCGCTGCCGCTCTCCCGTCTCGCCCCGGAGATCGAGCTGGCCCAGCGCCTCGAGCGCTGGGGCCTGCGGTCGGTCGGCGACCTCGCCGGATTGCCACCGGCCGACGTCGCGAGCCGGCTCGGCGAGGAGGGAGAACGTCTCCAGCGGATCGCCCGCGGCCTCGACCCGACCCCGCTCGTCCCGCGCGAGCCACCCGCCGAGCTGCGCGAAGGGATGGAGCTCGAATGGCCGCTCACCACGCTCGAGCCGTTCCTGTTCCTTGCGCGAGCGGCGCTCGACCGGCTGGGCCAGCGGCTCGCGGGAAGCGGGCTCGGCTGCCTCCGGCTCGGACTCTCGCTGCGACTCGAGCCGTCCGGACACGACGAACGGGTCGTCGCCCTGCCGGCACCGACCCGCGATGCCAAGACCCTGCTCACGCTCGTGCGACTCGATCTCGAGAAGCGGCCGCCAGGAGCGGCCGTCTCGGCGTTCGCCTTCACCGCGTGGCCGGACGCTCCTCGCCCCGGGCAGCTCTCGCTCTTCGGCCCACCCGAGCTTTCGCCGGAACGATTGGCGACGACCCTGGCACGTCTCTTCGCCCTGCTCGGCCCGGATCGTGTCGGCTCGCCTCGCCCGCTCGATGCCCACCGCCCCGAAGGGTTCGTCCTCGTGCCCTACGCCCCCCCTCCCGCCCCCCTGGTGCCACCCCCTCCACCCAAGGCTCGCGGTCTGCTCGCCGTCCGGGTCTTGCGCCCGCCTCTACCGCTCGAGGTGCTGACCCGCGAGGATGCCGGAATCGCCGGCCCTCGCCCCATCGAGCTGCGCGCCGTCGTCGGCGAGGAGACGGCGCGGCGCCCACGGCTCACCGGGCCGGTGCGCGTGGCCGCCGGCCCCTGGCGCCTCGACGAGGGCTGGTGGACCGAGGAGCGCACCGAGCGCGAGTACTGGGATCTCGAGCTGGCCGGAGGCATCCTCTGCCGCGTCTATCGTGAGCCGCGCTCCGGCGACTGGTACGCCGACGGCATCTACGACTGACCGACACGGAACCGCAAGCCTTCGCGGCACCCACGACGCACTCACCGAGCGCCGGACGCGCCGATCGACTACGCTCGACCCGGATGTCCGCCCACCGCCCACCGCCACCCCCCCTCCGCCGTCGCCGCGCGGGGCTCGCTCTCCTGCCGCTCGTCGCGCTTGCCTGTGCGAGCCTGCCGGCCCCCCGCCCCGGCCCGGCGCCTCCGCCGCTCGTCGCCGTGCCGCCGGGCCCGCCGACGCACCTGGAACGGCTCGCCGCGGAGCTCGGCCAGGGCCAACCCCCGGGACACTCCGGATTCGGGCTGCTCGAGGACGGCGAGAGCGCATTGCAGGCGCGGCTCCAACTGATCGACCTCGCCGACCGGACGCTCGACCTTCAAACCTACATCTGGGAGCTCGATCGCACCGGCAAGCTCGTCCTCGCCCACGTGCTCGCCGCCGCCGATCGCGGTGTCGCGGTGCGCATCCTGCTCGACGACACGGCACTGCAGACCCACGAGGCGGAATGGGGGGCGCTCGATCTCCACCCACACGTCGAGGTCCGGGCGTTCAACCCGTTCCTCTGGGGACGCGGGCCGTCGATCGGCCAGGCCCTGGAGTTTCTGCTCGACTTCGAACGGCTCAACCGGCGGATGCACAACAAGGCGCTCATCGCCGACGAGTCCTTCGCCGTCGTCGGCGGCAGGAACTTCGCCGACGGCTATTTCGCTCGTGCCGAGAGCGCCAACTTCCGCGACCTCGACCTGGTCGCCGCCGGTCCGGCAGCAGGCGACGCCTCCCGCGCCTTCGCCATCTTCTGGGAGAGCCGCTGGGCCTCCCCCTTGCCCCCGCTGCGCTTCCGGCCGGCTCGCCCGACCGACCTCGATCGACTCCGCGAACGGCTCGGGCCGGCAGCCTTGCACGCCGACGGCAGGCCACCAGCGGCGACGTCACCCCCAGGGGAACCGGCGCGCGAGCTCGCCCGCACCGCCCACGAGCTGCTCTGGGCACACGGCCGGGTGTTGGTCGACGATCCCCGGAAGATCGGTTCCGGCCCGCGAGAAGGGAACCCGGCCTCCGAGTTGCTCGAGCTGTTGCGGCACGCGCGCGGTGAAATCCTGGCGGAGGTCGCCTACCTGGTGCCTCCGACCGGCGGGATCGAGGTGCTCGACGAGCTCTCCCGCCGCGGCATCCGCTTGCGCATTCTCACCAACTCGCTCGCCACGAACGACGTGGTCGCCGCCCACGCCGGTTACGCCAACTCTCGCCCCGCACTGGTCGACGCCGGGGTCGAGCTCTACGAGCTACGGCCCGACGCGGACCGTGGAACGCGGCACACGATGGTGACCTGGCCGGGGTCGCATGCCAGCCTGCACTCGAAGACCCTGGTCCTCGACGGCGAGACGATCTTCGTCGGCTCGCTCAATCTCGACGGCCGCTCGATCTTCTACAACACCGAGATCGGCATCCTCGTCGAGAGCCCGGAGCTGGCACGGCGGGTCATCGCCTTCCTCGACCGCGGCTGCCTGCCGGAGAGCGCCTGGAGGGTCGCGCGGCGCGAGAGCGTCGACCCGGCGCTGCGCGGGACGACGGCCGGCAAGCGCCTCGTCTGGATCGAGCGGCGGAGCGACGGCAGCCGCAAGCTCCGCCACCACGAGCCGAGAGCCGGCCTCTGGCGCCGGCTTCAGGCGTTCCTCTACTCGCACCTGCCGATCGAGCGCCATCTGTGAGCAGAGCGCCCGTCCGGCGCGATCGAGGAAACACCGTCCGACCCGTCACGGGAAGCCATCGATCGCTGTCGAGGTGGACGGACGAGGCCGCGCCGGTTCAGGAGGTCGAGAGTCGGCCGCGCAACTCCTCGGCGGCAAACTGCGGCAGCGCCGGCAGCGGCTCGGCGAGCCCGGCACGCATCCCACGAAGCTTCGCCACGACGGCTTGCTGATTGCCGCGGGGCAGCTCGCGGAGGAACGCGGCGGGCAAGGCCACCGCGGTCCAGGCCAGATAACTCGCCCACTGCCACCAGCGGGCGTACTTGCGGACGAAGATCGCCGTCGAACGGGCGGTGCGAAAGGTCCGTCCGGCAGTGTAGCCCCCCGTGGTCGGCGAGACCATGTGCCAGAGCCGAGCCCGATGCGCGTACCAGCAGGAAAAGCCCGCGCGCTTCATCCGCTGACACCAGTCGGCATCCTCGACCGAGACGTGGTACACGGGGTCCCACAGGCCGGTAGCCGCCAGCGCCGCGCGCTTGATCAGCATGCAGCAGCCGTTCACGTAGCCGACCTCGTCGTCGCGATCGAACTGCCCGGCATCGATCTGCCCCATCCCGCGCTCGCGCGTCACGGCCTCGTGGAAGCGCAGCGAGCCTCCGGCCGCCCACAGGCGTCGCCGATCTCCGTAGAAGTAGTACGTCTTGGGACCGACACAGCCGACGGTGGGCGAACGCTCGCCCACGGCCACCATCTCGGTGACCAGCGACCGGTCGGCCTCGATGTCGTTGTTGCACAGCATCAGGTAGTCGAATCCTTCGCGCATCGCCCAGCGGATGCCGAGATTGAGCCCTCCCGAGATGCCGAGGTTCTCTTCGGTGCGGATCTGTCGCACCGTCGGCAGCTCGGTCGCCACGGCTGCCGACGAACCGTCGCTCGATCCGTTGTCGACATGCACCAGGGCGAAGTCCGGATAGTCGACCTGCGCGAGGCTGCGCAGGGTCGCGAGGGTAAGCTCGCGGCCGTTGTAGTTGAGGACGATCGCAGCGACGCGCGGCGGGCCGCTCATCAGCGTAGGAGCCTAGCGCGGCAGCAGGTGGCGAGCGATGACGAGCCGCTGCATCTCGCTCGTCCCCTCGTAGATCGCCGTGACCCGCACGTCGCGGTAGAGCCGGGCGATCTCGTACTCCTCGGAGAAGCCATTGCCCCCGTGCAGCTGCAGCGCGTCCCAGCAGGCACGATTGGCCGCCTCGGAGGCGTAGAGCTTGGCTTCCGAGGCGAAACGCCCGGCGTCGGCCCGACGTTCGGCAACCGAGGCCGCCGCATAGGTCAGATGACGCGCCGCCGCCAGCTCGGTGGCCATCTTCGCCAGAGTGAAGCGCACCGCCTGATGCTCGACGATCGGCACGCCGAACTGCACCCGCTCCTGCGTGTAGGCGATCGCCAGGTCGAGCGCCCGCTGGTGGATGCCCACCGCCTGGGCGGCGATGCCGAGGCGCGAGTGATCGAGGGTCGCGAGGGCGATCTTCATCCCCTCGCCCGGCGCACCCAGCATCCGCGACGCGGGAACGCGACAACCGGCGAAGCGCACGGCCGCGGTGCGCGAGGCGCGCAGCCCGAGCTTCTCCTCCGGAGCGCCGACCTCGAATCCGGGGCTCTCGGCGCAGACGACGAAGGCGCTGATGCCGCGCTTGCCCGCCTGCGGGTCGGTGCGGGCGAGCGTGACGAACCACTTGCCGACGCCGGCGTTGGTGATCCACGCCTTCTCACCCTCGAGCACCCAGTCGTCGCCATCGCGCCGCGCGAGGGTCTGCATCGAGCCGGGGTCGCTGCCGGCTCCCGGCTCGGTGAGGCACAGACCGCCGAGCACCTCGCCGCTCGCCAATTCCGGCAGCACCTCGGCCTGCAGCGCCTCGCTGCCGAAATGAGCGATCGGCCAGCAGCAGACCGAGTTGGTGACGCTCATCGTGACGGCGGTCGACGGACAGGCCCGGGCGATCTCCTCCACGGCGAGGCAGTAGGTCAACGGATCGCATCCGCCACCGCCGTGGCGCTCGTCGACCAGCATGCCGAGCAGTCCCATCTCGCCCGCTTCGCGGACGATCTGGCGCGGGAACTCGTGCAGACGATCGCGCTCGCGCGCCCCTGGCCGCACCCGCTCCTCGGCGAAACGGCGGACCTCCTGGCGCAGGAGCTCCTGCTCCTCGCTCAGCGAGAAATCGATACCCGCGTCGGACGCAGGGCTCATCCCGGCGCCCACGCTAGCTCCGCCGCAGGATCTGGTCGGCGATGACGAGCTTCTGGATCTCGCTCGTCCCTTCGTAGATCTCGGTAATCCGCGCGTCGCGGAAGTAGCGTTCGACGTTGTACTCGCGGGTATAGCCGTAGCCACCGTGAATCTGCAACGCCTTGTTGGTCACCCGCTGGGCGACCTCGGAGGCATAGAGCTTGGCCTGGGCCGCCTCGAGGCTGAAGCGCTTCTTCTGCTGCTTGGTCCACGCCGCCTTCCAGGTGAGCAGCCGCGCGGCGTCGAGCTCCACCGCCATGTCGGCGAGGTAGAACTGGATCGCCTGGAAGCCGGCGATCGCCTTGCCGAACTGCTGCCGCTCCTGCGAGTACTTGAGCGCCTCTTCGAACGCCGCCTGGGCGATGCCCACCGCCTGAGCGGCGATCCCGATCCGCCCGCCGTCGAGCGTCGCCATGGCGATCTTGAAGCCGTCGCCCTCGGCGCCGAGCCGGTAGCGCTCGGGGATCCGGGCGTTCTCGAAGTAGAGCTCGGTGGTGCCCGAGGCCTGGACTCCCAGCTTGTACTGGTGACCCCCGCGGCTCACGCCGGGCGTCTCCATCGGCACGATGAAGGCGCTGATCCCCTTGTGCTTCTTCGCCAGGTCGCTCGAGGCGAAGACGATCGCCACGTCCGCCGCGAGCCCGTTGGTGATGAAGACCTTGCCGCCGTTGAGCAGGTAGTCGCCGCCGTCGCGCGTCGCCGTCGAACGCATGCCCGCCGGGTCGCTCCCGGCTTCCGGCTCGGTGAGCGCGAAGCAGCCGAGCTTCTTGCCCGAAGCCAGCGGCACGAGGAACTCGCGCTTCTGCTCTTCGCTGCCGAAATTGAGCAGCGGATCGCAGACCAGCGAGTTGTTCACCGAGAGGATCACGCCGCTCGAGGCGCAGGCGCGCGACACCTCCTCCATCATCAGGCAGTAGGAGACGACGTCCATCCCGGCACCGCCGTACTCCTCCGGGACCGCGACGCCGGCCAGCCCGAGCTCTCCGGCCTGGTCGTAGAACTCCCGCGGGAACTCGCCGCTCTCGTCGATCTCCTTGGCCCGCGGCCGGACGACCTCGTCGGCGAACCGCCGCACGGTGTCCCGCAGCAGGGTCTGCTCCTCGTTGAGCTCGATGCGCATCTTGTCGGCCTTTCGTCGCGGGCGCCAGGAAGAGGTCGGAGCGCCGCCCGGCGGGATGCTAGCAATCGCCCTTTCGGCGGGTCAACGCGACCCCGGCTTCTCTCGCGGCGCGCGCTCTGCGAGAATCCCCGCCATGAGCGATCCCCTGACCTTCCTGCCGATCGAGTTGAAGAGCTACCTGCCCTCCGGTTGGGGGCTGATCGACGAGAGCGGCGGACGCTGGGACGACCGCCGCCATGCCTGGTCGACCGAGGTCTACGATCCGGCCGACAACAGCTGGACACTGCGCGTCTCGAGCGCCGAAGCGGAGAAGCTCGGCCGCCTCGCGGCGCTCAAGCAGGCGGTCGACGTGCTCTACCGCGAAGCGCTCGGCTGAGGACGGCTCCCCGGCTTCTCCGCCCGGCCACCCGCCGCGCAGAGCGGACACGCGTCGGGGGCGTGAGCCGGAAGGTCGAGCCTGCCGAGGGCGGCGAAGGGGAGCGCGAACGGCGCCTCGTCGCGGCTGCGGTCGAGGATCGCTCCGACGCCCACCGGCTCGGCCCCCAGCGCCACCGCGAGCTCCATCGTCTCGCGCGTCGACTTGCCCGTGGTCACTACGTCCTCCACCACCACGACGCGCTCCCCCGGCCGCAGCGTGAAGCCCCGCCGCAGGGCCAGCCGTTCGCCGTCGCGTTCGACGAAGCGGAACGGCACACCGAGAGCCGCTGCCACCTCGTGGCCGACGATCACCCCGCCGAGCGCTGGCGACAGGACCGAATCGGGGGTGAGGCCCGCCAGTCGCCTTCCCAGCCGCTCGCCCACCCAGCGGGCCCGGCGAGGCTCCTCGAGCAGCAGCGCACACTGGACGTAGGCGCTCGAGTGAAGGCCGGAGGAGAGGAGGAAGTGACCTCGCCGCAGGGCTCCACACTCTTCCAGCAGGGCGATCAGCTCGGCCGCATCAGCCGGGCTCGGCATCTCCGGGGCGTCGGATCTCATACTGCTCCATCTTCTTGTAGAGGTTCGAGCGCGGCGTGTCGATCGCCTGCGCCGTCTGGGTGACGTTCCACGCGTTCTCCTCGAGCTTGCGCAGCAGGAAGAGCCGCTCGGCCTCGTCGCGGAACTCGCGCAGCGTGCGGATCGCCAGCAGCGCCTGGCCGATGTCGGGCTGGGCCGCACCCACCGCCGCGAGCACCGCCGCGCGGTCGATGGAATCGCCGGGGGTCAGGATGAGGAGCCGCTCGACCAGGTTCTTGAGCTCGCGCACGTTGCCCTTCCAGGGCAGCGAGCGCAACAGCTCGAGCGCCTCCGGCGAGAACGTCTTCGAGCGGTAGTTGTTCCCTTCCGAGAAGAGGCGAACGAAGTGCACGACGAGGGCCGGCAGGTCCTCGATGTGCTCACGCAGTGCCGGCGTCCTCAGCGGCACGACATTCAGGCGATAGAAGAGGTCTTCGCGGAAGCGCCCGGACTCGATGTCGGCAGCGAGGTCGCGGTTGGTCGCCGCCACCACCCGCACGTTGACGCGCACCACCCGCTCGGCGCCAACCGGCTCCACTTCGCCGTTCTGCAGCACCCGCAGGACCTTGGCCTGCGTCCGGGGCGACATGTCGCCGATCTCGTCGAGGAAGATGGTCCCCCCGTCGGCGGCGACGAATTTGCCGGTCTGCTTGCGCATCGCCCCGGTGAAGCTCCCCTTCTCGTGGCCGAAGAGCTCCGACTCGATCAACTCCTCCGGGATGGCCGCGCAGTTGACCTGCACGAACGGACGCTCGCGACGCGGCGAGAGCTGGTGGATCTCGCGCGCCACCAGCTCCTTGCCGGTCCCGCTCTCGCCGGTGATCAGTACGGTCGCCACCGTCGGGGCCGCGAGCTCGATCGTCTCGCGCACTTTGCGCATCGCCGCGGAGACGCCGACCAGCTCGTCGAGCTCGCCGCGTTGACGGCGGGCGTCGCGCTGCAAGCGGTACGCCTCGACGGCGTTGCGCAGCGAGAGCAGGACGCGATCGCGGGCCAGAGGCTTCTCGAGGAAGTCGAAGGCGCCGCGGCGCGTGGCTTCCAACGCCGTCTGCACGTCGCCGTGCCCGGTGATCATCACCACCGGCAGATCGTGGCCACGCTCGCGAAGGTCGCGCAGCACGGCGAGCCCGTCGAGCTCCGGCATCTTGATGTCGAGCAGCACCGCGTCGGGCCGCCGCTCGGCCAGGAAGCGCAGCGCCGCATGGCCATCCGCCGCCTCGTCGACACGGTAGCCCTCGAACTCGAGAATCATCCGCAAGCTCTCGCGGATCGCCTGCTCGTCGTCGACGACGAGCACGGAGGCGCGATAGGAAGTCGTCATCGTCCGCATCCTAGCAAGAGAGAAAGGGCCGGCCCTGGCGGACCGGCCCCCGAGAACCAGTTCCCGCTTTGCCGCTCAGGGCACGCGGGTCACGGCGAAGAAGGAGAAGGGGTTGCCGTCTCCCCGCGGGTCGAACCGCTTGACGTAGAGACGAAGGAACTTGCCCGACGGCGTGGCCTTGACGGCGCGCTCGAACGCCTCGCTCGACGCCACCGGCTGTCCGTTGACCTCGGCGATCAGGTCGCCGGGCCGCAGCCCTTCGCCGACGAACGGGCTCGTGGCCCCGACGTCGCTCACCCAGACGCCCTCGGCGCCGGCCGGAATGCCGTGACTCTGGCGCAGGGCCGGATTGACGTCACGGTACTCGAGACCCAGCCACTCGATCCCGCTCTCCTTGTTGCGCTCGGACTCGCGCGACACCGCGTCGTCCTCGCCCGGGCGCTCTTCGAGCTTCACCGTCTTCTCGACGCGCTTGCCGTCGCGCAGGATCGCGAGCTTGACGCTCTCGCCCGGCGGCTTGCTCGACACGTAATCGATGATGTCGCGGGTCGTCTTCACCTGCCGCCCGTCGACCTCGAGGACCACGTCGCCGTGCACCAGACCCGCCTTGGCGGCCGGGGTTCCGGCGACGACCTCTACGACCAGCGCCCCGTCGGCGCTTTCCAGTCCGAACGCCTGGGCGCGGTCGAAGTCGAGGTTCTGGATGTTGACGCCGAGGTAGCCGCGGCTGACCTTGCCGCGGTCCCGCAGCTGCGGGAGCACGGCTCGCAAGGTGTTGACCGGCACGGCGAAGCCGATGTTCTCCGCTCCCCAGTTCATCGCCGTGGCGATGCCGACCACTTCGCCGGCGAGGTTGACCAGCGGACCGCCGGAGTTGCCGCGGTTGATCGCCGCGTCCGTCTGGATGAAGTTCTCGAACGAGGTGTCGCGCTCGAGGCCGATCTGACGCCCCTTGGCACTGACCACGCCAGTGGTGACCGTCTGACGAAGCAGCAGGGGGTTGCCGATCGCCATCACCCAGTCGCCGACACGAAGTCGCTCGCTGTCGCCGAGCGGCAGGAAGGGAACCGGGTGGCCGACGTCGATCTTCAGCAGCGCGAGATCGGTGGCGCTGTCGGTGCCCTTGATCTCCGCCTTGAAGTCCCGATCACCGAGGTGCACCTTCACTTCGGTCGCACCGTCGATGACGTGATTGTTCGTCACCACCAGGCCGTCGGCGCTGACCACGAATCCGCTGCCGCCCGACTCGCTGCGGAAGTCGCGCGGCTTGGCGTCGCCCGGATCGCCCTCGCCCGGACGTCCCGGGTTGCGGAAGAAGTACTCGAAGGGGTTGACCCCAGGTCCGCGCTGACTCCCGCCCTTCTCGATGGCGACCGCCTCGATCGACACGACCGCCGGCAGGACCTGCTCGGCGAGATCGGCGAAGCTCGGCAGCGCGCTGGCGGCGGCGCGGGAAGCCCCGGCCGCTGCCGGGCTCGGCGCGGATGCCGCCGCGGGGAGCGGCGCCGGCGACGCCGACAGACCCGGCGCACCCATCAAGACGAACCCGAGGGCGACGGCCCCGAACAGGATCGCAAACGTTCCGAACTCACGGCTTTTCATTTCGTCGTCTCTCCCATCAGCTGGGCGGCAGTGGCCGCCGCAAGGGTCTTTAGCAAACCGTGTGCCGTGTCGATCGCCGTTCGCGAGCCTTCAGTCGCACGCCAACGGAACTCGAATGCGCCAATTTGGCGTCGCACCACGCGACGGCACCCCCCGCTCCGTTGCGAAAGCCCTTTGCCCGTGCTACATTTCCCGCGCAGCTTGCCTCGCCGAAAGGAAGGTGGGTCTTGTGCCCACCTTTTTTTTCGGCTTGGAAACGCGGTCAGGAGATGGCAACGATCAAGGTGACCCCGGAGCTCGAAGCCGAGCTCTCCGCCCTCGCGGCGGCCAGCGGCTGCGAGCTCGTCCACTGCGAGTTCAAAGGGGGACTCCTTCGCCTTTTCATCGACCGGCCCGAAGGCGTCACGCTCGATGATTGCGAGTTGGTGGCGCGGCAGGCGTCCGCGTTGCTCGACGTGCTCGACTTCGGCGGCTCGCGTTACACGCTCGAGGTCAGCTCGCCGGGCCTCGACCGCCAGCTCTACGGGCTGCGGGATTACGAGAAGTTCGTCGGTCGCCTGGTGCGGCTGACTTATCGCCCCGAGGACGGAAGCAGCCGCCGCACCATCGTCGGCCGCCTCGAGGGCTTGAATGCCGGCGATCCCGATCCGTTGGTCGTCGTGCGGGAGGATCCGCGCCAGGAGGCGTTGGTCGTCCCGTTCGGACGCGTCGTCGTCGCCAGGCTCGAGATCGAACTCTAGAGAGATTGCCGAGAGACGCCACCATGCCCCAGCAGGTACAGAGCCAGGACATCAACTTGATCGAGGTGCTGCGCCAGGTCGCGCGCGAGAAGGACATCGACCTCGAGCGCTGGATCCTCGCCCTCGAGGACGCGATGGCCTCGGCCGCCAAGAAGCAGCACCGGATCAAAGAGCCGGTGCGGGCCCACTTCGACCGCGAGACCGGACACTTCGAGGCCTTCATCTACAAGAAGGTCGTCGACGAGGTGGTCGATCCGGCAGCGGAGTGGTCGGTGGATGAGGCTCAGGAGCACAAGCCGGGGGCGGTAGCCGGCGACGAGGTGCTCCTCCCCGTGTCGACCGACGGTCTCGGTCGCATCGCCGCCCAGTCGGCCAAGCAGGTGCTCTACCAGAGAGTGCGCGAGGCCGAGCGCGAGAAGATCTACAACGAATACATCGACCGCGTCGGCGAGATCGTCAACGGCACGGTCAAGCGCTTCGAGCGCGGCGACATCATCGTCGATCTCGGCCGCACCGAGGCGATCGTGCCGCGCGACCATCAGTCGCGCAGCGAGCGCTACAGCCAGGGCGAACGGATCCGCGCCGTCATTGCCGACGTCCACAAGCAGCCCAAGGGCCCGCAGGTCGTCCTCTCGCGTACCAGCAAGCAGCTGCTGATCAAGCTCTTCGAAATGGAAGTGCCGGAGATCTACGACGGCACCGTGGTGATCAAGAACGCCGTCCGCGCCGCCGGCGAGCGCGCCAAGGTGGCGGTCTACAGCCGCGAGCGCGACGTCGACCCGGTGGGCGCCTGCGTCGGCATGAAGGGCTCTCGCGTGCAGGCGATCATCCGCGAGCTGCGCGGCGAGAAGATCGACATCATCGAGTACAGCGACGACCTGGTCACCTTCGCGCAGAGCGCCCTCGCTCCGGCCAAGATCACCCGCGTCTCCGTGCACCACACCGGCCCGGCCCCTCACCTCGACGTCATCGTCGAGGACGAGCAGCTCTCGCTGGCGATCGGCAAGCGGGGACAGAACGTCCGCCTCGCCTCCGAGCTGATCGGCTGCCGCATCGACATCAAGAGCGAGAGCGACGTCAAGGGCGAAGTGGCCGACGCGCTGGCGCGCCTGCTGCAGACCGAGTTCGCGGCGAGCGCCAAGCCGGTCGACGAGGACGTCGACTTCGCTGCCGTCGCCGGCCTCCCGGCGGAGACCGCCGACCTCTTGCGCGCCTCCGGCCTCGGCACGCTGCGCGCCCTGCTCGAATCCTCGGCGAGCGAGCTCGTCGAGCTCGAAGGCGTCGACCAGGAGGCGGCCGACAAGCTGCTCGCCTGGGCCGCCGAGCGCCAGATCGCCCTCGACGGTGAACCGGAAGCCGCGCACGAGGTGGTCGCCGACCTGATGGCGGCCTCCGAACAGGCGGCTGCTCCCACGATCTCGGACCAGGACTTCCTCGCGGCCCTGTCGAAGGCCTTCCAGGAGAGCGAGCGTCAGAGCCAGAAGGCCGCCGCCCAGGCTGGCGAGGCCGAAGCGGCCAGCGCTCCGTCCGACGAAGACTCCTCCGGCGCCTGAAGTCGGAGCCCACGCACTATTCGAGCCCAGGGTCGCAAGAGGTAGAGACGGAATATGGCAAAGATTCGGGTCCACGACCTCGCCAAGAGCATGCGGATCCCCGCGCAGGATCTGATCTTCAAGCTGCGCTCCATCGGTGTCCGGGTCGAGGGCGACGACGCCGCGATCGACACCGAGGTGATCCAGGCGATCCTGCTCGGCAAGAAGCTCCCCTCGCCGCGCGAGGTCATCATGGACGACAGTCCGGGGGCCCCCGCCGCTCCCGGAGCTCCGGCACCGGCACCCGCGCCGGCACCCGCGGCACCGGCACGCCGTCCGCCGGTCAACCCGCTGCGTCCAGCGCGCCCGCGAACGATCATCCAGAGAGCAGACGGTGCGATCAAGACGCTGCCACCGTCGGAACGGGCACCGGGAGCCGGATACCCTGGGGAGCTCGTCGCCGGGCTCGACGGAGAGACCGAGCTCGCGCCGAGCGAAATCCTCGTCGCGCCACCCGAGATGCCTGTCGAGCCGGAGGCGCCGGTCGAAGCCCCGGTCGAGGCTCCGCCGGAGGTCACGGCCGCACCCATCCCGGCCCCCACGCCGGTTACGCCGCGACCGATCGCGCCGCCGACGCCGATGCCGACCGCACCGCCGCCGATCGTGCCGCGGACCCCCGATCGCCCCCCGATCACCCATCCCGCGGCCATCCGCCCGGGGATGCGTCCGGTCGGCCCCGGAGACCGCGGGACCGGCGCCTACCGTCCGGCCGGTGCCGGCGACCGACGCCCGCCCCTTCCCGGTGCACCTCGCCCGGGGGGGCCGCCGCGTCCCGGCGCTCCAGCACGCCCGTACACCGGCCCGGGCGCACGCCCGGGAGCCCCGAGTCGACCCGGCTACGGCGCCGGTCCGGCACGTCCCGGTAGTGGACCGGGTGGACCGGGTCGCGGTCCCGGCGGGCCAGGTGGCTATGGCCGCCCCCGTCCGATCGTCACGCCGGGCAGTCGCCCGCCGTCGCTCCCCTCGCTTCGTCCGGGTAGCCCGGGACGGGGCGCCGGTCCCGGGAGCGCTCCGCCGACGGGTCGCGAAGAGACGCGTCGTCCCGCTCCCGCCAGCCCGGGAAGCGACGCCGCCGATCGTCTGAAGAAGCTCAAGCGCGGCATCAAGAGGCCGACCGGGCCGCAGGTCAAGGACGAGGATCTCCGGACGTTCAAGGGGACGCTGCAGAACATCGAGGACGTGATCGACGAGTCCGTCGTTCCGACCGGTGGGGTCAGCGCCCGACGGCGGCGGCGCGCCGAAGGCCGCGAGGACGGCGGCGTCGAAAGCGCGCGCACCGCGATCTCGGCGAACACCCAGCCCGACGACGGCCCGCTGGTCATCTCCGAAGGCATGACCCTGCGCGACTTCTCCGAGCGCATCGGCGCCAAGGCCAAGGACCTGATCCGGCTGCTCTTCGATCGCGGCATCCTCGCCAACATCAACTTCGTCATCGAGCCCGAGCTCGGCGTCAAGCTCGCCGGCGAGTTGGGGCTCGAAGCCAAGGTGATGACCTTCGAGGAAGAGATCCAGCACCGCCAGGAGGCCAAGATCAAGACCGAAGGCAAGTCGTCGCGCGCCCCCGTGGTCACCATCATGGGACACGTCGACCACGGCAAGACCTCGCTGCTCGACGCCATTCGCTCCTCCAAGGTGGTCGAGTCCGAGTTCGGCGGCATCACGCAGCACATCGGCGCCTACCAGGTCGAGGCGCAGGGCCGCAAGATCGTCTTCCTCGACACGCCCGGCCACGAGGCCTTCACCATGATGCGGGCCCGCGGAGCCCGCGCCACCGACATCGTCGTGCTGGTGGTCGCCGCCGACGACGGCGTCATGCCGCAGACGCTCGAGGCGATCAATCACGCCCGCGCCGCCGGCGTGCCGATCGTCGTCGCGGTCAACAAGATCGACAAGCCGAACGCCAACCCGGAGAAGGTCCTGCGGCAGCTCTCCGAACAGGGGCTGATGTCCGAGGAGTGGGGCGGGCAGACGGTCACGGTCAAGATGTCGGCCAAGCTGCGCCAGGGGATCGACACGCTCCTCGAGATGATCCTCCTCACCGCCGACCTGCTCGAGCTCAAGGCCGACCCCGAGTTGCCGGCGCAGGGGCTCATCGTCGAAGCGCGCAAGGAGGCCGGGCGCGGCATCGTCGCCACGGTCCTGGTACAGAACGGTACGCTGCGGGTGGGCGACGTCTTCGTCAGCGGCGCGACCTGGGGCCGCGTGCGCGCGATGAGCGACGACGTCGGTCGCAAGATCGCCGCCGCCGAGCCGGCGACGCCGGTGGAAGTCGCCGGATTCGGCGAGATGCCGACCGCCGGCGACCCGTTCCAGGTCGTCGCCGAGGAGGCCAAGGCACGCCAGATCGTCGAGTACCGCCAGCTCGAGCAGCGCAAGCGCGAGCTCGCACCGGCGCAGGGCCGGATGTCGCTCGAGCAGCTCTTCCGCGAGATTCGCGAGGGCGAGGTCAAGGAGCTGCCGGTGGTCCTCAAGGCCGACGTCGGCGGCTCGCTCGAAGTGCTGCGCGACAGCGTCGGCAAGCTTGCCACCGACAAGGTCAAGGTCAACGTGCTGCACAGCGGGGTCGGCGCCATTTCGACCAACGACGTGCTGCTCGCTTCGGCCTCGAAGGCGATCATCGTCGGCTTCAACGTGCGACCGGAGCGCATCGCCAGCGATCTGGCCGAGAAGGAGCAGGTCGACATCCGCCTGCACACGGTCATCTACGAGCTGCTCGACGAGCTGCGCAAGGGCATGACCGGCCTGCTCGATCCGACGTTCCGTGAAGTCTCCAAGGGGCGCGCCGAAGTGCGCGACATCTTCCGCGTCCCGAAGGTCGGAACGATCGCCGGTTGCCACGTCGTCGAGGGCTCGATCCCGCGCAGCGCGACGGTTCGCCTGGTGCGCGACGGGCGCGTCGTGCACGAGGGCAAGATCGCTTCGCTCAAGCGCTTCAAGGACGACGCCTCCGAGGTGCGCGCCGGCTTCGACTGCGGCATCGGCCTCGATCGCTTCCAGGACCTCAAGCCGGGGGACATCATCGAGGCGTACGCCAAGGAGGAGGTCGCCGCGACGCTGTGAGGCCGGAGAGCAGGCTCTTCGGCCCGCCTCTGTCGTCGCCCGCGGCACGGAGCGTCCCGCCGTGTTCGTCGCCATCGTCTGCTGCGAGCTCCATCTCCCCTACTCCGGCAGTCTGAAGCACAAGCGGCGGGTGGTGCGCTCGCTCGTCGAGCGGCTGCACCAGCGCTACCGGATCTCGGTCGCCGAGACCGGCAGCCACGACCTGCTGCAGCGCGCCGAGCTCGGACTGGCCGCCGTGGCCGGTGACGAACGCGAGTTACGCCGCCTGATGGACGAGTTGCGGCGGCTGATCGACGACGAAGAGGAAGCCGTGCTCCTCGGCTGGGAGCCGGAGTTCCTGGAGGGAAACGCATGAGCCGACGCACTGAACGCATCGACGATCTGCTGCGCGCCGAGCTCTCGGACCTGATCCGGCGCGAGGTCCGGGACCCGCGCGTCCACCTCGTCACGGTGACGCGGGTCGAGATCACCCGCGACCTGAGGCATGCCCGCGTTTCGGTGTCGGCGCTCGGCAGCGAAGAGCAGCGCGCCGCCGCCGTCGAGGCTCTCGAAGGCGCCCGCGGCATGCTGCGGAGCCGGCTCGCCCCGCGCCTCAAGCTGCGCGTCGTTCCCGAATTGCACTTCCAGCTCGACCGTGGCGCCGAGTACAGCCAGCAGATCAGCAAACTGCTCGAGGAGATCCACGATGGCGGCGATGACCACTCCTGAGACCCTGCTGCAGCGCCTGCGCAAGGGGCGCCGCTTCCTGCTGACCAGCCACTCGAGCCCTGACGGCGACGCGATCGGATCGGAGCTGGCGCTGGCGCGCGTGCTGCGCAGCCTCGGCAAGAGTGCCTGGATCTGGAATCGCGACGCGGTCCCGCCGCTCTACCGCCACCTGCCGGGCGCCGAGCGGATCCACGTCGGCGAGCAGGCACCGAACGGTTTTCCCGACGACTTCGATGCCGTCGTCGTCCTCGAGTGCCCCGACCTCGGCCGAACCGGATTCGCGGCTGACGCCCTGGCCGGCCTGCCACTGCTCAACATCGACCATCATCTCGGCAATCAGCTCTACGGGCAGGTCAACTGGGTCGACAGCGCGGCGCCGGCGGTCGGCGAGATGGTCCATCGTCTGGCGGTCGACCTCAAGACGACGATCGACGCCGACACCGCCACGCTGCTCCTGCTGACGGTGGCGAGCGATACCGGCGGATTCCGCTTCAGCAACGCGAACGTCGTCGCTTTCGAGGCGGCCGCTGCGCTGGTGCGACTCGGCGCATCTCCGGAGCGCGTTTCGCTCTGGCTCTACGAGAGTCAGCCTCTCCCCGCCGTCCGGCTGCTCGGCGAGATGCTCGGCACCCTCGGGATCCACGCCGGTGGACGGGTCGCCACGGTCGAGCTCACGCTCGAGATGTTCGCGCGCGCCGGCGCCGAACCCGGCGACTCCGAAGGGCTGATCGACCACGCGCGCTCGATCGCCGGGGTCGAGGCAGCGGCGCTGTTCAAGGAGCTCTCCGACGGCCGCCAGAAGGTGTCGCTGCGCAGCCGCGGCCCGGTCGACGTCGAGCGCATCGCTCGCGCCCACCAAGGCGGCGGCCATCGGAACGCCGCCGGCTGCGTGTTGAGCGGACCGGCGGGCGAAGCCCGGCAGACGATCGTCGAGGCCCTGTCGCGCGCCGTGGAGGGCGTCCATGCCTGACGGCTTGCTGCTCGTCGACAAGCAGCCGGGTTGCACCTCGCACGACGTCGTGCAGCAGGTCCGCCGGCTGCTGCGCCAGCGCCGGATCGGCCACTGCGGCACGCTCGATCCCGACGCCACCGGGTTGCTCCTTCTCACCCTCGGCCAGGCGACCCGGCTGACGCGCTTCCTCATCCGGGCCCCCAAGCAGTACGAGGGCACCTTCCGTCTCGGGGTGACCACCGACACCTACGACGCCGCCGGACGCGTCGTGCGCGAGCGCTCCGCCGACGGCGTGACGTTCGCCGACGTCGCGGCTGCGATGCGCCTGTTCGAAGGCGGCTATGCCCAGGTGCCGCCACCGTACTGCGCCAAGAAGATCGGCGGCGAGAAGTACTACGAGATCGCGCGACGTGGTGGCGAGACCCCCGAGGAGCCGAAGGAGGTCGCCATCTACGGCTTCGCCCCGGTGGGAGATCTGGCCGACGGCGAGCTCTCGTTCCTGCTCGATTGCGAATCCGGAACCTACGCCCGGAGCCTCGCCCACGACCTCGGCGAACGTCTCGGCACCGGCGCTCACCTGCGCCGTCTTCGCCGCACGCGCATCGGGCCGTTCCGGCTCACTGAAGCGCTCACCGTCGCCGCGCTCGGCGAGAAGGTGGCGGCCGGCGAATCGCTCAGTCCGGCCTGGCTGCCCTTCGACGAGATTCCCCTGCCGTTCGGCGAGGTGGTCGTCGACGCCCAGCAGGAGCGGCGGATTCTCCACGGCCAGACGGTCCTCACGCGCGACGTCGTGGGCGAGGAAGGCGACTGGGTCAAGCTCACCGACCGCCGCCATCACTTCCTCGCCATCGGCTCGGTCGTCGAGCGGATCGGCTCCGGCGGCGTCGCCGTTGTCCAGCCACGGATCGTATTCAACGAACCGACGGATGTGCTAAAGTCCCAAAGGATATAGAGATCGGATTGGAGGAACAGGTCTTGCCCCAGACCAGCGAGAAGAAGCAGGCCATCATCAACGACTATCGGCAGCACGAGAAGGACACCGGATCGCCCGAGGTCCAGGTCGCGCTGCTCACCAGTCGGATCACCGAGCTGACCGAGCATTTCAAGACGCACAAGAAGGACCATCACAGCCGCCGCGGTCTGCTCAAGCTCGTCGGCCAGCGGCGCCGCCTGCTCGACTACCTCAAGAAGAAGAGCTCCGAGCGCTATCGCACGACGATCGAGCGACTCGGCATCCGCAAGTAGCCGGAGATCGGTCCACAGAACCTCGCGAGGAGGCCCGGCGTGGCGCCACAGCGCCGCCGGGCCCTCTTGCATCAGCCCTCCGGCTGCGGCGGGCCCACAATCAAGGAAAACCCATGAAGCAGAGAAAAGAGATCGCCGTCGGCGGTGGCACACTGGTGGTCGAGTCCGGACACCTCGCCAAGCAAGCCAACGGCTCCTGCGTCGTCCGGCTCGGCGACACCGTCGTGCTGACGACCGCCTGCATGGCCGTCAGCGCGATGCCGCGTGACTTCCTGCCGCTCACCGTCGACTACCGCGAGTACACCTACGCGGCCGGTCGGATCCCCGGCGGCTTCTTCAAGCGCGAAGGTCGGCCCACCGAGAAGGAGACGATCACCTCGCGGCTGATCGACCGGCCGCTGCGGCCGCTCTTCCCGACGGGCTACACCAACGAAACGCAGGTCATCGCCCTCGTGCTCTCGGCCGACGGCGAGCACGATCCCGACATCCTGGCCATCAACGGGGCCTCGTTCGCGCTCGTGCTGTCGAACATCCCCTTCTATCACCCCGTCGGCGCGGTGCGCGTCGGGCTGATCGACGGCGAGGTGATCTTCAACCCGACCAACAGCCAGCGCGACGTCTCCGACCTCGACCTCGTGGTCGTCGGCACGGAAGAAGCGGTGGCGATGGTGGAGGCGGGCGCCAACCAGCTGTCGGAAGAGGTCCTGCTCGACTGCATCTTCAAGGGCCATCAGGAGATCCAGAAGATCATCCGGGCCCAGATCGAGATGTTCCACGAACGCGGGCTCGAGAAGCCGTCGTGGACCGCGCCGGCACCCTACCCGGCCGAGCTCTACCAGGAGATCCGCGGCGCGCTGCACGCGCGCTACAAGGCCGCGCTCAACACGAAGGGCAAGTTCGAGCGCAAGAAGGCGGTCACGGAAGTCCAGCAGAGCTACCTGGCGACCGTTCCGGAGGACCAGCCGGAGCGCAAGACCTTCGCCAAGCGCATCTTCGAGACGCTCGAAGAGGAGATCCTGCGCGAGGTCGTGCTCGACGAGCGGATCCGCTTCGACGGCCGCCGCCTCGACGAAGTCCGGCCGATCGCCATCGAGGTCGGTCTGCTGCCCCGCACCCACGGCTCGGCGCTCTTCACCCGCGGCGAGACGCAGGCGCTCGCCTCGATCACCCTCGGCACCAAGCGCGACGCCCAGGTGCTCGAGGAGTACGAGGGCGAGACGCTGCAGAAGTTCATGCTGCACTACAACTTCCCGCCCTTCTCGGTCGGCGAGGTGAAGTTCATGCGCTCGCCGGGGCGGCGCGAGATCGGCCACGGCGTGCTGGCGCGCCGCGCCCTTCTCCCGGTGCTGCCGCACGGCGAAGAGTTCCCCTACACGGTGCGGGTCGTCTCCGACATCCTCGAGTCGAACGGCTCGTCGTCGATGGCGACGGTCTGCGGCGGATCGCTCGCTCTCTTCGACGCGGCGGTGCCGATGCTCGCTCCGGTCGCCGGAGTGGCGATGGGCCTGATCAAGGAGGGCGATCGCTTCGCGGTGCTCACCGACATCGCCGGCCAGGAGGACCACTACGGCGACATGGACTTCAAGGTCGCCGGCACGCGGGACGGCATCACGGCACTGCAGATGGACATCAAGATCACCGGTGTCGACCGCGCGGTGATGCAGGAGGCCCTGGCGCAGGCCAAGCGTGGCCGCTTCCACATCCTCGAGCAGATGGAGCAGGTGATCGGCAAGCCGCGACCGGAGCTCTCCCAGTTCGCACCGCGGCTCCACACCCTCCAGATCCCCAAGGAGAAGATCCGCGACGTCATCGGACCCGGTGGCAAGACCATCCGCTCGATCGTCGAGGAGACCGGCTGCGAGGTCGAGATCGAGAACGACGGCCGCGTGATCATCGCTTCGCCGGACGGCGAGGCGGCGCGCCGGGCCATCTCGATCATCGAGCGCCTCACCGAGACGGCGGAGATCGGCAAGGTCTACTCCGGCACGGTGCGGCGCGTCGAGGCCTACGGCTGCTTCGTCGAGATCCTCCCGGGAACCGACGGCCTGGTGCACGTCAGCGAGCTCGCGCCCTACCGCGTGCGCGAGGTCTCCGACATCGTCAAGGAAGGCGACGAGCTGCAGGTCAAGGTGATCGACATCGACGACACCGGCAGGATCCGTCTCTCCCGCAAGGCGGTGATCATGGAGGCGCCGGACTACGATCCGGCCAAGTACGAGGGGATGGGGATTCCGCCGGGCGAAGGCGGCGGCCACGACCGGGGCGACCGCGGCGATCGCGGCGACCGCGGCGGGCCGAGCCGGGGTGGACGGCGCGACGACCGCGGCGGCCGGCCGCCGCGCAGCGGCTCGCGTCCTCCCGGACGCGGACGCTGAGCCAGCGTTGATTTCGGCGCCGGCCGTCCCCTAGACTGCGGACGGCCGGCGTTTTTCATTTCTTCCAGCGAGGCGGGCGGCACACCGTCGTCCCATCCTCGAACCCCCGGCAACAGGCGATGCGCGAGCGCATTCTCATCATCGACGACGAGCCCAGCGTTCGCGAGCTGCTTGCCGCCCAGGTCAGCTTCCTCGGCTTCGAGGAGACCTCGGCCGGCGATGGCCGCGAGGGTTTCCGCCTCGCCTCCCTCGCGCCTCACCCCGAGCTCGTGCTCCTCGACCTCGAAATGCCCGGGCTGTCGGGCCTCGAGGTGCTGCGCTGGATCAAGGCCCTCGACGAGGACATCCAGGTCGTCGTCATCTCCGGCCTCCAGGACCTCGAGACCGTCCGGCTCTGCCTGCGCGACGGCGCCTACGACTACCTCGTCAAGCCCTTCGTCCTCGAGGATCTCGGCAATACCATCTCTCGCGCCCTCGAACGGGGGCGCCTGATCCGCCAGAACCGCGAGTATCGCGAGAACCTCGAGCGCATCGTTGCCGAGCGGACCCACGAGCTCAAACAGACGCGCGACATCGCGATCCTCACCCTCGCCAAGCTCGCCGAATCGCGTGACGACGCGACGGGGCAGCATCTCGAGCGGATGGCCGCCTACAGTCGCCGGCTTGCCGCCGAGGTCGCCCAGCGCGGCGCGCGGGTCGACAACGGGGCCGCCTTCGTCGAGCAGGTCGCCAAGTCGAGCCCGTTGCACGACATCGGCAAGGTCGGCATCCCCGACGCCATCCTGCGCAAGCGGGGCACCTTGACACCTGCCGAAACCGCGATCATGCGCACCCACACGACGATCGGGGGCGACACGCTCCATTCGGTGATCGAGAAGTTCAGCGGCCACACCTTCCTCACCATGGCCATGGAGATCGCCTACTTCCACCACGAGCGCTGGGACGGCTCCGGCTATCCGGCGGCCCTCTCGCGGGAGGACATCCCGCTGCCGGCACGCATCGTCGCCCTCGCCGACGCCTACGACGCGATCACCAGCGATCGCCCGTACAAGGGACCGCTGCCTCACGCCGAGGCGCTGCGGCGCATTCGCGCCGACCGCGGCGCGCACTTCGATCCGGAGATGGTCGACGCTTTCCTCGACTGCGAGCGCGATTTCGCCGCGATCGCCCTCGAGTTCCAGGTGAGCGCCGAGCCGACCGTCGCCGCGGAGGTCGCCGATGCCTGAAGCGGCAGGCATGACGCGAGACGCGCTCGTCTCCTATCTCGACGAATATCTCGACCCGACCCGCGATCCCGACTACGGCCCCAACGGGTTGCAGGTTCAAGGTCGCGATCGGGTGCAGCGCCTCGTCCTGGGCGTCTCGGCCTGCGAAGAGCTCTTCCGGCGCGCAGCCGACTGGGGCGCCGATGCGATCCTGGTGCACCACGGGCTCTTCTGGGAAGGCATGCCGCGCGTCGTCACCGGGCCAATGAAGCGGCGCCTTTCCGTCCTCTTGCGCGCCGACATCAACCTCCTCGCCTACCACCTGCCCCTCGATCGCCACCCCGAGGTCGGCAACAACGCCGTGGCGGCTCGCGCGCTCGGCCTTGGCGATCTCGCGCCGTTCGGGCTCTACAAGGGCAAGCCCGTGGGCTTCCGTGGGCGATTCCCCACCTCGGTCTCCGCGACCGAGCTGGTGGCTCGCTGTCGCGGCCTCTTCGGGCGCGAGCCCCTCGCCTTCCTGCACGGTCCCGACCCGCTGACCACCGTCGGCATCATCAGCGGCGGTGCCCAGGGAGAGGTCCACCAGGCGATCGGCGCCGGCCTCGACGCCTACATCACTGGCGAAGTGAGCGAGTGGGTGATGAATCTGGTGCGCGAGAGCGGGCTGCACTACCTTGCCGTCGGCCACTACGCCGGCGAGAAGGTCGGCGTCCTGGCGCTCGGCCAACACCTGGCGGGGCGCTTCGGGATCGACGTCGAGTTCGTCGACGTGCCGAACCCGGTCTGATCCGGCAGCGAGCTTCTACCCGGCAGCCCGGTCGAAGAGCCGGAAGAAATTCCCCGTCGTCTCGGCCGCGGCCCGGTCGGCGGTCAGCCCACGCTCCGCCGCCACACGCTCCAGCACGTCGACGACCCAGGCAGGGCGGTTCGGCTTGCCGCGATGAGGCACTGGCGCGAGATAGGGCGTGTCGGTTTCGACCAGGATCCGATCGAGCGGCGTCTCGGCCAGCAGGGCGCGGATGTTGTCGGCCCGTGCAAAGGTGACCATGCCGGAGAATCCGAACGAAAAGCCGCGCTGGCGCAGCTCGGCAGCCATCGACGGGGCGCCGGCGAAGGAGTGGAAGTCGCCCCGCAGGGCAGCGAACTCCGGCTCGCGAACCAGCGCCAGCATCGCTTCGTCGCTCTCCCGATTGTGCACGACGACAGGAAGATCGAGATCGATGGCGATCCGCCACTGCGCCCGCAGGACCTCCGCCTGCACCTCGCGCGGGGCATGGTCGTAGAAGAAGTCGAGCCCGCACTCCCCCACCGCCACCGCCTTCGGGTGAGCCAGCAGGTCGGCGAGCCGTCGCTCGTCGCCCGAGGACCAGCTCGACGCATCGTGCGGATGCACGCCGAGGGCACACCAGACGTCGTCGTGTCGCTCGGCGAAGGCGACGAGCGACGCCCCTTCGTCGAGCCGCACCGCCGGAACGAGAAAGCCGCGGACACCGCGCTCGCGGGCCGTGTCGAGCGCCCGCTCGCGCTCGTCGGGCTCGAGATGCTGGAGGTGGCAGTGCGAATCGACGATCCGCGGGCGGTCGCTCACTTCACCCGCGTTCCGTTGGGCACCGGCGAGGCCGGGTGAAGCAGGCACGGAGCCCCATCGACCGACGCGGCAAGCACCATCCCCTGGGACGGCACGCCCATGAGCTTCGCCGGCTTGAGATTGGACACCACCACCACCTGGCGGCCGAGCAACTGCTCGGGGGCGTACTCCTTGCCGATGCCGGCGACGACGGTACGCGTCTCGGTACCGATGTCGACCGAGAGCTTGAGGAGCTTCTCCGACTTCGGCACCCGTTCGGCGGCGAGGACGGTGGCGATCCGCAGGTCGACCGCGGCGAACTGTTCGATGTCGATGATCGCCGGCGCACCACCGGCGGTAACGGGCGCTACAGCGGGCGGGGCAGCGGCAGGGATCGCCGGCGGCGGCACGGCTGCGGCAGCGGGTTTCGGCTCGTCCACTCTCTTCTCCTTCTCCTGGCCCCTGCCCTGCTCGGCGAGGAAGGCCTTCTTGTCGATGCGCGGGAAGAGCGGCTCGGCCGGCGGCAGCTCGGCGCCGAGCGGCGTGCCGCCCCAGTCGAGCGCGTCGAGCGTCGTCGGCGGTTCGGCTACGCCGACCGTGGCGAGCACGCGGGCCGCGGTCACCGGCATCATCGGCAACAGGCCGGTCGCGACGATGCGCACCGCCTCGAGCCCGTTCCATAGAACCCGAGCGAGGCGATCGCTCGCCCCCTCGCTCTTGATGAGCTTCCACGGTTCGCGCGTCACCAGGTACTGATTCGCTTCGGCGAGCAGGCGCCAGAGGGCCTGGATGGCACGCTGGAAGGCCAGCTCGTCCATCGCCGCGCGGTATTCGGCCACCGCTTCGCGGGCGACCGCGATCAGCGGATTGTCGTCGCAGGCGAGCGGCGGCGTGCGACCGTCGAAGGCCTGCCGTGCGAGCGTCACGACGCGACTCGCCGTGTTGCCGAGGTCGTTGGCGAGGTCGCTGTTGTAGCGATCGACGAAGGCCTCGTCCGAGAAGTTGGCGTCCTGGCCGAAGACCATCTCGCGAAGGAGGAAGAACCGCAGCGCATCCGGGCCGAAGCGGGCCGTCAGCTCGTCGGGGCGCACGACGTTGCCGACCGACTTCGACATCTTCTTCTGGTCGCGCAGCCACCAGCCGTGCGCCCAGATCGTCGTCGGCAGCGGCAGGCCCGCCGACATCAGGAACGCCGGCCAGTAGATGCAATGGTGGCGGATGATGTCCTTGCCGACCAGATGGAGTCGCGTCGCGCCCTGCTCCCAGTACCGCGTGTAGGCGTCGCCGCCCGCTTCGCCGGCGCCGAAACCGAGCGCCGAAAGGTAGTTGGTCAGCGCGTCCAGCCAGACGTAGACGGTGTGCCCGGGGTGCTCGGGAAACGGCAGCCCCCACGAGACGCCGGAGCGCGACACCGACAGGTCTCTCAGCCCCGACTCGACGAAGGCCCGGACCTCGTTGCGCCGGCTCTCCGGCTGCACGGCCTCGGGGTGCGCGGCAAGCCAGTCGAGCAGCGGCTGCTGGTACTTCGACAGGCGAAAGAAGACGTTCTCCTCGGTCTGCCACTCGGTCGGCCGCTCGTGGGTCGGGCAGCGGCGCTCGGAGAGCAGCTCCTTCTCCGTGTAGAACGTTTCGCAGGAGGAGCAGTACCAGCCCTCGTGCTTGGCGACGTAGAGATCACCCGCCGCGGCGATGCGGCGGATGATCTCCTCGACGCCCTGGCGATGGCGCGGCTCGGTGGTGCGGATGAAGTCGGAGTGGGAGATGCCGAAGGTCCGCCAGAGCGCGTGATAGCGCTCGACCACGCGATCGGCGAGCGCGATCGGCGCGACGCCCTCCCGCGCCGCGGCCCGCTCGATGTTCTGGCCGTGCTCGTCGGTTCCGGTGAGGAATCGCACGTCATCGCCGGCCATCCGGCGGTAGCGGGCGACGGTATCGGCGACGACCGTGGTGAAGATGTGCCCGATGTGGGGCAGATCGTTGACGTAGTAGATCGGTGTCGTGACGTAGAAAGTACGCATGGCGGCCTCGCGACCGTCGAGTCTAGCAGGGGCCGGTGCTCAGGAGGGCGCGAGCTCGGTCGTCGAGAAGACGTAGCGGGCGGCGCAGTAGGCGCACTCGGCCACCAGCCGGCCCTGCTCGTCGGCGAGCGAGGCCCGGTCGTCCTCCGGCAACGTGGCGAGCCGCTGGCGCAACTCGTCGCGACGGCAGCGACAGCGGAAGCGCAGCTCCTGCTCACCGAGGATCTCGCGGTCGAGCCCGGCGAGCACGGCCTCGACGAGTCCGGCGACACCGGACCTTTCGAGCAGCGGGCTCACGCCGCCGAGGGCGGCGATGTTGCGCTCGAGAGCGGCGACGTGCTCCTCGCGCGCCGCCGGCATCAGCTCGACGATCATCCCGCCGGCGGCGGCGACCCCTTCGCTGCGCGCCAGCACTCCCAGCATCACCGCCGACGAGGTCTGCTCACTCTGCTCGAGGTAATGGGCGAGGTCGAGACCGATCTCCCCGGTGGCCAGCTCGACCTGGCTCTCGTGGGCACCGCGCGGGCCCTCTCGGCGAACGCGCAGCAGCCCCTTGCCCACCGCCGCGGCGATCGACAGCCGCTCGCCGTCCGCGGACTCGACGCGTGGCTCGCCGACCAGGCCACGCAGATTGCCGGAGGCGTCGATCTCGGCGGTCACCTTGCCGAGCGGTCCGTCGCCACGCACGTCGACGACCATTCGCTCCCAGGCCTTGGTCGAAAGGAACATCAGCAGAGCCGCTCCGCTCATCGTGCGCCCGAGTGCCGAGGCGGCGATCGGCGACAGGTCGTGGCGGCGGCGTGCTTCCTCCACGACGCCGCCGAGATCGGCCACGGCCCAGCGCACATCGCCGAGGCCGGCCAGTCCGTGAACCAGCCGATCGCGCGTCGACCGGCTGAACGGCGGGCCTGAGGTGCCTGGCTCGAGTCGCCCCATGGGGCGGCAAAGCTACCATGCCCCGCGCTCGCGCAGCGACGTCCAGCGACCGACCGAGCCCACCACCAGATGGTCGATCAGACGCACGCCGACCGCCTCTCCGGCCTCGGCCATCCGCCGGGTGAAGGCCAGGTCTTCCGCACTCGGCGACGGATCGCCGCTCGGATGAGTGTGGAAGAGGATCAACCCACCGGCACCGAGCAGCAGCCCTTCGCGCAGCAGGGCACGGGGCTCGACGGCGGCTCGGGAGAGCGTGCCGCGAAAGAGCTCGCGATCGGCGAGCAGGCGGTGGCGACTGTCGAGAAAGAGGGCCCCCATCACCTCCTGGTCGCGGACCGCGTAGCGCAGGGAGAGATAGCCCGCGACCGCGGCGGGATGGGCGAGCGGCGGGCGCTCGGCCACTTCGGCTCGAGCGAGCCGCCGCGCCAGCTCGACCGCGGCGAGCACGCTCGCCGCCTTCGCCTCGCCCAGACCCCGCCGGCGCAGCGAGGCGGCGCTCGCGGTGGCTAGTCCCGCGAGGCCCCCTCCGGAGGCGAGGAGCGCCCGCGCCACCTCCAACGCCGACGCTCCCGGGTGGCCGGTGCGCAACAGGACGGCGACGAGCTCGGCGTCACCGAGCGCGGCCGGCCCCTGGGCGACGAGACGCTCTCGCGGCCTCTCGTCCGCGGGGAGCTCGGCGATGGTGCGGGCCCGTTCGACGGCGTGCATTCCTGTCTCCTCCCTCGCTTCATCGGTTCTCGTTCCCGGTGCCGGTCGCTCGGCACCCGGCTTCCCACTTCCCCGATCTCCCAAGACGGAATCCCCGGCGCGGAACTGACGCGAGACCGCCGGAAGTTGGCGGCCGGAGGTGAACCGGCCACCGCTTCCGGCTAGACTCGCTCCGACACGGAACCCACGATGCCCGAGACGGCACCTGCCGCGACGCGTCCAACCGCGCCCCCCACTCCCGCGGGAGTGGAGGCCCGGCGCTCGGCCGCCGCGCGCTGCCGCTGGCGGCCGGTCCCGTTCGTCCGCACCCTCGCCGGTGGTGGGTCGCTGCCGTTTCGCAACCGTGCGCTGCTCTTCGGCGTCGGCGGGCTGTTCACCGTGGTCTGCATCTTGTCGAGCCTGGCGATGGTGCGGCTCGACTGGAACGGGCTGCCGCTCGCCATCGGACCGCTCCACTTCTACGTCACGATCTACCCGCCGCTCGTCCTTTGCACGCTGGCGCTCTTCTGGCTGGGCCTGCCCTGGGCCTTCATCCCGGCGTACCTCGCGACGCTGGTGGGGGCGCTCGGCGGTGGCATGGACCCCCTCTGGGCGCTCCTCTTCGCCCTCGCCGACCCGCTCGGTCTGGCGGTCTACGCCCTCGCCTACCGCGCCGCGCCTCTGCGCTTCGATCTGCGCACTCCCGCCTCCTTCTTCTGGTACGTGGCCTTCTCGGCGGGCGCCGCGCTCGCCGGTTCGAGCGGTTCGTTCATCTGGGCCCACACGCGCGCCTTCGGCCCGCTCGAGACCTTCGCGCTCTGGGAGGGCTGGTGGATCGGCGCCCTGTTGCAGTCCCTGTTCATCGCGGCCCCGGTCCTCGCGCTGGCCAGCCCGCGCGTCGTCGCCTGGCGCGACCGCTGGATCGCCGATCCGCCGCGGTCCCGGGCTTCGGTGGGCTGGCTCATCGGCATCGCGGTGGCCAGCACGGCCATCGTGGCCATGTTCATTTGGACGAGCGGCCGGATGGCTCGCGAGCACATGGCGAGCTCGATCCGCGCCTCGGTGTCGCCTGAAGTAGCAGAGCGGGTTCGCGACGCGGTCTCCAGCCTCGACCTGCTCGTCCTGCACTGCCTCGCGCTGCTCGTCGTCGTCGCGCTCGGCGGGGTGCTGCTGGCGATCTCCTGGAACCGCGCTCTGCAGAAGGAGGTCGAGAACCGCACCGCCGAGCTGACCGAGAGCGAGGAGCGCTACGCCCTCGCCGCCCAGGCGGCCAACGACGGGCTCTGGGACTGGAATCTGGCCACCGGCCGGATCTACTTCTCGCCGCGCTGGAAGGCGATGCTCGGCAGGTCCACGAGCGAGCTCGGCGACGGGCTCGCCGCCTGGCTCGACTGCGTCCATCCCGACGACCGCGAATCGATGCGCGCCGCGCTCGAAGCCCACGTGGCCGGCCACACCTCCCATTTCGAAGGTGAGTACCGCCTGCGGCATCGCGACGGAACCGATCGCTGGATGCTGGTGCGCGGCCTGGCGGTGCGCGATCCTGCCGGTCGTCCGACGCGAGTGGCGGGATCGCAGACCGACGTGACGGAGCGCAAGAGCGCCGAGGAGCAGCTCGTCCACGACGCCCTGCACGACCAGCTGACCGGTCTGCCGAACCGGGTGCTGTTCCTCGATCGGCTGGCAAACGCCCTGTCACGGACGCAGCGCAACGCCGAGTACCTCTTCGCCGTTCTCTTCCTCGACCTCGATCGCTTCAAGGTGATCAACGACAGCCTCGGTCACGCCGCCGGCGACCGGGTGCTCGTGGCCGTCGGCGAGCGTCTCGCCCGCTGCCTGCGGCCGGGGGACACGGTGGCTCGCCTCGGTGGCGACGAGTTCGCGATCCTGCTCGACGACATCCACTCCGTCGAGCAGGCGAGCGAGGCGGCCAGACGGATCCACACCGAGCTCGCCATGCCGCTCGATCTCGCCGACAACGAGGTCTTCACCACGGCGAGCATCGGCATCGCGACCTCGCGGACCGGCTACTCCAAGCCCGAGGACGTGCTGCGCGACGCCGACACCGCGATGTACCGCGCCAAGAACTTGGGAAAGGCGCGGCATCAGGTCTTCGACACCGGGATGCACGCTCGCGCGATGAAGCTCCTGCTGCTCGAGAGCGATCTGCGGCGCGCGGTCGAACAGCGGTCGTTCGAGCTGCGGTTCCAGCCGATCGTCGCCCTCGCCGACGACGCGCTGTCCGGCTTCGAGAGCCTGCTCCGCTGGACGCATCCGACCCGCGGGGCGGTGCCGATCGAGGAGTACCTGCCGCTCGCCGAAGAGACGGGGCTGATCGCCCCGCTCGGCTGGTGGGTCCTCGAGGAGGCTTGCCGTCGCCTCGTCGAGTGGACCCGCAGCCACCCGTGGATCGCGAGGATCACGATGAGCGTCAACCTGTCGGCGCGCCAGCTCGCCCAGTCCGAGCTCGCCGAGCGGGTGGAACGGGCGCTGGCGATCTCCGGCCTCGCGCCGGAGCGCCTGCGGCTCGAGGTGACCGAGAGCGCGATCATCGATCACACCGAGATCGCCTCTGGGACGCTCGCTGCGCTGAAGCGACTCGGCGTCGGTCTCGACCTCGACGACTTCGGGACCGGGTACTCGTCGCTCTCCTACCTCCATCGCCTGCCGATCGACCGCGTCAAGATCGACCGCTCGTTCGTCCGCGGAATGCTCGACGCCGCCGACAGCATGGAGATCGTGCGGGCCATCGTCGGGCTCGCGCACGGCCTCGGCCTCGAAGTGGTGGCCGAAGGGATCGAGGATGCCGCTCAGGCGGCGACCCTGCGCTCGCTCGACTGCCCGCTCGGCCAGGGGTTCTACTTCGCGCCGGCGCTCTCGGAGAGCGATGTCCGCAGCCGCCTCGCGCGCGGTGCACGCTGGACAATCGATCCCCGGCCGCCGTCCGACCCGCCCCCGTCGATCGAGCCGTCGCCCGCGAGCTGATCCGCTCGGCTGGCGAGGGCTGCGGCGCTGCGATCACCCCTCCTGCAAGCTGACCGTCCGAGATCTGACACCGTCCGGGCGACGGCCCCCACGTGGTGAGCGCCCGGTGTCGACGGTAGCCACCGCCGGCGGTCCGGGAGCACGAACGGCGTCTTCCCCCTCACGTCCGGGGCGGGATGGCGATCAGCGCGCTCGCCTCCAGCGGAGCCAGCGACGGATTGACCGCCGCGACCTCGGCACGCAGCGCTGCCGCCGCCGCTCGATCTCCCGCCCGTTCGCGCAGGCGAGCCTGCAGCAAGCGGTCGGCGAGCTTGAGCAATCCACCGCTCGAATCGTTCCAGTACGGCGCCAGCGCATCGGCCTCGGCGAGCTTGGCGATCGCCGCAGCATCGTCACCATCGTAGGCTGCGCGGATCGCTTCCAGCTCGGCGAGGCGAACGGAGAGCACGAGTGCCTTGGCGCGGGCCCGGTCCGGAGTCGCCGCGAGGTCGGATCGCAGCTTCGCGAGCTGGGCCTCGGCCCGCGCGCGCTGTCCGCCGAAGAGCGCCAGACGGAAGGCCAGGATGTCGGCGGAGTCCTGCTTGGCGAGGCAGCTCGAGTCGACCGAGGTCCAGTAGGCGTCGAACTTGCCCGCGGCGAGCGCCACCCACCGATCCCGCTGACAGCGCATCGCCGTCGCGAGGTCGGCGTTGCAGTGCTGCTGCACGCGCGGCAGGAGCGCCTCCGTGGCAGCCGGGTCGTTCTGCAGCATCGCCAGGCGGTCGAGGTTCCCGTACGAGGCGCAGAAGTCCGGCCGCACGGCGAGCGCGGCTTCGAGCTCCCGGCGGGCCTCGTCGTAGCGTCCGCGCAGGATGAGCAATTCCCCCAGGGAGTCGTGCGGGTTCGCCTGATCGGGCGCGACGAAGGCGTAGGTCCGAAAGCGATCCTCGGCCTCGGCGAACCGTCCCTGGGCCATGGCGATGTACCCGAGGTGATTGTGGGCCATGACCCAGTTCGGGTCGTTGGTCAACAAGCGGCGATAGAGCTCTTCGGCAGAAGCCCAATCCTGACGTCCCCAGGCGTTGCCCGCGGCGAGAAAGACCGCCCACGAATCGCGGGGATGGTCGCCGAGATAGCGCTCCAGGATCCGGGCTCGCGCGGCATCGTCGGGGTAGGCGAGCAGATACTCGACGAGAAAACGCTCACGCCCCGTCAGGTGCGAGCGGTCGGCGGAGCCGAGCTCGCCCATCAGGCGCTTGCGCTCGCTCGAGCTCGACGAGGTGTCGATCAATTGGACCTTGGCGGCCACGAAGGTCGGGTCGAGCGCCAGCGCCTGCTCGAACTCGCGGTGTGCATCCTCGCGGTAGTACCGCATGAGGTCCTCGAGTCCGCGCTGGTAGGCCGCCAATGCCTCGGGGGAATCGGTGGTCCATTCCCGGCGAGGTCCGCGGAGGACGAGGAGGGCGGCCGCTGCGACAACCAGCAGGACCGCCAGGATCAGGACGACTCGGCGCATGGCGTGCTCTCCCGGTCGCGGGTGACCGCGACCAGTGTGATGTCGTCGTACGGTTCGGCGCCGCGAGTGAACCGGGTGATGGCGGTCAGCACCTGGTCGAGCACGGCGTCAGGATCGCGGGGAGCGGCGGCAAGGGCCGCCGCCAGCCGGGCGTTGCCGAAAGGCTCGCCTTCCGGAGAGAGTGCGTCGGTGGCCCCGTCGGAGAAGGCGAGCACCAAGTCTCCGGGGCCGAGCGGCCAGAGCCGGGCCTGGTACCCGCCGTCGAGCAGCGCTCCGAGCGGCAGGCGGTGCTCGGCGAGCGGCAGCTCGAGGACTTCGCCGTCGCAGCGCCGCACCAGCGGCGCCGGTTGACCGGCGACCAGGTATTCCAGCGCGCCGCCGTCGGCCGAGGCGGCGAGATAGCCCACCGCCACGAACCCCTTCTTGCTGCCGACGCGGTAGAGCCGGCGATTGGCCAGATCGAACAGCGTCGCCGGATCGCGGTAGGTCAGCGCCAGCGTCTGCATTGCCTCGTGGGCCGCCATCATGACAAGCGCTCCGGGGACGCCCTTGCCGGCGACGTCGCCGAAGACCACCGCGCGATCGCCGTTGCGTTGGCCGGGGAGTTGGGCGAAGAAGTCGCCGCCGACATGACGCGCCGGGCGACACCGCGCCGCCACCTGCCAACCGTCGGTGAGCTTCAGACGATCGGGCAACAGCTGGGCCTGGACACCGGCGGCGATCTCCAGCTCGCGCTCGAGCTCGGCCCGGCGTGCCCGCTCGTCGAGGAGCAGGCCGGTCTCCAGTGCGACCGCCGCCTGGCGGACGAGTCGGTCGATCAGCACCAGATCCTGGTCGTCGAGCCGGAGCTGTCCCGCGGTATCCGAGAGCACGACGAGGCCGAGCCGACGGCGCGGCGACGCGAGATCTCCCAACAGCTCGACCCCGCTCTGCTCGAGGAGCTGACAGAGGTCGGAGACACCCGGGACGGAAGCTTCGAGCGGCGAGAGCTCGCCGCGGTGAACGAGCCGTCGCAGCTCGGCCACTCGCTCCTGCAACTCCGGCAGGTAGGGCAACTCGGCGGGCAGCTCGACCGGACCGGCGACCCGCACCAGTCGCCCTTCCCGCAACAGGTACAGACCGGCGAACCGGAGTCCGGCAAGCTGCGGCAGACGCTCCACCAGATCCCGCACCACCCCTTGCAGGTCGACCTGCGCCGAGAGCGCCTGCTCCATCTCCCGCAGCGCGTCTTGCAAGCTGACACGGCCGGCGTACACCAGCCGATCGGCCCAGACGAGCGCGCGGCGGCGCAGCGGTTCGAGCGCCAGCACGATCACCAGGGCGAAGAGCAGCGGGAACCACGCCGTGCCGGCGAGCGCCGTGCCCTGCGCGATCCCGTTGAACGCGACGATGGCCAAGGCGTAGAAGCCGGAGAGCGCGGCGGTGAGAACGGTGTAGACGAGGCTCTTGCGCAGCACCAGGCGGATGTCGAGCAACTGGAAGCGGGCGATCGCCACGGCGAAGGTCAGCGGTACCAGGGCGAGTGGCGCGAGGACGACGAAGCGCCACGGCTCCCGGTGCAGCGCCGCGGGAAACGCCACGGCGGCGAAGAGGAAAGGCAGCAGTCCGAAGACCGAGCCGACCAGGACCAGCGTTCCGCCCCGCCGCAGCCGCGGGCTCGAGAGTCGCCGCGTGTTGAGCCCCAGGACCGTGAAACCGAGCAGGACGTAGCCGGCGAGAATCCACCAGTTCGCCGCGGGAGCCCCGCTGATCAGGGCGAACGGCTTGCCGCGCGAGACCGAAACCCAGATCGAGGCGACGAACGCCAGCGGGGGCAGCGTGTAGATCGCGCCGAGTCCCGCGACCCACCGCTGGCGGCGGCGGGTGAAATCCGGCTGCCCCACCCGCGGTCGCAGCGGGATCGGCTCCGGGAAGATCATGAAGAAGTGCAGGAAGCAGGCCGGCAGGAAGAGCAGCGCCAGCGTTCCGAAGTGGAGCGCGAGGGCGTCGATCCAACTGTAGGACGTCGGCCGCAGGCGGCAGACCAGGAAGGTCAGGAAGAGGACGGAGAGCAGGAAGAAGACCTGTGCCGGTCGCAGGTGCGGCTGGCGTCGGAGGACGAACGTCCCGACGCCGAAGAAGGCGAAACCGAGCAGGCAGGCGAAGAAGTAGGACGGGTCGGCCACGAAGCGTCGGCCGAGCTTGACGCGGACCTCCTCCACCCCTTCGGCTCGCCGAACGAGGTACGGCACGGCTTCGCCGATCTGCCGCCGGGCCAGCAGCTCGGCGGCGTGCACCGTCGAGCGCAGCAGGTTGCGGTCGATCCCGACGATCAGGTCGCCTGGGCGGATCCCGGCGAGATCCGCACCGGACCCGGCGACGACGTCGCGCACCCGCACCTGACCCGGGGCGTCGCCCTCGAGCAGCACGCCGTCGTAGGGTCGCGGCAGGAGCAGGTCGACGATCGACAGCGCGGCCACGGCGCAGGCCGCCAGCCCTGCGGCGAGCAGGATGGTCGTGGCGCTTGGGCGCCGGCGTGAGTCAGCCACCACGAGCTATCTACGATCCACCGGCCCCAGGGTTCCCTCGCGACGGGCGGTCGACGCGCGATCGGCATGCCGCCCGACCGCGCGTCGGTTCCCCGTCAGCGTTCGGCCCGGGGCAGGGCGGCGATGACCTGAGAGACAGCGGCGCGGAGCTCGAGGTCGCCAGCGCGGCCGAGAGTCGCTCGCAACCCCCGCGCGGCATCGACGAGTTGCAACAGCTCGCCCGCGCTCACTCGCGCCAGCACGACGAAGTCGCCTTCGGAACCGGCCGGAAAGCCGGCCGCGGTCAGCTGCGAGGCGACGAACGCCGTCTCGGCCTCGTCGGTCGCAGGAGACGACTCGGACTGCATCCTCGAAGGATCCGGCGGGGAGGTCAGGGACATGGTCGCGCTCCTCGATGCCGCGAGTCGAGCGGTCGACTCGACCTGCTGCCGAATCGACCTGGTACCCCCAGCGGGATTCGAACCCGCGTCGCCGCCTTGAAAGGGCGGTGTCCTGACCTGGCTAGACGATGGGGGCGGCACTCCTGCCGTCCTGGTGGGCCCTGAGGGACTCGAACCCCCGACCTACTGGTTAAAAGCCAGCAGCTCTACCGGCTGAGCTAAGGGCCCCGGACGCGGGAGTATAACGAATCACGCGCCGGACTCCGAGCCGTTGCCGCATCCCGGTCAGCCGCGGGCCGCGAGAACCGCCAAACGACCGGCACCGATCAACCGGTCGAGAGCCGGATCGTCGCGCAGGATCGTCTCTTCCCGACGCGGGCCGGTCGACACGAGGGCCGCCGGACAACCCAGCTCCTCCTCGAGGATCGCGACGTAGTCGCGCGCCGCAACCGGCAGATCGCCCCACTCGCGAAGACCGACCGTCTCCTGCTGCCAGCCGCGGACGACCCGATAGACCGGAACCGCCTCTTCCTGGACCCGCAGACTCGCCGGGAACTCGCGAAGGACCTCCCCGCGATGGCGATAGCCGACGCAGATCGGGATCTGTTCGAAACGGTCGAGCACGTCGAGCTTGGTGAGCGCCACCGCGCCGGCCCCGTTGATCCGGCGCGAGTAGCGCGCCGCCACCGCGTCGAACCAGCCGCAGCGCCGCGGACGGCCGGTGACCGTCCCGTACTCGTTGCCGCGACTGCGCAGGAACTCGCCCTCGTCTCCCTGCAACTCGCCGACGAACGGTCCGCCGCCCACCCGGGTGGTGTATGCCTTCACGACGCCCAGCACGCCATCGAGAGCCGTCGGCGGCACGCCGGTTCCGGTCGCGGCTCCCCCCGACGTCGCCGAAGAGCTGGTGACGAACGGGTAGGTTCCGTGGTCGACGTCGAGCAGCGCCCCTTGCGCCCCTTCGAAGAGCAGGCTCTTGCCCTCCTCGATCCAACCGAGCAGCAGCGACGAGGTGTCGCAGAGCAACGGCGCCAGGCGCGCCGCCCATTCGCGGCAGAGGTCGGCGAGCCGGTTCGGACCCACGGAGGGCTCGTCGCCGAGCGATTGGAGCTCGACGTCGACCCGGGCGAGCTGCGAGCGCAGCCGAGCCTCGAGATCGGGGTCGGCGAGCTCACCGAGCCGTACTCCGGCGCGGGACACCTTCGTTTCGTACGCCGGTCCGATTCCGCGCGCCGTCGTGCCGATCTTTCCTCCGCCCGCCTGGCGCTCGCGGGCCTGGTCGAGCCGGGCGTGACTCGGCAGGATGGCGTGCGCCCGGCTCGAGACGTGCAGTCGCCCGGCCGTCTCCACCCCGGCATCGTGCAATTTGGCGAGCTCGAGAAAGAGCGCGTCGGGAGCCACGACCATCCCGTTGCCGAGAACGCACTGGACGCCGGGATGGCAGATTCCGGACGGGATCAGCTGCAGCGAGAAGTGCCGATCCCCGAACTTCACCGTGTGTCCGGCGTTGTGCCCGCCCTGGTAGCGGACCACCGCATCGAACGCCGGGCAGAGAAGGTCGACGACCTTCCCCTTGCCTTCGTCCCCCCACTGCAGACCTACCACCACGAGATTCGGCATCGTCGCTCCGCGGCAATTCATCGCGAATGCTAGCACCGCAGCGAGCGGCGGGCCCCGACCCGGACCTGCGCTAAGCTTGCCCGCCAATTCCCGCCGGTCGCGTCCAAGGAGGCCTCGTGTTGCTCAAGATCCCGTCGCTCATCCTCAAACAGCTGTACACCTTCGGCAGCCTGGAGAACACCGCCGCCGGCGTCCGCTTCGCGGTGAAGAACCGTTTGAGCGATGCGGCGCTGGTGGGGGTCAAGCGGATCGCCATCGACGGCCAGGAAGTGCCCGTCGACCGCATCCACTTCGAGCTGACGAGCGGCGAGCGCGTGGCGGCCTCCACCCTCGGGGAGGGCAAGCCCCTCGCCTTCGCACTGCGCCAAGTGATCTACGTCGCCCTGGCCGGAATCGGACCGCTCGACAAGGGCAACCACGAGATCGCCATCGCGGTGAAGGCGACCCCGTTCGGCGACCTCGACTTCAAGGTCAACGACGCGATCGCCGAGGAGGTCGTCCGGCGGGTCGCGGTGCCGCTCGACAAGGAGAACAACTACTCGCCGGAGATCGTCCGCGCGCGCCAGCAGTTCGCCGAACAGTTCGCCGGGATCGAGCTCCGCCACCTGCCGCATTTCAGCTTCGCCCCGAGCAGCACCCAGGGCAACATCGAGAACTTCACCGGGGTAGCGCAAGTGCCGATCGGCCTCGCCGGACCGGTCAAGGTCAACGGCGAGTTCGCCCAGGGCGAGTTCCTCGTGCCGTTGGCGACCGCCGAGGGGACCCTCGTCGCCTCCTACAACCGCGGCATCAAGGTCCTCAACCTCTCGGGTGGTGTCACCACCACCGTCCAGGCCGACTGCATGCAGCGAGCGCCCGTCTTCGTCTTCGACTCGGCGCGCGAGGCACGCTCCTTCCTCGACTGGATCGACGAGAACATGGCGGCGATCCGCGAGGCCGCGGAGGCCTCTTCGTCGATCGCCAAGCTGCTCTACATCGACACCTACCTCGTCTCGAAGTTCTCCTACCTGCGCTTCAACTTCGCGACCGGCGACGCGGCCGGCCAGAACATGGTCGGACGCGCCACCTTCGCCGCTTGCAGCTGGATCCTCGAGCAGCCGTGGCCCAAGGAGTTCGTGCGCCGCTTCTATCTCGAGTCGAACCTGGCCACCGACAAGAAGGCGTCGCAGATCAACATCATGCGGACGCGCGGCAAGCGGGTGACCGCCGAGGCGACGATTCCGCGTGACGTCCTGGTGCAGAACATGCGGGTCGAGCCCGAATCCCTCGCCTACCACGCCCAGGTGGCCAACGTCGGCGCGATGCTCTCGGGAGCCAACAACAACGGCTGTCATTCGCCCAACGGCATCACTGCGATGTTCATCGCCACCGGGCAGGACGTGGCCAACGTCGCGGAGTCGTCGGCAGCGATCGTCTACACCGAGCTCACGCGCCAGGGCGATCTCTACATCTCGATCACCATCCCGTCGCTGATCGTCGCCAGCTACGGTGGCGGCACCGCGCTGCCGACCCAGCGCGAGTGCCTCGAGATGTTGGGCTGCTACGGCAGGGGCAAGGTCAAGAAGCTCGCCGAGATCATCGCCGCGGTGGCGCTTGCCGGCGAGATCTCGCTCGCCGCGGCCATCTCCTCGCTCGACTGGGTGTCGAGCCACGAGAAGTACGGTCGCAATCGCTGAGCCGGGGTGAGACGTCGCCCGGGCGGCAGCCGTCAGCTCGACACTTCGAGCTCGGCGCCGACCGGGCGACGGTCCGCTTCGTCCCCGCCTTCGCTCTCCTGCGCCTCCCGACGCCGGCGCACCAGTCGCTCGAGACGATCGAGGGCTTCGCCGAGACGCCCGCCGAGCGGGCTCGGCTCGCGACCCTCGGCGCTCACCAGCCCGACACCGCGCCACAGGTCCCGGGACGGCTCGGCGAGCCATTCCTCGCGCAGTCGCAGCCCGTGCCGGGCCAGCACCGGAGTGAGCTCGTCGCGCCGCCGCGAGAGCTCGCGACGCGTCGCCTGGTAGGCGTGGTTCGCCACCTGCTGGCGCGCCGAGAAGGAGAAGACGTTGGTGAAGAACATCAGGTAGTCGTCCTGCGCCGGCTCGATCAGCACGACGTCGGCCTGCGCATAGCGCTGCGCGTAGGTCGCCATGCCGACCCGCATCCGCGAGTGGATCAATGTCCGGAAGGTCTGCGAGAGCACCGTCGGCAATCCGCGCGAGACGAGCTGATCGCTCCCCATCAGGCCGGTGGTGATCACCCCGTCGGTGTTGACCGGCACGATCGGGTTGACGCAGAGCAGGAGGTCGACCCCGGCCTCCAGCGCCACCGAGGCGTGCAGGGTCTTCAGCAGCACGCCGTCGACGTAGTGCCGCCCGCCGATCTCGACCGGCGGATAGAGCCCGGGCAGCGCCGTCGACGCCTGCACCGCGCGCGAGATCGGGACGTCGTCCTGGTCGGCTTCGCCGAAGCGCACCGCCGAGCCGGAGTCGAGGTCGGCCGCCACCACCACCAGTCGCTGGGCGAGACGGCGGAAGTCGTCGGTGCGACCCTTCATCGCATAGATCTTCTGCAGATACTGGCGGATGGGCTCGTTGTCGAAGAGACCGATCGGCAGCGCCCGCGAGAGGCGCGTCATCGAATCGAGCAGCGTGCGGTCCCCCGGGTGGGCGAGGAAGTCGGTGACCGACTCGAGCAGCAGACGCGGAACCGCGAGCCCGCCGCGCAGGTATTCGCCGAAGGCGGGTGTGAAGAACGTCTCCGGGACGAACGGATGCTCGCCCGGTTCGTGCTTGACGATCGCCCGGCACATCTGCGCCGGGGTCAGCCGGTTGGCCAGGTTCGCGGCGATGAAGGCTCCGGCGCTGACCCCGACGTAGACGCCGAGACCGTTGAGGTCGAGCCCCTCGATTCCTTCCTCGAGAGCGCGGAGGGCGCCGATCTCGTAGATGGCGCCCTCCGGCCCTCCCCCGGCGAGAGCGAGGCCGATGCCCGGATGGGCGACCCCGCTCTCGCGCGTCGGCTGCTCGACCATGCGGCAGGTTCGCTCAGCCGCGGGTCGTGGACTTGGTGGCCTTCGGGGCCTTGAGCTTCTCGACCAGCGTCGTCAGCTCTTCGACCCGCGCGGTGAGGGTGGCGATCTCGTCCTTGCTCGGCACGCCGAGGCGAGCCAGCGCGGCGGTCACCTGGTCGTCGACCTTGTCGCCGACCTTGCCCGAGACCTCTTCGATCGCCCGGCCTGCCTTGCCGCGGACCTCGACCACGATGTCCTTGAGCTTGCCGAACTCCTTGCCGATCTCGGCCTTGCCACGCACCTCGTACTCCTCGCCCTTCTTGACCAGGCTCTTGAACAGCTTCGAGCCCTCTTCCTCGGCGAGCGCCAGGGCGCCGAGCCCGGCGAGCCAGACCTTGTTGACGGACTCCTTGAGCTCCTTGGGAAGCTCCGCGGACTTCTGCTTGACCATCGCGATCCTCTCTTTCTTTTACCGAACAGGGAACGACGCGGCGCTCAGGCCTGCGGCCCCATGGTTGCCAGCTTGGCGTTGAGCCGCTCGACGCGGTCGATCAGGTTGTGGACTTCCTTGCGCGACGGCACCCCGAAGCGCTCGAGCACGGAGGTCGCGACTGATTCGACGGCCTTCTTGGAGCGCGTCCCAGCGGTGCGCATGGCCCGCACCGTGCTGTCGACCCGCTCACCGGCTTCGCGCACCAGCTGCTCGGGATGGACGTCCTGGTCCTTCCCCTTCTCCACCAGCTTGTCGAAGGCACCCCAGGCGCCCTCGACCATCGCGCCGGCGAGCCCGAGGCCGGCGAGAAGGACGTTCCGTCCGCCGAACGCCAGGTCGTTGCCGACGCCCGCGGCGGTGTGAGTCAGCTCCTGCTTCATCTCGTTGAGTTTCATCACGCCTTCTCTCCCTTCTTGCGCCGCACCGTCCGCGCCTCGGCGGCGGCAGATTCGACTCCGCTCAGGACGACCTCACGGGACTCCTCGATCGGGCGGGAGCCGCTCGGCTCGCCCGCCTCGAGATCGGTCAGCGAGCCTTCCAGCTGCTCGAGCCGCGCACGCAGCCGATCCATCTCCTCCCGGGCGCGGCGCACCGGCCCGAGCCGGTCGAGCGAGCGCTGCACCAGGCGGTCGACGCCGGACTGGACCTGCTCGACGCCGGTGGTGACCGCCTCGCGACCGAAGCGCACCAGCTCGTGCAAGAGCTCGGCCGGCAGCGCCGCGGTGCCGCGACGCCCCTCGTCGAGGATGATCTGCGTCAGCGTCTGTCCCGTGACGTCCGAGCCGGACGCGTTGTCGACGACCTTGACCTCCTGCCCGGTGCGGATCCACTCGGCGAGCTCGTCGAGCGACACGTAACGGCTCTCCTCGGTGTCGTAGAGCTTGCGACTCTCATAGCGCTTGATCAGCCGGATCATGGGTTCCTCGCCAGTGTTGGTGAATCCGTCTTGCCGCATCGCGGCATCGTCGGAACGGAAATTACCGCACTGCGGCAAAACCTGTCAAGCCGGGTCGCGGCGAACTTCCCAGAGCGACGCGAGGCGGCCGGAGAGATCGGCGAGCGAGTCGAGCCCGCCGACCTCCTCGTCGATCAGCGGCAGGCTCCAGAGGGGGCAGGCGCCGTCCAGCCGTGCGCGCAGCTCGTCCACGCCCCGCCGGTCACCCGCCGAGAGGAATGCGAGCAGTTCCGGTGCCTCCTCCGGCAGCGGCCAGGGGTGAACCCGATTGACCAGGACGCCGAGGAGCCGGCAACCGGCCGCGCGCAGGTGGCGCGCGAAAAAGAGCGTCTCGGCGATCCGCTCCTCCCCCGGCCCAGCGACCAGGACGAAGCCGGTCTCCGACGACGTGAGCAGCCGCTCGACCGCGAGGGCTCGATCGCGGAAGCCGGCGAAGAGCGGGTCGAAGGCGGCGAAGAACTCGCCCATGTCGGCGACGAGGTCGAGTCCCACCAGATCGTCGATCGCCGCCGCGAGCCGGCGTTCGAGCAGCCGGCCGACCAGGGGAAGCCGGGCCGCCGGGGCGAAGCGTCCGTCGGCATCGAACCAGGGGCGCAGGGCGAAACGCACGGCACCGCTGTCGAGGAAGTCGACGACGCGGCGCGGTGCGGCCAGGAAGTCGAGCGCTTGCCGGGTCGGCGGCGTGTCGAGGACGATCCGCGCATGGCGGCCGGTGGCGCGGGCCTCGAACAGGCGTTCGACCGCCATGTACTCGAGAATGCCGGCGAGGGCTCCGCCGAGTTGACGATAGAAGCGATTCTGCAGAATCCGCTGGCGCGTCGCCGCATCCGGCGCATACCGATCGACGAGCCGGTCGAAGGTCGCCCGAGCGTCGAGCAGGCTCGCGTCGAGCCGGCCGCCGGCGGAATCCAGCGGGACCTCGACCTCGGAGCCGCCGCGCTCCCAGGCAATTCCCAGCGCCTGACGAAGCCGGTGCGAGGGGTCGAAGGTCATCACCAGGGTCGGCGTCCCGGAGCGTGCCGACGCCACGGCGGTCGCCGCCGCCAGCGTCGTCTTGCCGACTCCGCCGGAGCCGACGAAGAGCACGATCGGCGGGAGGCTCATTCCGCTCATCTCATTCCACCGCTTCCTCTTCGAATCGGTGCGAAAGCGCTTCCATGAGCTCAGGACCCCGAGGAAGCGGGAGCCACGGGAGCTCGAGCCGCGCTCCCCCGTCCCAACCTTCGCGCAGCCGCGCCCGCTGCCGCTCCTGCAGGGCCTGCCGACGCCTCCAGAGGCGCAGAGCGGGCGCCTCGTCGGCCGACGGAGCCGACGTTTCGCCGACGATGACCTGGTTGACCACGAGCAGTGCCGGCCGGACGTCGAGCTCCGCGCGCAGGGTCGCCGCGAGCTCGAGCGTCTCGTCCACCGCCATCTCCTCCAGTCGGGCGACCAGGACGACACGCGTCCGGCGAGGGTCCGCCACGAGCGCCGACAGGCGTGCCGCAAGGCGCGAAAAGGGGCCGCTCCGCACCGCCTCGGCCACCAGACGCGGGGCGCGAAGCTGGGCCAGCGCGTGCCCGCTCGCCGCCGCGTCGACGACGACGTGGTCGAATTCGCCCTCCAGCGAGCGCCTCACGTGTTCGAGCACGGCGAGCTCCTCGAGACCCGGAGCACCGTCGACGAAATGCTGGTAGATCGGACTGGCGAGCACACGACGCGCGAGCCAACCGAAGGGGAGGCGAGCGCCGATCTCGCCGTCGACGATCTGCCGCGGCCGGAGGCTTTGCAGAACCAACCTGTCGACGACCGGCACCGGGGCTCCCCCACTCGGTGCGACACCGGCGAGCTGATGCAACGACTCGCGCGGATCGACCTCGAGCAGCAAGACGCGGCGCCCCTGCCGGGCGAGCTGCCGCGCCAGCGCCGCCGCCACGACGCTCTTGCCGACGCCGCCCTTGCCGGTCGCGAGCAGCAACTCCCCGGTCGCGACCGTGGCGAGCGGTCTCACGGCCGCTCAGCCTTCGGTTGTGGGGCTTGGGCCCGGCGATATAATGCCGGCCTGATCGCGCGACCGATCCCGCGCGGGGGAGAGAGCCACATGACTCATATCATCGCTGAGCCCTGCCTCGGCACCAAGGACACCGCCTGCGTGGATGTCTGCCCGGTCGACTGCATCTACGGCAAGTCCGAGGATTGGGAGATCCTCTACATCCATCCGGAAGAGTGCATCGACTGCGGCCTCTGCGTCGACGCCTGCCCGGTCAAGGCGATCTTCCCGCTCGAGGAGGTTCCGGCCGAATGGAAGCACTGGATCGCCAAGAACTACGAGCACTTCGGACTGACCCCTCCCTGACCTTCCCCAGTTCCGTCGCGGCACGAGAGGACGCCCCCGGGCGTCCTCTCGTCGTTTCGGCCCGACGACGAGACGCCGCAGCGCGGCATTTCGATGCCGCAGTTTGACGTCGCCCGCCGAGCCGTGCCATTCTGGACCCATGGCGACCCCTGCGAAGACGACCGAAACTGCTGGCCCTCTTGAAGTTGCACGGACCGTCCGCCGACCGCGCGGCTGGAGCGAGATGATCCGCGCGCTCGCCGCCCGGGTGGCCGGACCGGCGCAGCCCACCGCCTGGGACTCTGTCGTGTCTCCGCTCGACGGCGAGTTGATCGGCAAGCTGCCGCGCTGCCTGACGCCCGACATCGACGAAGCGATTCGCCGCGCTCGCGGGGCTCAGGACGACTGGGCCCATCGCACGGTGGCCGAGCGCGGGGAGGTCTTCCTGCGCTTCCACGACCTGATCCTCGAACGACAGGAGGAGATCCTCGATCTCGTCCAACTCGAGACCGGCAAGGCGCGCAAACACGCTTTCGAGGAGGTCGCCGACGCCGCCATCGTGGCGCGCTACTACGCACTCCACGCCGACGAGCACCTCGCGCCGAAGCACCGGCGCGGGGCCCTGCCGGGGCTGACCACGGCCTGGGAGTATCGGCATCCGAAGGGCATCGTCGGCCTCGTCGCGCCGTGGAACTACCCGCTCTCGCTGTCGGTCTCCGACGCGATTCCGGCTCTCGCCGCCGGCAATGCGGTCATCGTGAAGCCGGATCGCCTGACGCCGTTCACCGCTCTCTGGGCCTTTTCCCTGCTCGAAGAGGCCGGACTGCCACCGCATCTCGTCAAGGTCGTGACCGGCGAGGGGCGCGAGCTCGGCCCCGCCCTGGTGGAGGGCTGCGACTACCTCTCCTTCACCGGCTCGACCGCGACCGGCCGGAAGATCGGCAGCCTCTGCGGCGACCGCCTCATCGGCTGCTCGCTCGAGCTCGGCGGCAAGAACCCGATGCTGGTTCTCGCCGACGCCGACTTCGACGCCGCCGTGGCCGGGGCGATCCGCGGGGCGTTCAGCAACGCCGGTCAGCTCTGCATCTCGATCGAGCGACTCTTCGTCCACGAATCGCTCTACCACCGCTTCGTCGAACGCTTCGTCCGTGAGACCCGCGCCATGCGCCTCGGCGTCGGACTCGACTACTTGAGCGACATGGGCGGCCTGACCTCCGCCGACCAGCTCGCCAAGGTGAGCGCTCACGTCGACGACGCCGTCGCCAAGGGCGCGAAGCTGCAGTGTGGCGGGCGGCACCGCCCCGACCTCGCGCCCTACTACTACGAGCCGACGATCCTCACCGCGGTCACCCCGGAGATGGAGCTCTTCGCCGAGGAGACCTTCGGTCCGGTCGTCGCGGTCTACTCGTTCGAGTCGGTCAACGAGGCGGTCGAGAAGGCCAACGCCAGCCGCTACGGTCTCAATGCGAGCATCTGGACGCGCGACGTCGACCTCGGCGTCCGCGTGGCGACGCGCATCGAGGCCGGCACGGTGAACGTCAACGAGGCCTACGCCGCCACCTGGGGCTCGGTCGACTCGCCGATGGGCGGCTTCAAGGACTCTGGGCTCGGCCGTCGTCACGGCGCCGAGGGCATCCTCAAGTTCACCGAGGCGCAGACGGTGGCGGTGCAGCGCGGGTTGCCGATCGGCGCCCCGCCCGGCGTGACCGACGAAGTGTTCAGCCGCACGCTGAGCCAGGCGCTGAAGCTGCTCAAGCACGTTCCCGGCCTGCGCTAGCAGCGCCGATTCGGAGGGATCATGTCGAAGATCTTCTTCACCGGCTTCCCGGGCTTCCTGGGCGTCGAGCTCGTCCCCCGCGTCCTCGCCCGCGCCCCGCAGAGCGAGGTCGTCTGTCTCATCCAGAGCAAGTTCGCGCCCCTGGCGGCGCGCCGCGTCGCCGAGATCGAGCGCCGCGATGCGGCCTTCGCCGGCCGGATCCGCCTCGTCGAGGGCGATATCACGCAGCCCGGACTGGGGCTGCCGGCCGATGCACTCGCGGCACTCGCCACCGACACCAGCGAGATCTTCCACCTCGCCGCCGTCTACGATCTTTCGGTCCGCCGCGAGGTGGCGGTACGAGTCAACGTCGACGGCACGCGCAACCTGCTCGATTTCGCCGCGCGCTGCCCGGCACTCGCTCGCTTCCAGTACGTCTCGACCTGCTATGTCTCCGGCCGCTACCCTGGGATCTTCCGCGAGGAGGACCTGATCAAGGGGCAGGTCTTCAACAACTTCTACGAGGAGACCAAGTTCCTCGCCGAGGTCGAGGTGCGGGAGCGGATGGAGAAGGGCCTGCCGGCGACGATCTATCGTCCGGCGGTGGTCGTCGGCGACAGCCGCACCGGCGAAACGCAGAAATACGACGGTCCCTACTACGTCATGCGCTGGCTGCTCCGGCAGCCCGGGATCGCGCTGCTCCCGGTCGTCGGTGACACCCATCGCTCGCGCTTGAACCTGGTGCCTCGCGACTTCGTCGTCGAGGCGATCGACTACCTCTCGGGTGTCGCCAAGTCGCTCGGCAAGACCTACCAGCTCGCCGACCCGGAGGCGCTGACCATCGACGAGGTGATCCAGGCGATGGGCAAGGCCACGGGACGGATGGTCCTCCGGCTGCCTCTGCCGCTCTCTGTCGCCAAGAACGCGATCGACCACGTCCCGGGTGTCTACGCGCTCCTGCAGATCCCGTCGAGCTCCGTGGACTACTTCGTTCACCCGACCTACTACGCCACGGGGAATGCCACCGCCGATCTCGCCGAGGCGGGGCTGAAGGTTCCGGCGCTGACCTCCTACCTGCCGGTGCTGGTGTCCTTCATGAAGCGTCATCCGGAGATCGCTTCCGACGCGATGGTCTGACGCCGCCTCCGAACCACCGACACGCCAAGCGAATTGCCCCGCACCGCCCCGGCTGCCCTCGCGGCCGGGGCGGTGCGCTATCGTCGGACGGCTGCCCGTTCCACCGGAGGAGAGCCGTCCATGTCGATGACGCCATCGTTCCGCGCCACTGCGCTTGCCACACTCCTGCTGCTCGCCCGATCGAGCGCCGCCACCGCCGAGCCGCCGGGCAAATCGCCGCTCCTCCTGCAGAGCCCGTCCCTGTCCTCCCGCGAGATCGCCTTCGCCTATGCCGGCGATCTCTGGGCGGTACCGCGGGGCGGCGGGGTGGCCCGCCGGCTGACCGCCGGCAGCGGGATCGAGGCTCGTCCGCTCTACTCGCCCGACGGCGAATCGATCGCCTTCTCCGGCGAGTACGACGGCAACGTCGACGTCTACGTGATGGCGGCGGCTGGCGGCACCCCTCGCCGCCTCACCTGGCATCCGGGAGAGGACGTCGCGGTCGCCTGGACGCCCGACGGGAGCGGGATCCTCTTCCGCAGCGGACGAGCGAGCGGAACCGACGACCGGCATCTCTACCGGATCGCAGCGAGCGGCGGCGTCCCCGAGCGGCTTCCTTTGCCGGCCGCCGAGACGGGTTCGTTCTCACCCGACGGGCGCCGGCTCGCCTACGTTCCGTACGAACAGTGGCAGCCGGCCTGGAAGCGCTATCGCGGCGGCCAGACGACGCCGATCTGGATCGTCGACCTCACGACGCTCGCGGTCGAGAAGATCCCGCGCGACGGATCGAACGACCGCCAACCGATCTGGATCGGCGACGAGATCTTCTTCCTCTCGGATCGCGACGGCCCGGTGGGGCTCTACTCCTACGACACGCGCAGTCGCAGCGTGCGCCGCCGCGCTACCCCACCGGGATTCGACCTCAAGTCGGCCGGCGGCGGCCCGGGCGGGATCGCCATCGAGCAGTTCGGGGCGCTCCACCTGCTCGACCTGGCGAGCGGCACCCTGCGCCGCGTCGAGGTGCAGCTCGCGGCGGATCTGCCGGCCATCCGACCTCACTGGGTCGACGTCTCGGCGGAGATCCAGTCGGCGGCCCTCTCGCCGACGGGAGCCCGGGCGCTCTTCGCCGCGCGGGGGGACCTCTTCACCGTCCCGGCGGAAAAGGGCGACATCCGCAGCCTGACGCACTCCTCCTCGGCGGCCGATCGCGACCCGGCCTGGTCGCCCGACGGCAAGACCATCGCCTGGCTCTCCGACGAGTCCGGCGAAGTGGCGCTGCATCTCACGGCGGCGAACGGATTCGCGGCGACGCGGCGCATCGCGCTCGGCGACCCGCCCTCGTTCTTCTACTCGCCGGTCTGGTCGCCCGACTCGAAGTGGATCGCGCTTCACGACAAGCGGCTCACCCTCTGGCTCGTCGAGGTCGCCAGCGGCCGCCTCGCGCGCGTCGACCAGGACGACTCCGAGAGCCCCGAACGCACCCTCGACCCGGCCTGGTCGCCCGACTCGCGCTTCCTCGCCTACTCCAAGAAGCTGCCAAGCCAGTTGCGGGCGATCTTCGTCTACTCGCTCGCCGACGCGAGCCGGCATCAGGTCACCGACGGGATGAGCGACGCACGACATCCCGCCTTCGACCACGACGGCAAGAGCCTCGCCTTCACCGCCAGCACGGACGTCGGCCTGACCGCCTCGTGGCTCGACCTGTCGAGCTACCGGCATCCCGTCACGCGCAGCGTCTACGCGATGGTGCTCGCCCGGGACACCGCGTCGCCACTCGCCCCGCTCAGCGACGAGGAGAAAGGCCCGACCGAGAGCGCCGACGCGAAAGCGGACGCGGACGACTCGGCGTCCGCCGTGGCGCCCGTCGTGCGCATCGACTGGGAGCGGCTGCCCCAGCGTACGGTGGCCCTCCCGGTCGACGCGGCCAACTACGTCGGGCTGGCTGCCGGCAAGGCTGGCGAGCTCTTCCTGCTCGAAGGCCCCGAAGTCGCCGACGCCGACGCCGAGGGTCCCCCGCCGGTGCGGGTCGTGAAGTTCACCTACGCCGATCGCAAGACGACAGTTCTCCTCGAAAGCGCCGAGCGCTTCGTCCTTTCCGGCGACGGCGAGAAGATGCTCTGGCTCGCCGGCGACACCTGGTCGATCGCCGCGACGGCCGAGGCCCCCGAAGAGGGAAAAGGCGCGATCGACCTCTCGACGATGCGCGCCTTCGTCGACCCGCGGGCGGAGTGGCGCCAGATGTACCGCGAGGTCTGGCGGCTCGAGCGGGACTTCCTCTACGACCCGGGACACCACGGGCTCGACCTCGCGGCGGCCGAACGCCTCTATGCACCGTTCCTCGACGGGATCGCCCACCGCGCCGACCTCAACACCCTCTTCGAAGAGATGCTCGGCAACCTCGTCCTCGGCCACGTCTTCGTCGGCGGCGGCGACCTACCGGCGCCGCCCGAGACGGGAACCGGCTTGCTCGGAGCCGACGTCACCGTCGAGCGCGGTCGATACCGCTTTGCGCGGATCTTCGACGGCGAGAGCTGGAACCCCGATCTGAAGGCGCCGCTCACCCAGCCTGGCGCCGAAGTCCACCCGGGCGAGTACCTGCTCGCCATCGACGGACGCGACGTGCGTCCGCCTGCCGCCGTCGAGTCGTTTCTCGAGCAGACGGCCGACCGCACCGTCGTCCTGCGCGTCGGCCCGGACCCGGAAGGATCCGGCGCCCGCGACGTCGCCGTCGTCCCGGTGGCGAGCGAGCACGACCTGCGCTACCGCGCCTGGGTCGAGGACAACCGGCGGACGGTCGACCGGCTGAGCGGTGGACGACTCGCCTATCTCCATCTGCCCGACACCGGCGGCGGCGGCTTCGACAACTTCAACCGCTACTTCTTCGCCCAGACCGACAAGCAGGGCGCGATCGTCGACGAGCGCTTCAACCATGGCGGGCAGCTCGCCGACTACGTGATCGACCTGCTCGACCGCCCCCGGCTTTCCTGGCTCGCGACTCGCGACGGCCGGGAGATGCCCTCGCCCGGCGGCGCCATCGACGGACCGAAGGTCATGCTGATCAACGAGATGTCGGGGTCGGGAGGCGATGCTCTGCCCTGGTACTTCCGCAAGGTCGGCCTCGGACCGCTCGTCGGCACGCGAACCTGGGGTGGTCTGGTCGGGATCTACGACTACCCCGTGCTGCTCGACGGCGGCCAGGTTACCGCGCCGCGGGTGGCAATCTACGGCCTCGACGGCGCCTGGGAGGTGGAGAACGTCGGCGTCGCCCCGGATGTCGAGGTCGAACGGCTGCCCGCCGACTGTCGGGACGGACGAGACCCGCAGCTCGAACGGGCGGTGGCGCTCCTGCTCGAGAGGCTGAGCCAGCAGCCGCCGAAGGCTCCCCGGCGTCCGCCGTACCCGGTCTATCGGACGCTGCCGACCAGCGCTCCTTGAGTCGGCCCGTGAAGCCGGCGGCGCATCGCCGCCGCCGGCACTCGCCCTGGGACGCCGCCATCGCGCCAGCGCCCCGGCAGATGTAGAGTCGGGCCACCGATGTCCGACCTGCCGCTCCCCTGTGGCGCCCGTTTCGGGCGCTACGAGATCGCTCACCTGCTCGGCACCGGCGGGATGGGATCGGTCTACCTCGCCCAGGACACGCACCTCCATCGGCCGGTGGCGCTGAAGGTCCTGCCCCGCGGGGTCGCCGACGACACCGCAAGCCGCCGATTTCGCGCCGAAGTCCTGACGCTCTCCGGGTTGAATCACCCGAACATCGTCACCGTCTTCGACGCCGGAGAGCTCGACGGCCGGCCGTTCCTCGCCATGGAGCGCATCGACGGCCGCACCCTGCGCCAGCAGATCGCTCGAGCGCCGCTGCAGTTTGCCGAAGCGATCGCCGTCTTCCGGCAGGTGGCTCGCGCCCTTGCCGCCGCCCACGCCGCCGGGATCATCCACCGCGACGTCAAGCCGGAGAACGTGATGATCCGGCCGGACGGCATCGTCAAGGTGCTCGACTTCGGCCTCGCCAAGCTCGCGCCGGAGCTGCCCGGCGCAGCGGCGCTGACCGAGCTCTCCGGCCGGCAGCCGATGATCGGCACCCCCGCCTACATGGCGCCGGAGCAGATGCGCGGCGCCGCCGTCTCGCCGCAGACCGATTTCTGGGCTTTCGGCATCCTGCTCCAGGAGGCGCTCACCGGGTCCCGCCCGTTCCCCGGCGAGAACCTCGGCGACACCATCGCGGCGGTGCTCGAGGGCGCACCGAGGCCGCTCGACCTCGCGGGGCCCGTCGAGCTCGTCGAGCCGCTCGCCGATCTCGTCCGCCGTTGTCTCGCCAAGGAGCAGGAGAATCGCCCGAGCGACGCGATGTCGATCGAGATCGAGCTCGCGGCGATCGCCCGCCAGGTCACGCTCGAAGAGGGGACGGTCGTCACGGCGGCGGCGCCGAGCACGTCGGGAGCGACGAGCTCCGGCGCGACTCCTCCCCGCACCGCGGTCGAGGAGCGATCAACTCAGGCCGAGAGCGACGCCGGCGCGCTGCCGACCCCGTGGACCCCGTTCGTCCCGCGGGGCGACGAGATCGCCCAGTTGCTCGACCGGCTGCGGCGCGGTCGAGAGCGACTGGTGACACTCACCGGCCCCGGCGGCACCGGCAAGACGCGCCTGGCGATCGAAGCCGCGCGGCGATTCGGCGAGCTCGAAGCGGTTCGTGTCGTGTTCGTCCCCCTCGAGACCGTGACCGATCCGGGGCTCGTGCTGCCGGCGATCGCCCGCGGGTTCGGCCTCGACGGCGGAGCCGGAGACTCCGGGGCCGCGCCCTTGCGCGACTACTTGCGGCACCGTCGCGCCCTGCTGGTGCTGGACAATTTCGAGCAGGTCGTCGCCGCCGCCCCGGCCCTCGCCGAGCCTCGTGCGTTCCGCCGACGGCCTGCAGGTCCTCGCCACCAGTCGCGAGCCGCTTCGGGTGCGCGGCGAGCGGGAGCTGCCGGTCGCTCCCCTCCCGGTGCCCGATGCCGACCTCCTCGTCGATCCCGCCGACCTCGCACGGATCCCCGCGGTCGAGCTCTTCCTCGATCGGGCCCGCGCCGTCCGCCCCGACCTGACGCTCGACGCGGTGAGCGCTCCTCTGGTCGCCGAGATCTGCCGGCGACTCGACGGCCTGCCGCTCGCCCTCGAGCTCGCCGCGGCGCGCACCAAGTTGCTGCCCCTCGCCACGCTGCGCGACCAGCTGGCGCAAGGTCTCGCGCTGCTGACCGCCGGGGCTCGCGACCTCTCGCCGCGCCAGCGCACGATGGAAGCGGCGATCGCCTGGAGCTACGAGCTCCTCGGCGAGGCCGAGCGCCGGCTCTTCCGGCGGATCTGCGTCTTCCGCGGCGGCTTCGACCTGAACGCGGCGAGCGAGGTCGTCGGCGCGCAGCCCGACCTGCTCGAGCTGCTCTCCTCGCTGGTCGAAAAGAGCTTCGTGCGGCCCGAGACCGAGACCTCCGACCTCCCTCGCTTCTCGCTCCTCCAGACGATCCAGGCATTCGGCGAACAGCGGCTCGCCGATTCGCCAGTCGAACATTCGGAGGCGCTTGCCGCCCACCGCGACGGCTTCCTGCGCCGCGCCGAGTCCGCGGGGCGGGCGCTCGCCGCCTCGGCCGACGAAGCGACGCTCTCGGCCGTCGCCCGCGACCACGACAACTTCCGCGCCGCGATCGAACGCGCGATTGCCGCCGCCGACAGCGACGGTGCCCTGCGACTTGCCGGCGGCCTGTGGCAATACTGGTACGTGCGCGGCCACTACGAAGAGGCGCGCCGCTCCCTCGAAGCCGCCCTGGCGCTCGCCGGCGACGCCGCCGGCGCCCTGGCGCTGCGCGCCACCCTGGGTGCCGGGGTGTTCGCCTTCCTGCAGTGCGACTACGCCCACGCCGAGTCGCTGCTCGACCGTGCGCTGGTGCTCGCCCAGGGCCAGGCAGATGCCCGCCTGGCCGCCATGGCGCTGCAGTACCTCGGCAGCCTGGCGCGCGAGCGCGGCCGCTGTCAGGCGGCGATCGCCCTGCACACCGAGGCCGCCGCGGCCTTCCGCGCTCTCGGTGACCGACAGAGCGTCGCCCGATCGAGCAACCTCGTCGGGCTGGCGAGTTGGCTCGACGGCCGGCTCGACGAGGCGGCGGCAGCCGCTCGCGAAGCGCTCGCCTATTTCGACGCGCGTGGCGACTGCGAGGGCTCGACCTGGGCACGGCTCAACCTGGCGGCAGCCCATCTCTTCCGCGGCGAGCTCGTCGAGGCCGCCGCGCTCGCGACCGAAGCACGGCAGCGCGCGGCCGGCGGCGTCTTCCGCGAGGGGATCGCCTGGTCGCTCGAGCTCGCCGGCCGCGTCGCGCTGGCGCGCGCCGACTGGGCGGCAGCACGCGAGTCGCTGCCGCGCAGCCTCGAGCTCCACGCTCGGCTCGGCGACCGGTGGCGCATGGCCTCGGTGCTGGAGGCCCTCGCCGCCCTGCGCCTCGCCCTCGGTTCGGCCACCGCCGCGGCGCGCCTGATCGGCGCGGCAGAGAAGCTCAGGACGCAGGCCGGAATGCCGGTGCCGCGGGTCGAGCGTCTCGCCCTCGACCAGGTTCTGGCGGCCCTCCGCCGCGAGCTGGGCGAGGGTCGACTCACCGCCGAAATGGCGACCGGCGCCGCCTTGCCGCGCCGCGAGCTGGTGGTCGAGGCGTTGCGCAGTCAGTCGACGAAATCGACGTCGCGCGAGCCGCGCGACGACCGGTGATCGCCCGGCCGGGGCGGGAACGAGATCGAAGCGAAGGGAAGGTCGCTCAGTCGCGTCGCCGCGCCACGGCGACGAGACCGAGCCCGGGCAACGGCACCAGGCGGTCGACACGCCGCAGAATCGGCGTCAGCAGATCGAAGATCTTGAGCTGGAGGCGGCTGAACCGCCGTCGCCGCAGCACCTTGCCGTTGAGCAGCCAGCCGAGCACCGCGAAGCGGTTGAAGTCGCGCAGGCTCTCGACAGCGAACCCGGCACCCTCCAGCTCGGCGGCAAGCGAGGCTCGCGAATAGCGGCAGCGGTGCCCCAGCACCTCGTCGAGACTCGAGTAGAGCCACTGCCCCTGCGGCACGTAGATCACCGCCCGTCCCCCCGGCACCAGGGCATCGTGGAGGTTACGCAGTGCCTGGTTCGGGTCGCCGACGTGCTCGAGCACGTTCAGGCAGACGGCGCTGTCGAAGTGGCCGACCCAGGGGGCGAAGTCCGCCGGACTCTCCAGGTCGATCTTCGCCACCTCCAGATAGGGCTTGCCGATGGCGTAGTTGCGCAGGTAGTCGAGGTAGTTGCGGTTGATGTCGCTCGCCACGTAGACGTCGCGCGGCATGAGCCAGTGGGTGATGTTGCCGATGCCGGCGCCGATCTCGAGAACGCGTGCGCCGACGTGCGGCGTCACCGCGTCGGCCATCCAGCGGTTGAAGCGCTGCGCCCGCTCGAGGCTGTGCAGGATCTCGGCGCCGAATTCGTCCTCGCTGTAGAGGTCGTCGATCAGCCAGTAGCGCAGGATGGCCCGCAGCGCCTTGAAGCCGTCGCGCAGCCCGATCTTCTTGCCCTCGCGATAGGTCCTGCCGAGATAGCTGATCGGCACCTCGAACAGGCGGCACTGGCGCTTGGCGATCTTGGCGGTGATCTCCGGCTCCACCGCGAAGTCGTTCGATCGGATCGGGATCGACTTCAGCAGACCGGTGCGGAACATCTTGTAGCAGGTCTCCATGTCGGTGACATGGAGGTCGGTGAACAGGTTGCTCAGGAAGGTGAGGAACCGGTTCCCCAGGGTGTGCCGATAGGCCAGCACCCGCCGACGCTCCGACGGCAGGTAGCGCGAGCCGTAGACCACGTCGGCGCCGTCCTCGAGGAACGGCCGGACCATCCGGGCAAAATCGCGCGGGTCGTACTCGAGGTCGGCGTCCTGGAAGACCGTCAGGTCGCCGGTCGCGGCGGCGATGCCGGTACGCAGGGCCGCGCCCTTGCCGCCGTTGCGCTCGTGCTCGATGTAGCGCAGCCGCGGCTCCGCGGCGGCGAGCTCGCGCAGGATCTCACGCGTCCCGTCGCGCGAGCCGTCGTCGACGACGATGATCTCGATCTCGGCGATGTCCGGGATGCGCAGAGCCAGCACGCGCGACAACAACTCGCGCACCAGATAGCGCTCGTTGTAGACCGGGACGACGACGCTGAGGCGGAGTGGATTCAAGGCTCGAGACCGATGTCGAAAGCGGTCGAAACGCTACCATGAGACGACCCTCGGAGCCGAGATGACCCGTCGAGGAGCGCGACGGGCTCTCCGCCTCCGGACCGGGGGCTATGATGGACGGCGCCCTCCGGACCGCGCGGCACGTTCCCGCCCGCGGCGAGCCGATGAGCCGCGCCCTGCCAAGTCCCGCCCCTCGAGCCCTCGGGTTCGGCCCGTCGGGCTGGAGCCGACGAGCCCTCTCGCTCGTCGACCTCTACGTCCTGCTCGGCCTCGCCGCCGTGATCTATCTCGGAGCTCGCCTCGCCTTGGGCGCTCCGAAGTCGATCGCGGGTCCAGAGATCGACCTGTCGGTCGTCGCCCTGCCTCGCCTGGCGCTGCTGTCGCTCGGCCGGATGACCGCGGCCTACGCCCTCTCGCTCGTCTTCAGCCTGGCGTATGGCTACACCGCGGCCCGCCACCTCGGCGCGCGCAAGGTGTTGCTGCCCGTGCTCGACGTGCTGCAAAGCGTGCCGATCCTCTCCTTCCTGCCGGTCGCGGTCCTCGGGCTTTCCGCCGTGTTGCCGGCCCGCCTGGCCGCCGAGCTCGCCGCCGTGCTGCTCATCTTCACCTCGCAGGCGTGGAACATGACGTTCAGCTTCTATCAGTCCGTGTCGACGGTTCCGAGCGAGTTGCGCGAAGCGAGCGCCGTCTTCCGGCTCAACCCCTGGCTGCGGTTCCGCACCCTCGAGCTGCCGTTCGGCATGGTGGGACTGATCTGGAACAGCATGATGAGCTGGGCCGGCGGCTGGTTCTTCCTCATGGCGTCGGAGATGTTCCAAGTCGGCAGGCGCGACTTCCGCCTCCCCGGTCTCGGCTCCTATCTGCAAACCGCCGCCCAACGGAGCGACCACGTCGCGCTCGCTTGCGGGCTGGGCACTCTCGTCGGTGTCATCGTCCTGCTCGATCGCCTGATCTGGAAGCCGCTGCTCGCCTGGGCCGAGCGTTTCAAGATCGAGACGACCGAGCAAGAGGCTCCGCTGCTCCCTTCTCGCCGACTGCTCGCTCGCTCTCGCCTGCTGCGTGCGCTGTCACGAAGCATCCTGCGGCCGCTCGCCCTCCGGCTGGACCAGGCCTTCGACCGGTTGCGCGATCGCCGGCCCGGCCTGCTCACCCCCGAGCCGATCGCGGCCCCACGCTCGCGGTTGCGGTGGCTCTGGCGTGGCGCGTTCGCTCTTGCCCTCGCCTGGGCGACCCTTCGCGCCGTGCTGATGCTCCATGCGGTGCCGGCCGCGACCTGGGGACGGATCGGTCTTGCCGTGCTCTGGACCGGCGGTCGGGTGGCGATCGCCCTGCTCGTCGCGCTCGCCTGGACCCTGCCGATCGGCATCCTGATCGGCTCCTCCGGTCGCCTGTCGCGCTCGCTGCAGCCGGTCGTCCAGGTGCTCGCCGCCGTGCCCGCCACGGCGCTCTTCCCGATCCTCCTCCTGGGGCTGCTGCGACTGCCGCACGGCCTCGAAGTTGCCGCGGTCCTGCTGATGCTGATGGGGACACAGTGGTATCTGCTCTTCAACACGATCGCCGGCGCGAGCACCATCCCGGTCGACCTGCGCTATACCGCGGCGATGCTCCGCCTCGGCGGCTGGCAGACGCAGCGCGTCCTGGTCCTCCCCGCCCTCTTCCCCTTTCTGGTGACGGGCGGCGTCGCCGCCTCGGGCGGCGCCTGGAACGCCAGCGTCGTCGCCGAGCACGTCGAGTTCGCGGGTTCGTCACACGATGTGCCCGGGATCGGAGCGATGATCGCCCAGGCCACCAGCCGGGGGGACTACGCCCTGCTCCTCGCCGCGACTCTCGCCCTGGTCGGCACCGTCGTGCTGATCAACCATTTCCTCTGGCAGCGGCTCTATCGGCTTGCCGAACGCCGCTACCGGCTCGACTGACGGAGACCCCAGTGGGCGAGCCCGCATCCGCATCGCATCGACCGGCGTCCGCACCGCCGCTCCTCGAACTGGCCGGAATCGAGAAGTCCTACCCGACCGGCGATCATCGCTTCGTCGCGCTGGCCGGCGTCGACCTGGCGATCCGCGACGGAGAGTTCGTCTGCCTGCTCGGGCCATCCGGCTGCGGCAAGTCCACGCTCCTGCGGATCATCGCCGGGCTGACACTCCCGACCCGCGGCGCGGTCCGCTATCGCGGCGAACAGCTTGCCGGTGTCAACCCGCACGCCAGCATCGTCTTCCAGACGTTCGCGCTGTTCCCCTGGCTGACCGTCCGAGAGAACGTCGAGATCGCCCTCCAGGCGAGAGGGGTCCCGCGCTCACGGCGAAGCTCGACGGCGAGCGCGCTGCTGAACCGCGTCGGACTGGCGGGCTTCGAGTCGGCCTATCCGCGAGAGATCTCGGGGGGGATGCGGCAGAAGGTGGGATTCGCCCGGGCGATGGCGGTCGAGCCCGAGCTCCTCTGCCTCGACGAGCCGTTCTCGGCCCTCGACGTCCTGTCGGCAGACGCTCTGCGAGGCGAGTTGCTCGAGCTCTGGGCGACGAAGTCGCTGCCGACCCAGGCGATCCTCATGGTGACGCACAACATCGAGGAGGCCGTGCTGTTGGCCGACCGCGTCGTCGTGATGGCCAAGGAGCCAGGCCGCGTCGTCCGCGAGGTCGCGATCGAGCTGACCCAGCCTCGGCAGCGCAAGGACACGGCGTTCGAGGCGCTGGTCGACGAGCTCTACGCGGCGGTCAGCGGTCGCCCGGCGCCGCCCGCCAGCCACCTCCTGCGCCGGTTGCCCGGAGCGCGGCCCAACGCCCTGGCCGGTCTGCTCGAGAAGCTCGCCGCCGAAGGGGGGCGAGCGGAGTTGGCGACCCTCGCCTCGGAGCTCGTGCTCGAGCTCGACGATCTGCTGCCGATCGTCGAGGCGGGCGAGCACCTCGGCCTGGTGGCCGTCGCCAAGGCCGGCCTGACGCTCACGCCGCACGGCGTCGACTTCGCAGCGGGCAGCATCCTGGCGCGCAAGGAGCTGGTCGCCGCGCGCCTCGTCCGCCTGCCCGAAATCGGCTGGATCTTCGAGGCGCTGCAGCATGACGACGACCATCGCATCCATCGGAGTTTCTTCCTGGAGCGGCTCGCCGCGAGCCACGGCGCGCTGGCGGCGAGCCAGCTCGAGCTCGCCGTGCGCTGGGGTCGCTACGCCGAGCTCTTCGCCTATGACGACGACCATCAGGAGCTCTACCTCGAGCCATGATCCTCGTCGGCGCGGCGCCGACGACCGGGGTGCGGAGCGGCAGTCGCCCTAGCGCCGATTCATCAGGTCGGGGAACGACAGGTCGAGCACCGGGTATTCCCGCCAGCCGCGGAAGTCGTAGTGCCACCACTCGTTCTCGTAGACGGCGAAGCCTTCGGCCTCGAGGGTCCGGCGGAGCAGGTCGCGGCGGGCTCGCGCCGCCGGGTCGCCTCCGGCCCAGGCCGGACTGGCCTTCTCGCTGAAGTCGTCGTAGGCCGAGGGCATCTCGACCTCGCGCCCAGTCGTCCGGTCGTAGAGCGTCAGGTCGACCGCGCAACCGCGATTGTGACGCGAGCCCTTGCGCGGATCGGCGACGAAGGCGCGCTGCGCCGGAGGGGTGATCTCCCAGAAGAGGCGCGTCACGGACCAAGGGCGATAGCCGTCGAACAGGAGCAGGCCGTAGCCGCTCGCGGCGAGCGCGCGGTGGGCTCGAACCACGGCGTCGGCAGCCTCGCGCTGAAGGTAGACCCGCGCCACCGGGTAGACCGCGCGCCGGGCGAAGTTGTTCGTCGTCGCGTAACGGACGTCGGTGTGGATCGTCGGATCGAGCGCCACGACCTCGACGAGATCCGGTGCCCGCGTCGCCGCGGGCTCGACCGGCGGTCGGAGCTCCTCGCGGGCCGTTGCACAGGCCGCGACGTACCCGGCGAGGAGACCGAAGGCGAAGCCACGGAGCGCTCGGCCCGAACGACTCGTCAGGAATCGCATGGCCGCATCCTAGCGAATGGGGCCGGCGACGGGCGGTCCGGGTCGCCGCCGCGCGAATCGGCTTTCGCGGTAGCCTCCCGCCCATGAACGACTGGAAGCGGGTTTCGGAGATCGACTGGGAACACTGGCGCCCGGTCGATGTGGCGACCCTGGTGTTCGTGATTCGCGCCGGGGAGGTCCTGCTGATCGAGAAGCGCCGCGGTCTGGGGGCCGGCAAGGTCAATGCGCCGGGAGGTCGGCTCGAGCCGGGCGAGACGCCGCTCGCCGCGGCGATCCGCGAAGTCGAAGAGGAGGTTCTGGTCACGCCGACCGACCTGCTCGCGGCCGGGCTCCTGCGCTTCCAGTTCCTCAACGGGCATTCGATCCATGTCCATGTCTTCCGCGCCGCCGGGGCGCTGGGCGAACCAGGAGAAACCGCCGAAGCGCTCCCCTTCTGGTGCCCGCTCGGCGCCATCCCCTACGAACGGATGTGGGAGGACGACCGGCACTGGCTCCCCCTCCTGCTCGCCGGCGTGCCGTTCGACGGTCGCTTTCTCTTCGACGACGATCGCATGGTCGATTTCTCGCTCGACCCGGGGGTCGCTCCGGGCGGAGCCTGATCCGCCGCCGCCCTTGACAGGCCCGGCCGTCGCCGCAAGAATTTGAACAGTGGTTCAAATTTCGACGATCGCCGCCGACCGCGCGCTGCCGGAGAAGGTCCGCGAGCGCCGGCGGGAGATCCTCGCCGCCGCCGGACGGGTGTTTCGCCGCCGCGGCCTGCACGCCAGCGGCATGCGCGACGTGGCCGCCGAGCTCGAGATGACGGCCGGCAGCCTGTACTACTACTTCCCCAGCAAGCAGGCGCTGCTCGCGTACTGCCAGGAGGATGCCCTGGACGGCCTCTTGGCGACGGTCGGACGGATCGAGCGGCTCGGTCTGGACGCCGACACCGCCCTGGCGAGCGCCGTCGTCACCCACGTCGTGCGGCTGCACGAGACGACCCCGGGCTCGCTCGCCCATCTCGAAGTCGAAGCGCTCGACGAGCCGCATCGCCAGCCGATCCTCTCGCGCCGCAACGCCTACGAGCGCGCCCTGCGCCGCCTGGTCGTCGCAGGGATCGACACCGGGCGCTTCCGCTCCGGGCTCGACCCGCGAACCGCCGTGCGCGCGCTGCTCGGAGCGGTGAACTGGACGGCGAAGTGGTTCCACCCCTCCGCTGCCACCGCGGCGGCGGGAGGTGCGCGTCACCTTGGATTCGAGCTCGCCGAGCTTCTCGTCCGCGGGATGCTCGCCCCACGTCGCGAGCTCCGCCTGCCGCCCCCCGAGCTCGTCGACACCTTGCTGCGCGAGGCCACCGATGCCGAGTGAGGATGCCGTGCTGGTCCGACTGCGCGTCAACGGCGAAGAGCGCTCGGCCGCGGTGCCGGCGCACCACACGCTGCTCGAGCTGCTGCGCGAGGAGCTCGGGCTACCGGGCACGAAGCACGGCTGCGAGCTCGGCGAGTGCGGCACCTGCACCGTCCTGCTCGACGGGGCGCCGGTGCTCTCCTGCCTCGTGCTCGCCATCGATGCCGACGGGCGCCACGTCGAGACCGTCGAAGGGCTTTCCGCCGGCAACGAGCTGCACCCGCTGCAGAGCGCCTTCGCCGACCTCGGGGCGGCGCAGTGCGGCTATTGCACACCGGGGATGCTGATGACGGCGAAGGCGCTGCTGGCGGAGAGCTCCGCTCCCACGCCCGACGAGATCCGCGCCGCGCTGGCCGGCAACCTCTGTCGCTGCACCGGCTACCACAAGATCGTCGACGCGGTGAGCTGGGCCGCGGCGCGGCTGCGGGGCGAGGCGACCGAGCCGCCGCGTTCGTCGTTCTACGGCGACGTCCCGCCGGGCAAGGAGCGCGACACGTGACCGAACCGACGGACCCGCGGCCCCAGCCCGCAGGCGATGCCGAGGAGCTCCAGCTGCTCGGAACCCCCTTCCGGCGCGTCGACGGTCGAGCCAAGGTGACCGGGGCGACGCGCTTCGCCGACGATCTGACCTTCCCTCGGCTCGCCCACCTCAAGCTGGTGCGCTCGACCGTGCCGCACGCCCGGATCCGTGGCATCGACTTCGCGGAGGCCGCGGCCGTACCGGGCGTTCTCGGCCTGCTCAGCGGTCGCGACCTCCCCGTTCCCTTCGGCATCCTGCCGGTCTCCCAGGACGAGCACGCCCTCTGCCTCGAGGTCGTGCGGCACGTCGGCGACCCGGTGGCGGCGATCGCCGCGACCAGCGAGGAGGCAGCGGAAGAGGCCGTCCGAAAGGTGCGCGTCGACTACGAGACGCTGCCGACGATCGCCACGATCGACGAGGCGATCGCCACGCCGGCCCCGCAGCTGCACGCTCACGCCGACGACGGGAACCTGCACAAGAAGGTGTCGATGGAGTTCGGGGACGTTGCTCGAGGCTTCGACGACGCCGAGGAGATCTTCGAGGACCTCTTCTTCTACGACGGCAACACGCACCTGGCCCTCGAGCAGCACGCCAGCGTCGCCGTCCCGGAGGACGAGGGCCGCGTCACCGTCCACTCCTCGACCCAGACGCCGCACTACCTGCATCGCGCCCTGACCCGCGTCCTCGGCCTGCCGGCGGCGCGCATCCGCGTCATCGCCACGAGCAACGGCGGCGGCTTCGGCGGCAAGAGCGACCCGTTCGGCCACGAGATCGTCGCGGCGAAGATGGCCCTCGTGCTCGGACGGCCGGTGAAGATCGCCCTCACCCGCGAGGAGGTCTTCTACTGCCATCGCGGTCGCCATCCGGTGCTGATGCGCCAGCGCACCGGTGTCACCCGGGACGGGAAGATCACCGCACAGCATCTCGAGACGGCCCTCGACGGCGGAGCGTACGGCTCTTACGGCGTCGCCAGTACCTACTACACCGGGGCGCTGCAGACGGTCACCTACGAGATCCCGCACTACCGCTTCGACGGCGTCCGCGCCTTCACCAACAAACCGCCCTGCGGTCCGAAGCGCGGTCACGGCACGCCGCAGCCGCGCTTCGCCTGGGAGGTGCAGCTCGACAAGATCGCCGTGGCGCTCGGCCTGAATCCCGCCGAGCTCCGCCGGCGCAACCTGCTCCCGCCCGGAACGGTCACCGCGAACTGGCTCCAGGTCGGCACCACCGGACTCGGTCGATGCCTCGAGGCCGTCGTGGCCGGAAGCCGGTTCCTCGAACGCTGGGGCCGACTTCCCGAAGGGCGCGGCCTGGGCCTGGCCTGCGGCGCCTACCTCTGCGGTGCCGGACTGCCGATCTACTGGAACCACATGCCGCAGTCCGGGGTGATGCTCAAGCTCGACCGCTCCGGCTCGGTCGCCGTCTTCTGCGGCGCGAGCGAGATCGGCCAGGGCTCGGACTCGATCCTCGCCGGCGCCGTCGCCGAGGTGCTGGGCATCGAGCTCGCCGACCTGCGCCTCTGCGTCGCCGACAGCGACCTCACCCCGGTCGATCTCGGCAGCTATTCGTCACGCGTCACGCTGATGGTCGGCAACGCGGCGCGCGAGGCCGCCGAGCGCGCCCGGGCGCGGATCGCCGAAGCGGTCGGTGCCCAGCTCGACGTCCCGCCCGACCGTCTCCGCTTCCGTGGCCGTCGGGTCTTCGACGCGACCTCCCCGAACGACCCGGCGCGCTCGCTCGCCTGGGAGGATGCGGTGATCTGCGCCGAGGCGCGCTTCGGCACCCTGGCAACGACCGGAAGCTACCTGCCGCCGCGCTCGCCCGGCCGCTACCGCGGTGCCGGGGTCGGTCCCTCCCCCGCCTACTCGTTCAGCGCCGCGGTGGTCGAGGTCGAAGTCGACCCGGAGACCGGAATCTGGCGCCCGACACACGTCTGGATCGCGCACGACATCGGCCGTGCGCTCAATCCGGTGCTCGCCCTCGGCCAGGTCGAGGGCGGCGTCTACATGGGCCTCGGCGAAGCGATGATGGAAGAGTCGGCCTTCCGCCGGCTGCCGCGCGGTCGCTCGAACGCCCTGGTGCACAAGTTCCCGAGCGTGCTCGAGTACAAGAGCCCGACCTTCCTCGAAATGCCGCCCGTCACGACCTATCTCGTCGAAGAGCCCGACCCGGCCGGTCCGTGGGGGGCCAAGGAGGTCGGCCAGGGACCGCTGCTGCCGATTCCACCGGCCTGTGCCAACGCCCTCTTCGATGCGGTCGGAGTGCGCGTCGATCAGACGCCGCTCCATCCGCACCTCGTCCTCAAGGCTCTCGATCTCAAGCGGCAGGGCAAATCGGCGCGCGTCGGCCCGGAGCGCTTCCCGACCGTCGACTTCGGCGAGACCCTGCACGTGCCGACACCGCAGCAGGGCGGCGACGGCAAAGCGATCGACGAGGCGCGATTCCGGCTCGAGCGCACGCTGCGCTCCGGTCACGGCACGATGCCCGAACGCGACGAAGCGTTGCGCACCCACGACCCGGCGCGGCTGACCACGCGATGACGACCCGCACGAATCCGGTACCGCTCCCCCACCCTCGCTCCAGGGCGGGGCAACACCCGGCCGCGAGGCCCGGAGTCGACCGAGATCCCGTCGCCTTGGCCGACGGCCGTCGCGGCCCCGGCGCTCCGCGCGACGCCTCCCGGAGGGTGCGATGCTGAGGCTCCCGCGATTCGACTACCACCGCGCGTCGAGCGTCGCGGACGCCGCGGCCGTGCTCTCCGGCGAGGGGGCTGCAGACGGACGCAGCGTCCGGCTGGTCGCCGGCGGCACGGATCTGTGGCCGAACCTCAAGCGACGACACCAGAAGGCGGACGTGGTGGTGTCGCTGATGCAGGTCCCGGAGCTCGCCGGCGTTCGCGCTTCTCGCGGCGAGGTCCGTCTCGGGGCGACGACGACGCTCGCGGCGATCGAACGAGACCCGACATTGCAGGCCCGCTTTCCGGCGCTGGTCGACGCCGTCGCGTCGATCTCGTCGCCGGTGCTGCGCCGCATGGGCACGCTCGGTGGCAATCTCTGCCTCGACACGCGCTGCACCTACTACAACCAGTCCGAAGGATGGCGGCAGGCGATCGGCTACTGCATGAAGGCCGAGGGCACGGTCTGCTGGGTCGCACCGTCGTCGCCCCGTTGCTGGGCGGTCGCCTCCTCCGACGCCGCGCCGATGCTCTGCGCTCTCGAGGCGCAGGCCGTCCTCGTCTCGACCGCCGGCGAACGCACGCTGCCGCTCGCCGACCTCTACCGCGACGACGGGATGGACTACCTCGCCAAGCGGCCGGACGAGGTGCTCACCGAAGTGCGTCTGCCGGCATCGAGCGATGCCACCCGAGTCCGCGCCGGCTGGTTCAAGCTGCGTCGCCGGGGCTCGATCGACTTCGCCACCCTGTCGATCGCCGCTGCGCTCTGGATCGACGCCGGTGGACACGTCGAACGCGCCAACCTGTTCCTCGGCGCCGTCGCATCGGAGCCGCGCCGGGCAGGGGACGCCGCCGAGTCGCTCCTCGGCCAGACGCTCGACGAAGCTTCCGTCGGCGAAGCCGCACGACGGGCACGCCGGGTCGCCACGCCCCTCGACAACACCGACTTCCAGGCCGCGTGGCGCGGCCGCATGGTCGAAACGCAGACCGCACGCCTGCTCCGCTCCCTCGTTCGACCGTCGCCCGGAGCCCCCGCGGTCACTAGAATGGACGCATGAACGAATCCGCGCCACCCGTCGAGGCCCCCGAAGAATCGCGACCCCGCAAGCACGTGCTGGCCGCCGCGCTCGACGAGGCGACTGAAGGGAAGCTTCAGCCAGCGCTCAGCCGCGCCGAGTTCGAGCTCAGCCGCGTCCCCTCGGTGCGCAGCGCCGAGACGATCCTCCGCCTGATTCCGTTCCAGGTCGTGATGACCGACTTCGCGATCGCCGCCGACGACCTCGGGCGGCTCGCCGAGTTGCTCGCCGACCCGGCATCGCCGAGCTGCTCGGCGCATCTGCTGCTCTTCACGCCACCCGATAGGTTGAGCGACGCCGAAAAGCTTCTCGGCCGAGGAGTGTCCCAGGTGCTCTCGACAGCTCTCGAGCCGTTCGAGTTGCAGGAGGCGGTCCTCGCCCTGCTCAGGGCCCGGATCCGCCTCGCCATGCGCGTCATGGCCCGTCTGACCGTCCGGCTCGAGTCCGGCTCGCCGCAGCTCCTCTGCCAGACACGCGACCTGTCGCGTACCGGCATGTTGGCGATCACCGACAGCCGCTACCCGGTCGGCACGCCGGTGCGCTTCGCGCTCGATCTGCCGGAAAGCTCCGACCCGATCCGCGGCGAGGCCGAAGTGGTGCGCCATGCCAGTCGGCGCCTCGACAAGGTCGACGGTCTCGGCCTGCGGTTCCTCGACTTCTCCGCCGACGGCCTGCGCCGCCTCGTCGCCTTCCTCGCTCTCTACGGCGCCTGAGCCGCTCGCGCTACAGCAGGATCCCGGCGATACAGGCGTTCACCACGTTGACCAGCGTGCCGGCGAGCAGCGCCCGCACGCCGAGCTTGGCGAGCTCGGGCTGGCGCTCGGGAGCGAGTCCGCCGATGCCGCCGATCTGGATGGCAATCGAGCTGATGTTGGCGAAGCCGCAAAGCGCGTACGTCGAGAGCACGAGGGCGCGCGGCGAAAGCACCGGCACGCTCCCCGCCGCCTGGCTGCCCGCAGCGATCGCCGCAGCGTTGTCGATCAGCGTCTTCATGTCCAGATAGGCGATGAACTCGTTGAGCGCGATCTTCTTGCCGAGCAGCACGCCGACCTGACCGCACTCGGCCCAGGAGATCCCGAGCAACCATCCCACCGGAGCGAGGGCGCGGGCGAAGATCCAGTCGAGGGAGAGCTGCGGCAGTCCGGCGAGCCCACCGACCCATCCGAGCACCGCGTTGACCAGCGCGAGCAGGGCCAGGAAGGCGATCAGCATCGCGCCGACGTTGAGGGCGAGCTTCATTCCGTCGATGGCGCCGGCCGCCGCCGCGTCCACCGGGTTGACCCAGGGGCGGGCCACCTGCGCCTTCACCGAGCCGGCCGTCTCCGCCTCGGCCTCCTCCGGGAAGAGCAGCTTCGAGATCACCAGCGCACCGGGAGCCGCCATCACCGAGGCGGCAATGAGATGGACCGCCGGCACACCGAACGAGATGTAGACCGCCATCACTCCGGCGGCGATGGTGGCGAGACCGCCGACCATCACCGAATAGAGCTCCGACTGCGTCAGGCGCGGCACGTAAGGACGGATGAACAGCGGCGCCTCGGTCTGCCCGACGAAGATGTTCGCCGCCCCGCAGAGCGACTCGGCACCCGACGTCCCCATCGTTCGCATCATCACCCAGGCGATCCCCTCGACCACCTTCTGCAACACGCCGAAGTAGTAGAGCAAGGTCATCACCGAGGCGACGAAGATGATCGTCGGCAGCACCTTGAAGGCGAAGAAATGGTCGACGAACTTCTCGCCGAAGACGAAGCTGGCGCCGGCGTCGGAGAAGTCGAGGAACTTCTTCACCAGGTTGCCGACGAAGCTGAAGAGCTCGAAGCCGACGGGCGTCTTGATGATGAAGAGCGCCACCGCGACTTGCAGGCCGAGTCCCCAGGCCACCGTACGCCAGCGGATGGCGCGGCGATTGGTCGAGAACAGGTAGGCGAGCGCCAGGAAGACCACCAGGCCCAGCGCCGAGATCGCTCGTTCCATGCATCCTCCGCGAAGCCGGCCGGAATCGTCGCGGCGTCGTCCGGGGCGGCCGAGCCCGGACACCGCTCAGGCGGAAAGGGTCGGGAGCCTAGTGCCCGTGGGCGTCGACCGGCGCCGGCTCGCGACTCTCGCGCGAGAACGAGAGCGCCAGCAGCAACAGCGCGAGGATGGCGTAGCCGAGCGCGAACTGGTAGGGGATGGCGCGCGCGAAGCCGGTCAGGTTCCACGGCAGGTACATGTTGCCGTCGGGCGACGAGGAGTGCACGACACCGAAGAAGGTGAAGAGCGCGAGGATGCCGAGGTAGAGGGCCGAACGGCGCAGGCGGCGGTCGATCAGCTCGGCGAGAAACGCCCCCCAGAGCATCGCCGTGAGAATGAACCCGTTGCCGAGTGCCACGGTCACCAGCGCCTCCGGCAGCTCCTTGCCGGCTTTCACCAGCAGGCTGCCGAAGACCGCCGCCGGAACGAACACCGAAAGCTTGATCGCCACCAGGCGCGCCACCGTCGGGAAGTAGGCGAACGCCACGGCTGGGGCATGCCGGGCCGGACAGGCGAGAAACGCCTGCACCATGATGTCGAGCGCCACGAAGATGAGGATCGGCGCAAGCACGGCGCGCGGGATCAGCTCGACGATGTAGGAGACGTAGCCGAGCACACCGCCGAGGCCGACGAAGAGACCGGTGATCACCGTGTAGCCGGCGCGCGCGCCCATTCCCTTGTAGGCCGGCTGCCCGATGTACGGGGTCGACTGCGCCACACCGCCGCAGAGGCCGGCGATCAACGTGGCGATCGCCTCGGTGAGGAGGATGTCGCGCGTCTTGAAGTCGTCACCGGCGACGCGCGCGCTCTCGGTGACGTTGATGCCGCCGACGACCGTCAACAGCGCGAACGGCGCGGCGAGCGGCAGGTACTGCAGGGCGCCGGAGAGCCCCTTGAGGAAGTCGAAGGTCGGAATCGGCCAGCCGCCGTGGAGCTCGGGACCCGGCGGCGGCGCATAGGTGCCACCCACCCAGCCGAGCGGTCCGAGAATGTAGTAGAGCGCGGTGCCCACGGCGACCGCCACCAGCACCCCGGGGAGGTTTCTCGGCAGGCGGATCTGCGCCACCAGGTTGTAGAGGATCAGTCCGAGCGCCACCATGCCGACGAGCGGCATGCCGAAGATGTCGACCAGCGGGACGAAGCCGATGAGCGCCAGCCCGATCCCGGCGAGCGAGCCGAGCAGGCCCGCCTGCGGCACCATCTTCTGCACCCAGCCCCCACAGAAAGAGAGCACGAGCTTGATGACGCCGATCAGCACCATCGTCGCCATGCCGATGTACCAGGTCTGCATCGCCGCGGCCTGCGGCTCCATCCCCTGCGCCTTGAGCGAGACGAACGCCGGGCCGAGGACGACCAGCGCGATGCCGATCGTCGACGGCGTGTCGAGGCCGAGCGGCATCGCCGTGACGTGCGGATTGGCGGTGCGCTTGGCCAGCCGGAAGGCCATCCAGGTGTAGACCAGGTCCCCGAAGAGCACGCCGAATGCCGTGCCCGGGAACATCCGCTGGTAGACGATCTCGGCGGGGAACTGGAAGCCGAAGACGAGAATGCCGGCGAGGAAGGAGAGCACCGTCAGGTTGTCGAACATCAGACCGAAGAAACCGTTGACGTCCCCGACGGCGAACCAGTGGTACCGGCCGGCATCCTTGCTCATGCGCTCTCCTTTCGTCCGAGGATCATACCCGCGCGGCGCGACAGGCGCGAGGCGCCGGCAGCGCGGATCCGACCGTGCGGCGCCATGCCGTTCCCTACGGGATCAGCGAACGAGCAGCACCGGCGCATCGAGCGCTTCGATCATGCGCGCCGTCTTCGACTCGTCCCCGGCGATCTCGGTGGACAAGACGAGCAGGCTGCGTCTCCGCCCGGAGAGGGCGAGCGCTTCGGAGAGCCCGCCGCGCGCCACGCGGTTCCACTCGAGCCTGACCGGACGTCGCCCGAGCACCTCGCCGGCCTTCCGTTCGAGCCGCTCGAGGTCGGCCGCCGCGAGCTCGACGAGGAGGCGAAGCGGACAGCCCATCGCCACCGCGAGGTGGGCGGCGAGGTCGAGCGCGGCGCACGATCCGGCGCCGCCGTCGAAGAGCACGGCCGCCGCGCCGAGCGGCCTCGGCGAACGCGGCAGCAGCAGGACGGCTCCCGGCCCCCGCGCCAGCGCCGCTCGCGCCGTGCCACCGAGCAGCCGCCCGCCACCCCATCCGACACGCCCCACGGCGAGGAGATCGGCGGCGTCCAACTCGGCGAGGACCTCGTCGTCGACGCCGCCGCGCCGGACCTCGAAGCGCCAGGAGGAACCGGTGCGACGCGCCGCCGCCTCGAGCCGCTGTCGTGCCCGTTCCGCCTGCGCCCGCATCGCCCGCTCGAGCGCTCGCCGCTCGAGCGCACGGCGCTCGGCCGAGAGCGCGTCGACCGCGCTCACCGCGGGATGTCCCGCCAGGCGGAGCAGTCGGTCGTCCTCGACGAACCGCCCGGCGAGCTCGACGGCCAGGGCAGCGGCGATCTCCGCCGCAGCTTCAGCGGCGGCGACGCTCGGCTCGGAGGCGTCGATCGCCACGACCACGCGGCGAACCGCGAGGCCGTTCATCGCCTCTTTCCCCTCCCCCGCGGTGCGGCCTGCTCCGTCTTGAGTTGGGCGAGCTCGGCGAGTCGCTCGTCGACCAGACGGTTGAACGTCCCCTCGGGGAAGAGGCCGTCGTCGCCCCGGCGGCCGACAGGCAGGCCGGTCAGCAGCTCGATCGCCTCGTCGACGTCGCGCACGCCGAAGACCTGGAAGGTGCCGCGCTCGACCGCCTCGACGACGTCGCGGCGCAGCGCCAGATGCTGCAGGTTCGACTGCGGCACGATGACCCCGTGCGGGCCGGTCCCGCCGCGCAGACGACAGGCGTCGAAGAAGCCCTCGATCTTCTCGTTGACACCGCCGATCGGCTGCGCCTGACCCCGCTGATCGACCGAACCGGTCATCGCCAGCGTTTGCGAAATCGGCACCCCGGCGATCGCCGAAAGCAGCGCACAGAGCTCGGCGAGCGAGGCGCTGTCGCCGTCGACGCCACCATAGGACTGCTCCAGCACCAGACTTGCCGCGAGCGCCAGCGGCCGCTGGCGGGCGAAGCGCTCCCCGAGGAACCCCGTGAGGATCAGCACGCCCTTCGAATGGAGCGGCCCCGAGAGCTCGACCTCGCGCTCGATGTTCACCACTTCGCCCTCGCCGAGCCGCACGCGCGCGGTGATGCGCGCCGGATGCCCGAAGGAGAATCCACCGAGTTGCAGGACGACTAGCCCATTGACTTGCCCCACGACCGCGCCCTCGGTGGCGACCAGCAGGAGACCGCGGCCGATCCCTTCCATCACCCGTTCGCGCAAGCGGTCCTGGCGGAAGATCTGCGCTCCGATGGCGCGATCGACATCGCCGGTGCCGACGCAAGGTGCGTCGCCCGCCAGCAGATCGGCCTCGCGCATCAGGTCGACCACCGCACTGGTGTGCAGACTCAGCCGCTCGCGGTCGCCGGCGAGTCGCGAGGCCTGCTCGAGCACCCGCTCGACCGCCGCGCGGGCGAACGGCCGCAGCTTCTCCTCGCGGGCGAGTCGCGCCACCAGGGCCGCGTAGCGCGTCTCGTTCTCGGCGCTCCGCTCGAGCTCCTCCTCGAAGTCGGCGGCCACTTTGAAGAGGCGCGCGAAGTCCGGGTCGTAGGCCGAGAGCATGTAGTAGAGGCTGCGGTCTCCGACCAGCACGACCTTGACGTCGAGAGGGATCGGTTCCGGCTCGAGCGTCGTCGTCGCGGCGAAGCCCAGGACCTGGGCGAGGGGCTCGATGCGCAGCCGCCGGGTTTCGAGCGAGCGCTTGAGCCCCTCCCAGGCGTACGGCTGGCGCAACACCTGCAGCGCGTCGAGCACGAGGAAGCCGCCGTTGGCGCGGTGCAGGGCCCCGGGCCGGATGAGCGTGAAGTCGGTCACCAGGTTGCCCATCTGCGACTGGTGCTCGATCCGGCCGAGCAGGTTGGGGAACGACGGACTGTCTTCGGCGAGCACCGGCGCACCCGTCGTGCGACTGTTGTCGACGAACAGGTTGACGTGGTACCGGCGCAGCGAGGCCTTTCCCTCGGCGGCAGGTGCCGGCCCCTCCTCTTCGGCCTGCGTGTCGCCGGCGAGAAACGCCTTCGCCTGCGCTTCGATGTCGGCCTGCACCGCCGCCAGATAGTCGAGCACCACCGGGAGGTCGGCGAAGGTCGTGCGCACCTCGTCGATCAGCGGCTCGACGGCGAATCGCGTGACCTCGCGTCGCAGCGCCTGGAGCTTCGAGCGTCGTTCGGCCTGCCAGCGCGACTGCTGTCGCATCAACCGCTGGAGCTTCGCCTGCGCCTCCTCGATCGCCTCGGCGAAGCGCTGCTTCTCTTCGTTGGCCAGCTTCTCGAAGACGTCCGGGGTCGCGACCTCGCCGCCGAGCACCGGCGCGAAGACGACCCCCATCGGCGTGCGGACCGCCGCCAGGTCGTGATGCCGCGCCTCTTCGGCGACCGTTGCCAGGGCCTGTTCCTGGTGCTCGCGCGCCTCCTGGTCGATGACCTCACGGCGCGTCTGGAACTCCTCGCTCTGGAATGCCGCGGCGAGCGCAGCGGTCACCGCCTCGACCAGCTCGGCCATCTCGCGCTTGAGCTCGGCGCCGCGCCCGGCGGGCAACGCCAGCGCTCGCGGCCGATTCGGCTCGGCGAAATCGAAGACGTAGCACCAGTCCTGCGGGCGGGAGCGCGTCGCCGCCGACCGCTCGACGTAGTGACGCACCAGGAAGTGCCGTCCGGTGCCATCGGCACCGAGGGCGTAGAGGTTGAAGCCGTCGCGCGACATCGCCAGGCCGAAAGCCAGCGCCGCCTCGGCCCGCGCCTGGCCGAGCACACCGTCGAAAGGCGGCAGGTCCTCCGTGGTGTCGAACCCCAGGTGCGAGAGGTCACAGCGGCGAAAGAGCAGCTCCGGGAGAACGGCTCGCGGATCGCGTTCCAGCTCGGCGACCGCCGCGGAGCGCGGCGCGGCGCCGGCAGGTCGCCTCGTCCTCGCCGTCGGCGGGCGCTTGCTCCGCGGGGAACGACCTCGACCGGTGGCCCGCGTCGGACTCTTTCTCGGCATCGCGCACCTCCGCGGATGAGACTACTCCCAGTCCCGTGCGAACGCTCTGCCGGAGGTCCGTGCGAGCTGGCCCCGCGGGCGGCGGGAGGGGCGGGGGGATCAGTCGCCGCGCGCGAGGAAGCGGACGAAATCGGCCTCGGTCAGGATGCCGACCAGGCGGCGCTCTTCGACCACCGGCAGACAGCCGTACTTGTGATCGAGCATGCGCTGCGACGCCAGGCGGATGTCGGCGTCGGGGCCGATCGTCTCGAGGTCGACCCTCATGATTTCGCCGGCGGTCAGGCGCGAGAGCACGGCGTCTTCGAGCGCTGCCGCCTGTCCACCCCGCTCGACGAGCGCGTGCCGCAACAGGTCGCGGTGGGTGACGAGCCCGACGAGATCGCCCGCGGCATCGACGATCGGCATGTGACGGACCCGACGCCGCTCCATGAGCTCCCAGAGCGTCGCCAGGTCCTCTCCGGGACCGACAGCCAGGACCTTGGCCGTCATCAGGTCGCGCACCTTGAGTGGGCCCATCACCCCGATCGTGTCGCCGGGCCTGCGCGCTGTCGCCACCCGGAGGGGTGGTTGAGCCCCCCGAGGCGTGCGCTAGCGTGACCGCGGCACACCGAAGAAGACGCCGTCGACGTGCCGAGCGAGGAGGAGACGCCATGCGCCAGATGGTCGCCCGCGACGTGATGAACGCCGAGATCGTGACCGTACGAGAGGACATGAACGTCGACGAAGTGGCTGGGATCCTCGCCGACAACGAGATCTCCGGAGCTCCCGTCGAGGACGCCGAAGGGCGCCTGGTGGGCGTCGTCTCGGTGACCGACATCGCCCTCGCCTCGTCCCAGGGAGGCCAGCTGGTGGCCGACCGCTCGAATCCCGACTTCTACGTGCGCGGCTGGGAAGAGTCGGTCGAGCCGGAGGAGATGCGCGGGCTCCACGTCGAGCGGGAGAATCTCGTGGTCCGCGAGATCATGACGCCGGCCGTCTACTCGGTGCCCGAAGACACGCCGGTCTCGCGCATCGCCGAGACGATGATCGACAGCCACATCCACCGCGTGCTGGTGACCCGCGGCGAGCAGGTCGTCGGAATCGTCACGTCGTCCGACCTGCTCGGCCTCCTCGTCGAGCCGGAGTAGCCGCCTCGAGCAGCGGCAGGTACTGCTGCTCCTCCTGCGCGAAGTGCAGGCGCAGGATGGCGTGGAGCCCGTAGAGCACGCGCCGCAGATCGCGCAGGTCGTCGCCCGCCACCTCGCCCGGCGGCAGCTCGTCGAGCATGCGGCCGAGCAGCAGCGCGTGGTGCCGGATCTCCAGGTGCATCCGCTCCATCGGCGCCGTCGGATCGTCGCCGCCGATGCGCGCAGCCACCAGCGGGTAGACCTCGGCATCCTCGCGCTCGTCGTGCGGCAGGAGCTCGTCGAGCAGGAAGCGCCGTGCTTCCACCAACTCGGCGCGCAGTGCCTCGGGCGACATCCCCTCGAGCCGGTCGGCGGTACGCCGCAGTCCCTCGACGCCCGGCAGCAGTTGCCGGTGCTCCTCGCGCGTCCGCTCGCTCTCCCCCATCGCCCCGGCCTCGACCTTCGGCACGCGATAGACGAGCGCCCGCAGCGCGTTGAGGATCACCAGGACGTCGATCGCCTCCTGGGCCACCGCGCCGGCGATCGGCGGCAACTTGCCGAACGCGGCGGCGACCATGCCGGCAAGCGAGAGCGCCATCCCCGCCACCACGCTCTCGCGGGCGATGCCCAGCGAGCGCCGGGCGATCGCCTTGGCCTCGCCGAGCCGGTCGAGACGGTCGACGGTCAGCACGATGTCGGCGGCCTCCGAGGCGGCCGAGGCGCCGCGGGCCCCCATCGCCACGCCGACGTCGGCGGCGGCGAGCGCGGGCGCGTCGTTGACGCCGTCGCCGACCATCACCGTCGGCCCGTGCTTGCGCTCGGCGAGCACCGCCTCGACCTTCTCCTCCGGGTCGCGCTCGGCGAGGACGAGGTCGGCCCCGACCGCGCCGCCGACGACCGCGGCGACCTCCGGGCGATCGCCCGACACCAGGACCACCCGCCGGATCCCCGCCCGGCGGAGCGAGCGGATCGTCGCCACACAGTCCGGGCGCATCGGGTCGTAGAGGACCAGGGCGCCGGCGAGGCGACCGTCGACCGCGACGAACACCGGCGTGCCCCCTTCGAGCGAGCTCTCGCGCCGCACCCGGCGCACCGCCGGGTCACGTCGCAGCCCGGAGTCGGCGAGGACCCAGTCGAGTCGGCCCAGGGCGACCCCACGTTCTCCGACGACGCCGCGGATTCCGGCGCCCGCGATCTCCTCGACCGCGGTCGGGAAGGCGAGAGCGATCCCGCGCTCACGCGCCGAACGCACCACCGCGGACGCGAAGACATGCAGCGAGACCTGGTCGAGCGAGGCGGCAAGGCGCAGCACCTCTTCCGACGGCAGCTCGGAGAAGGTCTCGACCGTCTGGAGCGTCGGGTGCCCGGTGGTGATCGTGCCGGTCTTGTCGAGCAGCAGGATCTCGGCACGCGAAAGCGCTTCGAGCGCGCCACCGCCCTTGATCAGCACGCCGCGCGACGCGGCGCGCGAAATGCCGGCAACCAGCGCCACCGGCGCGGCGAGGATGAGCGGACAGGGCGTGGCGACGACGAGCACGGCGAGCGCCCGCAGCGGGTCACCGGAGAGCGCCCACGCCCCACCCGCCACCGCGAGCGAGAGCGGCAGGAAGTACACGGCGTAGCGATCGGCGAGTCGGGTGAACGGCGCTCGCGCCTGGCGCGCCTCCTCCACCAGGCGGACGATCGCCGCGTAGGTCGAATCGGCGGCGCTCGCCACGGCGCGCAGCAGGAACGGACCGCCGGCGTTGACCGTGCCACTGGCCAGGCGGTCGGACTCGAGATGCTCGACCGGACGCGATTCGCCGGTCAGGTTCGACTCGTCGAGCACCGCCGTGTCGCCCTCGACCAGGCCGTCGACCGGCACCGTCTCCCCCGGCTTGACCAGCAAGAGGTCGCCCGGCACCACCGCGTCCACCGGACGGGTCGTCCAGACTCCTTCTTCGAGACGATGCACTTCGCGCGGGGCGAGCGCGATCAGGCGGTGGAGCTCGCGCTCGGCGCGGTCCCCGGCGAAGGCTTCCAGGGTCTGCCCGCCGGAGAGCATCAACGCGATGATCGCCCCAGCGAGGAACTGGCCGAGGGCGAGGCAACCGATCATCGCCAGCAGCGCGATGACGTCGACGCCGATCTTGCCCTTGCGCAGGTCGACGAAGACGGCCCAGAGGAGCGGCGCGAGCGCCATCGCCGTCGTGGCACCCCAGATCCACGAGGCGACGGCCGCGGCACCGAGGAGTGCCGAGGCACCGCCGGCGAGAATTCCCGCCAGCGCGAGAATCGCGACCACTCGAGACATCGGGAGCTCCTTCGGAACGCGCCCTCAGGCGGCCGGGACGGCGTCCGCCGGCAGGTGATGGCGGAACCAGTCGCCGGCCAGGCGACCGACCTCTTCACGCCCGCGAGCCGTCTCCGGTCGTGCCTCGAACGGCAGGACCAGCACTTCGGCGGGAGCGCCGAGGCGACAGAGGGCGCCGACGGTCAGATCGAGCACCGGCTCGTCGTCGGCGTCGACGAGGAGCAGCGTCGGCGCGTGCACCGCCGGCAGGTGCGGGCGCACGAGGTCGGCTCGACCTTCGAGCGAGACGATCGCCCGCGCCAGCTCCGGCTCGCGCGCCACCGCCAGCAGCGTCGCCGCGACCAGCGTCCCCTGGGCGAGGACGCCGAAAGGGAGCGCAGCGAGATCGGGCTCGGCGCGCAGGGCGAGGATCGCCTGGGAGATCCTTCCCGAGAGCAGCTCGACGTCGTAGCGCAAACGACCCGAGAAGTGGTCGAGCGTCTCTTCCCAGCGCGTCAGCAATTCGACCTCGGCGACCGCGAGCGGCACGTCGAGCAGCGCAGCGGCCATCGGTTCGGCGTCCGGCGAGGGCTCACGCCGGGCTCCCACGGTGACGCGGAGCACCACGCCGAGGGGCGATGCCGGTCGGCGCAAGCTCCCCTCGAGGGCAGCCTCGCCCGAGCCGACGGCGATGAGCCGCTGCTCGATCCTTCGTGGGGTTGTCGTCGTCTCGCTCCCGTCCATGCCGGCCTCTTCCGGTCGCCCAAGGTTAGGCGGCGCTCCAGGGCTTGTCGCCGGTTCAACGGGTGGCGCCCGGCACCGCCCTTTTCGGGTAGTGCAAAACGCCGACCGGGCACTTCCGCCGCACCCTCGCGCGGGTCGCGCGCAACCGCCCTAGAATCAGGCCATGCCGACCTACCACCTCCCCGACGAGACGCCGGTCGTGCAGTTCGACCCGCTCCTCGAGCTTTCGCCCTTCGACCTCTTTCGCCGCCTGCGCGAGGCGCGCGGCCCCCGACTGGTCGACGTGCGTCCAGCGCTCGGCACGACGACGCTCGCCGGGGCCGAACACCGGCCGGACCCGAGCTGGGAGCCCGAGGACGAACGCGAGACGCTGCTCTTCGACGACGACGGAACGCTCGCCTGCGCTGCGGCACGTCGCCTCCAGGCGGCCGGCTGGGAGCGCGTCCGGGCGCTCTTCGGCGGTCTCGAGCTCTACGAGTTCGCGCTCGATCCGCAGGTCGTCGGCGAGAACACCTACCTCGTCCCGGTGGAAAACCCTCGCGGCGGATGACGCGCCCCCGTCGCAGCCTGTAACATGACGCCATGAGTGAGTAGTTCTCGAGCGGCCTAAGTCAGGAGGGCCTGATGAAGCGCGTGGTGACAGCCATTCTCGGCGGCGGACAGGGCGCGCGGCTCTTTCCCTTGACGCGCGATCGCGCCAAGCCCGCGGTGCCGGTCGGTGGCAAGTTCCGGCTCATCGACATTCCGATCAGCAACAGTCTGCACGCCGGCATCGACCGGGTGTACGTGCTGACCCAGTTCAACAGTGCGAGCCTGCATCGTCACATCTCGCAGACCTACCGGTTCGACGTCTTCCGCGGCGGCTTCGTCCACGTGCTCGCCGCCGAGCAGAACCTGACCAACCGCGACTGGTACCAGGGGACAGCCGACGCCGTGCGCCAGAATCTGCCCCGGCTCGGCGAAGGCAAGGCCTCGGAGATCCTCATCCTCTCGGGCGACCAGCTCTATCTGATGGACCTGCGCGAGCTCGTCGAATACCACCGCGAGCGCGGCGCCGACTTGACGATCGCCGTCAAGCCGGTGACCAAGCGCGAAGCCACCGGCTTCGGCATCCTCCACCTCGATCGCTCCGGCGAGGTGGTCGAGTTCGTCGAGAAGCCGAAGGACGAGGCCCTGCTCGCCAAGCTGGCGCTCGACGAGGAGACGCAGGCGGCGCTCCCGCATCCGGCGCCGCCCGGCTCGTTCCTCGCCAGCATGGGCATCTACGTCTTCAAGCCGGAGATCCTCGAAGAGCTGCTGGTCGGCACGCCACACACCGACTTCGGCCGCGAGGTCATCCCGGCCGCCCTGGGGAGCAAACGCGTCTTCGCCTATCCCTACACCGGCTACTGGGCCGACATCGGGACCATTCCGAGCTTCCACCAGGCGAACCTCGACCTGACGCTGCCGCTGCCGTCCCTCGACCTCTACAGCCCCGACTTCCGCATCTTCACCCACGCCCGCTTCCTGCCCGGCGCGAAGATCACGCAGTGCCTGGTCAACTGCTCCGTGCTCTGCGAAGGAAGCATCATCACCGGCTCGCGCATCTCCGACTCGATCGTCGGCATCCGTGCCGTCGTGCGCTCGGGCTCGGTGATCGAGCGCAGCGTCGTCATGGGCGCCAACTTCTACGAGCGGCTCGAGGCGCCGAGCGGCGACGTGCAGGTCGGCATCGGTCGCGACTGTCACATCCGCAACGCGATCATCGACTTCAATGCCCGCGTCGGCGACGGCTCGCGCCTCGTCAACGTGCACAACGTGCGCGAGCACGACGCCGACAACTACTCGATCCGCGAAGGGATCATCGTCGTGCCGAAGAACGCGGTCATCCCGCCGGGCACGGTCATCTGAGCGGCGAGCCGACTTGCCCCCGCTGAAGATCTGCCAGGTCACCGCCGAGCTCGCACCGTACGCCAAGACGGGCGGGCTCGGCGACGCCGTGGCCGGCCTCGCGCGCATGCTCGGAAACGCCGGTGCCGACGTGCGCATCTTCCTGCCGCTGTACGCTCCGATCCCACGGCAGGGGATCGAGATGAAGCCGGTCGACTTCATCCGCGACGTCGCGGTCCCGCTCGCCGGCGGCGAGGTCCGCTTCTCGGCCTACGTCACGCGGCTTCCGGCGAGCGTCGTCGACGTCTACCTGATCCACTGCCCGACGCTCTACCACCAGGACGCCGTCTATGCCGCGGGCTGGGACGAGCACCTGCGCTTCGGCCTGCTCGCCCGCGCGGCGCTCGAGTGCTGCCAGCGCATGGGCTGGTCGCCGGACATCGTGCACTCGCACGACTGGCACGCGGCGCTCGCCCCGGTCTACCTCAAGACCGTCTATGCCTGGGACCGCCTCTTCGCCGACACGCGCAGCGTGCTGACCCTCCACAACCTTGGCTATCACGGCGTCTTCGGCGGGCACACGGTCGGCGAGCTGGGGCTCGCCCCGTTTGCCGGCTCGCTCTTCCAAGACGACCTCGCCGCCGATCAGTTGAGCTTCCTCAAGACGGGCATCCTGCACGCCGACGTGCTCACCACGGTGAGCGAAACCTACGCCCAGGAGATCCTCACCCCCGAGCACGGATTCGGCCTCGACCCGCTGCTGCGCGCCCGTGCCGACCATCTCGTCGGGATCGTCAATGGCGTCGACTACGGAGAGTGGAGCCCGGAGAGCGACCCGCACCTGCCGTTCCGCTACACGCGCGACGACCTGACCGGCAAACGGAAGATGAAGACTGAGTTGCTCGCCCGCACGGGGCTCGTGGGCGACGAGCGGACACCGGTCCTCGGCATGGTGACGCGGCTCACCCCGCAGAAGGGGATCGACCTCTGTGCCGAAGCCCTTCCCGCGCTGCTCGCCGCACGCGACATGCGGCTCGTCGTCCTGGGGAGCGGGGAGCCGCGGTACGAAGAGCTCTTCCTGCGGCTGCAGGCCGCCTTCCCCGGCAAGGCCTGGTACTACCGCGGCTACAACGAGCCACTCGCCCACTGGATCGAGGCCGGCGCCGACGTCTTCCTGATGCCGTCGCTCTACGAGCCGTGCGGCCTGAACCAGATGTACAGCCTTCGCTACGGCACACCGCCGGTCGTCCGCAAGACCGGCGGTCTGGCCGACACCGTCGAGCTCTACGACTGGGAGCGTGCCTCCGGCACCGGATTCGTCTTCGACCACTTCACCTCCGCGGGTCTCGCCTGGGCGATCGACTACGCGCTCGGCACCTACAACTACCCTCTCGCCTGGCGGGCCCTGCAGGCCCGCGGCATGGCCCAGGACTTCTCCTGGGACGTCCAGGGACGCAAGTACCTCGAGCTCTTCGAGCAAGTGCGCGGCGGGTAGGACGTCCCCCTTCCCCCTGGGGAGGTCCCGCCGGGACGAAAAGCAGGGAAGAGGGAAGAACAGGGAAGAACCCTGGCACCTCCCTGCCTGCCTGCACCCACCTGCCCGAAAAGGCTGAAGCGGCGCAGGTCGGAGTCAGTCTGGTGGACGACGGGCGAAAGCGGCTCAGGATAGAACCCTGGCACCGTGCCCGGGAGCACCGTGCCCGGGAAAGAACCCTGGCACCGTGCCCGAGCGGCGTGAGATTCGGCGATCGACTTTCGTCCTTGTTGAATATGGGACGACACCTTCGTTATTTCCCCGAGGGGGCCCTCGTGGAGATCACCTGCCGCACGCTTCAGGGCCGGCTCCTGCTGCGTCCTTCGCCGCGCCTCAACGACCTCGCACTCGGCGTCCTCGGGCGCGCCCAGGCCAGATACCAGCTGACGATCCACGCCTTCGTCGTGCTGTCGAATCACCTCCACCTGCTTGTCTCTCCAGAGAGCCCCCAGCAACTCGCCGCCTTCATGGCCTTCTTCTCCGTGAACCTCGCCAAGGAGGTCGGTCGGTTGCACGAGTGGCACGGAACGATCTGGTCGCGGCGCTACCAGGCCATCGTCGTCTCCGACGAAGAGAGCTCTCAAGTTGAACGCCTGCTCTATCTGCTCCGCCATGGCGTCAAGGAGCACCTGGTCGCTGATCCGCGAGACTGGCCCGGTGCAAGTGGATTGGGAGCCCTCCTCGACGGCAGCCCAATCGAGGGTACCTGGATCGACCGGACGCTCGAACATCGCTTGCGCCGACGGCTTGGGACCTTCGATCCGCGCGCCTGCGAGTCGCGAGAGACGGTGCATCTCTCTCAACTCCCCTGTTGGCGATACTTTTCCCCGGAGCAGCATCGCATGCGGGTTGCGGACCATATCCGGATCGTCGACGAGGAGGGGCAGCGACTGACGGAAGAGCGAGGTTCGCCATTCGGCCGCGAACGCGTCTTGCGCCAGCATCCCCATGAACGACCGATGAGGACGAAGCGCACACCGGCCCCTTTGGTGCACGCCGCGACGAAGGCTGTCCGCCAAGCCCTCGTCAACGCTTACCGCGCCTTTCTCTCGGCCTATCGTCACGCCGCCGACTTGCTCAAGTGTGGCGACCGGCTCGTCCGCTTTCCCGAAGGGGCATTCCCCCCGCCGTTGCCAGCAAGCGGCTAGCGCCCACCGAGCTCAGTCAGGAGAGGGGTAGCGTTTCCGAATCAGGACGCCGAGAGACGTGTGTCATGAGCGCAAGTCTGAAGCGCGCTACCATCGGCCGATCCGAGGCTGGATCTCGAATCCAGGCGCTCGGAGCGCCCTCAGGCCGCCTCAAGTCGCGGACCGTTCTCTTGACTATCGAAGAGCGCGCCGCAGAGGAGACCGAGAGCGAGCAGTCCAGGGCGGAATCACGAAAGATCGCTGGCACCTCGATGCTACTAGCACCTCGATGCTGCTACGTCTCCTCTCCAGTCGCCTCACTCGCTCAACACAACTGCTCGAGATACACCGGCAGCATGCGTTGCCAGGTCGACCAGTCGTGGTGCCATTCCCCACCCCAGGGGTCGACGCGATTGGGAATTCCCTTTGATCCCAACAGTTCGGCCATTCTCCAGGAGAAATCCGGGTGTTCGAAACGGCCACCGCCGTAGGCGAGGAGCACGAAGCGGCGACGCAGCCTCTCGAGATCGGCGCCGCCGAGGCTAGGCAGGAAGTGCAGCGGCGAAGCAAAGTAGAAGTCGTCGTTCCACGAGCCTTCGAGCAGCGGCTCGAGGTTGAACGTTCCGCTCATGCAGAGCGCCGCGCGAAAGAGATCGGGATGGCGGCACAGCGAGGCGAGGGCATTGAAGGCGCCGAGCGACGCACCAGCAGCGACGATCGAGTGCCGCCCACCGCAATCCTGAAAAATCGCTGGCACCATCTCGTCGGCGACGAAGCGGTCGAAGGCATTCTGCTTCCACGAGCGGTGCCGGATGTCGCCCTCCTCGTGCACCCAGGCGCGACCCGCCAGGTCGTCGCAGCAGTAGAGCTTGATCCGGCCCGCGGCGAGCAGTGGCGCCACCGCGTCGACCAAGCCGAAGCTCTCGACGTCGCGCGCCGCTCCGCCCGCCGTCGGAAAGAGCAGCACCGGGGCGCCGTAATGGCCCCACGAGCGCACCTCGACCTCGGCGCCGAGGTGGCGCGAACGCCAGACCTCGCGGCCGTTCAACGCGACCGCCCGAGCCGATCGGCCTCGGTTCTGCGCCAGAACTGCACGAGACCCCAGAAGTGCTCGGTGAACTGCTCGACCTCATGCGTCGGGAAGAGCGCCGCCACCTTCCGTCGTACGGCATCCTTCGCCTCCGCCGTGCCGAAGAACTCCCAGGCCACCTCGTCGAGGTGGGCGAGATGCGTGGCGCAGAACTCCTCGAAGCGCTCGGTGTCGAACCGCTCGCGGGCGATCGCCGCGTAACCCGCGAGCTTCTCGGCGAACGGCACGTCGCGCCGGGCCACCGCGAGGTACGGCTCCCAGTCGAGCGTCTTGCGCATCCGCCGGCCGGTCGCCGCCGCGAAGATCGCCCAGCGGATCTTCGCCTTGACCAGCCAGGGGAAGTGGAAGTGCAGCGACGTGACCTGCGAATCGGGGCAGGCGTTGGCGAAGTCGATCGGGTAGAAGACGCCGTCCTGGCGCAGCGACTCGCAGGAGTTGAAGTCCCAGCCGAAGAAGCTGTTGATCGTCAGCACCGTGTCGCACAGCGTGCGGTATTCCGCTCCGTCGACGAAGTCGAAGTCGACCTTGTAGCGATCGTGCAGCGGCGCTCCCGGGTCGTAACGGATCACCGCGACCTGCGGACCGACGGCGAGCGCACGCACGAAGAGGTCGAACGGCAGCACCGCCTTCTGCAGGTGCATGATGCGCGTCCCGCTCGCGTCGTAGGCAGAGGCGAGCTGTTCCGGACCGTCGACCTTGTTGACCCCCACCCACGCGCCGCCGTCGTAGGGTTTGATGAACGCCGGGTAGCCCACCGCCTCACCCACCTTGGCGAGGTCGAAGAGTCTGGCGTAGCGCTCGAGCGTGACCTGCAGGTCCTCGCGCGGCTCGTAGGCCTTCGGCGGCAGCAGCCACGTGTCCGGAACCGGAAAGCCGAGCCGCATCATCGCCGCGTAGCTCGTGTGCTTTTCGTTGGCCTGGATCGACCACGGGTTGTTGAGCACGTAGAGGTCGTCCATCACCACCGCCTTCTTGATCCACTCGCGGCTGGTGTGGTACCAGTGCGTCAGGCGGTCGAGCACCACGTCGTAGCGACAGCCCTGGCGCAGGTCGAACGGCTCGATGCTCACCCGCTCGACCTCGATCTCCACCGTGTCGCCACCGATCGGCATGGCGAGGTCGAGCCGCTCGACGATCTGCTCGAAGCAGATCGGCCAGCAGAGATCGGCACCGAGCGACAGTCCGATCCGCTTCGTCACGTTGGCCATGGACGCCCTCCTCTCGAAAGCGGCGGGGAGTCTAGCAGCAGCTCCCTACTCGTAGACCATCCAGAGCGGCCCGGGGAAGAGCCAGGATAGCCCTTCCCGCAGGCGATCCCGCCAGTTCTCCCAGTTGTGACCGTCCCACGCCTCGACGTAGCGCACCTCCATGCCGGTGCGCTGCAGGATCGGCACCATCGAGCGGTTCTCGTAGATCAGCGACTCGTAGATGCCGCAGGAGACGAAGACCCGCTCGGCCACACGCTGCGGCTCCTCGCGAAAGCGGTTAACGAATCGCACCACCGGGTCGAAGACCGGCCCGCGGCGACCGGCGCCGATGTCGGCGAAGGCGAACGAGCCCGACTGCAACAGAAGACGCCCGAACCGTCCCGGATAGCGCGAGGCGGCGGCGAGCGACGCCACGCCGCCGAAGCTCGCTCCCATCAGGCCGCGTTGCGCCGGCTCCCGCCGCAAGGGGTAGCGCGCCTCGAGCGCCGGCAGCAGCTCCTCGGCGAGGAAGCGCGCATGACCCGGGTGATCGGCGTACTCGACCAGCCGGTCCGACGACGTGGTCAACGCCACCACCATCGGTGGAATCTCCAGGCGGTGGATCAGGTTGTCGAGCACCGTGCGCAGCGACGAGTAGCGCAGATAGTCGCCGCCGTCGTGGGCGACGAGGAGTGGATAGCGCCGGCGGGTGCGGAAGCGGGCCGGCAGGTAGACGTCGACCGGAACCGTCCTGCCGAGCCCCTCGCTCGCCACTTCGAGCGTCTCGAGGGCTCCCCGCCGCGCTTCGTCGTCGGGCAGCGTCCACTCCGGGCGCTGATAGGTCGCGCCGTGGCAGACCGAGTTGGCGCCGAACGGATCGTTGGCGAGGTGCGGATTGAGCGGATCGAGCACCAGTCGCGACCGGGTCTCGCCGCGCGGCACGATCTCGAGCTTGTACTCCACGCGCGAGCGCGGCGGCAGCTCCTGGATGAAGTACCAGAGGTCGGTCTCGCCGAGCCGGGTGAACGGCTGAGCCGAGGGCAGCCCGAAGACCCAATGCTGGAGATGCACCGACTCGGCCTCCCCGCGCCAGACGAAGGTGGCCGAGGAGCCCTCGACCAGCGGGAAGGCGTGCGCCGCCAGGAAGGCGTCGACGTCCTCGCGGCCCAACGCACCGCGGCGCTCGAGCTCGCGGATCGCCAGGGTCATGCCCGCTCCTCCGCCAGATCGACCAGGGCCCCTTCGGCGGTGAGCTGGCGGGCGCCGCGGGCATCGCGCAAGGCGAAGTTCTCCCAGGTGATCCGACCGCCGTCGTCGAGGGCCACCACCGCCGCCGGAGCGAAACGGCGGGCGAGCAGGGCGACGCGCAAGGGGTCGGCGAGGTGCAGGCGGCGGCGCGCGTGCGGCAGCGGAACGATCCCCTGGCAGAGGCCGAGACCCTCCTCGAGCACTTCGGCGTTGCCGGCGCCCTGCGGCGGCGAATCGTGGAACAGCACCAGCCGGTCGGTCGCCACCATCGCGCCGCCCGACCAGGCGAAGATCGGCATACCGCGCAGCGTCCGGTCGAGGCCGAAGAGGCGGAGTCGGTTGAGCAGGACGGCGACATGCCCGCCGGCGATCCCGACCGCCTCGCACGAACCGAGGGTGCGCCCCAGGGCTTCGACGTGGCGTGCCACCGCCGGGCGGGACAACGGCTGCCAACGCTCGTCGAAATCGCGCCGGATCTGCCGCAGACGTCGCCGGTGGTGCTCGTCGAGGTCGCGCAGCGACTCGAGGGCGTGGCGGCGCTCCGGCTCGAGCAGCGCCGGGTCTCCTCCCTTTCCGAGCAGCGCCCGCGCCGCCTCCTTGGCGAAGGCGAGGCGCTGCCGGTAGAGCTCCTGCAGGCGGCGCAGGAGGTCCTGCCGTTCGCGGTGCGCCGCGAAGAGCTCCGGATCGGCGCCGAACGCCTCCTCACCGCGTGCATAGAGCAGCAGGTTGACCGTCCGCCCCTGCAGGTGGTCGCGCAACTCGTCGTCCTCGCGCTCGCGCTCCTGCCAGCCGGCCGAGACGACGCCGATCCGCCCTTCGATGCCGGCGGCCCGCACGGCCTCGCCGAGGGTGCGGGTGAAACGCTGAGGACCGAGCAGGACGACGGGAGCCATGGGCTAGAATCCTAATGTCGAAACCGCCAGCTCGTCACCGCGCGGAGAACGGAGAGCTCATGCACGTCCTTCTCGTCGAGCCTCGCTTCCCTTCGAACCAGCGTCAGTTCGCCCGGGCGCTCTTTTCCGTCGGCGCCCGCGTCACCGGCATCGGCGAGGCCCCCATCGAGCATCTCGACGCCGAGCTGCGCGGTTGGCTCTACGGCTACGAACGCGTCCGTTCGGTCGTCGACGAAGGGGCGCTGCTCGACGCCGTGCGCCGCGTCCAGCGCCGCGAGTGGGTCGACCGGCTCGAGGCGACGGTCGAGGCGCACATTCTCACCACTGCCCGCGTGCGCGAGGCCGCCGGGATCCCCGGGACCTCCGTGCGCACCGCCTACCTCTGCCGCGACAAGCCCGCGATGAAAGAGGCGTTGCGCGCCGCCGGCATCCCCACGGCGCGATCCGCCGGCTGTTCCTCCAGCGACGAGCTGCGCGAGTTCGCCGAGTCGACCGGCTTCCCGCTGATCCTCAAGCCGCGCGATGCGGCCGGCGCTTCGGGAACCGAGCGACTCGACAGCGCCGGACAGATCGAGGCGGCGATCGAACGCTGGGGGCTCGACCGCGGCGGAAGTGTCGCCGTCGAGGAGTTCGTCGAAGGGCACGAGGGGTTCTGGGACACGATGTCGATCGGCGGCACGGCGACGCACGAGTTCATCTCGCACTACTACCCGAACGTGCTCGAGGCGATGCGGACGCGGTGGATCTCGCCCCAGGTCGTGGTGACCAACCGGGTCGATGCGCCGGGCTATGGCGAGCTGCGCGAGATGGGCCGCAAGGTGATCCGCGCCCTCGGCATCGGGACCTCGGCGACCCACATGGAGTGGTTTTTCGGACCGCGCGGCCTGAAGTTCTCCGAGATCGGATGCCGCCCGCCGGGCGTCGGCGTCTGGGACCTCTACTGCGCCGCCAACGAGTTCGACCTCTACCGCGAGTGGGCCCACGCCATCGTCCACGGCAGCCCGGCGAGCGCCCCGTCGCGCCGCTTCGCCGCGGGGATGATCGCGCTCCGGCCCGACCGCGACGGCGAGATTGCCGGCTACTCGGGCGTCGAGGAGATGTTCCGCGAGCACGGCGAGTGGATCCTCGACTCCCATTTCCCCACCCCCGGCACGCCGACCCAGCCGGTGGAGGCCGGATTCATGGCGAACGCCTGGGTGCGCGCCCGCCATCCCGACTTCGACGCCCTGCGCGGCATCCTCGACGCCATTGGCCGGACCGTCCACGTCTATGCGCGGTAGGAGGCCTGCGATCGAACAACCGTGCGAGCGGTTCCCGCGCCCGAGGTCGCGATTCCCGCTCTGCCTCCGCGTCGTCGGGTAGATCGGCGGCAAGAGCTGTTCCGCCCCCGAGACAGCGAGCGGCCAGGAGGTCTCCTATGAAGCTCCTCGTTCTCACCCTGCTCTTCGCGGTCCCCCTCGGCGGCAGGGCCGCAGCCCTCTCTCCGGAGCTGCCCGATCCCTCCGGCTTCCGCACCCTGCTTTCGAAGGCGGCGCTCCCGGCCGAATTGCGCGATTCGCTGCACCGCTTCCTCGCCGCGCCCGCGGTGAGCGCCGGCCTCGAAGGGGAGCAGCAGCCCCGGCTCGACGATCTCCTGGCTGACCCCGGGGAGCCGTACCAGGCGACCGACACGGTCGTCCTTCCCTCGCATCTGGCGCCGCGGCGGCTGATTCTCGCCGGTGACGGCACGGCGCCCTTCGTCGCCTACGAGCACGGCGGCATCGCTCGACACGGCCACCTCGTCTTCTTCGCGCGGCGCGACGGCACGCTGCGGGTCGAGCGCCATCTCACCTTCGCCAGTTCCTCGCCGCGCCCCGAGAAGCTCGATGTCGCCGCGCTCTGGCGCGAGGTTCGCAACGGCCACCCCATGCCGGCGAGGGACCGCGACATCTGACCCTTCGGCGCCGCGGAGCGCCCCATCTCGTTTGCGGGACGCTCGGCGACCGACGCCCGAGCTCGCCGGACGGGCGCTCGCGCGATCTCTACCGGCTGCGCAGGAGAACCGCCGTCCGCGGCGGAACGGCGAGACGAGGCGACGGCGCGAGCGACTCCTCCCTCCCCTCCTCACGGATGTCGTCGGGGCTCTCACGCGAGGTGTCGACGACGCGCAGCCAGCGTTGCCCGCGTGGGGGCTGCGGCAGGGCGAGCTCTCGCGGCTCGGTGGCCATGTTGAGGGCGAGGAAGACGTCGCAGTCCGGTGAGGCGGCGTGCTCGCCGGCGAGGTGCATGGCGAAGGCCTGCCCCCGGGGACCCCAGTCGGGACGGAACGGCTCGGCGCCGTGCCAGGAGACGTCGGGGCGCGAAGAGGCCGTGCTCCCGGCCCCGCGCAGGAAGTCACCGCGCCGTAGCACCGGGTGCGCGCGCCGGAAGGCGATCATCAAGCGGACGAAGCGCTGCAGTCCGGCGTGGCGCTCGTGCAGGCGCCAGTCGACCCAGCTCAGCGGCGTGTCCTGGCAATAGGCGTTGTTGTTGCCGCCCTGGGTGCGACCCATCTCGTCGCCGCCGAGCAGCATCGGCGTCCCCTGCGAGACGAGCAGGAGGGTCAGGAGATTGCGCGTGTGCCGTCCGCGCTGGGCCAGCACCTCGCGATCGTCGCTCGGCCCCTCGACGCCGTGGTTGAGCGAGAAGTTCAGGTCGCTCCCGTCCCGGTTCTCCTCGCCGTTGGCCTCGTTGTGCTTGCGCTCGTAGGCGCCGAGGTCGGCGAGCGTGAAGCCGTCGTGACAGGTGACGAGGTTGATCGAATGACAGGGCTGGCGTCCCGACGTCTGGTAGAGATCGGCGCTTCCCGACAGGCGCGTCGCCACCCGCCCGGCGAGCCCCGCCTCGCCACGGACGAAGCGGCGCATCTCGTCGCGGAACTTGCCGTTCCACTCCGCCCAGCGCCCCCAGGCGGGGAAGGTCCCGACCTGATAGAGACCCGCAGCATCCCAGGCCTCGGCGATCAGCGTCGTGTGGGCCAGGACCGGATCGCCGGCAATCTGCTCGAGCAGCGGCGGGTTGGCCAGGACTTCGCCCTGCTGGCCACGACCGAGAATCGAGGCGAGGTCGAAGCGGAAGCCGTCGACGCGCATCTCGGCGACCCAGTAGCGCAGGGCGTCGAGAATCATGTTGCGGACCACCGGGTGGTTGCAGTTGAGCGTGTTGCCGCAACCCGAGTAGTTGCGCGGCTGCCCCGTCTCCGGGTCGAGCATGTAGTAGACCTTGTTGTCGAGCCCGCGGAACGAATAGACCGGGTCTTCAGGCCATCCCGCATGCTCGGCGGTGTGATTGAACACCACGTCGAGGAAGACCTCGAGACCGGCTCGGTGCATCTCGCGCACCAACGTCTTGAGCTCCTGGACTTGGCGGCCGTCGCGACCCGCGGCCGCGTAGCCGGCCTTCGGCGCGAAGAAGCAGATCGGGCTGTAGCCCCAGTAGTTGAGCAGGCGCTCGCCGGTCTCCGGGTTCTCCCGTTCCACCTCCAGCTCGTCGAACTCGTAGACCGGCAGGAGCTCGACAGTGGTCACGCCGAGATCCTTGAGATACGGGATCTTCTCGATCAGGCCGAGGTAGGTGCCGGGATGGGCGACCCCCGACGACGCGTCGACGGTGAAGCCGCGGACGTGGAGCTCGTAGATCACCTTGTCGGGGAGCGGAATGCGAGGCGGCAGCGTCCCGTCCCAGTCGAAGTCGTCGTCGACCCAGAGGGCTCGCCGACGATTCCCGCCGTCGCCCGCGGGCTCCCCGTGTCGCACGTAGCGCACCGCCCACTCGCTGCCGCCGGTCAGCGCCCGGGCGTAGGGGTCGCTGAGCAGCCGGGTCGGGTCGAAGCGGTGAAACCGGTCGCTCGGCACTGGATGGCGGTCGGCGCGCCAGCCGTAACGGACATCGGTCGACAGCCCCTCGACCTCCAGATGCCAGACGTCGCCGGTTCGGTGAACGCCCGGATCGAGCGGAATCTCGAGCACCGGCTCGTGCTCCCCACTGGCGAAGAGGGCGAGCGTCATCGCCGTGGCGTGACGCGAGAAGACAGCGAAGTTCAGTCCCAGCCGCGTCTGCGACACGCCGAGCGGCAGCGGCCGACCGCGGTGGAGCCGCGGCACGCCGTCGATCAGGCCGAGAACCGCCTCGCGATGGGTACCGTTGCCGGGGTGGGCGGGCATGCACCCCGGATGATATCGATTGTTCGGCGTGAGGACTTGCGGCACGGGGCCGATCTCCTGCACCATCCGAGAGGCCGGACATCCCGCGAGGAGTCGGAGCATGGAGCATCGGGAGGAGCGAGAGGCGATCCTGGCCGCGGCCAGGCGCGCCGTGGCGGTGGGGCTGACGCACGGCACGTCGGGCAACCTCAGCGTGCGAGCGGGCACGGGGATGCTCATCACCCCGACCGGTCTCGAGTACGACTCGTTGACCGCTCCCGACGTGGTGCGCATGGGCCTCGACGGCGTCGTCGCGGCGGGCGAGCGCTGCGCGCCCTCTTCGGAGTGGCCGATGCACGCGGCGGTCTACGCCGAGCGCCCCGACGTAGCGGCGATCGTGCACGGGCACTCCCCCGCCGCCGCGGCCTTCTCCTGCCTCGGCCGCGACCTCCCACCCTTTCACTACATGGTGGCCGCCGCCGGCGGCGATTCGATCCGCTGCGCCCGCTACGCCCTCTTCGGCACCCGCGAGCTGGCCAGGAACGCCCTCGAAGCCCTGGCGCGGCGACGGGCCTGCTTTCTCGCTCACCACGGCTTCCTCACGCTCGGGGCGACGCTCGACAAGGCGCTCGCCCTCGCCGTCGAGCTCGAGTTCCTCGCCGAGACCTTCTTGCGACTTCTCCCGCTTCGCGAGCCGCCACGCCTTTCGGGCCCGGAGATGAAGAAGGTCATCGACAGCTTCGCGACCTACGGCCAGCAGCCGAAGACTTCCAAGCTGTAAGCGAAAACGAAGAGCCCGGCCGTCAGGCCGGGCTCCATGGTGAGGTGCGTCGATCGGTCGCCGACCGCGCTACGAGATCGTCCCGTCCTCGTGCACGGTCCAGACGTCGCCCTGGTTGAAGAGCTGCTCCAGGGTGCCGGCGCCGCGGCGATCGGTGAGGGCCCGGTTCTGGCTCGCCACCACGCCCTCGAACGTCGGGTGGTCGACGTCGCGCAGCACGCCGATCGGCGTCGGGAAATCCGGCGGCGACAGCTGGGCGATCATGAACGACAGCGTCGGGTTCTCGCGCGTCGCGTCCCAGACCAGGCAGTCGTCCGGACCGAAGCCGTCGGCGAAGCGGATGACCTCGAGCTCGGTCCCGTTGTGGCGGATGCCACGGTCCTTCGCCTTGCCGAAGACGAGCGGCTTGCCCTGCTCGAGCGCCAGGATGGCGTCGTCGCGAACCTCCTTCTCCGTCATGTAGGTGAAGGCCTTGTCGTTGAAGATCACGCAGTTCTGGTAGATCTCGAGGAAGGCGCTGCCCTGGTGCCGGGCGGCGGAGCGCAGCGTCTCCTTCATGTGCGGCAGCATGACGTCGACGGTGCGGGCGACGTACGTCGCTCCGGTGCCGATCGCCACCGAAAGCGAGTTGAACGGGAAGTCGACCGAGCCGTCCGGCGTCGACTTGGTCTTCTTGCCGAACTCGGAGGTCGGCGACGCCTGCCCCTTGGTCAGGCCGTAGATCCGGTTGTTGAACAGAAGGATCTTGACGCCGACGTTGCGCCGCAGCGTGTGGATGAAGTGGTTGCCGCCGATGGCGAGCGCGTCACCGTCGCCGGTGGCGATCCACACTTCGAGCTCCGGGCGCGCCAGCTTCAGGCCGGTGGCGATCGCCGGGGCGCGGCCGTGGATGGTGTGGAAGCCGAAGGTCTCCATGTAGTACGGGAAGCGGCTCGAGCAGCCGATGCCGGAGACGACGACGAACTTCTCGCGCGGCACGCCGAGCTCGGGGAAGACCGACTGGACGGCGGTGAGCACCGCGTAGTCCCCGCATCCGGGGCACCAGCGAACTTCCTGGTCCGACTGAAAGTCCTTGCGGGTGAGGGCGACGGTCTCAGTGGGCATTCTTCGACTCCAGGACCTGCTTGATCTCGTTGAGGATCTCGAACCGGTAGTACGGCTTGCCCTTGACCTTCGGGAAGCTCAGGACGTCGCGCAGGTAGCGAGCGCGAATGAGGAACGCGAGCTGGCCGAGGTTCATCTCGGGGATGAGGATGTTCTCGAAGCGCGACAGCACCTCGCCCAGGTTCTTGGGGAACGGGTTGATCCAGCGCAGATGGAGGCGGCTCACCTTCAGCCCCTCCTGCCGCGCCAGGCGCACGGCACCGTCGATGGCGCCGGCGGTCGAGCCCCATCCCAGCACGAGGAGCTTGCCTTCCGGCTCACCGTCGACCACCACGTCCGGGATGTCGGCCACCACGCGCGCCACCTTCTCGGCGCGGATCTTGACCATGTACTCGTGGTTGTCGGGATCGTAGGAGACGTGGCCGCTGCCCTCCGCCTTCTCGAGACCGCCGATGCGGTGTTCGAGCCCCGGCGTTCCCGGGATCGCCCAGGGCCGCGCCAACGTGACCGGGTCCCGATCGTAGGGGTGGAACCCGTTCGGGTCGACGCGGTAGTCCTTGCGCAGATCGGGCAGGTCTTCCGGCTTCGGCACCCTCCACGGCTCGGAGCCGAAGGCGAGGTAGCCGTCGGAGAGCAGGATCACCGGGGTCATGTACTTGAGCGCGATGCGACAGGCTTCGACCGCCGAGTCGAAGCAGTCGGCCGGCGACTTGGCGGCGAGCACCGGGAGCGGCGCCTCGGAGTTGCGGCCGAGCACGGCCTGGAAGAGGTCGGCCTGCTCGGTCTTCGTCGGCAGCCCGGTCGACGGACCGCCGCGCTGCACGTCGACGATGACCATCGGCAGCTCGACCATGATCCCCAGGCCGATCGCCTCCGACTTCAGCGCCATGCCGGGACCGCTGGTGGCGGTCACCGCCAGCGCTCCGCCGTAGGCGGCGCCGATCGTCGCGCACATCGCCGCGATCTCGTCCTCCGCCTGATAGGTGGTGACACCGAAGTTCTTGTAGAGCGTCAGCTCCTGCAACACGTCGGTCGCCGGGGTGATCGGATAGGCGCCCTTGAAGAGCGGCAGGCCGGCCCGGTGCGCCGCGGCGATGCAGCCGAGGGCGATCGCCGAGTTGCCGATGATGTTGCGATAGGTGCCCGGCTCGAGCTTGGCGGGCTCGATCTCGTAGCGCACCTGGAAGATCTCGGTGATGTCGCAGTAGTTCCAGCCCGCCTTGAGCACCTTGATGTTCGCCTCGGCGAGCTTCGGCTTGCTGGCGAACTTCTCTTCGACCCATTGGATGGTCGGGTCGAGCGGCCGGCTGAACATCCAGTAGACCATGCCGAGCGCGAAGAAGTTCTTGCAGCGCTCCTGGCTCTTGGTGTCGAGTCCGCTGTCCTTGAGCGTCTCTCGGGTGAGCTTGGTGATCTCCACCTTGAAGACACGGTAGGCGTCGAGGCTGCCGTCCTCGAGCGGGCTCGCCGTGTAGCCGGCCTTCAGCAGGCTGCGCTCGTCGAACTCGGCGGTGTTGATGATCAGCACGCCGTTGCGCTTCAGATCCTTCAGGTTCACCTTGAGCGCCGCCGGGTTCATCGACACCAGCACGTCCGGGGCGTCGCCCGGGGTGTGGATGTCGCGGTCGGCGATGCGGACCTGGAAAGCCGAGACGCCGGCCAACGTGCCGGCAGGCGCGCGGATCTCGGCGGGGAAATCCGGGAAGGTGGCCAGATCGTTGCCGACCAGCGCGGAGGTCGAAGTGAACTGGGTTCCGGTCAGCTGCATTCCGTCGCCGGAATCACCGGCGAAACGGATGACGACATCGTCGAGCTTCTCGGAGGCGACCTCGCGGCGTTCCGGCATTCCGGAACCTGCAATCGGCAAAGTCATGAGGTGGAACTCCCTGCGGATGCTTGGTTTGCCTGCATGGGCGCGGACTCTAGCACGCGCTGGGAGGCACTTCCCCGCCTGCCGGGGTGGGCGCCTGGTCGCCGATTCGGCAGGGAGAAATCCACTCCGGGGGGCGCAAGACGAGGCGCGGGGCGGCGTGCGGAGGTCACGCCACCCCGCGTCGGAGAACGTTCCCCGACGATCCAACCGACCGACCCTGGCGGCTGATCGCCTCCGACGACACCAGTGTGCCTCTTTTCAACGGACCGCTCCTGTCGGCTTCTCCGCTGGTCCACGGTCGGATCGTCCGTCATGGGGTGTAGGACGGAGCCGGACGTGCGACCGCGCCCTGTCGGACGGTCACCGACAGGACCTCGCGCCTTCCGCCGATTCTCCGCGCTTTCCACCGGTCCTAACCTGTCCTCGAACCCAGGGCGATGAGCCCGCCGAGACCCGGAGGATCGGTCATGACCAGCAAGAACCAGCTTCCAAGAGCCCACAGCAGCCGGATCGCGGCGCTGGCGCTTACCCTCGCTTCGTTCGCCGTCTCACCCGCTCGCGCCAATCACTGCGAGTTCATGGCCCTGCTGGGCGGTAGCGGGGACGAGAGCATCACCAAGGTCCTTTCCGACAGTCAGGGCAACCTCTACGTTGTCGGATCGACCACCTCGGTCGACTTTCCGGTCGCCAACGCGCCGCAGGCGACCCTCGGTGGTGCCACGGACGCCTTCCTGACGAAGATCGATCCGAGCGGCTGCACCATCCTCTTCTCCACCTACATCGGCGGCTCGGGGATCGACGAGGCGAATGCCGCAGCGTTCGACGGAAACGGCGATCTGTGGATCGCCGGCAAGACCACCTCGCCCAACTTCCCGGTGCTTTCGCCGACCTACGACGCCACGTGCGGCACCGACGGTCTCTGCAACGGCGGGGCGAGCGACGCCTTCCTCGTCGCCTTCGATCCTTCCGGCCAGAAGGTGGCGGCGACCTACTTCGGTGGCAGCCGAGACGATCAGGCAACGGGCGTCGTCGTCGAGTCGTCGGGCCTGGTGACCCTGGTCGGGCCGACCACCTCGACCGACCTGCCCCTGCTCGCTCCTACGCAGCGGGCCCTGATGGGCTCGACCGATGCCATGGTGGCGCGCTTCACCACCGAGCCGTCCTCCCCGACCTCGCTGACCCTGAAGCTCTCGTTCTCGACCTACCACGGCGGGCGGGCGCTCGAGCGGGTCGCCGCGGCCGCCCTGACCACCAAGGGTCTGCTCGTGGTGGTCGGCAGCACGCAGTCGATCGACTTCCCGGCGGTCAATCCCCTGCAGAAGTCGGGCCTGCGTGGCACCGACGACGCCTTTGTCGCCGCGTGGTCGCTTGCCGATCGCAAGCTCGTCTTCTCCAGCTACCTCGGCGGGGACCGGGTCGATTACGCCAGGTCGGTCACGGCGATCGGCACCGAGGTGGTGATCGGCGGGCAGACCTGGTCGACCGACTTTCCGCAGGTCGGCGCGACCACAGTTCCCCGGCTCGGACCGAGTGACGGCTTCGTCACCCGGATGAACGCCGGCAATTCCGTGGTCGTCTACTCTCGGCTCTTCGGGGGCACTGGCGCCGACAGCGTCGAGTCGGTCGCCGTCAACGGGCTCGCCGAGGTGCTGATCTCCGGGGCGACCTCGTCGCTCGACCTGCCGGTGACTCCCGACGCCGAGCAGCCCCGCTTCGCCGGCGGCAGCACCGACTCCTATTTGGCGCGGATCGCGAACAGCACCCAGGAGGTGGCCTACGCTAGCTACATGGGCAGCACCAACACCGACCTGGCGACTGCCAGCTTCGCGCTGCCCGACGGGTCCTGGTTGATGGGCGGTCGGATCGAGCTCGACCCGGGCCCGGAGACGCTCGGGATGTGCGATGGCTACTACGCCCTGATCGGTCCGACGGCCAAGATCCGCCGCTAGGCGAACGCAGCTCGGCCGCCGACGGCCGCCACCGCGGGCCCGCGATCACCACGGTCGCGGGCCCTTGGCGTTGCCTGGGGCTGGCTCCCGTCCGGCGAGTGCGTCATACTGACCGGGCGATTCACGAATCCAGCCGAGAGCTCCTGCTGATGCCGGCTTCTCGCCCCCCGCGCCGTACCCCGGGATCTCCCAGCGCACGAAAACCACCGACTCGGCCGGTCCCGAGCCCCCCGAGCTCCCGGCGCACCCGGGCGGACGATCCGACTGCGGTCCTCGAACAGGTCGAGCGCGTGGCGCGACAGTGGCGAGCGGCCGTCGATGCCTCGAGCGAGGCGATCTTCATGCTCGATCCCGACCATCGGGTGCGTCGAGTCAACCGCAATGGCGCCGAGTTCGTCGCCCGCCCGTACCTGGAGATCGTCGGCCAGCGCATCGAGGACCTGCTCCCCACACCGCTCCTGCAAGCTTACGCTTCAGCAGTGGTCGTCGAGGGAGAGCACCGCGTCGAACTCGAGGTCTGGCTGCCGGCGACTCGCCGCTGGTTCCGGCTCACCCTCGACCCGATCCGTCGCGACGAGCCGGGGCTCGACGGGGCCGTGCTCTCCTTTGCCGACGTCACCGCGCGCAAGCTCGCCGAACGGGCGACGGCGCGGGTCCTCGATCAGCGCCAACGCTTCGCCACCCACCTCGTGCGAGCGCGCGAAGAGGAGCGAGCGGCCATCGCCCGCGAGATCCACGACGAGTTGGGCCACGCCCTGACGGCGCTCAAGCTCGACCTCGCCTGGATGACGAAGCGGCTCCCCGCGAACCATCCCGAGTTGGCCGAGCGGATGACCGCACTGGTGGGCTTGACCGACCACACCATCGCCGCGGCTCGCCGGCTGACCACGGAGCTGCGACCGGCCATCCTCGACGACTTCGGACTGCCAGCCGCCATCGAATGGCTGGGCGAGCAGTTTTCGCGTCGCTACGGCATCCCCGTCGCCTTCGTCCGCGAGCCCGACCTTCCCGACGCCCCGACGCCGATCGCCACCGCGGCGTTCCGCATCGTTCAGGAGGCCCTGACCAATGTCGCCCGACACGCCGACGCGAAGCGCGTCGACGTCGCCCTGCGTCACCGCCTCGCCGGCCTCGAGCTGACGATCCACGACGACGGACAGGGGTTCTCTCCCAGCGCCCGGCGTCGCAGCGGATCGTTCGGGCTCATCGGCATGAACGAACGGGCAATGGCGGTCGGCGGGTCGCTGACCTTGCGCTCGCACCCCGGCCGTGGCACGACGATTCGAGTGCGCCTGCCGCTCCTCAGGAGAAAGCGATGATCCGCGTCTTCCTCACCGACGACCACGCCATCGTGCGCGAGGGGTTGAAGCGAGTGCTCTCCGACGCTCCCGGCATCGAGGTGATCGGCGAGGCGTCGAACGGACACGAGGCGCTCGATCGCCTCCGATCCGTCAAGCCCGACGTCATGGTGCTTGACCTCAACATGCCGGGACGTGGGGGCCTCGAGACGTTGCGCGAGATCCGCGATCAGTACCCGAAGGTCCGGGTCCTGGTTCTCAGCATGCACCCGGAGGACCAGTTCGCTCTGCGCGTGCTGCGCGAGGGGGCCCGCGGCTACCTCAACAAGGGTTCGGCGGCCGAGGACCTGGCGCCGGCGGTGTTGAAGATCGCGGCAGGCGGAACCTGGGTCAGCCCGGCCCTGACCGAGCGGATGGTCGAGGTGATCGGCGGCAAGAACGAGGAGCAGCACGAGAAGCTCTCGAGCCGCGAGTTCGAGGTGTTGCGCGCCCTCGCGCGCGGTCGCACGGTGTCGGAGATCGCCGGCGACCTCTTCCTCTCGGTCAAGACGGTCAGCACCTACCGCACCCGCATCCTCGAGAAGATGGAGCTGCGCACCACTGCCGAGCTGATGCACTACGCCATCGAGCGCGGCCTTGTCGACTAGCCGTCGACCTGCTGGCTAGGCGACCGGCGCGGCGGGCTGACCGGCGGCCTGACGCGCGGCGCTCACCAGGTCGAACGCCTGCCGGCGCATCGCGTTGCGCTTCGCGGCCTCTTCGGGGAAGCTCGGGCGATACCCGAGACGGTCGGGGTCGACCGTGTACGGCTTCATCAGGTCCTGCTTGCCGACGATCGACTGCTCCCGACTGTAGAACGCCATGTCGTAGTTGTTCGACATGATGATCGCCTCTTCCGGGCAGGCATCGACACAGTAGCCGCAGAAGACGCAGCGCAACATGTCGATCTCGTAGACGATCGGGTACTTTTCGACGTTGACGTCGGGCTGCTCGGCGGCCTCGATGCGGATGCAGTCGGCAGGACAGTTGGTGGCGCAGAGGAAGCAGGCGACGCACCGCACCGAGCCGTCGGGACGGGTGGTGAGGATGTGGTGCCCGCGATAGCGATGGGAGTACTCGCGCCGCTGCTCGGGGTACTGGATGGTCACCGGCTTGCGCAGGCGGAAGAAGTTGCCGAGGAAGTGCCGCATCGTGATCAGCAGACCCGGCAGGAGCGGCAGGTAGAGCCGCTCGGCCACCGTCATGCGACGTGGCGATACTTGCCGCGGGTGATCCTGGATGCCCGGCTGGCCGAGGGCGTCGGAGTTCATCGGTCGAGCTCCCCCGCGATGATGTTGAGCCCGCCGAGCGTGGCGATCACGTCCGAGACGGTGTGCCCCTTCATCAGCGTCGAGAAGGTGGAGAAGATCGGCAGGCAGGGCGGCCGCACCTTGACGCGATACGGTTTGGCTCCCCCGTCGCTCAGGATGTAGAAACCGAGCTCGCCGTTGGCCCCTTCCGTAGGCACGTAGCACTCACCGGCCGGGACCTGGATGCCGTCCATGATCAGTTTGAAGTGGTAGATCATCGACTCCATCTGGTTGTAGCAGGCCTCCTTCGAAGGAAGCGCCACGTGCGGATCGTCGACGATGTACGGGCCCTCGGGCATCCCACGGTCGAGCAGCTGGCGGATGATCGACAGCGACTGCTTGATCTCCGCCATGCGCTGGCGGTAGCGGTCGAACACGTCGCCGCCGTGGAAGACCGGAACCTCCCATTCCACCGTGTCGTAGAGGTCGTAGGGATGGGCGCGGCGCACGTCGTAGCCGACCCCCGAGGCCCGCAGGCAGGGGCCGGTCCAACCCCAATTGACGGCATCCTCTCCGCTGATCGCGGCGATGCCGACGGCGCGGTCGAGGAAGATGCGGTTCTTCGCCACCAGGCCGTCGACGTCGTCGACGAGCGGCGGCACGGTCTCGAGCAGCCGCCGGCAGTGCGCTTCGAAGTCGGGCGGCAGGTCGGCGAGCAGTCCGCCGATCCGGCAGGCCGACACGGTCAGGCGCGCCCCGCACACCGACTCGAGCAGCCCGTAGATCTCCTCTCGCGGCTGGAAGAAGTACCAGAAGTTGGTCAACGCGCCGAGGTCGACGAGCGTCGAGCCGTTGGCCACGCAGTGGTCCATGACGCGCGAGAACTCGGAGAGGATGGTGCGCGCCCAGACCGCCTTCGGCGGCACGACGACCCCCAGCATCTTCTCCACCGTGCGGCAGTAGGCGACGTTGTTGATGAACGAAGAGCAGTAGTTCAGCCGGTCGGTGTAGGGGATCACCTGCTGCCAGCTGTGGGTCTCCGACATCTTCTCGAAGCAGCGATGGAGGTAGCCGACTTCGACCTCCGAGGCGACGATCTGCTCGCCGTCGAGCGTGGCGACGAAGCGGAACGTGCCGTGCATCGCCGGATGCGAAGGGCCGATGTTGATCGTCATCCGCTCGAACATCGAGTCCTCGGTCTCCGGGGCCTCGGGCTTCGGATGGAAGATCTTGTCCTCGGTGAGGATCCAGCGCCGCGCCGGGTCGTAGTCCTTGCGCAGCGCGTGCCCCTGGAAGCCGTCGTGACAGAGGAGCCGGCGCAGGTTCGGGTGGCCCTCGAAGCGCAGCCCGAACATGTCCCAGGCTTCGCGCTCGAACCAGTCGACAGCCTTCCAGACGCCGACGAGCGAGGGCAGCACCGGGTCGTCTTCGCGCACCCGCACCTTCAGACGCAGCCGCTCCGCCCGTGGCACCGAGTAGAGGTGATAGACCGCCTCGAAACGCTCGTCACGATCCGGGAAGTCGACGCCGCAGAGGTCGAGCAGCATGTCGAAGCGGGTCGCCGGGTCGTCCCGCAGAGCGCGGGCGAGCTCCGGCAGGACCTCCCGAGCCACCACCCAGGTGGGCTGGTCGAGACCCTCTTCGGGGACGACGCTCCCGGCAGGGAAGCGCTCAAGCAGCGGCGTTGGCATCGCGGTCGCTACCGGCACGGGCCTTCTCCCTCTTGAGCCGGGCCTTGCGGTCGCGGCCCACCTTCTCCTTCAGTTGCAGGATGCCGTACATGAGCCCTTCGGGCGACGGCGGACAGCCCGGCACGTAGACGTCGACCGGAATGATCTCGTCGATCCCCTGCATGACGTGGTAGGCGCGGTAGAAGCCGCCCGAGCAGGCGCAGGCGCCCATCGACACGACCCACTTCGGATCGGGCATCTGGTCGTAGATCTTCTTGAGCACCGGAGCCATCTTGTCGGTAATGGTACCGGCGACGATCATCAGGTCACTCTGGCGGGGCGAGAACCGCACGACCTCGTAGCCGAAGCGCGACATGTCGTAGGTGCTGGACACCACGCCCATGAACTCGATCGCGCAGCAGGCCGTCCCGAAGGGAATCGGCCAGAAGGAGTTCTTCTGCGCCCAATCGGAAACCGCCGAGAGCTGCGTGGTGATCCAGGATTCCCCGGTAAGCTGCATGGGCCCTCCCTTGGGCGGCGCGCCGGGCGCGCGAGCTCGACGATCCTACCGTAGCTCGACGCGCGGTCCAACGTGGTCGAAGGCGCGACCGTCAGGCGACAGGGAGATCGCCGAGACTCCGCCGCAGCTCGACGGAGAGCTCGCGCAGGCGCGCGGCGTGCCGCTCCTGCGCCGCCATCACCGAAGCGAAGACCTCGCCGGTCGCGGCGTCGACCTCGCGCTGCATCCGCGGGTAGAGCGACTCGTTCTCGTAGCGCTCCTCGGCGAGCGCGGTGGCGAGATCGTGCCCTTCGCCGCGCACCTGGCCGGTCGCCTCGAGTTGAGCGATTGCCAGCGCATCCTTCTCGGCAGCCAGCTCGAGCCAGGCCTTGGCGAGGTTGGCTCGCCCGTCGCTCTCGGCGCGCCGGGCGTAGGCGCGGAAGCGGGCGGCGGCGGCCGCCTCGGCGGTGAATCCGGTCTTCAGGTACTCTTGCCCACGAGGCAGTCGCGACACCTTCTCCTCCTTGCCTGGGGCGCCCCGGACGACCGCGGCACCCCGCATGCGGTCGGGGCGATTCTACCAGGGAGAAGGGGCCGCTCCTGCCGCCAAACTCCGCGTCCTTGCCTGCGTAATCTCCCCAGGGACTCACCACCTTGCCGATGAAATCCACCTCCCGTCGCTCGCTCGCGCTCGCCGCGGGCCTGGTCGTCTCGGCGCTCCTCGGCCTCAGCGACTGGCCGGTGCTCGCCCCGCTCGGCAAGGCCGTGGCGGCGCTCCTGGCGCTCGTCGCCCTGCTCTGGACGGTGCGCGTCGTCTGGCGGCGGCTGCTCTGGCGCGTCGGTCGCCGCCTGGCGTTCTCCTACTTCCTCGTCGGCGTGTTGCCGATCCCGATGCTCGTCCTGCTCATCGTCGTCGGCGGCTACCTGCTGTCCGGGGCCTTCCTCGGTCACCTCTACCGCGATGCCGCGAGCTCCGTGGTCGGCGAGCTCGCCGCCACCGCCGAGTTGGCGGCGACGAGGCTGCAAGCGGGCGACGCACCCGCCAAGCTCGTCGCGTCGCGGGCCGACGACCCGGTTCACCTGGCGATCTACCGGCAGGGGCGACGGGTCGCCGGCAGCGAGCTCGCACCCTCCTCGTTCCCCGCCTGGATGGTCGGCGCCGAGACCCCACGCACGACACGACGTGAGCCGAATCCGACGTTCGTCGCGCTTGCCGACGGCACGCTCGCCCTCGCGACCGCGCGCCTTCGCGGCAGCTTCGGCGTCGTCGCTCTCCGCTCCAACGGGCTCGACGAGGCGCTGCAGGCGGCGATCGACGCACGCGTCAGCCTCTTCCGCTCCGACGACCCACGCCGCAAGCCGGTGACGTTCTTCGAGTTCGGCGGCCGGCGGGTGGCGCTGCGGCAGTTGCGCTTCGGTTCGACCCCGGCCGAACGCGCGGCGTTCTACGCGCGCTTCCCTCCGCGGCTGGCCGGAGCGCCGAGCTGGCGCGAGCGGCCCTGGATCGAGTGGGTGGAGCTCTCCGGCGCGGTGCGCGCGCTCGACTCCGGCACCGAGGTGGCCGACTACGCCGCGGCGGCGCTCGTCGCCTCGCCGGAGGCTCTGCGCGAGCACCTGCTGGCCAGCTCGGCGGAGGTCGACACGACCGCCTGGCTCCTCTTTCTCGGCCTGGCGGCGGTGCTGCTCGACATCTACGTGGTCGCCGCGGCCATCGCCCTGACGATGATCTTCGGGCTCTCGCGCGCCGTCAACCGGCTCTCGTCGGCGACCGAGGCGCTCCGGCGGGGCGACTTCCAGAACCGCATCCGCGTCCGGCGCCGCGACCAGCTCGGCGAGCTCCAGAGGTCGTTCAACGCCATGGCAGCGCATCTCGAGGAGCTCGTCGCCACGGCGGCCCAGAAGGAGGTGCTCGACAAGGAGCTCGAGCTGGCGCAACGCATCCAGCAGGACCTGCTGCCGCGCGAGACCCTCAAGCTCGCCGGCGTGCGCTTCTCCACCTCCTTCGAGCCCAGCGCCGCGATCGGCGGCGACTACTTCGACATCCTGCGCATCGACGACACGGCGATCGCCGTGGTGATCGCCGACGTCGCCGGGCATGGACTCCCAGCCGGTCTGCGCATGGCGATGCTCAAGGCCGCCCTGCGCATCCTCGTCGAGAACGGCGAGACGCCGCGCAACACGCTCAGCCGTCTGGGAGACATGATCCGCTCCGAGCGCCGGACCTTCGTCACCGCGACGCTCGCCCGCTTCGAGCCTGCCGACGGGCGCCTCCTGCTGATCAACGCCGGCCATCCGCCCTGCTACCGCATCCACGCCGGCGGCGTCGAGGAGATCCTGTTGCCGAGCCCGCCGCTCGGCCTCCTCGGTCAGGCGTTCGGCGAGCGCGAACTGCGCCTCGGCGACGGCGAGTCGATGGTCTGGCTGTCGGACGGACTGATCGAGGCCCGCAACGCCGCCGGCGAGCCGTTCGGCTACGAGCGGGTCGCCGCCGCACTGGCGGGACCTGCCACTCCGCCCGAGGCGGTGCGCGACCGCCTGCTCGCCGCCGTTCTCGCCTTCATCGGCAAGGAGCCGGTCGAGGACGACCGCACGGTGGTCGTGCTCTCCTACCGCCCGGAAGTCACGCCGAAGAGCTCGTAGACCCGCCGAACGTAGCGCCGCGTCTCCCGGTACGGCGGCACGCCGTCGTAGCGGTCGACCGCCCCTTCGCCGGCGTTGTAGGCGGCGAGGGCCAGGTGCAGCCGCCCGGCATAGCGGTCGAGCAGCCAGCGCAGGTAACGTGCCCCGGCCTCCAGGTTGCGCGCCGGGTCGAAGAGCTCGTGCGGCGTCACGTCGAAGCGCAGGGCGGTCGCCGGCATGAGCTGCATCAGCCCTCGCGCCCCCTTGTTCGACACGGCTCGCGCCCGGTAGCCGGACTCGGCGGCGACGACCGCGGCGATCAACCGCGGGTTCAGATCGTGCCGCTGACCCGCCGCGGAGATCTCTGCGCCGAACGGCCGCGCCGTCGTGTCGGCATCGGGCACGAAACGCAGGCTGAAGGGAGAGAGCGGCGCCGGAGGCTCGGGCTCCTCGACCGCAGACTCCTCGATCTCGTCGTCCACCACCCGCTCGACGCGGAGCAGGGAGAGCTCGATCCGGCCGCCCGCGGCGAGCTCGAGCTTCGCCCGCTCGCCGACGACCTCGTAGGAGCGCACCTTGAGAATGTCGCCCCCGGTCAGAACGACCAGGTCGGCGCCGCTCGGTGCGACCGCGAGCAATCCCGACGCCACCGCCGCCCGCAGGAGGGCGTGCCACCGGAGGTCGCCGAACCGCCGCTCAGGCGCGGGGATGGAATCGGTCATAGACCCGCTTGAGTCGTTCGCTGTGGACGTGGGTGTAGATCTCGGTCGTCGAGATGTCGGCGTGCCCCAGCATCGTCTGCACCGCGCGCAGGTCGGCGCCGTGCTCCAGCAGATGGGTGGCGAAGCTGTGGCGCAGGGCGTGCGGATGGAGATCGGCGATCCCGACGGCGCGCCCGTAGTCGCGCAGCAGTTTCCAGAATCCCTGGCGCGTCATCGCCGCGCCCCGCCGGTTGACGAAGACGGCGTCGTGACGACCGCGCGCGAGCTGCGGTCGCACCTCGCGCAGATAGCGGCGCAACCACTCCTCGGCGGCCTCGCCCACCGGGACGACGCGCTCCTTCTCCCCTTTGCCGAAGGCGAGCAGGAAGCCGCTGTCGAGGCGGAGCTGGACGAGCCGTAAGCCGACGAGCTCGGAGACGCGGAGGCCCGTGGCATAGAGCAGCTCGATCATCGCGCGATCCCGCAGGCCCGCCGGCTCGGTGACCTCCGGCGCCCCGAGCAACGCCTCGACCTGTCCCTCGTCGAGCACCTCGGGCAGGTGGCGCAGCGTTCGCTGGGCGAGCAACGGGAGTGACGGGTCGTCCGCACGCTCGCCCCGGCCGACGAGGTAGGCGTAGTAGCCACGGATTGCCGCCAGCGCCCGATTCACCGATCGCGGCGCGATCGCCCGCCCGCGAAGCCGGCGCAGGTGCGCCGCGAGGTCGGCCGCGTTTGCGCCGAGCGGGTCGACGCCGAGCCGCTCGAGATCGTCGCCGAGCCGCACGAGATCGCCGAGATAGGCCGAGGCGGTGCGCGGCGACAACCCCCGCTCGAGCTCGAGCGCCTCGACGAACGCCGACAGGAGCCGGCGCCAGGGCGCCTCGGAAACCTTCACGCGAAAAACGGTCGCGCGTCCCGACCGACGAACGGGTTGTCGCGTCGCTCCGCCTCGAGCCAGGTCTCCGGACCGTGCCCCGGCCAGAGGAGGAAGTCGCCCTCGAGCGCGAAGAGCTTCTCGCGAATCGAGCGGACGAGCGCCTGGGAGTCCCCCCCCGGGAGATCGGTTCGCCCGACGCTGCCGCGAAAGAGCGTGTCCCCGCAGACGATCTGCCGGGAGGTTCGCTCGACGAGGCAGACGCCGCCGGGGGTATGCCCGGGCGTGTGCAGGATCTCGAGCGAGAGACCGGCGACCTCGAGCCGCTCGCCCTCCACCAGCCATCCTGCCGGCGCCGGACAGGGACGCGCTCCGAGCAGCGCTTCGAGCTCGGGCCACTGGGGTGCTTCGAGGTATGGCAGGTCGGCGCGATGGATGCGCACGCCAATGCCGAAGCGCTCGGCGAGGTGAGCGCAGTGCGAAATGTGGTCGACGTGGCCGTGGGTGAGCAGGATCGCCATCGGCTTCCGCCCCGAGTGTTCGATCGCCTGGACGATGCGCGGGCTCTCGGCTCCCGGGTCGACCACGGCGAGCTCGGAGCCCGAGGCGGCACCGAGCAGGTAGCAGTTCTCTTCCAGGGGGCCGACGGTGAGTCGTTCGATCCACATCGTCGCTATTCTACCGGCCCGGGCCGGCCCCATCGGCGGAGGGCATCGCCAGCGCCCGCAGGTAGAAGCCCTGGTGCCCGGTCGCCGGGTCGGGACAGACCACGACGCGCCAGGTCGCCTCCTGCCCGGAACCCTCCACCTCGACGCGAGCCCCCTGGCCAAGCACCGCTCCGGAGACGCGACCGAGCCGGACCAGCGGCTGGCCGTTCAGCCAGAGAGTCCCCGGGCCGGCCGGCGAGAACTCGAAGCGCCGCCTCCCGAGCCAGCCGGGCTCGCGGCTCTCGAACCTCGCACAGCCGCCATCGGAAAGGACGCGCCGGGCGTCGACATAGCCTTCGAGCCCGCGCAGCGCGGGATCCTCCGGTCGCGGATAGGCGACGGTCGCCGGCGGGCCGCTGTCGCTCCCCGCATCCCCGAGCTCTGTGGGGGACGCCGGCGCCGTTCGCCAATCGAGACGAAACGCCTCGTTGCGCCCCGGGGTCAGACGGAAGAGGCCACTGCGCCCGTCGTGGAGCGCCACGATCCGAGGATCCTCCGCGAGCCGTGCCAGCAGAGCCGGGGCGGTGCCCTCGCGCTGCAGCGCGAGATGATCGCTTTCGAGGATGGCGGCCGTCAGGAAGACCGGATCGGGCTCCGACCCGTCGAACAGCGCTTCGTGGGCCGCGAGCTTGTCCGGGTACGGCAAGGCGGTGAAGACGGGGTCGAGCATCGCGAGGTAGCGCGCCTGGGGAGCGAAGAAGAAGAACACCTCCGCGTAGCCCCAGTGAGCCGCCACGCGCGCCCCCGCCGGCATGGCGCGGCCGAAGGCCGCCCAGTCGGCCTCGCGACCGGACCGCGGTCCTCCGCCGACGAGCGTCTCGGCGGCCGCGGAGAGCGCCGCAAGCGAGCCGACCAGCGTGATCGCCGCCGCGACCGCGCCGAGCGGTGCGCTGCGCCCGCCGGGAAGGGGCAGACGCGCGCCGGCCGTGCAGCCGCGCGCCGCGAGGCTCCAGGCGATCGCCACCGTGGCGAAGCAGTAGAAATAGACGCCGAAACGCCACATCGCAAGGTACATCACGCCGAAAAGCGCCGCCGCCACGACGAAGGGTCCCGCATCGAGCCGCCCTCGCTCCGGCTCTCGCGGCACCACCGGACGCCGCGCCGCCCAGACCGCGACGGCGAGCAGGAACCAACCGAAGTTCGCCCCGAGCACCACCGACGCGGGCGCCGGGAGGATCTCCGCGCCGACATCGAGCACCCCGCGCCAGCGGAAGAAGGCAATGTTCTGCGCCGCCCAGATCGCGAGGTTGGCCGGAAACTGCGGGTGGGCGACGAGGCCGCCGGTCACCCCGAGGGTCGTGTAGAGCGGGACCGCCCAGTCGAGGTGCCGCTCGCGTCGCCAGCGGTCGAGCCACCAGAGGGCCGCCAGACCGAGGAGCAGGTGGAAGGCCGTGTACGAGAGCGCGAAGAGCGCACCGATCGGCGCGAGCCAGCGCGGGCGCCGTGCCGCCGCCGCCCAGGCGGCGAGCAGAAGCAGCGGCAAGGCCAGCAACTCCGGTCGGAGCCGCGCCAGCCGCGAGGTGGCATCGAGCGAGAGGAGCGCCACCGCGAACGGCGCGAGCAGCCCGAGCCGACCGATCGCTACCCAGGAGAGATAGCCGATCAGCGCGAGCGACAGGGCCGCGAGCAGCGCCAGGGCAAGGCGCCCCCCAGCAGTCGAGGTCCCCTCGACGACGAACGGCACGAGGAGCCAGTGAAAGAGCAGCTCCTTGTCGCCGAAGCCGTCCCGCATCAGCGAAAACCGCGCCCAGGGAAAGGTCGCGAGGCCCGGTGCGTGCGCGTACTCGCGCGCCACCGCCAGATGGTAGTAGGAGTCGAGGTCGGGCAGCTCCGGGACGCGCCAGGCCAGCACGCCCGCCAGCCCGGCGAAGAGCACGAAGCTCGCGGCGAAGAGCGCGACGCGGGAACCGAGCCGATTCGCCGGAGTCAAACGCGCCGCCTCCGCCGCGCCCGGCTCAGGGCGATCCGGCCTTCGAGTGCAACCGGCAGAGCTCGACGATCTCCGCCTCCGACAGCACCTCGGTGGCGGACTTGGCGCGGCGGAAGATCGCCTGGACGAGATCGGGCGGTGCCGAGAGCCCGCGCTCGGTCAGCCAGTAGACGACATTGGCCTGTCCGCTCATCGGTCCGACCTCGACCTCCTGGCGCCGGCCGATCATCGCCGCCGGAATGCCGGAGTAGATCCGGTCGGCGAGCCAGTCGTCGCCCTTGGCCTTCGCCTTGAGGATCGCGGCGGCGTGGATCCCGGTCTGCGTCCGAAAAGCGTCGCGCCCGACGATCGGGTAGTTGTCCGGAATCGGAATGCCGGTCGTCGCCGCGACCTCGGCACAGAGCGCCCCGAGCCGATCGAGCGGCCGATCGATCCAGCCCATGAGCTGGAAGTTGACCAACAGCTGGTCGAGCTGTGTGTTGCCCACCCGTTCGCCGATGCCGAGCAGGGTCCCATGCAGGCGGTCGGCCCCGGCCTCCGCCGCGGCGATCGCGTTGGCCACCGCCAGACCGCGGTCGTCGTGGCCGTGCCAGTCGACCTCCACCGCCACGCCGGTGGCGTCGACCACCGAGCGGATGAACCGCGTCACGTTGCGCGCCCCGACCGGCGTCGCATGCCCGACCGTGTCGGCGATGCACACCCGCCGCGCGCCGGCAGCCACCGCCTCGGTGTAGAGCCGCCGCAGATCCTCGGGCGCGGCGCGGGTGGTGTCCTCGGTGACGTACATCACCGGCAACCCCTCGCCGACGGCGAGCTCGATCGCTTCGCGGGTGAGCCGCAGCATGCGGTCGAGCTCCCATCCCTCGGTGTACTGGCGGATCGGACTCGAGCCGAGGAAGCAGGCGACCTCGATCGCCAGGCCGGTGCGCTGGGCGATCTCGACGATCGGCTCGATGTCGGCGCGCACGGTCCGCGCGGCACAGTTGGGCGAGATCGGCAGCCGCCGCTCGGCGATCTCGCGCGCCAGCCGTTCGACGTCGCGCGCCACGTGCGGACCGGCGCCGGGCAGACCGATGTCCAGCGCGTCGATGCCCAGCTCGACGAGCCCGTGCAGGATCTCGACCTTCTGCTCGATCGACGGCGTGCGCACCGAGGGCGACTGCAGCCCGTCGCGCAACGTCTCGTCGTTGAGCAGCACCCTTCCGCGGGCCGGAAGCGGGAGCTCGCCCGCGCGGTTCCAGTCGTGGACCAGCTCGCTCTCGCGCGGCTGCATCGACAGGCCGCCGTTCAGCGACGAGCGGCGGCCGGCGCGGCGATCGCCCGCGCCAACCGGTCACCGAGCTGCGACGTGGTGAGGGTACCGCCGAGGTCGACCGTGCACTCGCCGGCACGGAGCGCCGCGGTCACCGCGGCCTCGATCTCGCGTGCCGCCTCGGCGTGGCCCAGCGTGTCGAGCATCAGTCCGGCGGAGAGCACCGCACCCACCGGATTGGCGCGTCCGGTGCCGGCGTGCTTCGGCGCCGAACCGTGCACCGGCTCGAACATCGACGTCCGTCCGGGATGGAGGTTGGCCGAGGCGGCCACCCCCAGTCCGCCCTGCAGCGCCGATCCGAGGTCGGTGAGGATGTCGCCGAACATGTTGTTGGTCACGATCACCTCGAACTGCTCGGGCGCTCGCACCAGTTGCATCGCCAGGGCGTCGACGAACATGTGCGACGAGGCGATCGACGGGAACTCGCCCGCCACCGCGGCGAAGACGCGCTGCCAGAGGTCGTGCCCGAAGCGCATGACGTTCGACTTGTCGGCCATGCACACCTTGCTCCGCCCGTTGGCGACGGCCCACTCGAAGGCGGCCCGGATGATGCGCTCGACGCCCTTGCGCGTGTGGATCTCTTCCTGCACCGCCACCTCGTCGGCCGTGCCCTTCTTGAAGAAGCCGCCGACGCCGACATAGGCCCCTTCGGTGTTCTCGCGGAAGACGAAGAAGTCGACGTCGGCCTCGCGCTTGTCCTTGAGCGGACAGAGCCGCGCGTCGAGCAGCTTGCAGGGGCGGAAGTTGATGTAGAGATCGAGGTTGAAGCGCGTGCCGAGCAGGATGTCGGCGGCGTGCCGCATGTCGGGGATCCGCGGATCGCCGTAGGCGCCGATGAAGATCGCGGCAAACTCGTCGCGGTAGCGCTCGAGCGTGCCCGGGGGAATGCTCACGCCGGTGGCGAGATAGTGATCGGCGCTCCAGGGTTCGTGAACCAGCTCGAGCGGCAGGCTCCAGCGCTCCGCCGCAGCTTCGATCACCTTCACCGCTTCCGCCGTCACGTCCCGTCCGATGCCGTCGCCGGGCAGCACCGCGATGCGCTGCGGACGGCGATCGCGGGGATCGACCGCACCTTGTGAAGTCATGGCGGCGGATGCTAGCACAGCGATTTCGCCCGTTCGGCGGCGCACCGTCGCCGCAGCATGCGGCGCAGAAGGACGAGGTCAGTCGAAGCGGAGGAGGTGAATCACACCGCGGCCGTCCTCTTCCGACAGCACCAGGACTTCCGGCCGCGCGTCGCCGTCGAGATCGACCGCGAGGACCTCCGGACGCTCGGCGAACGCCCCGGCGCCGCCCGGAGCGAGGCCGGAATGCCTTTCAAGATCTAGGCGCGAGCCGATGGCTGATCCGGCAGCGCTCCACGGCAGCCAACCTCACTCTGAAGGCGGGCGCGAGAGCTTTCTCTCTAGGTCTCGAATCTCGTCGCCCAACTGAACGAACCGCCTAGCCGACTTCTTCACCTCGCGTCTCGCAAAGAACTCCCTCGCCTCGGCTGAGAGGGCAGGAGCTCGTTTACCCTCCCCGATCTCCACAAGGTAGGCTTCGAATAGAGAACGATCGACTTCCGCCACGGCACCCGTCAGGAGTTCGCGAGCCCGAGCCATCGTCGAATTGGTCGACTCAGCCCCACTTTGACTCACAGCTTTCGCAATCGGAGCACCACCGTACTCCCGATAAAGCGTATCGGCGATCTCCGTCTGCTCGGCGCGCAGTTCTCGCAGCCTGTTGCGTTGCCAGTTGGGGTCCTTGGCGCAGCCCCCATTTGCAAGGGAAGCGACGACAAGAGCTGCGCAACCCACATGCCGAAACCACAGGCGCCCACACCCTCCGGCAAATGCCCCAGCAGCCTGAGGTGTCCTAACTGCACCCTCAAAGAACGGCATCTCAACCTCCTCTCCCGGCTACACAAGATCAACCGCTAAGCGCTCCCTCTGCGGTCCTTGATCTTCCTTTCGATCATTCTCGACTGCGGCCGGAACACATTTGACGGTCTCGCCGGATCTGGCTTGAGAATTCGGCGCACGCCCCCCCACACATGCAAGCCAAGGAGCCTCGCCGCGAGAGATACCGGCGGACGAAGGGCTCTCCATTGCGGCTGCGGAGTCCCTCTTCATCCGACGAACACTGGCACTGTGCTCGTTCGTGCCACACGATTCATCGAATCGCTGAGCTGCACGTCGAGGGCGTAAGAGCCGAGTGGCGCCCTAGCTGGTATCGGAAGGTCAATCGTGGTTTCAACGATACCTCCCCCGTTGTCCAAGGGCTGAAGGTTTGAGATGCTCGATGCCGCCTCGTCTCCGTTCGCCAGCTTGAAGGTGAGTGCCGCCCTCACTTGGATGCTGTCCGAAGGGTTGGGGGAGATTGCCAGCCAAGTTACGCGAATCTGGGAGGTGTTGCCTGGAGCCACTTGTGCAGGTATCGCCTCGACACTAGTAATGCCGAGATGGAATCCCTGCGAAGGTTGGTAGTTTGCCGTTCTGACAGCCTCGTCTCTGTTGGCGAGCCTTCTGTCCTGAGCTCTTCCTATTGCATAACCGACGCCGGCACCCGCTGCAGCACCGACAGCTGCATAGCCAACGATGTTGTCCTTGTGCCCGGTCGCAACCGCGACGACAGCTCCAGCGAGCCCCCCGAGTATCGCTCCGATCTGGGAGGCTTTCCCCGTGCGGGAAGTAGCACAGCCTTCGATCGGGACAAGTAGGACGGTGAGAATAGCAAGAACCGACAGACCCTTCCTCATGGCGTTCCCCCTCCTGGTCGTTTAGCAGGTCGAACCTGTTTCGATGAAACACCAGGGCTGAAGCCCTCAAAGGCCTCTTTGATCCGCCTGATCGCCTCAAGGCGCTGAAGACTAGCCTTCTCGGCAATGTCTGGCGGCGCCGTGGGATCCGCCATGATTCGAGAGGCGGCGTCTCTCGCCTCGATGAGCTGGTTGTTGGCCAGCTCTGAATCGATCACAGCGATCTTGTCCCGCCAGGCCTTAGCTTCCTGTCCCGCTGCCAGGGCGGCTACCCGCGAACTGACTTCCGCTTCGGCTACCTGCCGGCCAAGCGCAGCTAGCGTCGACAGCTCGCTGGCGATCTCTGCGCCCAGGCCTGCGCACTCCGTCGATGCCACCCCAATCTGCGTTCTAGCTTCCTCGAACCTCTCCTGAGATTGAAAGACGGCGATAGTCTCTCCAAGACCTTCGACTATCGACTTGCAGGCCTCCACCCTTCTCCTTCGCGCCGTCTCAGCAGCATCCTGCTGCTTCCGAGCCTGAGTCGCCCGCGCTAGCTCAGCGCTTGGCCGGGGCTCTCGCGCCGCCGGCGTTAGACTCACCTGGACGAGGGGAGGCGTCGGTATCGGAGTCGACACACTTCCGCCGCGTGAGTTCACTACTCCGGAATCCGTCGACTTCACTGACGCTGGTACTCGGCTTTCTCGGATGAGAAACGCCACAGCGATGAAGGCGGTGGCGATCAAGGCGGTCAGTTGTGCGATTCGCCGGAGGCCTTCGAATCGCCGGTCTCCCTTGTCCACTAGCCGCTCTGGCCTGGAAAAGCCAGAGTCGCCCCAGGGTACCGAAATGAGCTGCTCAGCAAGCGTCTTCCCCACTGGGTGACCCAGTGCCTGTAGGCCACGCCCCACGAGTGTGCTGTGAACATAGTCAGCGACCTCGGATACGCGGAGATTCTGAGAGGCCGCATACTCGAACAAGGCGCGGGTCTCAACCGGCTGGAGTGTGCGATCGACCAGATAGTCCGAGAGCTTCTCTTCAAGCCGTTCCTGGGCTCTCTTTCTACTTTCGGCTTCAAGCTCCTTGAGAACATTCTCGATTGCCTCAGGTGTCTCAAGTCGCTCGAAGGCTTCTCGGAGCCGCTTTGGGTAGCTCTCAATGAGCTTCTCACTCTCGTGCTCACCTCCGTACTTCCGGAGGATCATCGACCTCGACCCCGACATCCTCATGAAACCGAGCTTCTTCGCCCAGAAATCACCAATGAGCCGGTAGTGGGCAGCTATCACCTCGGCAGAGATCGCTGCGGCCTGTCGATGGTCCAGGAAAAGAACTTCAAACGGATTCGTCGAGGTGATCGTGGTCCAACCACCAGTGGGTTCGTCGAAATCAGGAGGAAGCTGTGTGAGGCCTCCCGTCCTGGTCGCGGCACGAATTTGGTCTTCGAGAGCACAATGCTGGGGAGGCGCAGCCGGTTCGCCTGATTCGAACTCTGAAAGATCGAGGCGCAGCGTCGAGGCTTCACGGAAGTCGGTTGGCACGTCTCTTGGTGCTTGGCGAGGAAGTGACACGACCCCCTCAGTTCCGCTGGGAAGTGCGAGATCCGCGTCCTTTTTTTCCCGCGGAAGGCCCGGCAGAGTTGGTTCAGGTCGGTCGTCAGGCCGCTTCACTTCGCCTCTCCGTTTCTTCTCCCTCGACAGTACAAAGCCTCTTGGTCCCGGGGACCGGCCTCGGCCATGCTCTTGCGGTGAGGTTCTCTCGCTGAGGAGAGAAAGAAGAGATGACAAACTCCTTGGTAGGCACCAGCCTCAGCAACAATGACAAGCTGCGACACTTGGTCGAACCAGTTCATGCGTGGACTGTGAGGGAGGCAACTCTCTCCCTTAGAAGTGCGAGACGTCGCCCGAACTGAAAGTCCTCGTTCTTAATCTCCAATTCCCGGCGGCCATGGGGCGGGAAGTCGGCCAGCACTCTTAGAATTCCGTCCGAACTCCATGCCATCTCGATTCGGACCTGTCCCTCCGGGTTGTTCAGCTCGAGGCGACCGCGCAACTCACACTCGTCAGGCGCTCGCGATTCGCCCTCGTATACCTCCAATACCGCGCCCGCGGGAGCCCGATAGCTGCGCTCGGCCGTGACCGGGACTCGAGTGTCCCTCTCAACGAGGCAGTCGACCCTGGGTCTCCCGTCCTCCAAAACCTTGACTCCCATTCCGTGTGAAAGGACATCTGAGACGTCCTCGCGATGGACTCCGTACAGGGCAGCACCAACCGCGATTGCCGTGTCGTAACTGAATCCCTCAATGTGTCGCTGCACCCTCTTCCCGGAGACCCTCTCGATCATCTCCGCGATCATGGGCATCCGACAGGAACCACCTGCGAGTACAATCTCGTCGATATCAGACCATCTCACCCTTCGAGTACCAGCCTTCGTCTCGATGCTGACCTCGTCGAAGAGCGTTTCGCAGATTGCTCGGCATCGATGAAGAAGATCCGTTGAGCGCTCCTCGAAGTAGAATTCATGATTCTCTCCCGAGGGCCGCACTCTCAAAGACGAGTGAGTAGACTTGCGATGGAGTGTGAGTACCAAGTCCTCTCCGCCGTGCGTCATGGCGACTTCAACCTGCTCGCATTCGCTTAGTTCGTGCTTCGCTCGCCTCGCGTGTCTCTGAAGCTCGAACCCCCGTTCCTCGGGAACGTGAACTCCCGTTGCGCGGAAGGCAGCAGCAGCTAGGTACCTCTCGATGAGATCATCGAAGTCCTTCCCGCCGAGCGAGTTGTCTCCGCGAGTCGCCTCAACCGTGGCAACTCCACTTGCCATCCGGAGGAGGGTCGCATCGAATGTCCCTCCACCGAGGTCGAACACGAGGATGCGCAGCTCCTCCTTCCTGCCCAGGCCAAAAGCGAGGGCTGCTGCAGTCGGCTCGTTGATCATCCCGACTACACGAAACCCTGCAGCCTCCCCAGCCAGTTTCGTTTCGTTGCGCTCCTTGTCCCCAAAAGACGCAGGAACAGTAATCACAGCGTCAAGCGCAACCTTCCGATCGTCTGTCTCATCGAGTTCTCCTGTCTTGCGAAAGTGCCTGATGGCCTGCTTCTTCAGGTACCGAAGGAGAATCGCCGACATTCCCGCCGCGCCGAACTTGAAGCCTCCAACCTCATAAGGGGCCGCCCCTCCATGTGCAGAGTCGAGGGGCTTCCCAATGTCGCGCTTGAACAACTCGAAAATGGTATGCGGGAGAACTCCTTTCCTCTCCACAGCTGCGCAGCCAACATACGCATCTCGCCCGTCAAACGAGATCACGGATGGGACCTCCGTATTGCCTTGGCCGTCTCTTATGACGGTTGGAACGCCGCCGTCGCCCACGCACGCGACGCAGCTGAAGGTGGTTCCGAGGTCGATTCCAACGAGAGGCATGTTCCGTGCTCCAGGGCTCCCCGCCACTTCCCCTCAGATCAACGTCCCGTCTGTTCGAAGGACTCGCCGAGCAACTGAAGCAAGGTCTTGACTTCCGAGATGAAGACGGGCTCGACCTCTCTCTTTGCAGGTGGCTTCCCTGACTCAATAATGAACTCACCTCGGATTTCACCCTCAATGAGGGCTCTCTGAGATGGGCTTAGGGTGACCTTCGCGTCCTCTGAAAATAGCCCCAAAGCCACGCCACAGTAGTTCACAATCTCGAGAAAGCGATCGAATCGCCTCATGGTGGTGTTCTGGAAGGTCGTCCCGCCTGCTTCTGGGAAGAAGCGGGCAGGCGACACGGCTTCAAACCACGACACCGCGCCATGCAGGTCCTCACAGTCTTCGCCGAGCACGAGTCCCGCAGCCGACTGAGCGCCGCTACCACCAGGTGGAACTCTGAGAGTCGCAGGCCGCGGACCCTGCTCCTGCCGCGCTGACGACTGGTCCATCACGACTAGACCTCCAGCGACCTCGCTCTTGTACCGCGGCGACTGCTTCTGGAATAGCAAGGCCTCATCGAGAATAGCCCCGGCGTCGTCGAGCGCATTGATTAGCATGGCCTTGAAAAGCTGTGCCGCGGAGCCCTCCTCAGAGAAGCGACCAAAATCTATCCAGGAGATCAGGCGGGCCGCGTTTCCGCCCCAGTGCATTTTCAGGTTGTCGCGACCGATTTGACGGAGGAGCTCTCCCTTCGCGCCACAGGACTGGGCTGCGTCGGTGCTTGCGAGTAGCGAAGCCGAGTAGAAAACGATCGCTGCGAACTCCACGGCCAAAGTGCGCCGGAGCCACATGACTTCCGGGCGATTGGCGTGGCGGATCAGCCCTTCGCGGATGAGCGCCTCATTCTGCCGAAGCACAAGATTAAGTCGCGCTGCAAACTTGCTCGACGAGAGGTTCTTCTCGCCGAGAGCGACAGCGGCAGTTTGAGAGAACAGCAATTCTCGCAGCGCGTGGTTTCTCTGAATCAAATCCGACACCTGACGACCGGCGAGTTTAATGGAAGCGTCAAGTGCGATCCTGTTTCGGAACCACAGACTGATGTCGGTTGTCCCCCCTCCAACGTCGAGGCAAAGAGCAGCGAGCTGAATCTCCGCTCTGTCTGAACGATTGGCGATGATTCGGTCGCTAGCGAAGAAGTGGCCGGCGGCTTGTCCCTCGATCCCGAAGGAAATGTCCCGAAATTCGGTCCTCCCCGCGTCAGCTGCGCCCTGCTTCACGTTAAGGACTCGCGTAGTCTGGTCTTCGAGGAGTCGCTGACGGACTCGCGACCAATCCTCTCTGAAGAGACCTATCATCAGCGGCGAGAAGGCCTTCGGATAGGAGCAGAGGAGTTGACAGGTACTGGGGCGCTCCCTCGCGACCTCGAGCAGGATCAGGAACAGGATGCTCTCAAGAAAGAGGTCCGTCTTGCGATCCGTCTCGTTCCACTTAATGTCTCCGTGGACCTCGTTCGGTAGTTGGAATTCCGGCGGATCTTTGCGAGGGAAGAAGGCGAAATAGTCCAGGAAGAGATGGTCACGGCTCGCAAGGCTTAGGAGTCGCAAGGTCGTCGCAATCGGGAGTTCGACCTTCTCGTTTGGAACGAACTCTCTAAGGAGGACTTCACTGGCCGCTGCGCCCCCCGTACTTAGTGAGCGAAGGTGCGACGGAAAATCGAAGCTCCATTGCTCGGCCATCGCGCCGCCATCAGCTGCATCAAGACGGTAGATGTTCGTGTTAGAGGTTCCAAAGTCTATTCCGACATGGAGCTGGCCTCCCCTGCGCTGGCTCGCCGCGTCGTCGGTCCTCAATAGCAGTACTACTCCTGCTGAAGCTCTGCCTTGAGCTGAGTCCTGAAGCTCCAAATCGACGGCTTCAGGGAAGGGATCATCGCCCATCATCTGAACGGTTCGCGTTTCCCCCCTCTCGCGCTCATCCAGAAGAACCGACGGCGCTCCTGCCAGCGGCGAGGCGACTAGGTCGGCCAAACCGTGCTGGAAGAGGTAATAGCGTCGCCAATCAGGCCCGAGGTACTGAGGGAACAAATACAGGACTGGGGGCATCACCTCTCTGATTCGCCCTTCTCCCTCCATCGGAGCCTTGTACTTGTACAACTTCCGGACCTCGACGGATTCGGCCACCTTGCCGTCCCAAACGGGAAGTCGGAAGGAGAACACGACTCCCGCTTCGGTGGCGCTGTATTCGGGCCGGAGCACCTCGATCAGACTTCGAGGTGCAAAGAAGTCGAGTATCTCCTTCCTGAACGGAAGTACGAACTTTGCGTCTTTGTTGCCTGCGGCTTCCGACTCCGGAAGAAACGCTCCCCCGCCTTTGGCGGCAATGAGTGTATCTGTCAGGAAGAACTTCTCTGGCCTTATCCAAATGGCGTCGCCAAGGTCCTCTCGATCGATGACGCTACCCTTGTCGGCGGTGAAATGCCGAGCGATAGCTCCTTCGGGATCAGCCACTGCGCCGAGATGGGTTGATCGCTTGGTGCGCCACACTTTGACGTCGCGGCCGAGAGTCTGAGACGAAATCACCACAATGAATGGGTGCTTGGTGCGGTTTCGGCCAGTACGGAGAAGGACGTCGGATGGCGAAGCGCCGGTGTCTTCGCCGGCCTCCAAAGGCCGGAGAACTTCTCTGTAGATTCCATAATCTCGGAGACCCAACGCCGTATCGGCACCAAGGTGATACTGGCTGACCTCCACGGGAAGGGTGGCCGACAGGCTCGCCCCCCCCCCCAGATCCTCCAACCAAGCCTTCACGAGACTGTTGATGTCCGCGATTGCTTCGTCCTGTGATGCAAGAGGCCTAAGGCGATGCTCCAATTCCCGAACCCACTTCGCCAGATACTCCCTGTCCTCGCCTCCATCCGGAGGCCTCAGGACGCCCTCCCGATGAAAAAGCGAGGGGTATTGGCGGAGCTGCTCCGCGTACCCAGCTCCCGTATATACGAGAGTGGCCGGGGACAACGCACCCAAGGGGATTTCCCTTTCGCGCGCCTGAGCCGGCCGATAGCAAATGAGAAAGACGTCCTCCCATCGATAGGGTCTTCGCGGCTCTAACTCAATCGGCCTTGGGCTGAGGCGACGAAGCGCTTTACTGAACAGACCGTCGTCCGTCCGAACCGGCACGATGGCGACTTCTTCCTTGTGTAGCTTGGAGAGAGCCAACAGGCTGAGCAGCCCGCGCCACTCTTGGATCAACTCCGCTCGCAACGGGTGCTTGGAGTCCCGTCGCAGCGCCGCCTGAAAAGTGAGCGGCCGCGCCCAGATGTCTGGCACTGAGCTTAGGCCTCGGCTCTTGGCCTCGTCGCTCACCAGGAGCCCAGCGCTGATAGCCTTCAGCACTCCTGCCGAGTTGTTGCTCCACAGAGCAGCCCGGGCCACGCTCGCAACATTGACACCCTTTTTCTCATCAAGCGCAGGAAGGTACAGGTGCATGTTTGTCGTCATCGCTCACCTCATTCCCTGCGGACCGGGGACTTTCAACCTGTCCTGAGCAAAGCGCCTCGATGCAGTGACGAAGCCAGAGAGGAGACGATTCGCGGCGTCAGCGCCCCGCTGGGGCGCGGTATCTGGGTAGTTGAGGACAGAAATGAACCCGTTGAAGTCTCCCCCATCGGTTCCTCTCACTACCTGACCAACACCTCGCTCGTTAACTTGACGTGGTCGCGGCTGCTTCTCGGACCAGAGCTGCTCATCGAGCAGCGCCCCGGTCTCTAGTAGCTGAACCCGATCGTCACTCGACATTCCGGCCAGCCACCGCAAGTAGTTCTTTCCAAAGGCCGCGGCTGCCTCCACCTTCTTTCTTTGAGTGGAAGATTTCGGATCGAACCGCTCTAGGTCTTCGCGCTTGGGATCGATCTTGAACCACTCCTTGTACCAAGTTGCCCCGGCGTCCGATGGTCCGGTGACCTCGAGGCCGTAGGTACTGACGGCGTACGCAAAAAGCGTCATCCCGATCATGTTGAAGCGGAAACGCTCCTGTTCCGCCCGAAGCGCTTCTTCGCGGCGTGTCACCGGCAGGGACTCGAAGGTCACGATCTCGTCGTTGCGGGCCGCAGTGAAGAAGCTGCGCACTGCTGGCATCGGCTTCGAGTTCTCCCAGAAATCTAGGGTCGCCAGCGCTGCGGCTAGCTCCACATAGTGGGGCCGATTGTTCTGATTGTTCGCGCCAGCGCCGAACTCGCCGACACTCTGCGCCAACTTGTCTCCCAAGAGGTAAAGGTCATCAAAGACGAGTTCGGTATCACGAAGAGCGTAATAGTCGAGCGCAGCTCGAGTGGCAAGAGGAAAGTCCTTCCAGGTCACGAACAGCTTGTCGGCCTGGCTCGCCGGCACATTCGAGTCGAAGGTGAAGTAGGGCAGAACCAGACACCCACCAAGCGTTACACGACTCTGCTCCCCGAGCCTCGCCTTTTCGTGGTACTTGATGAGATTCCTCGACCCAAACGTCGGTACCCCGGCCGCCCCTGTGCCGCCAAATATCGATCCCGCGAGGAACACACGCGCATCCCCTGGTGCGGGAACCTTCGACAGATCGTCCCAGAATGACCGCCAGGGGTCTTCCTCGTCTGCGGGGTGCGCCATTACTGCTGCGCCGATCGACGGGTGCCCCCGGAACCCCTCATTCAGTTCCGTGGCCAATTCCTGAGAGGTGAAGAGCACATCAGCGAGTTGAGCCAACGGGCGATTCTGCTGCTCGAGGATTGGATACTTGATGTGGGCCGCCAGCGTTGCATCGTGCTTGGGAAGCACGCTCCACACGACCTTCGTAGCGTCAGGCGGCGTCAAGATCTCTGTTCCGAACAGGCCATCGATACCGCCACCTAGGAGCTTGCGAACATCCCGATACTCGTCGAGCAGCTTCTTCGTTCTGGCTAGGTTCCCGTTGTTTTGATCTGGGTCAACCAGGAAGAAGAAGAACTCCCGCGGCCCTTGGCCAGCAGCGCAGAGGTGGATAAGCGCTTCAGCAACGCGAGCGCCCGTACCTCCGATGCCGATGTAGTAGTAGCGTGCCATCGCCCCCTCCCGCCCTCAGCGCCTACCCAACATGCAGTACATGACCCCGCGTGGCGACAGGAGCAGCGACGCAACCCAGAATAGTACCCAGGTCAGCAAGGATGACGAGATGACAAGGAGCAGATAGTCGCGAGCGATGAAGCTCTCGTCCGCAAAGCTCAGGACCACACCGGCGACAGCACCAACGCACGCGATCAACTCAACGAAGAACCAGACGTTCCAGGTCCTGCGCGCTCCAGGCATATCACCAGCCGTTTTTTCGCGACTCCCGTAGAAGAACCAGTGAGCACATCCGGCGAACCCCACCAATGCGGCAATCGCCAAAGTCACTCGGAATACCCGTACGAAGTCGACCGTGGTTGCCTGGGCTAGCGAGATGCTGTCGGCTAAGTAGTTCCCGAGCGGAACGCCACAAATGGCCCAGAGGACTCCAGCGAGTGTGAGTGCGACGATGTAGTTCACCGGGGAAGTTCGCATTTCTTCTCTCCTCAACCGAGTTTCTTGACCGTCACGAACGCTCTTGCGAGCGGAGGGGGCTGCACCGCGAGACTGGCCCCAATCAGCTCGTCGACCAACCGCTTCAGGTTTAGGGTCTTGGCTGGGCCATCGGCTGGTGTTGGATTGTCCGACGAAAGCTCTGAAACCCAACTCGGTGCCGTAAACGCACCTGCACCACCGACCCGGAAGAGCAATTGAAACTCATACTCCCCAGGAGGACCGGGCAGATCGAGCGCGATAGTCGTCGAGACCTTGTTGCCAATGGCAGTCGCGGTGAGGAGTTTCAGTGCCTCAGTCGGCTTACCGGCCATCCCTCTTGCTCCGGTACGAACCTCGATCTGGATGCCCGTTGGGTCGACTACTGGGGATGCCATGATCGGGTCGTACTGAAAGTCGACGCGAAGTACCCCTCCAGTTCCACCTCTTCTCAAAGCGAACTCGAACTCGTCGGCGGCGCCTGGCGCATGACGAAGATTCAGGTCTTTGGAAGTCGGGTCCTTGCTAACAGCTACTGAGTAGTGCCGCACGATCTTCGGAGAGACCAGCAGGAGCCTATTCCTGTCGATGTAAGGCCTTGCGGAGAGGAGTTCGACCAACTCCTCGATTCGGTCCTGCTCGCCGAAGAACAGAAGATAGAAGGGGCGCCGCGTTCTTGGGTTACCCGGCGTTGACTTGTAAGGGAACGACGGAACGCGTGCATCAAAGACCATCCCGTCGAATTCGCTCATGACGGGGAGAAGTCCAACGCTGCACCCTAGTTCGAGGCAGTTCCTCCGGATCTGAGAAACCACGAGGTTCACATCGTTGTCATGTTGAAAGAGGTCCGTGACGACAATCGCCACAGCTTCGCTAGCGGTGCTCGCCGGCCGCCCGACCAAGGTGCTTGCGGCCAGCGGGCCGGGCCTTGGGCCCTCTCTCAGAAACACCTGGTCGATGTTGGTCTGTTTGAAAATGCCGGGTTCGTTGTAGAACACCGCCCCCTTGGCACTTCGAAACTCGTCTCGACTCACTTGGCGAATCGCCTCGCCGAACTTGAAGTACCGCACCGTGGAGTCGCGGAGTCGATTCTGAACGGCTCCCTCAAGCTCATCGAGAAGTGTCAAGTACTCACTCCTCGGGTCGACTGCGAAGCCTGCCATAGAGGGAGTTGCATCCAGGCACACGTCAACGCGCACGGACGTCGCCAAGGGTTTTCCCGGCGCGGTAATGGAAGGGTCGGCCAGGAGTTCTAACTTGCTCGGGACCTTCTTCGTGTTGCCACAGCCGGTACAGACAACGACAAGTAGTGCGATGATTGCCAGCGTGGAATGGGCAAGGTACGGACACCGATTCCGCTTCATGACCCCCCCTCCTTCGACCCCCAGCGACTTCAATGTTCCAGCGAGGCGACGAGCCCAGGCTTGCGCATCCCGATCCGCAAGCGGCCGACTACGCGTCGGCACAACGGTAGCACACAGAGACAAGAAGTCTCCCGCCCCGTCAGGTAGGGTTCGAGTTTCGCTCACGAGAGGGAAGGGCCACGAAAGAACCGCTCCGATTCTGCGATCTGCCTGTCGTCTAGGGATCGTCCGCCGCGCCGCCAACGCGGCGACGAATGAACTCCCGACAGGACACCTGTCCTACCACCCCTGGGCCCAGGGACCTCAGTGCCCATCCTGCTCGACGAAGAATGAACTGAGAAAGGTCGGACTGCCCACAGCAGGCTGCACCCGGCTAGCGCCTGCCAGAGGAAGCCGGCTCCGACCTGGACGAGGGAAGGTCCCGCCAGGACCTGCTCGATGTCGAGCTCCTATCAACGCGCTCGCCGGAGAGGCTGATGGCAAGCGGGGTGTCGTTTCGCCGGCGGTGAGTCGTACCTCAATAGCCTCCCGCGGCTCAGCGGCAAGGTCCAATGCGACCAGGCGACGAAAAGCAGCAGGTCGCGTCGCCCGTCGCCGTCCAGATCGACGCCGAGAAGCTCCGACGGCGCGCCGGAAAGTTGCAGCGACACGCGCGTCGTCGGCAGCTCGCGCGCCGCCGCTCCAGCTTGCACACTCCCGTGGAACCCGAGCAGCAGGCAGAAGACGAGGCGACCGGCGATCGAGTGGCGCATGTCAGGAGAACGCCGAAGCGGGCTGGCGATGACGCCGCCTCAACCGGGCGCCGGCAGATGCGCGGGCAACGCCTCGCGCACCGACGTCCCGAGATCGAAGGCGAACGGCACGCGCGGACAAAGGAACGCCGAGTGCGGACGGAGCCAGAGCGCGGGATCGGCGTCAGGCAGCGCCTCGGCAAGGAGGCTGGTCTCGGTCACCGCGACACGAACCGGGGCGTGCTCGACCGTCGGGTGGAACGCCTCGACCCGGCGCAGCCGGCCGCCGAGCAGCCCATAGCCACGGGGTCGCTCGCGGAAGTAGGCCACCGCCTTCTGCCACGAGCCAAGATCCGGCCCCGGCCCCGGCGCACCGGCCCCCGGCTGGGCCTCGAGGCGCAGCGCCGAGCCCGCGGCGACCGACCAACGCCAGGCGTCGAGGTCGGCGCCGAGACCGCGCGGCGGGAAGTCGAGCGACGCCGCCATCGCCGGCTGATGGCCGACGAGGCGCGCCCCGGCCACCACCCAGGCCGGCACCAGCATGCGCAGGAAGAAGACCGACGCGATGTCGTCGCCGTCGCGCACGTAGAGCCGCAGGTTGCACTGCGGATAGGCGAGTTGGAGGAAGGGCGCGAGCTCGTGATGCAGCTCTTCCTGTCGGAAGAGCACCGCCGAGACGAACGCCTCTCGACGGCTCCCCTCGCCGTGTGCTTCGACCCGCAGCGGCTCCGGCAACGCCGGCACCGCCTCGACGGGGATCGCCCAGTTGAGGTAGAGGCAGTCGCGGATGACGGTATGGAGGATCATCGGCACGTCGGTCGCCGGCAGAGTGGCGGCCGGCGGCTATTCTCCCCCGGTCGACCCGCGCTGGCGAGACCGCAGGTCACGAGCGCACCGCCGACTCGCTCAGCCGGACACCTGGATCGCGCGGCCGAGATGGCGTTCGCCGAGCTCGCGGGCACGGCTGCGCAGCTCGCGCTCCCACAGCGCCTTCTCTTCGGCCGGCAGGAAGGCGTGGCGGAACCCGGCGAGGGCGAGCTCGGTCAGCGTCTCGGCGCTCCAGCCGAGCTCGTCGTGGAGGCGTCCGAGCTCGCCCGGCAGGTCGATGGCGAATAGCGCCGGATCGTCGGAGTTGATCGACAGCTCGGCCCCGGCCACGCGCAGTCGCGCGATCGGGTGGCTCCGCAGGTCGGGCGCCACTCCGAGCAGCAGGTTCGAGGTGGGACAGAGCTCGAGCGGCACGCGGTCGGCGACGACCTCGGCGAGCAGGGCCGGATCCTCCACCGTTCGCACACCGTGGCCGATCCGCTCGGCGCCGAGCGCCAGCGCCGCCCGCACCGAGGTGGGACCGGCATGTTCGCCGGCGTGCGCGACGCGATGCAGGCCGCGTCGCTCCGCTTCGGCGAAGTGCGGGGCAAACGGCTCGCAGGAGAACCGCGCTTCGCTGCCGGCGAGGCCGAGGGCCGCGACGATGCCGCGCCGCGCGCCGGCGAGCGCCCACTCGAGCGTCAGGTCCGCCGGCGGCACACCGACATTGCGCACGATGTCCGGGATCAGCCGGAGGCGCACTCCGGTCTCCTCCTCGCCGGCCGCGATCGCCACGGCGACCGCGTCGAGCACCTCGCCCGCTTTCGCACCGTTGGCGACGTGGGTCGAGATGGTGAAGTGCGCCTCGCAGTAGACGATCCCGCGGGCGGCCTGAGCGAGGAGGAAGTCGCGCACCAGACGCGCGAAGTCCTCCGGATCGCGCAGGCAGCGCGAGCAGGCGAGATAGACCTGGACGAAATGCTCGAAGTCGCGGAAGCGGAACCAGTCCGTGAGCCCCGCCTCGTCGTCGGCCGGCAGCGCGACGCCGTGGCGTCGGGCGAGGGCGAGCAGCGTCGACGGGGCGATCGCACCCTCGAGATGGACGTGGATCTCGGCCTTCGGCAACTCGCGGAGAAAGGCCGCGATCCCGTTCGAGGCGCCGCTCATCCTCGGGCGACCCGCTCGCGCAGTCGATCGAGAACGGGCGCCGGCACGAGCCCGGAGAGCTCTCCCCCGAGCGCGAAGACCTCCTTGACCAGCCGGCTCGAGAGATAGATGAAATCCTCGCGCGGCATCATGAAAACGGTCTCCACCCGCGGATTCAGGCGCCGGTTCATCAACGCCATCTGGAATTCGTACTCGAAGTCCGAGACGGCGCGCAGGCCGCGCACCACCGCCTGGGCGCCGATCTTCTCCATGAAGTCGACGAGCAGCCCGGAGAAGCTCTCGACCCGGCACCACGGCTTGTCGGCCACCAGATCGGCGATCATCGCGACCCGCTCGTCGAGAGTGAAGAGCGGGCGCTTCTCTTCGTTGCGCAACACGGCGACAACCACCTCGTCGAACATCGGGCGGCAGCGCTCGATCAGATCGAGATGACCGTTGTGCACCGGGTCGAACGAACCCGGGTAGACGGCGATGCGGCGCGTCTGCCGGTTCATCGCGAGCCCTCCGAGAGATCGAAGGCGACCTGATTGAACTGGGCGTCCGAGACCCGCAGGAGGACGAACCTCGCACCCGCCGGAACGTCGACGACCAGCGATTCGTGCCGCCCGTCGAGCAGTCCGTCGCACGCCACGGCCGGTCGCCACTCGCCGCCGTCGACGCTCGCCTCGGCGGTGCGCAACGGCGAGAGCTCGTCTTCCACCTCGACGACGACGCGCCCCGCCTCCCGCCGCGTGGCGATGCGGCGCGGCGGCGTGTGGTCGACGACGATCGGCTCGCTCGTCCGTTCGTCGACGAGCGGCTCCTCGCCCGGATTGCCGCGCCGGTCGCTCGCCCTCAGACGGAAACGGTAGAGACCGTCGGGCAACGCCGCCGCGTCGAACGAGAAGTACTCGTCGGTGGTCGGCTCGCCCATCGGCAGCCAGCGCTCGGCGCCCTCGGGACGGAAGGCGAGCTCGTACTCGAGCGGGTCGCCGTTCGGCTCGTCGACCTTCCAGCGCAGGGTGCGATAGCCGAGCTTGAAGAGCGGCTTGACGCGCCCGTCTCCCGACGAGTCGACCGGCCGAAGCGTCGTGAACATCCCACCGCGCGCGGCGTGCAGCGGCTCGAACACCTGCTCGGCCGGGTTGTAGCCGGTCGGCACCAGGATCTGTCCCGGCTCCATCGCGCCGAAGCGCTCGACGCGCGGCCGGAGGTTCTCCTGGCGATAGCTCACTTCCACCGAGACGAGCCGTGGCGTCGCGGCCCCATCCCCTGTCAGCTCGGCCCGCCACTGCAGGTAGCGTCCAGGGCGAATCGCGCTGACGGCGATCTCCCGCCCCTCGCGCGGGTCGCTCCAGGCACTCCAGCTCTCGTCGGGGTCGGCCGTGCCGCCGCTGCGCAACGAGAAGCGCACCCGTGTGCCGACCGGACTCTGTCCGAGCCAGGTGAGCGTCCCCCAGCGCGCCACCTGCCCGGCATCGAGCGACGGACTCGTGAGCACCGCCGACGCCTCGCGACCCGCACCGAGCCGATAGAGCGCCGCACCGTTCGTGGTCAGCACGGCCGGTCGCGTGCCGCCGGCAAACGCGACGATCTGGCGCTCCTCGAGGTCGCGCTCGAGCACCAGCCGCGGCCCAGGCAGGGTAAACAGCCGCCCTTCGACGCCCGTCGCCACCCAGAGGCGGTCGGCGTACCAGAGCAGCGCGAAGACCGTGTCCTCGGCGAGCTCGTCGACGCGCTCCACCCGGCCCGCCGCATCGCCGCGCCAGATCTCGCTGCGCGGCCCCTTCCCCGCTGCCGGTCGAGCGGGCGTCGGCGCCGCGGCAGCATCCCCCTCGGCGGCAACGGTGACGGTCACCTGGGGCTCGCCGGAGGGGCTCGCGTCGGCCGACGGGCTCGCCGGCGACGGCGCCGCCGGCGCAATGCGTGCCCCCGGCTCGACCCAGCTCGCCTCCGAGGTGACTGCCGCGGCGTACCAGCTTCCCGCGGGCCCTTCGACGAGGGCCGCGATCTCGGGTTGCGGGGGATCGACGAGCGTGCGGACGGAGCCGTCGACCTGGCGTTCGAGCAACAGCCCCTGGCCGGCCGTGCCGATCAGCAGCGACCCGTCGGCGCGCCGCAGGAGCGCACGCACATGCGTGTCCACCCCGTCGAGCAGACGCTCGGACTTGCCGTCCGGATGCACCCGGAACAGGCGGCCGTGCGTCCCCGTCGCGACGAGCAGCGCACCGTCCGGCTCGACGACGAGCGCCCAGACATAGTCCTCGCCCGAGGTGAAGAGCGTCTCGGGCTTGCCGCCCTCTTTCAGCCGATAGACCTTGCCGCGCGGTGAGGTTGCCGCATAGATCGTCCCCTGGCCGTCGACGGCCACGGCGAAGACCTCCGGCTCCGGCGCGGTGAAGAGCACCGTGACGTGGCCGTCCGGCTCGACGAGCAGTACCTTGCCGGCGTTGCCCGTGCCGACGATCCAACCCCGCGGGTGCGCGGCGACGGCCAGGGCGAACGGCTCGTCGAAACCGGCGATCCGGTCCATCTTCGCCCCGAGCTCGATCGCGCCCACCGGGTCGAGCCGGACCCGGTCGAGCGTGCCGCGCAGAAAATCGACCGCCGACTGGACCTGGAAGATGCGCACCGGCGCGGCCTCAGCCGCCGCCACCACGACGAACCCGGCAGCGCCGGCGAGAGCCGCCACGGCGGCGAGCGTGACCAGACCGCCGCGACGGACGAGAGAGCGGATTCGCATCAGGGCTTCTCCTTGCCGACGAGCACGCTCGGCCGGCGGACCTCGAGCTCGACTCGCGCCATGCCGACGAGCGGCGCGGCGAGCGGAACGCGCACCCGCTGGGCCACGGCCAGGCGCAACGGCCGCTCGTCGGTACGACCGGCGACCAGGCCGCGCAGCGACTGCCAGGTCCCTGGGAGCCGCGGCAGCGTTTCGCCCGGCGAGGCGACGCCCCGTGCCGGCAGGAGACCGAGCACCGAGAGCTCACGGCGCGTGGAGAGCGAGCCGAGGACGGCGAGCGCCTGGTCGAGCGTCGTCGGATCGACCGGCTCGGCTTCGAGTTGGGCACCGTCGATGCTGGCGCCATCCCCGACCAGGAGCGAATAGCGCCCGGCCGGCAGGTCCGCCGGCAGTGTGATCTCGACGCGGCGCCGTTCGGCGGCGCCACGGAACGGCGCGAGCGTCACCTCGATCCCGAGGCGCTCACCCGCCCGGACCAGCGCACGATCGGGCCGAACGGCGAGCAGGGCGACCGCCCGGGGCGCCGCGAACGGCTCGACGGCGAGCTCGGCGCGCTCGAGCGACGCGTCGGCGAGCGGGTTCGTCGTCAGGTACGAGGTCACGGCGACCAACCAGTCCACCATCTCCTTGGCCGGGGCCGCTCCGTCGAAGCTCTGGGCCATTCGCAGCTCACGGCCGTCGGCGAATACCAGCCGGAGCTCGGCGTCGACGCTCTCGGCCGCCACCGCAGCCGCCACGTCGAGCGCCCCCACGGCGCTCGCCGCGATCAGCGCGGGAAGGAAGCGCGAGACCTGCGCGATCCGCACGGCGACCGTGCGCCCCGCCGGCCCGCCGACGCGCACGACGAGCCGAAGCATCGGGGCTGCCGCGCCGATCCGGCCGCGAACCCCGGCGCTCTGGTCGAACACCAGGGCACCCACCACCGGCCCGGTATTCGAGAGCTTGAACGAGCTCGCCTGGCTCGCCACCACGGTGATGATCTCCGCCGTCGCCATCGGCAGAGCGGTGGCACCGAGCCCGATGAACGGATGCCCGAAGGCGAGCAACTCGTTGCCCCGTCGCTCGGTCACCGTGCCCGTCGCGGCGATCTGCAGATCGCCGTCGACCAGAACTCCGGCCACGGCACTGCCGTCGCGGAGCTCTCCGACCGGCGCCCCCGAGCCGCCGCTGCCGAAGGCGCCGAGCGGCGCGAGCGCCTGCTCGAGCCGGGCACGCGAGGCGATCGGGAAGCCGCTCGCCGTCCAGAGCAGGGCGGGAGCGCCGCCGCCGGGACGACTGGCCGCCGTCGCCAGGGCCGCGAGCTCACGATCGGCGAGGTCGGCCGGCAGACGCAGCGCCGCGAGGTCGACCAGCGCCAGGCGCGGACCGGCCGAACGCGGAGCGACGGCCTGCGCACCGCTCGCCGCCCCACCGGGGATGGCGCGCATCGTGTCGATCGGCGTGATCCCGGCGAGCGGGTCCTTGCCGAAGGTGAAGCCGAACGAAACCGCGCCGGCGAGCCTGCCGTCGATCCACACCGGGCTGCCGCTCATCCCGGCGACGACCCCGGTGCGCTCGAGATCGTGACCCGAAAGCCGTGCCAGCAGATAGCTGGTCCCCGGGGCGACGTTGCGCAGGACGCCGACCACCTCGATTTCGAAACGTTCGGGCTCGGCTCCGGCGAACACCGAGATGCCGTAGCCGCGCTGGCCCGGCCTCGCCTCGTCGACGTGGAAGGTCTCGTCCGCCGACCTGGCGGAGGTGGACGCCAGCAGCGCCAGAGCCACCCCCCACGCTCCAGCGTGGCGGCGAAGCCGATGCCTCATCGTGCCACCTCCGCGAGCAGACGCTCGGCGGGGAAGCTCCCGGCGCGAACGATCCTCACCTCCCCACGCTCGACCGCCACCAGCGTCGAAGGCAACCCGCCCGCCAGCTGGCCACCGTCGACGACCCAGTGCTCGCCCGGCTGCTCCTCGAGCCAACCGGCCACGACAGCGGGGTCGAGCATCGCCGGTTCGCCGGAGAGGTTGGCGCTCGTCGCGGTGAGCGGGCGCCCGAGCGCGGCGAGCAGCCTCCGCAGGAGCGGATGCGCCGGCACGCGGACGGCCACCCGCGGCTCGCCGGCGCTCGCCGCGAGCGGTGCGGTGAGCGGCAGGAGGAGCGAGAGCGGCGCCGGCCAGAGGTGGGCGAAGCGGACCAGAGCCTCGGCCCGGCCATCGACGGGAAGGCTCGCGACGGCGGCGGCGGCGCCGACGACGACGGGAAGCGCCTTGCCTGCGTCGCGTCCCTTGAGCGCCATCAGGCGAGCGACCGCGGCCTCGTCGGCGGGATCGACCGCCAGCCCGTAGCTCGACTCGGTGGGGATCGCCACGATCGCTCCGCGGTCGATCGCCGCCGCCAGCTCGCCGATCCCCTCGCCCTCACGCCAGAGACGAACGGCGCTCATGCGCGCGGCCTCCGTGCCGCCTCGAGCATCTCGGCGGCATGCGAGCGCGTCCGCTTGGTGATCTCGGCACCGCCCAGCATTCTCGCGATCTCTTCGACCCGCTCCTCGGCGGAGAGAGCCCGCACCTCGGCGAAGGTCCGTCCCCCTTCGACGCGCTTCTCCACCTTGAAGTGCCGGTCGGCGTGGCAGGCCACCTGCGGCAGGTGGGTCACGGCGAGGATCTGCCCGGCGGTCGCGAGCCGCTGGAGCTTGCGACCGACCGCCGCCGCAGCCGCCCCGCCGATGCCGGCGTCGACCTCGTCGAAGACCAGCGCCGGTCCGCCGGCCACCGCTTCCCCGCGCGCGGCGAGCTGCAGGGCCAGGAAGACCCGCGAGAGCTCGCCCCCCGAAGCGATCCGCCCGAGCGGTCGCGGCTCTTCGCCCGGGTTGGGCGAAAAGGCGAAGACGACGGCGTCGAGCCCGGAGGAGCCGAATTCGACCGCTCGCCCGTCGATCTCGAGCGGGCTGTCGGCTCGCGCGCGCCGTTCCAGGCGGACGGAGAGACGAGCCCGTTCGAGCGCCAGGTCGGCCAGCTCCTCGGTCAGCCGCGTCGAGAGCCCGCCGCCCCAGCGTTCGCGCCCCGCCGACAGTGACAGCGCCGCCCGGCGATAGTCGGCGAGCGCTTCGGCGATCTCCTTTTCGAGATCGTCGCGGTGGCTCTCGTCGTGCTCGAGCTCGCCGAGCTCCTCGGCGATCCGCGCTCGCGCGGCGAGCAGCTCGACCGTCGACCCGCCGTGGCGCCGCATCAACCGCTCGAGGCCGGCGAGACGCTCTTCGATCGCGTCGAGCCGCCCCGGCTCGTCGTCGCCCGACGGCAGGAGGGTGCGCAGCTCGCGCGCCGTCTCGCCGAGGCTCGCGGCGAGCTCGGCAAGGGTACGGGCGGCCTCCTCGACCCCCGGCTCCCAGACCGCGACATCGAGAAGCTGCTCGCGCGCTCCGGCCAGGCGGTCACTCGCCGAGGACTCGCCGTCGAGCAGCAGGTCGAGCGCGCCGCCGAGCCCGCGTTCGATCGCCTCGCGATGACGCAGCTGATCCCGTTCGCGCCGCAGCTCGTCCTCCTCGCCGGCGTGCGGGCGGACACGGTCGATCTCGCCGAGCTGGAAGCGCAGCAAATCGAGACGCTCGGTGCGCAGGCGCGCATCGCCGCGCAGCCGCTCGAGGCGCGCCGCGAGGCCAGCCCATCTCTCGTATGCCTTGTCGACGGCGTCGAGCAGCGCCGCAGCCTCGTCGCCGCCGCTGCGATCGAGCCACGCTCGCTGCAGATCCGGCACCGCCAGGCCGAGCTCCTCACGCTGGCCGTGGATGCGCAGCAGGAGCGGCGCCAGCTCGGCGAGCAGGCGCAAGGTCACCGGCTGGTCGTTGAGGAAGACGCGATTGCGCCCCTCGCGGCCGATCTCGCGGCGCACGACGATCTCGGCCCCGTCGACCTCCACACCGGCCTCGCCGAGCAGCGCCGCCGCCGCGGCGGCTCCGGGACCCTGCAGCCGGAAGACGCCGCTCACCGCCAGCTGTTCGGCTCCGGCGCGCACCAGATCGCTCGCCGCGCGCGCCCCGCCGAGCAGCGCGAGCGAGTCGACGACGATCGACTTGCCGGCGCCGGTCTCGCCGGTGAGCACGTTGAGGCCGGAGCCGAACTCGACGCTGGCTCCGGCGAGCACGGCGAGGTTGCGGAGGTGCAGATCGACGAGCACGACGGGATCTCCCGAGTCGCGACGCTCAGCCGCGGCGGAAGGAGGGCACGTACTCCGGGTCCTCCTGGGACCGCCGCTCCGCCATCAGGAAGTCGTAGAAACCGCAGCGCGCCAGGCCCGGGAAGGCCCGGCAGATGTGCGGGCGCGCCTGGTAGACCGTGCAACGTCGGGTCTCCGGGTCGAGGAAGCGGCACGCGTTGCCGAAGATCTCGTCCTTGCGATGACGCAGCACCCGTTTCGTCCCTCCCTCCACCGGCTTGCTGAAACGCGCGGCGGCGGTGCGCTCGGAGAGACCGAAGTGGCGGGCGAGTCGGCGGATGTCGGCCGCCGTCACCTCGATGTGCTCGTAGGTGCAGCAGTAGGCGGGGCAGTTGGAACAGTCGAAGAATTGCCGGTGCGCGGACACCGGCGCATTCTACCCGCCCGGCGAGCCGGGACGAGGGCGCCGACGGCCGAACGGCAGGATGCGTCGCTCGCCGGCGGCCGGCGGGTCGATGCACGCCCGCTCCATGCCGGCGGCACACGCCGTGGCGAGAAAGCGACCGGCAAGGTCCGGTCGCCCGGCGCGCGTTCCCACGACCATCGCCGCTTCGAGTGCCAGCGAGCCGCGCTGCGTCCCCGCGTCGACGATCGCCCGGTCGAAGGCGCGAGCCGCACCCTCCACGTCGCCCGACATCGCCAGCTCCTCGGCCGCGAGTTGGGCGACCTGCGAGCGCTCGACCTCGGCGAGCGATCCCGCACTCGATTCGAGCATGCGCAGGGCCCGCTGCGCTGCCTCGGCATGATGGCCGTCCCAGCGCTCGACGACCGCCGTGCCGAACTCGGCCTGAGCCGGGGTCAGCGAGCCGGCGGAGCGCGCCTCGGCGAGCAGGCGCGCCGCGTCGCCACGCACATCCCCGAATGCGAAGGCCAGCTGCCAGGAGGCGCTGCTGTCGAGCGCCCCGGTGCGCAAGACCAGCCCGGGATTGGCCATCGGCGAGAGGCTGCGGGCCGCCTCCTCGGCGGCGCGGTCGAGCTCCTGCCGCGCCTTCGCCAGGTCGCCCGAGAGCCACGCGAGGCCACCGCGCGAGAACGCCTCGAGCCCGGCAGCGAGCGCTCGCTCGCTCTCGCTCCTCGCCGCGCTCGGCGCCAGCTCGGCGACCGAGGCGAGGAGCTCGCGAAAGTCGCGTTCGCTCAGGCGCCGCGTCGGTCGCAGGAGGCCGGAGGCCCGCTCGCCGACGTGTTTGATCGTCGTCAGGCCGCGCACGAGAGGGGCCGCCGGCGCAGCGACGAGCGCGGCCCCGGGGGCTCCCGGCCGCGGCTCGGCCGCCGTGTCGACCGATGGCGCGGCCGGCGGCGTGGCAGGCGGGGCGGACGGCGTCGCGGCGACCATCGACGCGCGCGGGTCCGGCGGCGGCGCGACGTCGGTCGCGCTCCCTCGCGGGACGAGCGGCGCGCGCTCCGTCGGCTTTCCCGCGGGCGCTGCCGTCGGTGTCGGCAAGGCATCGACGGCGGCGTGACGGGCGCTCGATGGCGGCGCGATCGGCGTCGCCGCCGGATCCAGCTCTCGATCCATCGCCCGGTTCTCGGACGCTCCCGGCGTCGGCTGCGGCCGGAGCCACGACCAGCCGAGCCCGACGACGACCGCGGCGGCGCCGAGCAGAGCGAGCGTCACCCAGATCGACGAACGCCCGCCCCGCGCCACTGCCACCCCGCCGCGGGCGAGCGGTACGCGAGGGCCCCCCGCCTGGGTGCCCGCGCTCGGCGTCACCACCGTGGGCTCCTGGCCGAAGCGGCCGGCCGGAGCGGGCTTCAACGAGGTCGCGGCGGTCCACGGCGCCGTGATCCCCGCGGCCTGGGCGAGCTCCACCGCGAAGGCGACGCAAGTGTCCGGCCGCTCCCCGGGCTCCTTGGCCAACGCGCGTTCGAGCACCCGATCGAGCGCCTTCGGCAGTGCCGGGACCTTGCGGGTGATCGGCGGCACGGGCTCGGTGACGTGGCGGTGGAGCACGGCGAGGGCGCTGTCGCCGCGGAACGGCGGATCTCCGGCGAGCAGCTCGTAAGCCAGGACGGCGAGCGCATAGCGATCCGAGGCCGGGCTCGCCGTCTCGCCCCGCGCCAGCTCCGGCGCCATGTAGGCGGGAGTTCCGACGACCGCACCGGTGGTCGTCAGCCGGGTCGACGACTCGGCCGACTTGGCGATACCGAAGTCGGCCAGCGAGAGCCGGCCGTCCTTGCCGACGAGGACGTTCGACGGCTTGACGTCCCGGTGCAGGATCCCCTCGCCGTGGGCCGCGTCGAGGGCTCCGGCGAGTTGCCCGACCCACTCCACGACCTGCTCCACGGGGAAGCTGCGACCCTCCATCCGGTCGGCAAGCGATCCGCCTTCGAGGAGCGGCATGACCAGGAAGGCCACGCCATCCTCCTCCCCGAAGTCGTAGACCGGCAGGATGTTCGGATGGTTGAGCGCCGCCACCAGGCGCGCCTCGCGGAGGAAGCGCTCGCGGAAGTCGGCCTGGGCGGCGAAATGCGGCAGGATGAGCTTGACCGCCACCGCGCGTCCGAGGCTTCCGTCGGTGGCGCGGTAGACCTCGGCCATGCCACCGCGACCCAGCGGCTCGCCGAGCTCGTAGCGCCCCACGCGCTGACCGGAACGGTTGTTCGACGTCATCGTCGTCTGGACCTAGCGCCGACGGATGAAACCCCTGGACGACCCGTCCCCTGCGGGGGAGGTCGACGCGGGCGATCACGACGGAGCGGCGGCAATCCTCTCCGGTCCGCCGCGCTCACGCAAGAGGCGGCCCGGTCAGTCGGCAATTCCGGCGAGGGCGAGGAAGCGGCGCAGCAGGGTCGAGGCTTCGGGCGACGGCCGCAGCGAACGGCGCAGCCGCTCGAGCGCCTCGGGGTCCGGGAGGTAGTCCTCGCGGTAGGCCCGCGCCCGCTCGATCATGCGCGCCGGATCGAGCTCGACGTGGAACTGGGCGCCGTAGACGCGGGTCGCACCGAGGCGGAACGCCTGGTTCGGACAGCGCTCGCTGCGGGCGAGCTCGATCGCGCCCGGCGGCAGATCGACGACGCGATCGTGATGACCGAGCTGCGCCGCGAAGCGCCGTGGCAGACCGGCGAGCCAGGGGTCGGCGGCACCTTCCTCCGTCAGCTCGACGTCGAAGGTGCCGATCTCGCTCCGCGCCGCATCGGTGACCACGCGCCCACCCAGCGCCTGGGCGATGAACTGGTGACCGAAGCAGGAACCGAAGAGCGGCCGGTCCGCCGCCGCGAGCTCGCGCACCAGCCGGCCGAGCGGCGCAGTGAACGGATGCTCGTCGGTGACCGAGTGGGCCCCGGCACCGCCGACGATCACCGCCGCGAAGGTCGAGCAATCGTCGCCGGTGATCTCCGGGCGCTCGACGAGGTTCCAGAAGGCGAAGCGTTCTCGCGGCAGGCCGCTGAAATGGACGAAGCAGTCGCGCTCCTGGAGCTCCGGGAGCTCCTGGTCGCGGATCTGCAGCAACAGCACGCGGGGTGGGGAGGCGGTCATGCCGAGGGTCGCGGACGACCCGACGCCGGCGCTCGAGCGCCGGCGCCGGTCGACGCGTCTATCTTCCGGTGATCCCCAGGAAGGCGCGCATCACGTGCACGGCGACCTCCGGGTTCTCGCGCAGGCGGCGCATCGAGTAGGGGTACCAGTCGCGCCCGTAGGGGACGTAGACGCGCAGGCGGTGTCCGGAGGCGATGAGGATGCGCCGCAGCTCGGGATCGACACCGAGCAGCATCTGGAACTCGTAACGGTCGCGCGGCACTCCGAGTCGTTCGACGAGCGCCGCTGCGCCGCAGGCCAGGTGCTCGTCGTGCGTCGCGATGCCGACGTAGACGCCCTGCCGCAGGGCCTTTTCGAGCGCCGCGAGGAAGTTCAGGCGCACCGTCTCGTAGCCCTTCCAGGCTACCGCCCGCGGCTCGATGTAGATCCCCTTGCAGAGGCGGATGTTGGCGCTCTCGGCCGGCAGCGCGGCGATGTCGGCGAGCGTGCGTCGCATGTAGGCCTGGAAGACCACGCCGAGGTTGCCGTGCCTGGGCTGCAGCTCGTGGTAGATGCGCAGCGTCGCATCGGTGGTGGTGTGGTCCTCCATGTCGATGCGCACGAAGTTGCCGTTGCGCTTCGCCGCCGCGGCGATCCGGTCGACGTGGTCGCGGCACACCTTCTCGTCGATCTTCAGGCCGAGCGAGGTCGGCTTGATCGAAATGTTGGCGTCGAGCTTGCGCTCGGCGATGGCGGCGAGCATCCTCTCGTACTCCTCGACGTTCGCGACCGCCTTGGCGGGGTCTTTCACCTCCTCGCCGAGCAGGTCCATCGTGGCCATCGCCCCCTCGCGGTTGAGGTCGGCGATGGTCGCCAGTGCGTCGTCGAGCGTGCCGCCGGCGACGTAGCGCGAGGCCACGCGACCGACGATGAACTTCGGCACCCAGGGAAGGGTGTGGACGATCAGCCCGTGCAACAGGCTCATGGTGTGGCCCTCCGGGGCGCCCGCAGGCGCCGCGGTCAGAGCGCCGTCGCGGCGGCCGTCGTCGGCTGTGGCTCGTCCACCACCCAGCGCACCGCCCGCGAGCATGGGCAGACCCCTCCCACCCGCCGCAGCGCCGGCATGTGCGCCGCCGCCTTCTCGCGCGGCAGCGAGCCGGACGAGACCTGGTCGAGCAGGGAGAGGAACTCCTGGAAGTCGCGTCCGGCCAGATACGACTCCGGCAGGACGCGGCGGAGATGGGCAACGAACTCGTCGCGCGACACGAACGCCTGGCCGTCGACACCCACCATCTGGAAGGCTGGGACGCCGCGGCGGCGAAAGAAAGCGATGTGAGGCAGCTGCAGCAGCTCTTCGAAGGCGACGCCGCGCTCGCTCCCCCGCCCGGCCTCGAGCCGGGCGAGCGTCGCCTCGGCCTCGCCGGGCGTGAGCTCCGGCAGCCGGGCGCGCAGGAAGCGCAGGTTGAGGTCGCGGACGAGCTTGCGCAACTCCTCGTAGTACTGGGACTGGGCCTCGTCGTTCTTCATCGGCTTGAAGCCCCAGCGCACGTTGGTGCCGCCACCGCGCTCGTCGCCGAACATCTCGAGCCCGCGCGGCACCCACTTGTTCAGTACCTTCTGGATCATCTCCATCGAGATGGCGATCCCGCCCTGCGCCGCCCGTTCGACCCAGCGGCGCAGCGGGACGACGCCGGCTGCGAGGTGGAACGCCTCCTCGCGCAGCATCTGCGGCATCGACTCGGCCATCGGCGAATAGGAGGACACCTTCTGCATCGCCAACTGGTACTTGCCGACGCGGTCGATCAGCGCGCAGAAGACGACGTTGTCGACGAACGAGTCGAAGTCGATGTTGAAGGCGCCGAGCACGTGCGAGCCGGTCCGCATGTCGAGGATCTCCTCGACCAGCTCGCGGCTTCCGGCGCCCGTCGCCGCCGACCAGTCGTCGTCCACCAGGAGATGCAGCATCTGGTAGCCGTGCCGCAGCTCCTCGGCCATCATGCGCAGGATCCAGACCTGCTCTTCCTCGTCGGCAGCGCGCGAGAGGGTGAGCTGGTGCTGCTGGATCGAGCCGAACTCGGTCGACGCCTGGGCGCGGATCATCGCGAACAGATGGCGCGCCTGCTCCTCGGGGATCGCCGTCGCCGAGGTCCACTTCGCCTCGCCCTGGCGCTCGCCGCACTCGACGACGCCGCACATGCCGCATTCGCGGTAGGCACAGAGCTTGAAGCGCGGCTCGCGCGGGAAGTGCGTCTCCCATTTGTCGACCAGAAAACCGTAGTCGGGCAGGTAGAGATCGCGGAACCGCTCGACGGCGGCGTGATACGGCTTCGGCAGGAGGGTCTCGGTCATGCTCATGAGGGAGGCTCTCCGGATCTCGTCGCGTGGATGGACGGGAGTTGGCTCACAGACGCTTGAGCAGGGGGCGGATCGGCGCGGGCTCGAAGCCGAGGGTGGCGAAGAAGGACACGAGCTCCGGGCGGCTCTCCTCGACGAGGGTGCGCACCGCGGCCGCGCCCTGTGCTCGGAAGTGGGCGAAGAGCGCCTCGGCCAGGGCTCGCCCGACGGCCTTGCCGCGATGCTGCGGATCCACCCCGAGCACCTCGATCCAGCCTGTCGGCTCGGCGAAACCGAACTCGCCACGCCGCACCTCGCCGAGCATGAAACCAGCCACCGTGCCGTCCACCTCGGCGACGAGAGCTCCCTCCGGGTCGCGGCGCAGCCAGGTGGCGACGCGATCCTCCCAGAAGCGCGGGTCGTAGCCGCCGCCGGTCGTCTCGACGATCCGCACGACCTCGGTCAGGTCGAGCTCGTCGAGCGGGCGGACGCGGACGGTCGCAGCGGAAGCCATGGATCCTGCTCTCCCCGGATCGGGCGCTCCCGGACGGGAGCCCTCGACGATTGTAGCGGCTCGCAGCCCCGCGCCGCCAGCGCCGCGCGACGAAATCGCGATCCGAGACGCCGGATTGCCGAGCTTGCCGGTCCGCAGCTGCCGCTCAGCCGCGCAGGCTGCGTCCGACCTGCTCGTGCGCGTGGTAGCTCGAGCGCACCAGCGGACCGGCCTCGCAGTGGGTGAACCCGATCTCGGCCGCGAAGGCGCGATAGCGCGCGAACTCGTCCGGGTGGACGAAGCGGTCGACCGGCAGGTGCTCGCGGCTCGGCTGGAGATACTGCCCCAGCGTCATCACCTCGACACCGGCGGCGCGGATGTCGCGCATCGTCGCCTCGACCTCGTCCGGCAGCTCACCGAGCCCCAGCATGATGCCGGTCTTCACCCGCCCGCGATACGAGCCGGCGTCCCGCCGCCGACTCGCTTCGGCAAGCAGCGCCAGCGACTGCTCGTACCGGCTTCCGGGCCGCGCCGTACGATAGAGGCGTGGCACCGTCTCGACGTTGTGCGAGAAGATCTCCGGCACGGCGGCGAGAACCACGTCGAGCGCTTCGGGCACCCCGCGGAAGTCGGGAGTCAGTACCTCCACGCTGCATTCCGGCACCCGACGGTGAATGGCGCGAATCACCGCCGCCCAGTGCGCCGCCCCGCCGTCGTCGAGATCGTCGCGATCGACCGAGGTGATCACCGCGTGGCGCAAACCCATCGTCGCCACCGCTTCGGCCACGTGCTCCGGTTCCTCGGCGTCGACGCCCGGCTTCGGACGCCCCGAGGTCACGGCACAGAAGCCGCACCGCCGGGTGCAGATGTCGCCGAGAATCATGAACGTCGCGGTGCCGTGCTCGCCCCAGCACTCGTAGATGTTCGGGCAGCGAGCCTCCTCGCACACCGTGTTGAGCTTGAGGCGCGTCACCAGACCGCGGACCTTGTGGTACTCCTCCGGTGTGGCCAGCTTGATGCGCAGCCAGGAAGGCCGCCCCTCCCGCCGCGCCCGCGCCGCCGGCGCGGCTTCTGCTTCCACGGCCTTGCGGCCGATCGTGACCAGTGCGTCGCTCATCGCCCCGAGTCTATCAAGGGGCCGTCGACATCTCAGGAGAAGGACCGCGTCGAGCTCGACGCTGACAAGACCCAAGACGTCTGGGTAAGAAACAGCGAGCCACGAGGCACGAGGCTGCACCTCGATGGAGTCGCCGACGAACGGACGCGACGGCGATTTGTCTCGGGATTCGAGACCCCGGCCGCGATGTCCCCGCCGGCGAGCCAGGAGGTGCTTCTTCGGTCGACGCGATACCGACCCGCCGCCGCCGTGCTCGCGGGAGTCAGAAGAGGCGCGGCGGCCAGTTTCCCCACCCAGACGTCTTTGCGTTTTCTAGCCAGCAACCTCTTCCGGCTCGCTGGCGGCCTACGCGCGGGCCACCGGCGAGCGGAGGGTCACGTCTCGAAATCGAGCGCGACGTCGAGGGCGGGGGCGCTGTGGGTCAGCCAGCCGACGGAGATCAGGTCGACGCCGGTCTCGGCGATCGCACGGATCGTCTCCGGACGGACGCCGCCGGATGCCTCGGTGATGGCGCGGCCGGCGACCCGTTCCACGGCGCGACGCAGCGTGGCGACGTCCATGTTGTCGAGCAGCACCGCCTCGACGCCGACCGCCAGCGCCTCCTCGAGCTGAGCGAGGGTGTCGACCTCGACCTCGATCCGGACGAGGTGGCCGACGTGCGAGCGTGCCTTCTCCACCGCTGCGCGCACCGAGCCAGCCACCGCGAGGTGGTTGTCCTTGATCAGCACCGCGTCGTCGAGACCGAAGCGGTGGTTGACGCCGCCGCCGCAGCGCACGGCGTACTTCTCGAGCGCCCGCAGGAGCGGCGTCGTCTTGCGCGTGTCGGCGACTCGGGCCCGCGTCCCCTCGATCCGCCGCACGAGGTCCTGAGTCGCCGCGGCGATACCGCAGAGGCGGCCGAGCAGGTTGAGCGCGGTCCGCTCGGCGGAGAGGAGGGCCCGCGCCTTCCCGGTGAGGCGAGCGAGCGGCGTGTCGGCCGCGACCTCGTCTCCGTCGCTCGCCAGGCGCTCGAACGTCATGCCGGCGTCCAGGAGAACGAAGGCGTGCAGCGCCGCCTCCAGCCCGGCGATGCGGCCGGCGCCCCGGGCGACGACGGACGCCCGCGCGAGCGCCGCGGGATCGACGATCGCCTCGGTCGTCAGGTCGCCGGCGCGCCCGAGGTCTTCCGCCAGCGCCCGCCGGACGACGTCGTCGTAGAGCAACGGCGAGAGCGAGCTCATTGCGCCACCGCCGTCTCGTCGCGGTCGGATCTCCCGAGAGGTCGAAGGCGCGGATACGCTCCGTCGAGCTCGGCAACGGCGAAGCTGCGCTGGGCCAGCCGTGCATCGGTCGCCGGGAAGTCGCAGCGGAAGTGCCCTCCGCGACTCTCCTGGCGCGCCCCAGCCGCCGCGGCGATCAGCCAGCCGGCGGTGGCGAAGGCGCCGAGCGAACCCGGAGGCGCCGGCGTCACCTCGCGAGCGAGCCGTTCGACCGCCTCTGCCAGTCCCTGTCCGTCCCGCACCAGCCCGACCCGCCGCCACATCAGGTCGCGCAGCTCCGCCTCGCGCTCGCCCGAGGCCGCAGGTCCTTGCGGCAGCTCCGGCAGCGCTTCCCGTCGCGCCACGGCCGCCAGCTCGGCGTGCGCCAGGTCGCGCGCCACCCGCGCGCCGAACACCAGGGCTTCGAGCAGCGAGTTCGAAGCCAGCCGATTCGCGCCATGCACGCCCGTCGACGCGACCTCGCCTGCCGCCCAGAGCCCCGGCAGGGAGGTCCGTCCCTCGCCGTCGGTGGCGATCCCGCCCATGTGATAGTGCGCGGCGGGAGCGACCGGCATCGGCACGAGCCGCGGGTCGATGCCGGCGGCGAGGCAGGCCGCCAGAACCGTCGGGAACCGCTCGGCGAAGCGGCTACCTACCGCCTCCCGAGCGTCGAGGAAGACCCGTCGCCCCGCCTCGAGCTGCCACCAGATGGCGCGGGAGACGACGTCGCGCGGAGCGAGCTCGGCGAGCGGATGCTCGTCGACCATGAAGCGCACGCCCCGCTCGTCGACCAGCACGGCACCCTCGCCGCGCAACGCCTCGGTGAGCAGCGGCAGGGGATCGGCCCCGGCAGCGAGCGCCGTCGGATGAAACTGCACGAACTCGAGGTCGGCGAGCACCGCCCCGGCCCGTGCCGCAAGCACCAACCCGTCCCCAGACGCCTCCGGAGGATTCGTCGTGTGGCGGTAGAGCCGCCCGATCCCGCCGGTGGCGAGCACGACGGCCCGCCCGCGGTGCAGCACGCGTCGCCCGTCGTCGTGGCGGGCAAGGACGCCGACCACCCGACCGGCGGCGAGCACGAGCGCTTCGGCGTGCGCCGGGGCGAAGGTCCGCACGCGCGGCTCACGCCGCACCGCCTCGACGAGGGCGCGGAGGATCTCGCGCCCGGTCGCATCGGCGGCATGCAGCACGCGGCGACGCTGGTGCGCCGCCTCCTGCCCGGCGGCGAGCGAGCCGTCGCTCGCGCGGTCGAGCCGGGTCCCCAGGGCCAGCAGGCGTTCGATCGCCTCCGGTCCCGATTCGACCAATCGCTCGACGCTGGTCGGATCGCACAACCCGGCACCGGCGGCGACGGTGTCGGCGGCATGGAGGGCTGGCGAGTCGTCGCTCCCGACCGCCGCCGCCACTCCGCCCTGCGCCCATCCTGTCGCCGCGCCCTCACCGAGCGGCGCCTTGGCGAGCAGCGTCACGCCGCGATCCGCGGCACCGAGCGCCGCGGTGAGGCCCGCCGCCCCGGCGCCGACGACGATGACGTCGCTCCAGAGCTCTTCGCCGACTTCGCGACTGCCGACGTTCATGGCTCCTCCCTTACCGCCCCTTACCCCGCCCGACGGCGAGCATCCGCTCGACCGCGCGGCGCGCCCGGCGCGCAAGCTCCGGCTCGATCTCGACACGATGGGTCAACGTCTCGAGGCTGCGCTGGATGCGCGGCAGGGTGATGCGCTTCATGTGCGGACAGAGGTTGCAGGGCCGCACGAACTCCACGTCCGGGAACTCCACGGCGACGTTGTCGCTCATCGAGCACTCGGTGATCATCGCCACCCGCGGCGGACGGCGGTCCGCCACGTAGCGGATCATCCCGGCCGTCGATCCGACGTAGTCGGCGGCGGCGAGCACCTCCGGCGGACACTCCGGATGCGCGATCACCGACACGTCCGGCCAGGCCTGCCGGAAGAGCGCCACGTCGGCGGCGGTGAACCGCTCGTGCACCTCGCAGTGCCCCTTCCAGAGCACCACGTCGACGTCGGTCTGCGAGGCCACCCAGCGGCCGAGGTACTCGTCCGGGAGGAAGATCACCTTCTCCACTCCCAGCGACTCGACGACTTCGACGGCGTTGCCCGAGGTGCAGCAGATGTCCGACTCCGCCTTCACCTCCGCCGTGGTGTTGACGTAGGTGACCACGGGGACTCCCGGATGGAGCTCGCGCAGGCGACGGATGTCGGCGGCGGTGATCGAGTCGGCAAGCGAGCAACCGGCGGCGAGATCGGGGATGAGCACCGTCTTGCCCGGGTTGAGCACCTTCGCCGTCTCGGCCATGAAATGAACGCCGCAGAGCACGATCACGTCGGCCTCGGTCGTCGCCGCCTGCTCTGCGAGCGCAAGCGAATCCCCCACCAGATCGGCCACCCCGTGGAAGATCTCGGGCGTCTGGTAGTTGTGCACCAGGAGGACCGCGTTGCGCTCCCGCTTGAGGCGCTGAATCTCGGCCACCACCGGCGCGTGCAGCGCAATCTCGGCGGCGGGCAATACCCGCGAGAGACGCGCCCGCAACCCGGCAGCCGCCGCTTCCACGGCGAAGTCCGAGGTGAAGGCGGTCTCGGGAATCTCGATCGTCTCGGTCGCACTCATCGTTCGCTCCCTGCTCCCGTTCAGCGCCTGCTGCTAATGCTCCACCTGAGCATAAGGAGGACCAAGAAAAAGGCCGACCTGCTCGGCGCACTTAGACTACGAATGAGCATAAGCAGTTGTCAAGAGGCCGAGGCTGAGGAGCCCAGGCTCCTTCGCCGCCTGGAGAACGCTCAGGAAGAGCGAGCCCCGTCGAGGCGTGAGCGCAGCGCCGGGATCTCGCGCTTGAGCGCCAGCACCGTCCCGGTGTAGCGCCGCAGCTCCTTGACGAAGCTGGTCTTGCTCTCGCCGGTCAGGCGCTGGAGGTAACGGACGGGGAGCTCCTCGACTCGCCAGCCGAGCAGGTGCCCGGCGAGCAGGAGGCGGATGTAGTAGTCGCCGTAGCCGTAGAAGAAGTCCCATTGGCGCTTGAGGGCGAGGATCCGCTCCCGCTCGGCGACCCAGAAGCCCGCCAGGTTGTCGGTGGTCGAGATCCCGAGGGTGCGGCGGACGAAGAGATTGAACGTCCGGCTGCAGTGGTAGCGGAAGCGGTGCCCCGGCATGTCGCCGCCGGAGAGGAAGCGCGAGCCACCCACGAGGTCGGCCTTCCCCATGCCGGCGAGCAGCCGCGGCAGCTCGAGCGGGTTGTGATTGAAGTCGGTGTCCATGGCCAGGACGAACTTGCGACGCGCCATCTCCACGCCGTCGCCGATCGCCGTGCCGAGCCCGGTCCCCTTGGCGCGGTGGTGGAATCGGACGTGCCGGTAGGGCTTCAGCCGCTCGGCCAGGTAGGTGTCGCTGCCGTCGACGCTGTCGTCGACCACCAGCAGCTCGAACTCGCCGCCGGTCGGCGGCTCGAGGATGGCCAGCAGCGTGTAGATCAGCAGCTCGACGTTCTCGCGCTCGTTGCGCGTGGGCATGATGACCGAGAGCACGGAATCCTCCGGGGCGACGGCGAATCTCAGCCGTCGATCCGCTCGAAGACGAACCAGCTCTCGAGGCCGAGGAACATCGTTCCCCGTTCGAGCAGCCGGAATCGGCCGGCGGAGAGCGCCAGCACGCGACGCACGCTCGAATTGCGGAACATGAAGGCCGGGCGCAGCTTCTTGATGCGCAGCAGCTCGAGCGCCGTCAGCGGCAGGCGAAAGGTCTGGTTGGGGGTGAAGAGCGCCAGGCGGCCGCCCGGCACGAGCGCGGCATGGACCGTCGCCATCGCACGCTCGGGGTGCGGCAGGAACTCCCAGCAGTCCATGAGGACGATCGAGTCGAACGGCTCGTCGAAACCGGTGGACTCTTCGACGTCGGCACAGCGGACCAACGCCTCTCCGTCGAGCCCGAGCGCCGCGAGCTTGGCCCGGGCCGACTCGCACATGCGCGGCGAGTAGTCGACTCCGAACGCCTCGACGCCGCGCCGGCGGAGCTCGGCGAGATAGCCACCGGTCCCGCACCCGACCTCGAGCACGCGCCCGGGGCGAGGCGCGAGCGCCGCGAGGTAGCGCTCGATCCCCTGGGCGAAGAACCGGTGATTCCGATCGCGGTCGTAGGCCGCGCTCAGCTCGTCGTAGTGGCTGCGGACCGCGAGGTCTCCCAAGCCGGCGCTCCCAGGGCTCGCCGCACGGCGTTGGCGACCCGATCGATCTCGTCCTCGGTGAGCGTGGTCGCCGAGGGGAGGGTGAGACCACGCGCACCGAGTCGATCCGCGACCGGGAAGCTCTGCCCCGGTCGAACGAGCTTCGCGTACGGTGGCATGTGGTGCAGCGGATAGAACACGGTGCGCGAGTCGATGCCCGAGGCGGCTAGCGCGTGGGCCAGCGCATCGCGGTCGAGCGACGAGCCTTCCGGCAGGACCAGATTGAACATCCAGAACGAGCTCGACGACCGGCGGGTCTCCGGCGAAAGGAGCAGACCGAGCCCGTCGAGACGCTCCCGGTAGCGCGCCGCGTTGCGACGACGCGCGGCGACGAGCTCGCCGAGGCGTTCGATCTGCGCCAGTCCGACCGCCGCCTGAAGGCTGGTCATCCGGTAGTTGAAGCCCACCTCTTCGTGCCAGTAGCGGCGGGCCTTGTTCATCCCGTGGTCGCGGAGAAACGACATCCGGTCGGCGAGATCGGCCCGCGAGGTGACGCAGGCGCCGCCTTCGCCCGTGGTGATCGTCTTGTTGCCGTAGAACGACAGACAGGCGATGTCGCCGAAGCTGCCGATCGGCCGGTCGTCGAAGCGGGCGCCGAGGGCCTCGGCAGCGTCCTCCACCACCGCCAGGCGATGGCGCTCGGCGATGGCGAGCACCGCCTCGAGATCGCACGGATGTCCGTAGAGATGGACCGGAAGAAGCGCCTTGGTCCGCGGAGTGATCGCGGCCTCGACCAGGCTCGGGTCGAGACCCCAGTCCTCCTCGCGCACGTCGACGAGCACCGGGGTCGCACCACAATAGAGAACGGCGTTGGCCGTCGCGGCGAACGTCAGGTCGGGAACGATCACCTCGTCTCCCGGACCGATTCCCAGAGCGGCCAGCGCCAGGTGGAGCGCGACGGTGCCGTTCGAGGTGGTCAACGCGCGCTTCGTTCCGGTGGTTTCGGCCAGCGCCTCCTCGAAGCGATTGACGTAAGGGCCGATCGAAGAGATCCAACCGCTCTTCACGCAGTCGACGACGTACTCGAGCTCTCTTCCACGCAGGTCGGGCTCGGCAAGCGGGATGCGCTCGCGGACGGCCGGAGCGGCGGTCGGTTCGGAGGATGCCATGCGGGGCGCTACGCTAGCAGCCTGCAAGAAGCTGGGCAACGCTCCCTTCGGGTAGGCGGCGCTGAGTCCGGCCGGAGCCGTGGGACCCGACGGAAGAGCGACCCGCTCGCCGTGCCGGCCTCCTTTCGAGGGGCCTCAACCGGGGTGGCGGGTGCCGGGCAGGCCCACGCCGGGCGCCGGCCGCTCGCGAAGGACGTCGCGGCGGAAGCGGAAGAGCCCGGCGGGGCGCCCGCCGGTCCGCGTCTCGACCTGCCCGGTACCCTCGACCAACCCACCCTGCTCGACCAGGCGGCGGAAGTTCTGCTTGTGCAGCCGCACCCCGGCGAGCGCCTCGACCGTGCGCTGCAGGCGCGACAGGGTGAACGCCGACGAGAGGGTCTCGAAGACCACCGGTCGATAGCGCAGCTTGCCGCGCAGGCGCCCGAGGGCCGAAGCCAGGATCCTCCGGTGGTCGAGCGCCATCGCCCGGCCGAGGGTCGCCTCCCCTCCCGCCTTCCCGCGTCGCAGCGTCGTCTCCCCCGTCCGGTCGCGCTTCGCTTCGGCGACCTTCTCGACCTCGTAGAGCAGCTCGTACCGGTCGAGCACCCGTTCCCCGTTCCACGGTGCACCACCCAGCCCGAAGGCGATGTCCGCCCGCTCGCGGCGCTGGGAGCGCTCCGCCGGCACCGCCTCGACCCAGCGGTCGAGCGCCGGGGCGATCGATTCTTCGATCACCGACGGGCGACCGTCGCGCCAGTCTTCCCAGGGGAGGAAGTCGTAGACGTCGAGCCAACTCGCCCCGGCCGCTCCCGATGGCGGCGCCTCGCGCACCAGGGCCAGGTAGGCGATCGAGATGACGCGGGGGCCGCCGGCGCGCTCGGCCGGATCCCGATCGCGGTTCCCGAAGGTGTAGAGCTGTTCGACGTAGCCGAGACCCAGGCCGGTCTGGGCGCGCACCCAGCCGCGAAGGGCGAGCTCGAGCGTCCGGTCGGCGTCGGGCTCGAGCGGACCGAAGGGCAGGCTCCATTCGCCGTCGCGTCCGCCGAGCCGATGCCCCGGCTCGCGCACCGCCAGTAGGCGCGGCGCCTCGTCGGTGACCGCGACGATCACCGCGTTGAGCCCGATGACCACCTCGCGCGGCATCGAGCTATCCCTTGATGACCCCGAGAGGGCGAAGCCGGGCGACCTTTCGGCTGATCCCGGCCCGCTCGACGACGTCCACGACCTCGGCGACGTCCTTGTACGCCTCCGGCATCTCCTCGGCGATCGTCGCCATGCCGTCGGCCATCACCACCACACCGCGCTCGGCGAGCTCGGCCTTGAGATCGCGCCCGCGCGCCGCCGCCTTCGCCTTGTGGCGCGACATCCGCCGGCCGGCGCCGTGGCAGGTCGAGCCGAAGGTCTCGGCAAAGCCGCGCGGCGTGCCGACGAGCACGAAGGAGTAGCGCCCCATGTCGCCGGGGATGATCACCGGCTGGCCGACCTCGCGGTAGGCCGCCGGCGTCTCCGGATGCCCGGGCGGATAGGCGCGCGTCGCTCCCTTGCGGTGGACGCAGACCTGGCGCCGCCGACCCTCCACTTCGACGGTCTCGAACTTGGCGATGTTGTGGCAGACGTCGTAGACGACGCCGAGCCCCAACCGCTCCCACGGGCGCCCCAGCGTCGCCGCGAAGCTCTCGCGCACCCAGTGGGTCATCACCTGCCGGTTGGCAAAGGCGAAATTCGCCGCCGCCGACATTGCCGCGAGGTAGCGCCGCCCCTCCTCCGAGCGGATCGGCGCGCAGCAGAGCTGCCGGTCGGGCAGCTCGATGCCGTGGCGTCGCGCCGCGTCCAGCATCACCTTCAGGAAATCGCTGCAGACCTGGTGGCCGAGACCGCGTGAACCGCTGTGGATGAGCACGGTGATCTGGCCGGCGAAGAGGCCGAGGGCGTCCGCGGCGACCGGGTCGTGGATCTCGTCGACCACCTGGACCTCGCAGAAGTGGTTCCCCGAGCCGAGCGTGCCGAGCTGACCGCCCCCGCGCTCGAGAGCGCGAGACGAGACCTCGTCCGGATCGGCACCGCGCAACCTCCCTCCCTCCTCGATGTGTTCGAGATCGGCGGCGACGCCCATCCCCTCGCCCACCGCCCACGCGGCACCCCTCTCGAGCACCCGCGAGAGCTCGCGCGGCGGCAGCTTGAGGTCGCGGCGGCCGGCGCCGACCCCCGTCGGCACGTTGCGGAAGAGCTGGGCCACGAGCTCGCGCATGCGCGGGCGCACCTCGTCGACCGAGAGCTCGGAACGCAGCAGCCGGACGCCGCAGTTGATGTCGTAGCCGACGCCACCCGGCGACACCACCCCTTCGTCCACATCCATCGCGGCCACCCCGCCGATCGGGAAGCCGTAGCCCCAGTGGATGTCGGGCATGGCGATCGAGGCGGTGAGGATCCCGGGCAGGTGCGCGACGTTGGCCACCTGCTGCAGGCTCTCGTCGCGCTCGATCTCCTTCATCATCGCCCCGCTGGCGTAGACGATGCCGTCGACCCGCATCCCGCCGTGCCGCGGGATGCGGTAGCGCCATGGATCGAGCCGTTCGACCTTCACGAATCGCTCAGATGTCGAAGATCACCTTGGCTCGCCAGAGCCCGTCGACCTGCTCGACGCTCAGTGCGTGGTAGGTGATCGCCTTGACAAGCACCTTGATCGGGTGGCGCGTCGCATCACGTCGCTCGCCGGCCGCTTCGATCTCCGCATGCCACTCCGAGCCGCGCTGCTCGGCGACCACGCGTGCCGAGCGTGGCAGGAAGCCGCCGACCTCGAAGCGGTAGAGCAGCTCTTCGAGCACGCCGTGGAGCAACAGGTCGGGGGATTCGGCAGTGACGGTGAGCTTGCGCACTTCGTCGTCGCCCAGCTTCTCCGGCTCGGTCACGATGGCGGTGAACGCCGCGATCGCCTCAACGATCAGTTCGGCTAGGGTCGGGGCTTCGGCGGTGAAACCCACGTCCCCGGTGTGGTCTAGGAAGTGGAAAGACACAGGCCTCGTACCTCCTCGGCTGGCACTGCGATCATTTCGCGCTCGAACCGGGCAGCGAACGCCGGCACGAAACGCTCGGCGACCTCGGCGAGCCCGGGCTTCAGCCCTCGCTCGCGCTCGATCGAGGTCAGGGTGACGCTCGGCATGCCGCAGGGGACGATGCCGGCGAAGTAGGCGAGATCGGTCGTCACGTTGAGCGCGAAGCCGTGCGTCGTCACCCAGCGCGACAGGTGGATGCCGAGGGACGCGATCTTGCGCTCCTCGACCCAGACGCCGGTCTCCGCCGTTCCCTCCCCGGGCGCGGCAGCGATGCCGTAGCCAGCGAGCGTGTCGACGAGGGAGAACGACAGATCGCGCACATAGCGCCGCACGTCTCGGCGATCGGGGTTGAGCGAGATCACCGGATAGCCGACGAGCTGCCCGGGGCCGTGGTAGGTCACCTGTCCGCCACGGTCAGTTTCGATCACCTCGACGCCACGCGCCTCGAGCCAGGCGCGCGGCGCCAGCACGTCCTTCTCGGTGGCGTTCCGCCCCAGCGTGTAGACCGGAGGATGCTCGAGCAGCAACAGATGCTCTTTCCCCTCGCCGCGTTTGACCCCTTCGCGCACCGCCAGCTGCAGGGCCAGCGCCTCGGCGTAACCGACGCGCCCGAGATACGTCCACAGCGTCTGTCGCATGGACGCATTCTATTCCTGCGAAGCCCGGGGTGCCGGGGGTGGGAGGGCGACGCACCTGCCGCAGCAGTGGTCGCGATCCGCTCGAGCCGCGACGCGATGGAACGCCTGTCGCTCGGATCCCGCGCAGCCCTTCTTGGCGACGAGCGCCCAGTGCAGGGCGCGACCCCGGGTGGCGCCGTCGCTGATCCCCCGGGTCCCGCCCTGCGGGCCGCCTCAGGCGTACGGCTCGAGCTCCGGCCAGGGGCCGAGAAGTGCCTTCTTGACCGCGTTCATGAAGTGGTCGGCGTCGGCGCCGTCGACCAGGCGGTGGTCGTAGGTGATGCCGAAGTAGGCCATCGGCTTGATCACCAAGTGGTCGTTGCCGTCGGCGTCGGTCTCGACCATCGGCCGCTTCTCCACCATGCCGATGCCGAGGATCGCCACCTGCGGCTGGTTGATGATCGGCGTGCCGAAGAGCGAACCGAAGACGCCCGGGTTGGTGATCGTGAAGGTCCCGCCCTTGACCTCGTCGGGCGAGAGCTTCTTGGCCCGCGCGCGGTCGGCAAGATCGTTGGCGCCCTTGGCGAGGCCGACCAGGTTCAGCTGATCGGCATGCCGCAGCACCGGCACGATGAGGCCCCAGTCGAGCGCCACGGCCATGCCGAGGTGGATGTCTTTCTTGAACACGACGTTCGTGCCGTCGATCGAGGCATTGAGCTTCGGGTTCGCCTTCAGGCCGGCCGCCACCGCCTTGAAGATGAACGGCATGTAGGAGAGCTTCGTGCCGTTGACGGCGGCGAACTTCCCCTTGGCCTTCTCGCGCGCCGCGTGGACCTTCGAGAAGTCCATGTGGAAGACCGTCGTCACGTGCGCCGAGGTGTCCTTCGAATAGCGCATGTGGGCCGCGGTGATCTGGCGGATCTTCGACATCGGCTCGATGGTCACGTTCTCGTTGGCCGTGTAGGCCGCGACGTGGAAGCCGGTGTCGACCTTCCCGCCCGCCGGAGCCGAAACGCCGGCCGGAGGCGGAGCCATGGCAGCCACCGCGGGGGCCGGCGCCACGGGCGCCGGCGCATTCTGGCGTCGTTCGAGGAACCCCTCAATGTCCTGCTTGGTCACCCGGCCGTGAATGCCGGTGCCGACGACCTGGGCGAGGTCGACTCCCTCCTTCGCCGCGATCGAACGGACCAACGGGCTCGAGAAGCTGCGCAGGCGCTCCTGCAACGCCGCCTGCGGATCGTCCGCTGGGGCCGCTGCGGCCGCCGGTGCTGCCGGCACGGGGACCGGGCTGACCGCCGAGGCCGCGGCAGGCGCCGCCGCGGCAACCGCGATCGGGGCGGGAGCGGGCTCGGCAGGAGCCTTCGGTGCGGGCGACACGGACCCTTCGCCGCCGGCGCCGATGCGCGCGACGACGGTGTGAACGGGCACCGTCGCGCCCTCGGGGAAGAGCACCTCGAGCAGCACGCCAGAGTCCGGGCTCGGGATCTCGGCGTCGACCTTGTCGGTCGAAATCTCGAAGAGCGGCTGGTCGCGCTCGACCTTCTCGCCGGGCTTGACCAACCACCGGGTGATCGTTCCCTCGGCGATCGACTCGCCCATCTGCGGCATCACGACATCGCTGGCCATCGTTCTCTCCGTCCGTTCTGCAGGTTCAGTAGGCGAGCAGCTGGCGCGCCTTCGCGATCAGTTTGGGGACATCGGGCAGGTAGGCCGCTTCGAGCGGCGGGCTGTAGGGCACCGGCGTGTCGGGGCAGCAGAGCCGGGCCACCGGGGCATCGAGAAAGCCGAAGGCGAGCTCGGCGATCCGCGCCGCCACCTCGGCGGCGAAGGAACCGGTCTGCGGCTCCTCGGAGAGCACCAGCGCGCGGTTGGTGCGACGCACCGAGGCGAGCACCGCCTCGTCGTCCATCGGCTTGAGCGTGCGCAGATCGACGATTTCGAGCTCGATCCCTTCCCCGGCGAGCGCGGCCGCCGCGTCGAGGGCGACGTGGACCATCGCGGCCCAGGTCACCACCGTGAGATGGCGGCCCGCGCGAGCGATCCGTGCCCTGCCGAGCGGCACGATGCCGTCGCCCTCCACCAGCTCCTCTTTGATTCGGCGATAGAGGAACTTGTGCTCGAGGAAGATCACCGGGTTGGGATCGCGGATCGCCGCCTTGAGCAGACCGCGGGCATCCGACGGAGTCGACGGCGCGACCACCTTGAGGCCCGGCGCATGACAGTAGTAGCCCTCGGGGTTGCCGCTGTGGAACGCCGACCCGTGCACGCCGCCACCCGACGGGCCACGCAGCACCAGCGGCACCTTCTGGCCCCAGCGATAGCGCGACGTACCCGCCGCGTTGACGATCATGTCGAAGGCGTTGGCCATGAAGTCGATGAACTGAAACTCGACCACCGGCTTCATCCCCATCATCGACGCGCCGATCGCCGCCCCGACGAACCCCGACTCGGAGATCGGCGTGTCGATCACCCGCTCGGGACCGAAGCGGTCGAGCAGGCCTTCGGTGACCTTGAAGGCGCCGCCGAAGCGGCCGATGTCCTCGCCGAGCAGGAAAACCGTCGGATCCGCCGCCATCTCTTCGGCGAGCGCCTGACGAATCGCCTCGAGGTAGGTGGTCTCGCTCACGCCGTCACCTCCCCGGGCTCGTAGACACCGTCGAAGGCGCGCTCGGCCGGCGGCAGCGGCGAGTCGAGCGCGAAGGCGACGTCCTCGTCGAGCTCGCGCTGCAGCCCGGCGACGATCGTCGCCAGCTCCTCGCGACTCGCCAGGCCGCGGTCGACGAGATGGCGTTCGAAGCGCCGGATCGGGTCCTTCGCCTCCCATTCCGCCTTCAGCGCCGCCGGAACGTAGGAAGCATCGTCGTGCTCGGCATGACCCTTCATCCGGAAGGTCTTCACTTCGATCATCGCCGGACCACCACCGGCGCGCGCACGCTCGACCGCGCGGCGGGTCGCCTCGTAGACCGCGAGCACGTCGTTGCCGTCGACGATCGAGGCGGGAATGCCATAGGCCGCGGCGCGCTGGGCGAGGTCGCGGATGCGCATCTGCCGGTCCGTCGGCGTCGAATAGGCGTAGCCGTTGTGCTCGGCGATCACCACCAGCGGCACCTGCAACACGGCGGCGAGGTTCATCCCCTCGTGAAAATCGCCGGTCGAGGTCCCGCCGTCGCCGATGTAGGTGAGGGCGACCCGGTCGACCTTCTGGAGGCGGCTCGCCAACGCCACCCCGGCCATCATCGGGATGAGCGCCCCGAGCATCGAGATCGGCGCCATCACGCCGCGCGACAGGTCGCCGAAGTGCAGGTTGCAGTCCTTGCCGCCGGTCGGGCTGCCGCCGCGCGCCATGTACTGCATGAAAATCTCGCGCGGCCGGATGCCGCGCACCAGCAGTGCGCCGAGATTGCGGATCAGCGGCGCCAGGACGTCCTGCGGCGCGAGCGCACAGGCCGTGCCGATCGAGATCGCCTCCTGCCCGCGGCTCGAGTAGAGACCGCCGACCACCTTCCCCTGGCGGTAGAGGTTGGTCAGCCGGTCTTCCACCGCCCGATTGAGCGCCAGCCAGCGGTAGAGCTCGAGCTGGCGCTCGCGCGACAGGTCGGAGGGCGACAGCAGGTCGCGCGCTGCAGCGGCCGCCGGATGCAGGGGGCCGAATCCCTTGCCCGCTTGGCTCATCGTCGCCTCGTCAGCTGTGGATCGCGTGCCCGAGGGCGGCGTGCGCCGCCTCGGCGACAGCTTCGGAGAGCGTCGGATGGGCATGGATGGTCCGCACGATCTCCTCCGTCGTCGCCTCGAGGCGCAGGGCGACGCAGGCCTCGGCGATCAGCTCCGTGGCATGCGCGCCGACGATGTGCACGCCCAGGACCTCGTCGTACTTCTTCTCGCGCACGATCTTCACGAAACCGCCGGTCTTGCCGAGGATGCGCGCCTTGCCGAGGGCGGTGAAGGCGAACTTGCCGACGGCCACGTCGTAACCGCGTTCCCGTGCCTTCGTCTCGGTCAGTCCGACGCTGCCGACTTCGGGCTCGCAGTAGGTGCAGGAGGGGACGTGGTCGTAGCGCAGCGGCTCGGGCGACAGACCGGCCATTGTCTCGACGGCGAGGATTCCCTCGGCCGAGGCGACGTGCGCCAGCCACGGCGTGTTCACGACGTCTCCGATGGCGCAGACCGTAGGCGCCGAGGTGCGCATGTGATCGTCGATCGGCACGTAGCCGCGTTCGGTGGCGACACCGACGGTCTCGAGGCCGATCCCTTCGGTGACTGGGGCACGACCGACCGCGACCAGCAGCATTTCGGCTTCGAGCGTCGTCACCTTGCCGTCGCGTTCGATCTGACAGCGGACGCCGCTGTCGGTCTTCTCCACCGACTGCAGCTGTGCGCCGGTCAGCACCTTGAGGCCGCGCTTCTTGAACTGCCGCTCGACCTCCTTGCTGACCTCCTCGTCCTCGATCGGCAAGACCCGCGGCAGCATCTCGACTAGCGTGACCTGGGACCCGAACGAGTGGAAGATCGAAGCGAACTCGCTTCCCACCGCCCCGGCCCCGAGCACGACGAGCGACGCCGGGACCCGCTCGAGCTCGAGGATGTGGTCGGAGTTGAGGATCCGCTCGCCGTCGGTCGGCGCGATCCGCAACTCGCGGCAGACCGAGCCGGTGGCGATCAGCACGTGCTTCGTGGTGATCGTCCGCGTCCCACCCTCGCCGCTCACCTCGACGGCGTGCGGGCCGGCGAGCCGGCCGAAGCCGCGGACGCCTTCGACCTTGTTCTTCTTGAACAGCGCCTCGACGCCGCGTGCGTTGGTGTCGACCACGCCTCGCTTGTAGAGCTGGACCTTGAGCATGTCGAGGCGCGGATCCGCCGTCTCCACACCGAAGTCACCGGCATGCCGGATCTCGTCGAGGATCTCGGCCGAACGCAGCAGTGCCTTCGTCGGAATGCAGCCGCGCAGCAGGCAGGTGCCGCCGTAGCGCGCATCCTTCTCCACCACGGCGACCTTCATGCCGAGCTGTGCGGCGCGGATCGCCGCCACGTAGCCACCGGGACCGCTGCCGATCACCACGAGGTCCTTGTCGAAGCTCTCGGCGGCAACCACGTTCCCCGGCGCCGCTGACGGGACCGGCGCCGGAGCGGTCGAGACGGCTGCAGCGGCGGGCGGCGGCGGCACCGGGGCCGGCGAGGGAGACGGCGCAGGAGCCGCAGCGGGCGGGGCGACGGCGGCCGGCTGTTCCCCGGTCTCGCCGATCTGCGCCACCACCGTGTGCACCGGAACGGTGGCCCCCTCGGCGAAGCGCACCTCGAGCAGCACTCCGGCGGCCGGGCTCGGGATCTCCGCGTCGACCTTGTCGGTCGAGATTTCGAACAGCGGCTGATCGCGCTCGACCTTCTCGCCGGGTTTGACCAGCCACTTGGTGATCGTCCCCTCGGCGATCGACTCGCCCATCTGCGGCATCACGACATCGGTGGCCATCGAACTCTCCATGCCGGCCGCTGGGCCGGGCTCGCTCGGGATTGGGTGACTCGGCGCCCGCTCGGGGCGCTGGGGAACTCGCCCTCTACCTTATCCGATCCGGCACGCCCTCCGCCCCGCGAGGTCGGCGGCGACTTCCCGACCGAACGGGTCGGCTCTGCCGGAGAATCCGCCGCGCCTCCGTGCGGCGCCCGGACCGCCAGGTCAGCCGATGCCCGTCGGATCGACCGGCACGGCGCGGAACTTCCCGGGCTTCTCCTCGAGGATCCGACCCACCGGCATGTCGGGATCGTGCTGGAAGATGCAGAGCCACCGCTCGGCGGCGAGCCGCGGGACCCAGCGCTTCTTGCTGGCCAGCGTCTCCATCGGGAAGGCGTCGAAGCCCATGATCCAGGGCAACGGCGCGTGTGCTGCGGTCGGCACCAGATCGGCGAGGTGCGCCGCACGAGCGCCGTCGCCGCCATCGACCGTCACGATGCACAGGTCGCGGTTGTGCCCGGGGGCCTTGACCGCCGTGACGCCGTCGATCGGCGTGGCGAGGTCGTCGAAAAGCTCGACCACGCCGGCCTCGAACAGCGGCTCCCAGTTCTCCGGCAGGTAGCTCACACTGTCGCGCTCGTTCGGCGAGCGGGCGTGCTCGACCTCGCCGCGGCAGAGCCAGTAGCGCGCGTTGGGGAAGGTCGGCACCAGCTTCTCGCCCGCGCGAACGGTGTTCCAACCGCAGTGGTCGAAGTGCAAATGGGTGAGCAGCACGTGGGTCACGTCACCGAGCGCATAGCCGGCGGCGCGGATCTGCTCGGGGAGGCGCCTGGCCCCCTCCTCCATCCCGTACATCGCCTGCGACTTCGCGTCGAGCTTGTCGCCGATCCCGGTGTCGACCAGCAACAGCTCGCGGCCGCTCGCGACGAGCAATGCGTTCGTCCCCATCCGGATCCGGTTCAGCTCGTCGGCCGCCTTCACACGGCTCCACAGGGGCTTCGGCACGACCCCGAACATCGCCCCACCGTCGAGGCGGAACTCGCCGTCGTGAACCACCGTCAGGTCGAATCGTCCGAGTCGCATGATGGGCCGCGAGTGTAGCCGATCCTCGCGCGTCGATTCACCGCGCCGTCGACGGACGGCGATCGCGGTTCTGGAAATCGAGCATCCAGCCGGGGTACTCCGGCGGGAGCGCACTCGCCGCGTCGAGGCAGGCGATCTGCTCCGGGGTCAGCACGAGCTCGGTGCACGCCAGGTTGTCGGCGAGTTGCTCGCGGCTCTTGGCACCGAGGATGACGCTGGTGACGAACGGGCGCGTCAGCTGCCAGGCCAGGGCGACGCGCGCCACGCTGACCTCTTGCGCTGCCGCCACCTCGCGCAGCGCCGCGAGCACCCCCGGCAGGCGGCCGCGGTCGACCGGAGGGAAGTCGAACGAGGTACGACGGGCCCCCTCCGGTCCCGGCCGGTCGGGATCGAACTTGCCCGACAGCAGGCCGCCGGCGAGCGGGCTCCAGGGCAGGATCGCCAGCCCCTCTTCGACGCAGAGCGGGACGAGCTCGCGCTCGATGTCGCGACCGGCGATCGAGTAGTAGACCTGAGCCGAGACGAAGCGCGGCAGGTGTCTCGCGTCGGCCTGGGCGAGCGCCTTCATCGCCTGCCAGGCGGCGAGGTTGCAGAAGCCGACGTAGCGCGCCTTGCCGGAGCGCACCACGTCACCGAGCGCCCCGAGCGTCTCCTCGATCGGCGTGTCGCGGTCGAGCCCGTGAATCTGGTAGAGGTCGACGTAGTCGAGCCCGAGCCGTCGCAGGCTCTCGTCGATGCCGTGCAGGATGTGAGCCCGGCTCAGGCCGATCTGATTCACCCCGGGCCCCGTGCGGCCGCGCACCTTCGTCGCGACGACATAGGTGTCCCGGGGCCTTCCGAGGGCGGCGAGCGCCGCGCCGACCAGTCGCTCGGATTCGCCCTCGGAGTAGACGTCGGCAGTATCGAAGAAATTGACGCCGCCGTCGAAGGCCGCGCCGATCAGCGCCTGCGCCTCGCCCGCCCCGAGCCTGCCGACGACCTCCCAGAACCCCTTGCCGCCGAAGGTCATTGCTCCGAGGCAGAGCTCGGAGACGTAGATTCCGGTCCTTCCCAGCAGTCGGTAACGCATCGCAGGCTCCTTCGTCTTCTCGTCGGTGGGACGCGGTCAGCTTTCCGGCTTCTTGCCGGCCTCGAGCACGCCGCCGTGGCGCTTGTCGGCGCGCAGCAGCAGAAACGCGAAGATCAGCCCGGCCACGCCGAGGGCGGCGAACATCGTCTGCGTCGCGGCGTAGTCGTGGGTGCGGTCGATCAGGTAGCCGCTCGCTTTGGGGAAGACCATCAGCCCGACGTTCTGGATCGCGGTGAGCAGGCCGAAGGCGGTGCCGACGCGGCTCTCCTCGACGACCATGGGCACCGAGGGCCAGAGGGCGGCCGGCACCAGCACGAAGGCAGCGCCGAGGACGAGCATGCTGGGAATCGGGCTCCAGTGCGTCAGCCCCATCGCCAGGTGCGCCGGGATGAGCATCAGCGAGCCGACCACCATCATCGAGGCGCGGCGGCCGATCCGGTCGAGCAACCCGCCGGCGAACGGGGCGCAGACCATCGAGGCGAAGATGACGATGCTGGTGATGCCGCCGGCGGTGCTGAACATGTGGAAGAAGCTCGAGAAGACCTGCATCAGGAAGCCACCGCTGTCGGTCGCGTCGCCCGGGAAGCCCCACTTCGTGACGAACATGTCGGTCGACAGTGCGGTGAACGGGAAGATCGCGCTGTAGAAGGTGACGCAGAGGAAGACCACGTACCAGTAGGACGAGCCGAACTTGCCGATGTCGGAGAAGACGATCTTGTCTCCCGCCCCCGCCTGCGGCAGGGAGAGCGCCCGCTCGCCGCGGTGGTCCATGACGTTGTAGACGAGGTTGCAGAGCAGCGAGAAGCCGCAGAGGATCGCCGCCGCCCAGAGGGCGTACTTGTAGTTGCCGAAGTAGGTGGCGATCATCTGCTCGGTGTTGAAGCTGAAGAGCGTCCCCAGCCGGCTGAGCGTCAGGCTGATGCCGAAGGCGAGCGCCAGCTCCTTGCCCTTGAACCAGCGGGCGATGATGGCGCTCTGTGCCACCACCAGCGACTCGGAGCCGGCGCCGAAGACGAAGCGTCCGGCAAAGAGCGCCCAGGTGCTGTCGGCCAGCGCCACGATTACCGCCCCGAGAGTCACCAGCGCCGAGAACAGCAAGCTCGCCTTGCGCGGTCCGAGCCGGTCGATCAGCATGCCGCCGAAAAAGACGATGGCGATCGCTGCCAGCGAGTAGGCTGAATAGAGGTCCCCGATCGTCTCTCGCCCGAGGTTGAGCTCCTTGATCAGCGTCGGCGCCAGCGCCCCGATGCTGTCGTACGCGAAGTACGAGCCGAAGGTCAGCAGGCTGAGGAAGAAGAGGAGCACGAAGCGGTAGGCCCGCGTGCTCGGGTGGAAACCGCCGGCCGAAGAGGTGACGGGGGCGGCGACGGCGGGATCGGGAACGGACGACGTCATCGGGCTCTCCTCGCGGGACAGGGCGGAGGCGGCAGGCCCGCGGCCCACGGCTTCCAGGAAGGGGCTATCAAATCACGCCTCGGGCGGCGAGGTCGGCGAGCTCGGTGGGCCCGAGCCCCAACCACTCGCCCCAGACCAGACGGTTGTGGGCGCCGAGCTCCGGCCCGGCCCACAGCGTGCGACCGGGCGTCGAGCCGAGCTTGGGAGCCAGCGCGGGCAGGATCAGCGACCGATCCCCGACCGGTGTCGCTTCGAACATGCCCCGCGCCTGGAGGTGCGGATCGGCGACGAGATCGTCGACGCGATGGACCGACCCGGCCGGCACCGCCGCCGCGGCCATCGTCGCCAGCACTTCGGACAGCTCGCGCCCGCGCGTCCACTCCGCGATCGCCTCGTCGATCTCGACCTGGCGCGCCACCCGCCCGGCGTTGGTCGCCAGCCCGGGGTCCGCCGCCAGGTCCTCGCGGCCGATCGCCCGCATGAAGCGCCGATAGATCGCCTCCCCGGTGCCGCCGATGACGACGTGACGGCCATCCCGGCAGGGATAGAGGTTGGTGGGAACGACCCCGGTGATCGTCGTTCCCGAAGGTTGCCGCACCACGCCGCGGCCGGAGAACTCGGGCACGGTCGCCTCGAGACAGTTGAAGACCGACTCGACGAGCGCCACGTCGACCACCTGGCCCGCTCCGTCGCTCCCCCCCTGCTGGCGACCGAGGAGCGCGAAGGCGATCCCGAGCGCGGCGTGCAGACCGGCCAGCGTGTCGCCGAGCGAGAGATTCGCGCGGACCGGCGGCTCGCCGGGATGCCCCGTGAGATAGCGCAGACCGCCGACCGCCTCGCAGACCGAGGCATATCCGGGAAGCGGCGAGGACGGCCCGGTCTGGCCGTAGCCGGAGACGCGCGCGTAGACGAGCCCCGGATTCTCCGCCGCGAGGTCGTCGGGGCCCAGCCCCCAGCGCTCCATCGTCCCCGGGCGGAAGTTCTCGATCAGCACCTGGCAGGAGGCGGCGAGGCGGCGCACCAGCGCTCGCCCTTCCTCCTGACGAAGGTCCGCGGTGACGCAGAGTTTGTTGCGCCCGACGCTTCGCCACCAGTACGACGTGCCGCTGTCGTCGAGCAGCCGCCAGCCACGGATCGGATCGCCGGCCCCCGGCGGCTCGACCTTGACGACTTCGGCCCCGAAGTACGCGAGCAGCGTGCCGGCGAACGGCCCGGCGAGGAGCTGGCCGAGCTCGAGGACCCGGATGCCGGCGAGCGGCAGCTGCAGATCGCGGCTTGCGCTCACGGCTGCGCGACGACCGGCAATTCGATCGTGCTCGCCTGCCCGGGGGCGCGATAGACGCGCTGCACCGCTCGCCGGTAGTCCTGCGGCTTCGCTTCGAAGAGGCTCGGCACGAAGCTCTGCGGATTGCGGTCGTAGAGCGGGAACCAGCTCGACTGGATCTGCACCATGATCCGGTGCCCCGGCAGGAAGACGTGGTTGGCTGTCGGCAGAGCGAAGGAATACGCGAGCGGCGCGCCCGGCACGAGCGGTGCCGGCGTCTCGAGGCTCTCACGGTAGCGACCGCGGAAGACGTCGGCCGCGACCATGAGCTGATAGCCACCGAGCTCGGGCTGCGCGGCCACTTCGTCCGGGTAGACGTCGATCAACTTGACCACCCAGTCGGAGTCCGTTCCGCTGGTCGAGGCGATCAGGTGGACGACCGGCTGTCCGCTGATCTTCACCGGCGCCTTCAGGACCTCGCCCGTGTAGGCCAGCACGTCGGGGCGGCCGGATGCCTCGCGCTGGTCGTCGACGAGCCATTGAGACCAGGTCATCCCCGCGCCGTAGCCGATCGGCTGGATCGGTCGCGCGCGGTACGGGACCGGCTTGGCGGGATCGGAGATGTACTCGTCGAACGGCTCCTCGCCCCTCTCGGGAGCCGACGGCGGATCGAAACCCACCGTCAGGCCAGCCCGGAGGTAGAGCGGCGTCGGCTTCGGCTCGCAACCGCTTGCGCAGCCGGAGGGCCAGGAGGAGAGCTGCCGCCAGACGTTGGTTCCGGTTTCGAAGGCAGCGACGGGCGGAATGATGGCGGACGGGGTCCCCACCCGCAGGTACCGCTCGAGGAACGGACCCAGAATGTCGCGCCGGAAGGTCAGCGCCGTGTCGCTGCCGAACCGCAACGGGCCGAGCGAGCTGCCGTCGCCGATCGCCTGGCCATGGTGCCAGGGCCCGAGCACCAGGTAGACACGATCGTTGGCGGTGTCTTTCGGCTCGAGCGCCCGGTAGACGGCGAGCGCGCCGTAGATGTCCTCCTGGTCCCAGAGGCTGTGGACGAGCATCACGGGCGCGGTGAGCGGCCGGTCCGCGAGGACACGGTCGACCGCCTGATCGCGCCAGAAGGCGTCATAGGCCGGGTGAGCGAGGATCTTCCGCCAGAAGCCGATCTGCTCGAGTCCGTGCCGCCGTCCGAGCTCCCCGGCCGAGCCCGCCGAAAGGAAGGCGTCGTAGTCGTCGAAGTGGCTCGTCCACCACTTCACGTCCGACTTGCGCGTCCCGACCTGGTTGTAGAAGTACGGCATGTTCTGCTGCCGGAAGGCGCCGTTGTGGAACCAGTCGTCGCCTCGCCAGCCGTCGACCATCGGGTTCATCGGCACCGCCACCTTGAGGGCGGGGTGCGGATCGACGAGCGCCATGAGCGGCAGGAAGCCGTCGTACGAGATGCCGAGGATGCCGACCCGACCGTTGCTCTCCGGAAGGTTCTTGACCAGCCAGTCGATCGTGTCCCAGGTGTCGGTCGCATGGTCGACCGGGGTCGGGTTCTGCGGTCCGGAGAGCGGGCGGTTCATCACGTAGTCGCCCTCCGAGCCGTACTTGCCGCGCACGTCCTGGACGACGCGGATGTAGCCGCCCTCGACGATCAGGTCGGTGGCGTTGTCGTAGCCCTGCAGGACCGGCCCGAGGTGCGAGCTCTCGGCGTGGCCGGTGAGCGCGCTGGCGTCGTAGGGCGTACGGGTCAGCAGGATCGGCGCGTCGTGCGCGCCGCGCGGCACGAGGATGACGGTGTGGAGCTTGACCCCGTCGCGCATCGGGATCATCTCCTCGCGCCGCACGAAGTCGAAGCTCTCCGTCGCCGGCGTGAGCTTCTCCGGCGTCTCGCTCGGGAAGGCGGCGTAGGTCCCCGCGGCGGGCGGGGTCTCGGCCCGGACCGGCGAGACGATCGACCCCAACATGACGAGCGCCCGCACCGAGAAACCGGCGACCCGGTCGACGACCTTCTTCATCGCGCTCTCCCGGACGCGGCGGGAGTGCATCTGGGCCGCGCCCCGGGCGTGAGGAAACCGCGTTTCCCGCAGCGAGTCAAGCGGAAGGGGAGGCGGCGACTCAGCCCTGTCGGCTCACCATCTCGCGGATCCAGATCGGCGCGAAAGGCGACGTGCAGCCCTTCGAGACGGGATAGTCGCGATAGAGCCCGAGGGCCTCGCCGATGGCGAGGGCGCGTTCGCGGTGCTCGGGGAAGTGAATGCCGATGCCGGCGAGGCAGAAGTTCATCGTCCACTGCGCCGCCGGATCGGCCGTCGGCATCTCACGCTCGATCCGGTCGAGCAGGGCGGACAGGTCGAGCCCCTGCGGGCTCTTGCCGATCCGCCCGGAGGTGAGGGCCCAGCCGGCGCGGGCGGCCCAGGGGTCGCCGTCGGCCATCCACACCTGCCGCAGGGCTTCCTTCTCCGGGTGCTCCTTGACGACGTAGGCATTCAGCCAGTCGGCCAGTTGCGAAGCGTTCGCGGCGCGGACGAGGCGGTCGACGTCGGCGCGCGCGAGCTTCTTGAGGTCGAAGAGCAGCACGGCGAGGAGGCGCGCGTCGAGGTTGCCGGTCTCCCAGAGCTCGAGCGCCAACGCATGATCGACCTTGATCTTCTTGGCGAGCGCCCGGATCTCCCCGAGCTTGACTCCGAACTGGTTCTCCCCCGCTCCGAACTTCCGGTTGTGCGCTCGCACACTCGGGTCGGCGAGCGACTCGAGCTTCGCCATCACTTCGTCACGGGTCATCGCTCTGCTCCGGTCCAGGCTGAACCAGGCTAGCGCAGGTGCTGCCTGGCGAAGGGGAGGGACTCCTGGCCACCCGGCATCGTACGGCCGACCCAATTACCAGCAGTCGAACCGACCACAGGCCGCGGCGCGCAGCGTGTCCCTTCCGGCCCGCCCGGACGTGACCTCCCGATCGCTCTGCGTGGGAAACCCTGGTTACGACCTCGTCGCCCTCTGGCGCATCGCCGCCAGGACACCGCGCGACTCTGGCGAAATCGCGATGAAGCGGACCGCGGCCTCGCCCGCGAGCTCCCGGGCAAGGGCGTCGAGGGCCGGATGCTCTTCGACGCAGGGGATGCAAGAGGTCGACCACCAAGTCAGGACGACCACGCTGCCTCGAAGAACGGCCGTGTCCCAGGTTGCCGAGTCCGCTACCGGAGTGCCTACGAGATGAGGAATCTCGGCTCCGAACGAGAGACTCCCGACCGACTCGTTGCCGCGCCACTGGTACCGAAGCTGTCCACTCTCGAGGAGGCCCACGCCGAGCACGGCGACACGGGAGCCTTCGAGGGCCACAGGAATCCGCAACTCCTCCAAGGCTCGCGAAGCGGTCACCGACAGTTCACGGATTCCGACCCTCAGGGTCCCATCGCGGAGTTTCGCGATGACCGCCGCGCGCCGTTCTCCCGCTCGCATTCCGCGCACCACCCACACATCCGAAAACTCTGAACCGTGGGACAACCGTGCGTGCTCCGGCTCGGCGAGCGCCATCCGCTCCGCGATGGCGGACGGTGGAAGCCCCCGAGTCCACTCCGCGATCTCCCCCGCAGCCAACCGACTGACCGCCAACCACCCGAGGACGAGAACGACCTTGAAGGCGTCTCGGCGAAGTTGGCGACGGCGCTTCATCAGGTGCGATCGCTCGGATCCACGTATCGAGAACGACTCCGTCCCATGTCTCGGGTTGACAGGCAAGAGACGGTGGTCAGGGCCCCACGGCCTGCTCGGCACCGTCGTCGCTTCTCTTGTTACCACCCCTGCCCGTCCGCCCCCGACCACGCCTCGAGTCCTCCGAGCTCGAATCCATCGCTGAAGATCTCGAGACGCTCAATGAAGATGTCGTCGACCCCGTTCGTGTCGTCTGGGACGAGATTGCTTGCCGTCGAATCGAACGCCACGGAGTGACCGTCGCCGGAGATCGACAGGTAGGAGCTCTGACCATTCGCCTGGGCTTCGGGAAAGGCAGCTGACACGAGGACCACTGTCCCCAACGGGAGATCGCGCCGGAAGACGTCGGTAACTCCGTTCCAGTCCGCCGGAACGAGGTTGCTCGCGTCGCTCGCGAAGGCGATGAACCGCCCGTCGTCCGAGATCGAAGGCCCGCCACTTGCGCCGTTCGCCTCCGCACCGCTCTCGACGACGGAAACTCGTGTCGTCATTCCCGTTTGGCGGTCGTGGACAAAGACGTCGGCGACCCCGTTCGCGTCTGCCGCGACGAGATTGCTGGCACCGGAAATGAATGCCACGTACCGGCCGTCGGCGGAGATCGAAGTCTCGTTGCTCGTACCGTTCCCCTGCGCGCCGCTGTTGTCTACCGAGACGCGCGAGGTCGTTCCCGTCTGACGATCGTGAACGAAGCAGTCCCAGCTTGCGTTCGTGTCTCCCGAGACGAGGTTGCTGGCAAGCGAGTCAAAGGCCACGAAACGACCGTCGCCCGAGATCGACGGCGAGAAACTGCCGGCGCTTGCTTGCCCCCCGGCGCTGCTCACCGAGACCCGCGTGGTCGCCCCCGTGAGGAGGTCGTGAACGAAAACATCGAAGGTGCCGTTGGTGTCATTTGCGACCAGGTTGGTGGCGACGGAGAAGAAGGCCACGAATCGCCCGTCTCCGGAAATCACGGATCCGAGACTGACGCCGTTCGCCTGGGCTCCATTCCCGGCGAGTGAGGCCCTTGTCGTCGTCCCGGCCTGACGGTCGTGGACGAAGACGTCCCGGGACCCGTTGGTGTCCGATCCGACCAGATTGCTTGCATCCGAAGAGAACGCCACGAAACGGCCATCGACGGAGACCGAAGGAGAATAGCTGAGAGCGTTCCCTTCGACACCATTGCTGCTTACCGAAACCCGCGAAGTCGTTCCGGTCTCGCGGTCGCGGACGAAGACGTCCGTGGTCCCGTTCGTGTCTGCCTCGACGAGGTTGCTGGCATCGGAGGCGAAGGCCACGAAACGGCCATCGCTGGAGATCGACGGGCGACCAAGGCTGCCGAGGTTCGCCTCGACGCCTGCCGAATCGACGGAGACTCGCGTGATCTCGCCCGCGACCGCGGCGGTGGGCGGCCAGAAAGCCAGGAGGGCGAGAAGAATCGAGCGGATTCGAGGCATGGAGACCTCCTTCGTGGGGGAGTGCGCCGTTTCACGGCATGGTACGGTCAATTGTCGCACACTGGCCTCCACCCGGAGGTCCCTCCCCAGTGAATGGCATGGTGACGGGCCAGCAAGGAAGGGACGCCGCTCAAGCGTCGCCCTTCTTCCGGGTCGGCTGCCAGTCGAGGTGGAGTTGCTTTCGAGAAGCTGCACGCTCGCGCAGGTAGAGGTTGATGAGGGTCTAGTACGGGATCGCCGTCTCCTGAGCGAGGCCATTGAAGTCGCCGATGGTCGGCACGTCGAGACGAAGGGTGACCTTCTTCTTCAGCTGCCGGGCGCAGGGGTTCGGGCGTGCGTGCGAGAAGTCGGCGTCCTTGCTCATGACTCGAGCCTCGCGACGCACTTGATCTGCTCCTTCCGACTGGCCTTGCCGGCCGAGATGAGGCGACCAACGCCGCCCTTGGCGCGATCGCAGTGGCAGATGAACAGCACTCGAAGGGACGAGCTCAGGCCGAGAAGGACGAACCGGCCTGCGCCGTGGAAATGATCGTGGTCGTCGATCAGGAGCGCATGGAGGTCAACGAACACCGACACGACCTCAGCAGAGGAAGACCCATGGCGGCGCCGGTCGAGAAGGTCTGGCAGCGGATCCCACTCGAAGCGGGGGCTCCGCGCCATCACGACATGGTCATTGCGTTGTCAGTGCTGCGCCAGGGCTTCCTTGACGAGGGACCCGGCACAGGTCGCACCCTGCGAACAGCGACCAACTGCCCTTTCGCTGGACCGATGCGGCTCCTGCCGCTCGGTCGAGGTGCGTTTCGCGATTCGTGCGCTGGTCGAGCGCCTCGCGCGAGCGGGGCTCGCCCGGCTGGCGGAGCCCCCGCTCGCGCGGAAGGGTCAGGCGATGGTGACCTCGGACGTGAGGTAGACGTCCTGGATGGCGTGAAGGAGGGCGGCACCTTCCTTCATCGGGCGCTGGAACGCCTTGCGACCGGAGATGAGGCCCATGCCGCCGCCGCGCTTGTTGATGACCGCCGTGCGCACCGCTTCGGCGAGGTCGCTCTCGCCGGAGGAGGCGCCGCCGGAGTTGATCATGCCGATCTTGCCCATGTAGCAGTTGACCACCTGCCAGCGCACGTAGTCGATCGGATGCTCGGCCACCAGCGTGCCATAGACCTTCTTGTGCGTCTTGCCGAAACCCTTGAAGGCGTTGTAGCCGCCGTTGTGGGTCGGCAGCTTCTGCTTGATGATGTCGGCCCCGAGGGTCACGCCGAGATGGTTCGCCTGCGCGGTCAGGTCAGCCGCCGTGTGGTGGTCGACATCGCCCTGCTTGAAGCTGGGGTTGCGCAGATAGCACCAGAGAATGGTGGCCATCCCGAGCTCGTGCGCCGCGGCGAAGGCCTGACCGACCTCCTCGATCTCGCGGTCGGCGTCGTCGGAGCCGAAGTAGATCGTCGCACCGACGGCCGCGGCCCCCATGTCCCAGCACTGCTCGATCTGCGCGAACATCGTCTGCCGCGCCCCGTTCGGGTAGGTCAGAAGCTGGTTGTGGTTGATCTTCACCACGAACGGGATCTTGTGCGCGAACTTCCGGGCCACCAGCCCGAGCCCGCCGAGCGTGCAGGCCACCGCGTTGCAGCCCCCCTCGATCGCCAGCCGCACGATGTTCTCCGGGTCGAAATACACCGGCTCCGGCGCGAACGAGGCAGCGGCCGAGTGCTCGATCCCCTGGTCGACCGGCAGGATCGAGACGTAGCCGGTCCCCGCCAGGCGCCCGGTCCCGTGAATTCGCTGCAGATTGACCAGCACCGGGGGAATGCGGTCCGAGACGGCGAAACAGGCGTCGACCTGGTCCGGCCCGGGGATGCGGATCGTCTCCTTCGGCACTCCCGCACAGCGGTGGCTCAGCAGACTCTCGGCCTCGGCGCCGAGCAACTGCGTGATCTTGGCAATCTCTCCCATCGTTCCCTCTCCTCTCGGGACATTCGTGCGGATGCTATCGCGTCGCAGACCCGCGGGGTCGTGAAAGGTGACTCGCCGGGGCGCACCGCGTCACCGGTTGCCGCGACGGCGAGCGCGGCGAGCCAGGGCGAGCGCCCGGTCGATCGTGGCCAGACCGGAGCGCGCTCGCGCCAGCTCCTCCTCGGTCGCCGCGCAGCCGGCAAAGCTCTCGCGCAGATAGAGCGCGACCAACTCGGTGACCGGCGCGGCGACCTGCGGAAATCGTGCCGCTGCGGCGTCGGCGAGCGCCAGAGGCGGCACGGAAGCGCCGACCCGCAGGCCGGCACTGCGCAGCGAGCGGCGCAGACGAGAGTAACCGTCGGTTGCCGTCCACGCGGCACGGCGCCGCCGTGCGAACCAGACCACCGCCGCCGCGGCCACCGGCGACAGCACGGCCGTGAGGACAAGCGCTCGTCGTCCCCAGGCCGGCGCGGCACCGCTGGCACCACCGGCCGGGACCACGACCGGCGTCGTGGGAGCGGCCGGTGGCGGCTCCGGCCGGCGCAGTTGCTCCATCAGACGATCCCAGGCGGCGCGCAACGCACCGATCAGACCCACCTGGTCGTCGAAGTCGAAGCCCAACACGTAGCGGTCCCACTGGAAGACCAGCCCGTCGAGCGCCTGCCGGGCATAGAGCAGGAAGTCGGCCGGCGACGCGCCGGGCATGCCGGACGGCGGTGTCGGGTCGAAGACCTGCCAGCGGCCGTCGACGTACGCCTCGACCCAGGCGTGCGCGTTGCTCTGGCGGACGATCAGCGCCGACTCCCAGAGGCTCTCCTCGGCCCCGTAGAAGCCGGTCACCAGCCGCGCCGGGATGCCGCGGGCACGCAGCGTCAGTACCATCGCCGAAGCGAAGTACTCGCAGTGGCCTTCGCGGGTGCGGAAGAGGAAGTCGCCGATCGGATCCGCTCCGCCGCGCCCGACGAACGCCGTCGAGTAGCGCAGCTCACGGTGGAACCGCGCCTCGAGCCGCCCGGCCTGAACGAGCGGCGTTCCCTCCCCCGCCCAACGCCCCGCCAACTCGGCGATCTCCGGCGTGACGCCGGCGCGATCGAGCGTCGGGTCGTCGGCCTCCGGCTCCACGGCGGCGCTCAGCGGTCGTGGGCCGAGGAGAGCGACGTACTCGACCTGGCGCGTCGGCGCGAAACGCAGCAGCGCCGCGCCACCGCGGTCGACATCGAGGGTCGGCAGGTCGGCGTCGACGGCGATCGTCTCGACCGGCAGAGCGAGCCCGGTGGTACCGAGCGGCTCGAGGAAGATCCGCATCTCCCCCACCGGCTCCCCCGGAGCGAGCCGGAAGCCGAGGAAGCGCTCGGGCAGGATCCCCTCCTCGCGCGGCGAACGCCCCCACGACCGCCCTTCCCAGCGCTCGTAGGTGGCGGCCTTGAGGCGGATCGACTCGGGACGCGGCGTCTGCCGCGCCGGCACCAGGCGCAAGGCGACCGCGGTGTTCTCGCGGATCCGGCCGATGAGGTCGAGGCTCATCTCGTCGGAGAAGCCCGCGGTCCGGTCCGGCGGACCGGTGAACCCGGCGGGCGCGGTGACGAGCGGGGTCCGCACGCGCGGCAGGATGGCGAAGAGCGGCACGGCGGCGAGGAGGGTGCCGCCGACAGCGAGCACGAGGAAGCGTCCGACGGGGAACGGCGTCGCCGGCAGCTCCTGGTGGCCGAAGCTTGCCAGCAGGTGCAGGAAGGCGAAGCGCAAGAGCGCCACCACGGCGAGCGCCAGGAAGGCGACGAGATAGAGCACCACCGACGGATGGACGCTGGTGGCCATCGCCGAAAGGAAGAGGAAGAAGACGCCGACGAGCGCCTGCCACTTGTCCCGCTCGCGGCGCAACGAGAAGAGCTTCGCGGCGAGCGCGAAGAGGATCAGGTGGACGACCGGTCGCAGCGGCTGCGACCTTCCGAAGGCCAGCGCCTCGGCGATCAGCACCGGCAGGTAGGCGAACCCCAGCGCGTTGAGCGCCCAGTTCGGCAACCAGCTCTCCCGCCCCAACCAGGCGCGGCGGAGCTGCACGGCGACGGCGAGCCCGAAGAGCGCGACCGCTGCCCAGGCCGCCGCCCCGTTGAGCGGCAGGGGCAACGGAGCCAGGAGGGACAGCGCTCCGAGCCAGAGTCGCTTCTCGCGCGCGAAGGTCACCGACCGCCTCCCGGCGCCGCCAGGCGGAGCTGCCGAGCCGCCGGGTCGCTCGCCGCGAGCTCACCGCGGACGACCGGCACGGGGCCGAGCAGCGCCAGCGTCTCGAGAATCGTCCGCCGCTGCCGCGGACCGCCGGCGAAGGGCAGGAAGCGGTCGCGGGTCACCAGCTCGACGTCGTAGCCGCGGGCGAGATGGTCGACGGCCGCGGTCGCCGCCTCGCTCACCAGCACCTCGAAGCGCGCCGCGAGCGCCGCTTCCGGCCGGGCGCCGATCGCGTTGTCGAGCAGAATCGAGAGGCGCAACGTCTCCTCGGCCTCGCGCTCGGTGAAGACCAGGCTACCCAGCCGGGCCGTCTGCTTCCAGTGGATCGAGCGCGGGTCGTCGCCCGTCCGGAAGGCCCGCAGCCCGTGCAGCTCGTGCCCCCAACCGGCGCGACGCGACGACTCCTCACCCGACAACCCGCCGCGATCGAGCTCGACCCCGCCGGCCGGGAAAAGCTCGGGGTAGATCAGCAGCTCGCGGTCGAGCGGGTAGCGCAACCCCTTCCGGAAGAGCCCGAGGGGGAAGAGGCTGGCGACATGGGCCGAGCGCAGCCGCTGCCGGCCTCGTCGCGGGAAAAGCAGCTCGACCCTGCCGCGCGCCCGTCCGCCCGGCACCAGGAAGGGGACGAGCCGCGCCCGACCCGAACCGTCGACGGTGATCTGCAGCAGCCAGCGCGGCAGCCACTTGCCTCGATGCTGCACGGTGAACCCGGCGAGGGAGGGACGGCGGGCGAACACCTCCTCCGGCAGCTCGAGGTCGATGGCCAGCCGGCGCAGGTTGGCGCGCGACGACAGACCCGAGACGACCAGCAATCCGAGCATCGACGCCAGGACCATGTAGAGCGCATTGTTGCCGGTGTTGGCCGCGGCGGCGGCCACCAGCACGGCGAGCAGCAAGTAGCTCAAGCCGACGCGGGTGATGCGGATCCCCTCCGGCGCCGGGCGGGAGGCGAACCAGCTCCGCAGACGCACCGCGGCGGCGCGGATCCTCGCCGCCCTTCCCAGCGAGCGGCGAACCGACGTGTCGAGCGAAGCGACGGCGACCGACGTCATTCCGCCTGCCGGGTCAGAGCGGAACCGGGAGGCCGGCCACCAGCTGCTCGAGTGCCCGGCGCGCCGGGTCGCCGCTGCCGCTTCCCCGCCGCAGCACGACCCGGTGGCCGAGGACCGGCACGACGAGGCGCTGGACGTCGTCGGGGACGACGAAGTCGCGCCCTTCGCAAATCGCCAGGGCTTGCGCGGCGCGACAGAGCCCCTGCGCCGCGCGCGTCGAGACGCCGAGCTGAAACTCCTCGCCGCGCCGCGTCGCCTCGCAGAGCTCGAGCACGTAGTCGGCGATCTTCTCGGCCAGCCGCACCTCGGGAACCAGCCGCTGCAGCGCCGCGAGCTCGTCGGGTCCGAGCACCGCGGGGAGCTCGGCGAGGGTGCGCTCGACGCCGCCCGAGAGCAGCAGATCCCGCTCCTCCCGCCGCGGCGGGTAGCCGAGGCGCAGCGACATCTCGAAGCGGTCGAGCTGCGACTCGGGGAGCGGGAACGTGCCGATGTACTCGTGCGGGTTCTGCGTCGCCAGGACGAGGAACGGCTCGGGCAGCGCATGGCGCTGGCGCTCCACGGAGACGCGCCGCTCGCTCATCGCCTCGAGCAGGGCCGACTGCGTCTTGGGCGTCGCCCGGTTGATCTCGTCGGCCAGCACGATGTTGGCAAAGAGCGGTCCCTGGACGAACTCGAACGCCTCGCGCCGCTGATTGAAGATCGAGACGCCGATGATGTCGGACGGGAGCAGGTCGGAGGTGAACTGGATGCGCTGGTACTCGAGCCCGAGCGAGCGGGCCAGGGCCTGGGCGAGGGTGGTCTTGCCGACTCCGGGGACGTCCTCGAGCAGAACGTGGCCACGAGCCATGAGGCAGACGAGCGAGAGCCGGATCGCCTCGGGCTTGCCCCGCACGACGCGGGCGACGTTCTCCTCGAGGCGCCGGATGGCGGCGGCCACCTCGGGGGGACTGAGCGAAAGAGTCATCTCCCTCTCCTACGGACAAGACCCGATTCCGGTCGACACGGCAGCGGAGGGCGGCTCCCGAGGCGCGACGCCGCTCGATTCTACTGGACCGGCCGGCGTCGATTCCCGGCCAGCCGAGCGATGACCGGGGCGCGACGCGAGTGCGATGCACGGCGGAATTGACAGCCCTGCGGCCGGTCACGTAACTTGCCGCGAGACCTTGAGGAAGCCCATGCCCCGCATCTCCTGCCTCGCCCGCCTCGCCGCCGCCCTCGCCCCCCTGCTCGTCGCCGGAGCCGCCTCCGCGACCTCGTTCGTCGCCGTCTCGGACGCCGACCTGACCGCGCAGGCCGATTTGATCGCCGTCGTTCGGGTGGAAGAGCGGCTGGCACCGGAAGGCGAAGGGCGCCCGATGACGCGCTATCGCGTCGTCGTCGAGCGGCTCCTCAAGGGCGACGACCCCTCCGCCGCCTTGACCGTCGAGGTCCCGGGCGGAGTGCGCAAGGACGGTGTCGGTCAGCGGATCTGGGGTGCTCCGTCGTTCGCCGACGGGGAGTCGGCGCTCCTCTTCCTGCGGCGGGGAAACAGCGGGGCTTACCACGTGCTCCATCTCCTCCAGGGGGCCTTCCACCGGATGGAGATCGACGAGCGCCCGGTGGCATTTCGCGACGCGCGTGAAGCGAGCGAGCTCTCGCTCGGCGACCGCGAGGCCAGTCGCGATTTCAAGCGTGTCCGCGATTTCGACCGCTTCGCCGACTGGGTCGCCGATCGCGCCGCGGGGATCGCCCGCCGGCCGCAGTACTTCGTCGCCGTCGAGCCGCAGCAGGTCGAGACGCTCGTCGAGCGCTTCACGCTCTTCGAGGAGAACGGCTTGAACCTCCGCTGGTTCCAGTTCGACGTCGGCGGATCGGTCACCTATCTGGCCTACCAGGACGGCCAGCAAGGGCTCACCGGCGGCGGCTTCGCCGAGTTCCAGCAGGCGTTGCGCGATTGGAACAACGAGACCTCGACGCCGATCAACCTGGTCTACGGCGGCACCACGGCGCTTACCGGCGGCCTCGACACCTACGACGGCGTCAACACGATCCTCTTCAACGACCCGAGCGCCGAGATCGAGGACACCTTCAGCTGCACCGGCGGCGGCACGCTCGCCTTCGGCGGGCCGTGGTACTCGACCTCGACCACCGGGCAGTTCGGCGGCAGGACGTTCATCCGCATCCAGGGCGGCGACATCGTCACCAACGACGGGATCTCCTGTTTCTTCGAACGCAGCGGCAATGCGAGCAAGGCTGCCGAAGAGCTGTTCGCCCACGAGATGGGGCACAACCTGGGCCTCGGCCACGCGAGCGAGTCGAAGACCGAGACCGACAGCACGCTCAAGCAGGCGTTGATGTACGCCTACATCCACAACGACGGGCGCGGCGGCCAGCTCAACAGCGACGACATCCTGGCCCTGCGGGCGCTCTACACCGTCGGCGGCGGCGTTCCCACCTGCGGCGCTGGCGGCAGCGTGCTCTGCCTGCTGAACAGGCGCTTCCAGGTCTCGGTCTCCTGGCAGAACCAGTTCAACGGCCGTTCCGGTGTCGGCGGCGCGGTCACCAACACCGATCTGTCCGGCTTCTTCTATTTCGACGACCCGTCGAACATCGAGCTCATCGTCAAGGTGCTCGATTTCGGCACCGAGATCAAGGTCTTCTACGGCCAGTTGACCAACCTCAACTTCCAGCTCAAGGTTACCGACACGGTCACCGGGCGCACCAAGACCTACACGAACACCACGGGCGACTGCGGCGCGATCGACCCGGACTTCTCCAAGGCAGCGGCGCTCACCGCTCCGGCAGGGCTCAGCGAAGACAGGTCCCTGCTCGAACGGGCCGGAAGCTGCTCCGACTCGCCGACGACGCTCTGCCTGCTCGATGGCCGCTTCCGCCTCACCGTCGACTGGCGCAACCAGTTCAACAGCACCAGCGGAACGGGCGGCGCCCGCCGGCTGTCGACGCTGACCGGAGCCTTCTCGTTTACCGATCCGGCCAACCTCGAGATCCTGGTCAAGACACTCGACTTCGGCGACAAGTTCCTCGTGCTCTACGGATCGCTGTCGAACATCGAGTACACCCTCCGTGTGACCGATACAGTACGCGGCGTCAGCCGGAATTACCTCAACCCGGCCGGCAACTACTGCGGCGGAATTGACACGACCAGCTTCCCGAAGTGACCAGACCCGGAGCGGCACCCGCCCCGGGTTGGTCGGGTCTCGGGATCGTCGTCATCAGTCTGTTCGCGACCGCATTCGGATTCAGTGTAGTCAGAGTACTCACCCCATCGGTGACGAACTGGATCGAGTCGTTCCTTCACGCCTCAGAGTCGCCCTCACAGGCGCTGGAGCGCGTCCGCGGAAAGGAATACGCCGCGGCGATCGGGACGATCTCGCTTCGAATCCCATCGCGAGACAGGTATGGGCTGGCTGACGCCGTCGATCTCCGCGACGGAGGGGCCTTCTGGGTGCGTTACGACCTCGCACCACGCCGCCCGCTGTACCTCGGTTCGTTGGAAGAGGTTCGCCGGAGACCCGATTTGGCGCGCGAGCTAGTCGCCGAAGGGCTCTGGATAGTCGTCGCCCAACCAGATTCCGAGCCGCCCGAGCTCTGGACTTCGGCAGACCTTGAGAGCTGGCTCGCCGGGGCCAATGCTCCTTAGGCTGACTTCCGGCCTCGCCGGCCCAGTTCTCATGGCGCTCCTCGGCTGGAGCGTCCTCGCCTCAGTTGGCGCGCTGCGCGACCGGTCCTTGACCCTTCGAACGGCCTATGCCTTCCTCGTCGGACAAGCACTCCTTGCGATCGCACTCTGGTCTTTGTCTCTCGCCGAGTGGGTGCGACTCGATCGAGCCGGAATCTTGTCGGTGGCCGGCTCGCTGGCTTCGGTGGCCGCCCTGTTCGGCCTGCTGATGAAGCGAGTACGGCGCCTTCGAGGAGGGCCACCAGCCAACCTCCTGTCGCGCTCCTCGGCACGCGGAGGCCCAGCTTCGGTGTTCCTTGTCTCGCTCGCCACCCTTATCGGAGGCGGCCTCCTTCTGAGATCGGCAACAGACCCGGTCCACGATTTCGACGGCCGCGGAACTTGGGCGACGTTGGCGCGCTTCGTCGCTGCCGAAGAGACAGTGCTGCCTAGGGCGTTCACCGACGAGACCATCTACGTCTCCCACTCCCACTATCCGTTGATGATGCCGCTGGGCCAAGTTGTGAGCGCAGCCCTCTCTCGCCGGTCGCTAGCGCTCTTCTCGGCAGCTCCCCTCTACGCGCTCTTCTACCCGGTCCTCCTCGTTCTGGTTTTCGAGGGAGGGCGACGCCTGGCAGGCCGACAGGCAGCCACAGTTACGACTCTACTCGCGTCGCTGCTGCCCGTAGTCGCCAGCAACCCAGACGGAGGTGCCGGCGGCGTCTATAGCGACCTACCGCTCGCGTGTTTCCTCGGTGGTGCGCTCTTGCTGGCCATCGAACGCAGGTTCGTCGCGACACACGCTGCACTCGCTGGCCTCCTCTTCGCGGGAGCCCTGCTCTGCAAGAACGAGGGGATGATCCTGGTGCCTGTCTCTCTCGCCGGGGCCCTCTTGGTGCGACAGAGACCTCTTCACCATCTGGCAGCACGGTTTGCGCTCGGAGCTCTACCGGTCGCGGCCGCGGCCGGGCTGCTACTCGCATGGAGGGCGCGAATTCCGGGTCGTTTCAACGAGAACTACCTCGAGAGGCTCTCGCTCGGGAACCTTCTCGCTAGATTGCCCCAAAACCTCGCCGGACCGGCCAAAGAGGCGGTCGGGATGCTATTCCGTTTCGAGGATTGGGGCTTCTTCTGGTCGATCGTCATTGCTTCCATACTCCTTGGGCTTCCACAGCTCCGCCGACGCGCCCCGCGCCCGCTCCTTATCGCTGCGAGCTCGCCCCTCTTGATCGCCGCTACGGCCTATTCCGTCAACCCAGACCTTGGCCTGGTGCGAGTGACGTGGAACCGCCTTCTGATTCAGGTCCTGGTGCCGATCCTCTTCCTAAGCGCAACTGTCACGCGCGGAACCCTCCGTCGCCTTCGAGCTTGGGGAAGCTTCGAGCGCTTGGCCAGGGCTCGCAACAACCTCGCCGAATGGGCGCCGGCCTCCTCACCCTCGAGTTTGCGCATGACCCTGAGGGCCGCACTCCTCCTTGGTGTCTTGACCGCGGCTTACCTCCCGTCAACGTTTCGCCAAATCTCATCTGCTGTCGGCCCGGACTGGGGCGATCCCCTCCTCAACCTCTACTTCATCAAGTGGGGGGCGCAGCGCATCGCCCACGGACTTTCGGGCTTCTGGACGGCTCCGTTCTTCCACCCCACCCAGGGCACGATGACGCTCTCGGATCATCTGCTCGGCCCGGCTGCCGCGACCTGGGCCCTCGGGCTCGTCGGCGTCGGCCCGGTCGCGGCCTACAACCTGCTCCTGCTCTTCTCATTCGTCGGCAGCGGTCTGGCAACCTACTGGGTCCTCGCCCGTTCCGGTACGAGTAGGAAGGCAGCGCTCTTCGGGGGCATCGCCCTCGCCTTCACCCATTTCCGCTTCGACCAGCTCTCGCATCTGCAGATCCTGCTGATGCCCTGGATTCCGCTGGCCCTCTGGAGCTTCGATCGCCTCCTCGCCCGGCCGACGGTCGGGCGAGCTGCTCTCTTCTTCCTGTTCTACGCCCTCCAGGTCTCTGGCGGAACCTACCTCGCCTACATGCTGCACTTTCCGCTCGCCATCCTGGCGGTCAATCGCCTGTTCGACCGGAGCTCGCGGTCGCGGCTCGGCGAGCGCGGGGCGATCGCCGTCCTCGCGGCGACCGCCTTCGGCTGCGGGGTGGTGGCGCTGAGCTTCTTTCTGCCTTACCTCCGCTACGCCTCGACCCTCGGCATCCGGCGCGAGACGATCGACATCGTTCCATACGCCGCCGTGGTCTGGAGCTGGCTCACCCCGACGGCGCGCAGCCTCGTCGACGGCCTCGGCATCGGCCCGCCCTACCGGGGCGAAAACGGGCTCTTCCCGGGGTTCCTGCCGCTCGCCTTGAGTGTTCTTGGTCTTCCCCTGCTCTGGCGCCTCTGCCGGGGGCCGCGCTGGTACGATCTCGACCGCGACGCCAGGCGTCTCCTGCTGGCCGGGGCGGGCGCCGTCGTGCTCGGCCTGGGGTTTGCCGACTTCTACACGCTCACCGAGAACGATCGGCCGAGCTGGCTCCGCGGCCTCGCGCTGCACCACTACAGCCGCCCGTCGATGGTCTTCTTCGCCGGGATCCTGCTGATTGCGGTCGCCCTCGCGCGCAGCCGTCGAGCGGATCGACCCGACCTTGGGGAGTCTGACGGAGGAGATCTGGTCGGGATCGACCCGATCTGGATTCGCGGGCTCCTCGCGAGCGGTCTCGTCTCGACGCTCCTTGCCCACCCCATCGTCTTCTTCACGCTGCGCTCCTGGGTCCCCGGAATGGACGGGATGCGCGTGCCCCAGCGATTCTGGGCTTTCGCGCTTCCCGCTCTGGCCTTGGCGGCCGGCGTCGGCCTCGACGCCGTGACGAATGCTCTGCGCTCGTCCGCTGCCCGCCGCCTGCTGCCACTGACCGCCTGCGCGTTGCTGGCCGCCGAGCTGGCGCCGAAGTCGTTCGAGTGGACTCCCGTGGCCTCGCAGACCGATCTGCCGAAGAGTAGTCAGTTCCTTCGCGACGAGCCCACGGTGCGCGGTGTGCTCGTGCTCCCGCTCTTCGGCGACCACCGCGAAGCCGAGCGAATGTGGCTCGCCAGCTTCCACGGCAAGCCGATCGCCAATGGCTACAGCGGTTTTCTCCCGGCAAGCTACCGCGCCTTCCAGGAACGTTTCGACCCGTTCCCGGTATCCGACGATCTTCACGACCTCCGCCGCCTCGGCCTCAGTCACCTCGAAGTGCACTGGGATCTCTTCGAGGCGAGCACTCGCCGTACCGCCTTTGACCGGATTTCCGCCGCGGAGAGAGCCGGCGTGCTCAAGGTGGTCTTCGAGGAAGAGCCGGTGGTGATCTACGTGTTGCCTGACGATTGAGCCGGGGAATCTCGGCTTGGTTTCCCGCGGCCCTCGCCTTGCGGAGCTTCGAGAAGCCGAGTCGTTCTGGCTCGACGGTCTCTGGCGCTCGAGCATCCCCCCCAATGTCTGCGTTGCAGGAGGCGGGCGCTCCCGACTCCACCCGCTTGACCGAGGCCACGAGCGCTTAGCAGCGCTAAGGCTCGTGCGGACGCCGGTCAATATTGCTTCAGTTGCACCAGGTCGACCGCCGGAATGGAAGCCAGAACCTCGCCGGCCGGAGCCTTCTCGACACGTCGATCGACGAGTCGAAGCTCGACGCACGCACGCCCGGGGCCGAGGCGCTTCTTGCCGAAGAGCGTCACCAATGAGTCGTCGATCGCCGGTGAGAGACCGCTCTTTTCGAGAGCGAGAACGACGCCGCTCGCCCACACCCAGGCATCTCCAACCGCACCGACGCGCGCACAACCGCCAGGCTTCGTCCCAGCGGCAGCGGCGCCACGCGCGGCATCGACGACTGTTTCGAGCCCTGGAGGAGTATTCAACCAGAGCTCCCGGCGATCGCGTATCGTCGTCGCCCAGGCGGGGCGCAGAACGGCCGCAAGAATCACCGATGCGGCAGCGAATCTCGCCGTAGTCCCTGCACCGCGCGCACGGAGACATGCGACTACGGCGCCTCCGACGCTCGCCAACGTCGCAGCTCCGACGCTCACGATCACCGGAACCAGGAACGTGACCAGGTAGGGTAGTGGCTCGCCGACGATGCTGGCCGCCGCAAAGAGCCCGGCAGCCAGCGCGGCGCTGGCGACCGCGAGCATCGCCAAAGCGATGCGATCCCGTCGCCAGGCGGCAATCGCGGCTGCGGCTACCAGGGCGAGCAGCAACACCCTCGTAGGGCGACCGCTTCGATCCTCCTCGGGTCGAGCGGCAGGCTGTGACTGCGACTCGAACAGCCTGTGCAAGGCCCGCGCGCAATCGTCGACGCTGGCACTCACCAGTTCCCGCCCCCCTGCAAGACCGACGATGTCGCGATGGCCGTCGCGATGCCGAAAGGTGCGCGCGATCAGCGACATGTTCCCGGCCTGCTCGCCGCCCCGATGCGGGCCGAGCTGCTCGACGAGCGGCGGAATCCAGAGCGCCCCGGCCGAGAGGCCGGCTGCGAGGGCGAAGGCCCGAGAGCGACGCGAACGAGCGACTTCGAGGCGCGGCGCGAAGTGGCGCACGGCGAGGCAGACGAGCAGCACGGCGCCTACGACCGGCGCCGTCCCGAGATGAGTCTGCACGGCGATGGTTGCGGCAAGCAGGACCGCTCCCAACGGCGCCGAGCGATTGACCGCGACAGCACTCGCCGCGGTCAACAGAAAGAAGACCGGCGCGACTACTTGGAACGGGGGCCAGGGGTTGGCCAGCTCATTGCTAGTGAAAGCCAACGGGAGCACCAGCACTCCAAGAGCCACCGCCAGGCTGGCGGTGCGGCCGAGGTAGCGCCAAGCGAGGAGAAGAGCGCAACCAGCCGCCGCGGCGTGCATCAACAGGGCGCCGACGATCAGAGCGAAGGAAGCCTGGCCGAGGAGAAGATAGCTTGGCACCAGAGCGACGAAGCCGGCCGGTCCCGGCTGCGCCCAACCGAATCTCGAATAGGCGCCCACCGCTCGCTCGAACGCGATGACCTCGCGAACGGCGACCTCGATCGTCGCCAAATCGTTGTCGAACAGAGTCTCGGGCCAGGGGCGCAGCACAGAGCGCAAGAGCGCAGCGACTATGGGGGCCAAGGCGACCGCGCCCGTCGCCGCCACAAGAAGGTCAAGCAGTCTGGGGATACTAGCGCGGCTCCCACCAGCCCTCATCGCCGGGCTGCGGACCCTCGCCGAAGGGGCTGAGGGCGAGAATTCGGTCACTGGCTTCACCGTTTTTCCGCCATTTCGATCCTACCTCAGGTTGGAACTTGCCTTTGTCACGACAGACGACCGAGAGAGTGCTGAACGTCTGTCCCTCAAGTGGAGGCCGGACTGCGGACTCCAAGTAGTGAGTTTCGAAACACCGGCCGTGTGAAGACATGTACTTCGCAACACTGATGCATCGGCTATCCTAATTGCGGCTCAATTTCGGGCCGGAAAGGAGCTCGGACTCCATGTCACCTCCTGCACGATTCGGACAAGTCTTAATTGCTCTGTTCGGACTTGCCGGACCCTTCCCGACGGACCTTCCAGCGGTTCAGTTCTACCCGCGGAACTACTTCCTAAACACCACAGCTGGAATCGGCGACGCGACAACCTGCACGGCCGAGACCTATGGGGTTCGTGGGAGCTACCAACGAACCTACGCCTACTCCGCGAATCACTGCGCCGGAACTGAGCTTTTCATCTGGGCGAAAGGAGTGCCGGACCCCTGGTCCGAGGAGCATTTCTACGCCGAGAACGGGTTCATCAAGCTCATGGACGACACGGGTGATGCGAACGGAGGCAATCTGAACTTCCTCCACGCTCTCCGTGACCACAGCTCTGGAAGAAAGGGCATCGAGGTCTTTGTCGACGGCATCGTCAACGACTCCGCCTTCATGGACCATCCAGGCTATTGGGTGGAAACCTGGGAAGGTGGGACCTGCCCGGGCACCTGGACGAACTCTGAGTGGCAAGAAGGCTTCGAAGAGAACACTTGGATCGGGACTATCGATTCTTGGCTGTTCGACTGTCGGGCTGGTCGCCTCTGCGAGGATGGCAAGCTGTATCCAGTCGAGGTCATACAGCGGAACGGTGGCAGCAAAGAACCCGGGGGACCCGTAGACCATTTCTGGTTCGCAAGGTGGCGGGACCCATTGGCAGGGAACCAGTGGAGGGGACTCGGTCCAATTCGATTCTGGTGCACCGGGGCCGGTTCGGAATGGTGTTCGACGGCGTCCGAAGCCCACTACCTTGTTGATTGCGAGGTAAGCCCGACCTGCTTCAACTGTCCCGACCCCTAGCTCAGCGTCTCATCCTCGGCTCCGGGTGGCCGGAATTCTGAGGCTCAGGGCCACTCCGGAGCCGACACTAGCTCTGTCTGACGATCAAGTCGGCGCCGCAGCACCTCCGCCGCCTTTCGGTGCGAGGGAGATCTCCGCCTCACCCCCGTCCCAGCGGCGGCGCAACTCTCCTGCCAGAACCCACTCCGGATCGAGAGCGACGCCGAAGCGCTTCGCCACCGTCTCGCGGACGATGATCATCAGGTCGAGGACGTCGGCGGCCGTCGCGCCGCCGGTGTTGACGATGACGTTGGCGTGCTTCTCGCTGATCCGCGCCCCGCCGATCTGCGTTCCTTTGAGGCCAGCGGCCTCGATCAGGCGTCCGGCGTGGTCCCCGGGGGGGTTCTTGAACACCGAGCCGGCGTTCGGCTGCCCGCCCGGCAGGGCCGCCTGCCGGCGCCTCGCCAGCTCGGCGATGCGGGCGAGCGCCGTCTGCCGCTCGGCGGTGCGCAGCTCGAAGAGAGCTCGGGTGACGATCGCTCCCCGTGCCCCGAGGTTCGTCCGCCGATAGGACGGCTCGAGCTCGGCCGCCGCCACGCGGCGCCGTGTCCCGTCGGCTTCGACCAGCCGCACCGACACGAGCACGTCGCGAATCTCGCTGCCGTAGCAGCCGGCGTTCATGTAGACCGCTCCCCCGACCGTCGACGGGAATCCGGCAAACGCTTCGAGTCCCGAGAGGCCGTGCTCGGCGGTCCGTCGTGCCAGGCGCGGCATCGACGCCGCCGCCCCCGCGCTCACCCGCTCGCCGCGCACCGCAGTCCGCCGCAAGCTGCCGCCGAGCCGGACGACCAGACCCGGCATCCCCTCGTCGGGAACGAGCACGTTCGAGCCGAATCCGAGCAGGAAGAGCGGCACCCCGAGCTGGCGCGCCGACGCCACCGTCGCGGCGAGAGCGCCCTCGGTGCCGACCTCGGCGAACAGCTCGGCCGCGCCGCCGAGGCGCAGCGTCGTCGCAGACGCCAGGACGACATCCCGCCGGCAGGCGACGCCGGGGATCTCCCCCAGGCGGCATTCGAGCGTCCGCAGAGGCTCGTCGTCAGATCGGGCGATCGGAATGCGTCCTATGCAATCGAACCGTTCCCTCCGCTCGCCCGCACGGGCGTGGCGCTCCGGGGAACGGGGGTGGCAACGGATAGTATAGAGACCCCGCAACCCGGGCGGCCCCGGAGATCAGGAGACGAGACGATGGCGGATCAGAAGGCAGAGCGGTTGAAGGCGATCGAAGGGGCGCTGACCCAGATCGAAAGGCAGTTCGGCAAGGGCTCGATCATGCGGCTCGGGCAGCGGGAGGGCCTCCAGCTCGAGGTCATCCCCACCGGCTCGCTGGCGGTGGACTCGGCGCTCGGCGTGGGCGGCTTCCCGCGCGGGCGGGTGGTCGAGGTCTTCGGTCCGGAGTCTTCCGGCAAGACCACCCTGGCGCTCTCGGTCATCGGCCAGGCCCAGAAGCGGGGCGGCATCGCGGCGTTCATCGACGCCGAACACGCGCTCGACTCCGAATACGCCAAGAAGCTCGGCGTGGACATCGACAACCTGCTGGTCTCGCAGCCCGACAACGGCGAGCAGGCGCTGGAGATCGCCGAGATGCTCGTGCGGTCCAACGGCGTCGACGTCGTGGTCGTCGACTCGGTGGCGGCGCTGGTGCCGCGGGCCGAGCTCGAGGGGGAGATGGGCGATTCGCACGTCGGCCTGCAGGCGCGTCTCATGTCGCAGGCGCTGCGCAAGCTCACCGCGATCGTCTCGAAGTCGAAGACCTGCCTCGTCTTCATCAACCAGATCCGCGAGAAGATCGGCGTGATGTTCGGCAACCCGGAGACGACCACCGGCGGCCGCGCGCTCAAGTTCTACGCCTCGATGCGCATCGACATCCGGCGGATCGCGGCGCTCAAGGACGGCGACGAGGTCACCGGCAGCCGGGTCAAGATCAAGGTGGTGAAGAACAAGGTCGCCGCCCCCTTCCGCCAGGCCGAGTTCGACCTCGACTACGGCGAAGGGATCTCGCGCACCGGCGAGCTGATCGATCTCGGCATCGAGCACAAGGCCGTGATCAAGAGCGGCGCCTGGTTCGCCTATGGCGACGTGCGTCTCGGCCAGGGGCGCGAGAACGCCAAGCAGTTCCTGCGCGACAACCCCGAGCTCACCGACGAGCTCGAGACGAAGATGCGCAAGGCGCTCGGCCTGCCCGCCCTCAAGGAGGCCGAGGAGGCCGCCGCGAAGTGAGCCGCAGCCGGCGGTGGCTCGCGCTGCTCGGCGGAGCGCTCGGAGTCTGCGCCGCCGCGAGTGCCGCGTCCGACGCGGCCGGCCTGCGCCTCGCGGTGGCCGGGCCGGCCTGGGCGGGGGGCACCGCGACGGTCCGGGTCGTGCCGCTCGCCCAGACGCCGTCGGCGCGGGTCGTCGTCCTGCTCTACGCCGAGGATCGCCTGCTGGCCAGCGCGACGGTGCCGCCCGCGGGCGGCACCGTGACCTTCTCGACTCGCGGGCTCGCCGCGGGGCCGCAGGAGCTCTGGGCGAAGGCCGGAACCGCGCAGGGGCGAGCTACCTTCCGCATCCTGCCGCGCGGGTTCGGCCCTGCCGCCTCGTTCGGGTTGGTGGCCCTGCTCGCCGCCGCGGCTCGACTGAGCCAGCGGACCCGCCGCGACTGACCGTCGCCGGTCAGCGACTCGCCGCCTTCGCCAGGCGGGCCCACCAGCCGGGCGCACCCGTCGCCGCAGCCCGCCCGGCCGACTTCATCAGCTCGCTCGCCGCCATCGGCAGGAGAGCGAGCACGCCCTTGCGCAACAGCTCGGCGATCAGCTCGAGCCGCCACGCGCGCTCCGGTCGACTGCCCTCGACGAGCTCGCCGAGCGAGGTTTCGCCGTCGATCGCCAACACCAGCTCGCGGGCTCGTTCGCTCAACGGAAGGATCTCGTCTTCCCGCAGGTCCTTGACCCAGACGGGGAAGAACTCGTCGAGCAGGTCGAGAGAAAAGGCGAGGTGGTTGCGGAAGAAGAGGACCTGCTCCTCGGCCGCCTGCTCGACCAGCAGGTCGGCGAGGTGGATCTCGCGGCTGGCGCTCTTCGGCGTCTCACCGACGCCCTTGACGTCGAGCACTTCGCGGACCGCCAGACCGAACGCCGCCTGCAGGAAGCGAAAGTAGGAGCCCCGCACCAGCTGGTAGAGGTCGCCGAGGGCGATCTGGTCGCGCATCCCCTTGACGATCCGGCTTTCGAGAGGCGAGAGGCGCTCGCCCGGGAAGTGCTTCCCCGGCCCGAGGACGATGTTGTCGTGGACGAAGACGCGGCGGATCCGCGCCAGCTCGTCGAGCCAGCGCGCGCCTTCGAGTGCCAGCGCCACCGACGAGAGCGCCTCCGGCAGCAGCTCCTCTCGGGGCGGCAGCTCGGCCTCGAAATAGAAGATTCCGTGGGGCCAGAGGAAGATGTCGCAGACCAGGTCCTGGATCTGCCGGCGCAGGGCGTCGAGCACCACTTCGGGCGAGAGGATGCCGAGCGCGTTCAGGGCGACCCCGAGGCGCTTGCCGTCCTTCTGGCAGAAGGTGAGTGCCTTGACGAGGGCCAGCTCGTCGATGAGCCCGCCGACGAGGAGGTGCTGTCCGAAGAACTCCGCCGCCTCGCTCGAATAGCACGAGACGACCTCCCCGTCCTGGAAGTAGATGCGCTTCTCGCGGCCGGCGCGGCGGATCACCAGCGCACCCGTCCGCTGATCGTTGTGCGCCCACTGCAGCAGGTCGCCGATCGGAAAAGCACTCAGCCGGCCGGAGAACTCCATCGGCGCGCGATGTTAGCGGTCGCCCGCCGGGGTGACAACCTCCGCACCCCCCTCTATGCTCTCCCCATGATCCGACCGACCCTGCGCGCCGTGCCGGCGCTCGCCGCCCTCGCCTTCGTCTTCGCCGGTCTGGCTCCAGCCGCGAGCGCCGCTTTGGCGCCCTGTCGCGCCTGCGCCGGGGTCCTGGTCGACGATCCGCTGGTCCTGCTCGCCGCCGCCCCGGGCGCTCCCGCCCTCGCTTCGGGGGCCTTTCTCGCCGCCGGGTACAACCTCACGCCCGACAGCTACGCCTCGCCGGCGGTCGCACGCGCCGTCGAGAAGGCGGGCCTGATCCCCTGGGTGAGACTGGGCTTCCGTACCGCGGCGCCGCTCGTCGACCACGCCACCGACCTGCAGCTCGAGTTCGCCGCGGCCGCGGAGCTGGCGCGCCAGGCTGGCCCGCAGGCGCGCTACGAGATCGTCTGGACACCGGTGGCCGGCGACGTCACTGCCGCGGACGAGGCCTTCCTGCTCAAGCGGGCTGCCGTGGCGATCACCGGCGCCGAGCCCGAGGCCGAGATCGCCAGCGGGCCCCTGCCGGCCGACGAGGCGTTCCTGCGCGCCTTCTATGCCGAAGAGGTGGCCGCCTATCTCGATCTCGTGACCCTCTCGCCGCCAGCGCTCGCCGACCTGCCGCGCTTCGCCGCCCTCGTCGCCGAGCTCGACCCCGGCCGGCCGCTGGCGATCGACGCCCTGCCCTTCCCTGCCGACCCGCGGCAGGCCCCTCTCGAGGTCGGACGCTGGCTCGCCGCCGGAGCCTCGCTCGTGCTCTTCCGCACGCCGACGCTGACCGCCGAGTCGCTCGCACCGCTGCGAGTGCTCGCCAACGAGCTCGTCGGGGACCTCTCGCTCGACCCAGGCTCGGCTCCCGGCGGAGCGGAGGCGATCGCCTTCGTGCGCGGCGAGGACCTCGGCTTGCGGCTGCTGGTCGCCACCCCGGAGGACCGAGGCACGGCGACGCTGCGTTTCGACGACCCGCAGCTCCGCGAGCCGCTCGGCGTCGATCTGAAGACCGGTACCGCGACGCCGCTGCCCGCGCCCCGTCGCGAGGGACCGGGGCTCGTGCTGCGATTGGCCCCGGCGGGACCGGTAGCGCTCCTTCGCCTGTCCCGGCCGACGGTCGCCGAGTTGGCGGGGATCTCCGAACAGGTCGACGTCGCCGGTGAGCGCCCGATTCCGGTCGAGGAGATCCTGCGACGCCTGCAAGCCTCCGAGGACGCCCAGCAGCGTCGTCTCCTCCACTACCAGGCGGTGAATGCGACGACGCTGCGCTTCCAGCTCGGCTCCGGTGTGCAGAGCCTCGAGGCGACCTTCCAGGGCGAGTACTTCGTCCGCCAGGGGCAGGCTTTCGATTGGGCGTGGCAGGAGCTCTACATCAACGGCGTTCGCTGGAAGGGCAAGAAGCTGCCCGAGATCCCGTTGATCCAGCCCGAGAAGGCCGCGGCGATGCCGCTCGAGATCCGACTCGGCAAGGAGTATCGCTACCGCCTCCGTGGGACGGAGACGATTGCCGGCCGCAGCACCTGGGCGGTCGAGTTCGAGCCGACCACCGCCGCCGCACCGGGCCGGACCCTCTATCGCGGCACGGTCTGGGTCGATCGCGAGACCTTCCATCGCGTCCGCAGCCGCACGCTCCAACTCGGGCTCACCGGCGAGGTGCTGTCGAACGACGAGACGCTCGACTACTCCCCGGTCGACGCCAACGGCCAGCCGACCGCCTGGTCCCGGGAGGCCTACGTCCTCCCGCTTGCGGCCCGCGGCCAGCAGATCCTCTCGGTGGTCAATTCCGCCACCGTGGTCGAACGGGAGACGACGCTCAGCCGGCTGCAGATCAACGGTCCGACCTTCGACGCGCGGCGCGAGGAGGTGCTCGCCTCCGAGTCGACGATGGTGCGGGACACCGACAAGGGACTGCGCTATCTCGTCAAGGACGGCACCGGCGGCGAGCGCAAGGTCCAGGAGAAGCTCGTCACTCACAAGCTCTTCGCTCTCGGCGGAGCCTTCTGGGACGGTGCGCTCGACTTCCCGGTGCCACTCGTCGGCGTCAACTACTTCGACCTCGACTTCCGCGGCGGCAAGCGGCAGCTCAACGCCTTCTTCGGCGGGGTGCTCGGCATCGTCAACTACGCCGACCCGCGCTTCCTCGGCACCCGGATGGATCTCGGCGTCGACGCCTTCGTCTTCGGCTACCCGCTCGGCGATTCGATCTACCGCAACGACAAGGAGGTCGTCGCCGAGACGGTGCGCGAGCTGCCGGCTCGCGTGACCCTGAACGTCGGCTATCCGCTCGGCAGCTACGGCAAGCTCGAGGGAACCTACCGGCTCTCCTACTCGAACTACCGCAAGGGCGAGGAGACGGCGAGCGACTTCCGGATCCCCTCGGACCACCTCGAACAGCGCCTCGGTCTCGAGCTGCAATTCGCCCGTTCCGGATACCGGCTGCGCTTCGACGGCGGCTATCACCGGCGTTCGACCTGGGAGCCGTGGGGCTATCCCGGCAACCCCGAGTACGACCCCGAGGCCAAGGACTACCTGACCTGGGAGGGTTCGCTCAGCAAGAACTGGTACTTCGCCGAGTTCCGCAAGCTCGGCCTCGAGGTGGACTACCTCGGGGGATCGGACCTCGACCGCTTCAGCAAGTACGGCTTCGGCTTCTTCGGCGGCAACCGCGTTCACGGCTACCAGATCGGCAAGGTCCGCGCCGAGGAGGCCTGGGCCGCCCACCTCTCCGGCGGCCTGGAGATCGGCAAGGCCTTCCGCCTCGAGGCGATCGGCGACGTCGCCTGGGCGACCGACGCCGCCTCCGGCCTCGACCGCGAGCTGCTCGCCGGCGTCGGCTTGACCGGCTCGTTCATCGGCCCTTGGGAGACCCTGGTCAATCTGGATCTCGGGGTACCGGTGGCGGGGCCGGACGACGGCTTCACGATCTACATCGTCTTCCTCAAGCTCTTCCGATGAGCCCGGCGGACGAAGCCACCGCTCCGGACGACGATCCGGACGTCGCTGCCGTCGTCGAGGTGGTCCTCGGTGACGTCGTCGACCTGCACGGCTTCGCACCCCGCGACGTCCCGGAGATCGTCGCCGCAGCGCTCGATGCCGCCGAGGCAGCGGGCCGCAAGGCGCTGCGTCTGATCCACGGGCGCGGGATCGGGGTGCAGCGCGACGTGGTGCGCGCGCTGCTCGCCCGCGACCGGCGGGTGCTCGACTTTGCCGACGCTCCGGCGGAAGCCGGCGGACGGGGGGCGACATGCGTCAACCTGAGGTGATCGCTCGTGGTCGGGGTCAGTGGTGGCAGCGTCTCGCTCGTCGCCTGCGCCTGCACATCGCCGGGCCGCGACTCAGCATCGCCTGGAGCCCCGGCTACACCTTCCGCCTCCCCGGGGGCCTGCACGATCCCGAACGCGGCGAACGGATCCTCGCTTTCCTCGCCGAGGAACGGCTGGTGCGGCCGAACCGCGTGCTGCTCCCCGAGCCGATCGGCTGGGAGGAGCTGCGCCTGGTTCACACCGACGGCTACCTCGAATCGGTGCACGAGCCCCGAGGCCTCTCTCGGGTCTTCGGGGTCGACCTCACCGAGGCGCAGCAGGAGCGGTTGATCGAGGCCCAGCGGACGATGGCCGCCGGCACGGCGATGGCGGCCGAGGCCGCGCTCCCCCGGCGTTCCGTCGCCTTCAACCTCGGGGGCGGATTCCACCATGCCCTGGCCGACCGCGGCCAGGGCTTCTGCCTCTTCAACGATCTCGCCCTGGCGGTCGGCCGCCTGCGCCGCCAGGGCTTCGCCGGCCGGGTCCTGATCGTCGACCTCGACCTGCACGACGGGGACGGAACCCGACGCATCTTCGCCGACGACGCGTCGGTCCACACCTTCTCCATCCACAACGCGCCATGGGGCGACGAGCAGGCGGTCGAGTCGACGTCGGTGTCGCTCGGCGCCGGCGTCGAAGACGAGCGGCTTCTCACCACCCTCGCCGAGCAGCTTCCGCCCCTTGCCGCCCGGTTCCTGCCCGACCTCGTGCTCTACGTCGCCGGCTGCGATCCGGCGGGCGACGACCGGCTCGGCAACTGGAAGCTGACCGCCGACGGGATGCTGCGCCGCGACCGATTCGTCTACGAGACCTTCCGTCGCCTCCGCCAGCCGCCGGCGTTCGTCGGCGTGCTCGCCGGCGGCTACGGCGAGCACACCTGGCGCTACAGCGCCCGCTTTCTCGCCTGGATCGTCTCCCGCAGACGGATCGAACCGCCAAGCAGCGAGGAGCTCACGCTCGACCAGTACCGGCGAATGGCCCGGGCCCTCTCCCCGGCCGATCTCCAGGGAGCGCGAAGCGACGACGACTGGAGCCTGTCGTACGAGGATCTCGCCGGCAGCCTGGGCGGATCCGCGCAGGAGTCGCGTCTCGCCGGTTTCTACACCCGACAGGGCGTCGAGTTGGCGCTCGAACGCTATGGCTTTCTTGCCAAGCTGCGACAGCTCGGGTTCCAGCCGGCGATCAGCTTCGAGCTCGACCACCCGGGCGGGCAGACGGTACGGATCCACGGCGACGCGGCGCGTCGCGAGCTCATCATGGAGCTGCGACTGCGGCGCGATCGGCGGACGCTGCCCGGTTCCGAGCTGCTGTTCGTCGAGTGGCTGCTGCTCCAGAACCCGCGCAGCCCCTTCTCGCCCTCCCGACCGGCGCTACCGGGACAGCGAGCGCCCGGTCTCGGGCTGCTGCGCGACGTGATGTCGCTTCTCGTGATGATCTGCGAACGGCTCGGCTTCGCTGCCGTCGGGTTCGTGCCGTCTCACTACCATCTCGCCGCCCAGTCCCACGACCTGCTGCGTTTCGTCGACCCGTCCGCCGAGGCACGCTACCGTGCCTTCGCGACGGCGCTCGCCAACCTGCCGCTCGGCGAGGCGAGCCGCGCCGCGGGCGACGGCCGCGTCGTCGACGAGGTCACCGGCCAACCGGTGCGATGGGCCGGGACGCCGATGGTGCTGCCGGTGCTCGCCGCGTTGCGCGACCAACTCGGCGGCGACGCCTACCTCGAGGAGGTGGCGCGGCTCAGCGCCGGGATGCGGTACCGCCTGGTCGGCCCGAAGCCGGAGACGCGGTTCAGCGCACGGTCGTAGCCGGCGCGAGCGCGTCGGCTGGCAACGCCTGCGGAACCCGGAAGACCGGCAGCACCCGGTACTCGGCATCGAACCAGCGCGTCCGCTGGAACCACCAGAGCCAGCGCTTTTCGCGGCTCGCGGCGAAGGCCGGGTCGGCCAGGGCGGCCTCCCAGGCGGCGGCCACCGCCGGGTCGGCAAGCTGCCGCCGCGCCTCGTCCTCGAGCACCGCACCGCCGATCCACTCCTTGAGCTCGAACACCAGACTGAGCATTCCCCAGGCAAGCAGCGAATCGGGCGCCTCCGGCTCGAGCAGTTGCACCGCAACCTCGAAATCCGGCTGGTCGGCGGGGATCCACAGCGTGCCGGCGGGGATCGTCCGGCGCTCGCGCGTCCAGCTGGCAGCGGCGGTCACCCGCGTCAACCCCTGATAGGGCCGTTCGGCGGCCTTCGGCTCCCCGAGGCGTGCCACCTCCACCTCGATCTCCACCGGAGCGGTCGTGCGGCTCACGCGCAGCCCGTGCACGGCGAGGCGCTCTTCGATCGCCGGCCAGCCGGCCTGCACGAGGTAGCCGCGCGGCCGCGGCGCGCTCGCTGCGATCCGGGCACGGTGGCGCCAGGGGACCTCGAGCGCCCGCACCTGGCCGCGCTGGTAGCGGACGATCGGACGGCCCGACACGAGCGAGGGCTCGAGCCGCCAGTCGTAGATCGGGAACAAGATCCGATCGGACGCTTCCGACTCGTCGAAGGCGAGCGACACCGTGGACGCGGCCGCGCCGGGCCGACCGCTCTCGACCTCGGCCCGCTCGGCAGCCGCCACCGCCCCCCGCAGCTCGCCCGCCCCCCGCCCGACCTCGACGAGAAGCGCCCCCAGGAAGTCGCGCACGGCCAGCACGCGGTCGCGGTACGGCTTGTAGGAGTGCATCTCGACGAGGATCGACGGCCGCTGACGAAGCGGGAAGTAGCCCGTCGAGTAGCGCGGCTCCGCGTTGAATGAGGAGAATCCCTTCGCCGGGTCGCTGCCGTCGAGCAGGTCGACGTACGGTCCGGTCTTGTGACCGGCGGCCGCCGTGGCGGCGAGCGCAGCCGGGAGGTGTGCCTTCATCCAGTTGTCGAGCGGCGCGGCAAGCTGCGGCGCCTCGGGTGCCGCCCAGGTCAGCACCCAGTCGAAGTCCGAGCCGTCGGTGACGTGGATATCCACCATCAGGTGAGGTCGCCACGCGTTGAAGAGGCCGACGAGCGCCCGCGCCTCCGGAGTCTCGACCTTGAGGAAGTCACGGTTCAGATCGTGCCCGTCGACGGTGGTGCGGAACCCCATCCCCTGGTGCGGACCGTCCTGGTTCGGGCGGTTCCACGGCGACATCCGCTCGTGGCCGTCGACGTTGTAGACCGGAACGAAGAGCACGGTCGCCGCGGACAGCAACTCGGGGTGGCGACCAAGGGCGAGATCGCGCAGGAGCATCAGGGTCGCGTCCTTGCCGTCGATCTCGCCGGCGTGGATGCCGCTCCAGACCAGCAGGACCGGCTTGCCGCTCGCCGCGGCCGCCTCCGGGGTGAAGGAACGATCCGCCGAGAGGATCGCCACGGTCATCGGCCGTCCAGCCGCCGAGGTGCCGAAGCGCTCCAACCGGAGCGCCGGGAAGCGCGCGGCCAGTCGCTCGAGAAAACCGATCGTCTCGGCGAGCGGCGGCGTCGCCTCGAAGGCGGCGAGCTCCGCGGGGGTCCGCCATTCAGCCGGGATGTCGTCGCCCGCGGCCGCCCGAGCTGCAGCGCAGGCGAAGGCGGTGAGCAGCAGAATCGTGGCGACGAACGGCGAGCGCGAGCGGCGAGTCGTCATGACCGGCGACTCTAGCCCGGATTTCTCACCCCATTCCGTCGCGAGGCGGCGCAGATGGCTGTGGCTGCAAGGCGCCGCGACCGAGGCCGGCGCAGGCGTACTGGGCAGTACGTCGAGCCGGCCGACCGAGCGCAACGCTGCAGACGCGGCCAGATGCGGCGCCGCAGCAGGAGCGGGGTGAGAAATGCGGGCTAGCTCAGCCGGCGAATCCGCATCGCTCGCTCGTGCCCAGGGATTCAGTCGTAGAAGCGCCGACCGCTCGCCGCCATCTCGCGCAGCAGATCGGGGGGCTCGAAGGCCGGGCCAGCCACGGCGACGAGGCGCTCGAACCGGCGGATGGCTTCGCTCGCCCCGAGGCTGTCGAGCAGGCGGAACGGCCCGCCGAGGAAGGGCGGGAACCCCAACCCGAGCACCGCCGCAAGGTCGCCGTCGCGCGGGCAGCGCACGATCGACTCTTCGAGGCAGCGCGTCGCTTCGGCCACCATGGCGAAGAGCAACCGGTCGGCCAGCTCGGCGCGCGGCAGCGAGCCCGCCCCACGCTCCGGCAGCACGCCGACGAGATGCGCGATCGTGCGATCGGGGCGTTTGCGCCGTCCGCGGTAGTCGTAGAACCCCCGCCGGCTCTTGCGGCCGATCCGCCCCGACTCGACGAGACGGGCGAACGGCTCGGGGAACGGCATGCGGGATCCGAACGCGGCCGCAAGGGTGCGCGCGGCTCGACCGGCGACGTCGATACCGACTTCGTCGAGGAGCGTGAGCGGCCCCACCGGAAAGCCGGCGGCGCGGCCGGCCGCGTCGATCGCTTCGGCCTCCGCACCGGAGAGAAGCAGCCGGCCGGCCTCGGCAAGGTAGGGCGCCAGGATCCGCGTGGTGTAGAAGCCGGGACCGTCGCGGACGACGACCGGCGTCTTGCCGAGCGCCAGGACGAAGGAGCGGGCCCGTTCGATCGCGGCTTCGCTCGTCGCCGCATGGCGCACGATCTCGACGAGCGGCATGCGGTGGACGGGCGAGAAGAAGTGCAGGCCGAGGACGCGCTCGGGATGCCGCAGTCCGAGCGCCAGCTCCCCGATCGGCAGGGTCGACGTGTTCGAGGCGAGAATCGCCTCGGGGGCGAGCTGGCGTTCCACGCGAACCAGCAGCTCGCGCTTGACGTCGAGATCCTCTACCACCGCCTCGACGACCAGGTCGACGCGGCGGAAGCCCTCGAGCGCGAGCGTCGGCGCGATGCGATTCAGGGCGGCGCGGGCCTCCTCTTGCCGCCAGCGCCGGCGCCGCGCGAGCTCGGCGAAGCGCTCGGCGCAGAATCCGTAGCCTCGCCCGAGCGCTTCGGGCGAGCTGTCGAGCAAGCGCACGCGGCATCCCGCGCGCGCCGCCGCGGCAGCGATCCCCGAGCCCATGAAGCCGGCGCCGAGGACGCCGACGAGCTCGACCGGCGCTGGACGAGCGACGTCTTCGGCCGTCTCCTCCGCGGCGGCAAGCTCACGCGTGGCGCGGAAGATCTCGATCAGCCGGCGGGACACCGGTCCGGTCGCGAGCTCCCCGAAGCGCGCAGCCTCGACGGCCTCGCCGGCGCCACGCCCGCCCTTCGCACCCGCCTGGGCCGCGGCGAGGATCGCCCGTGGCGCCGGGTAGAACCCACCGGTCTGGCGCTCGGCCCGCGCCGCCGCGGCGGCGAAGACGAACCGCCGTCCGAGGGGATAGCCCGCCAACAGAAGCTCGCGCCAGCCTCTGGTACGGCGCGGGCGGCGACCGGCCGCAAGACGGCGCGTCGCCGCCGCGAACAACGCCGCCGGCGGCACGACGTCGTCCACCAACCCGATCCGCAGGGCCTCGCGAGGGGCGAGCCGTCGCCCGGAGAGCAGCAGGTCGAGTCCCCGCTCGAGCCCGACGAGCCGCGGCAGCCGATGGGTGCCGCCGAGCGCGGGAAGCAGCCCGAGCTGCACCTCCGGCAGACCGAGCACCGTCGCCGGGTCGTCCGTCGCCACCCGCCAGGTGCAGGCGAGGGCGACCTCGAGACCGCCACCGAGGGCTGCGCCGTGAATGGCCGCGACGCTCGGCACCGCGAGGTCCTCGAACCGCCGGAGGACCTGCTGGCCGCGTTCAACCCAGGTGCTCGCCTGTTGCGCCGAGTCGATCTCGTCGAGCTCGTCGAGGTCGGCGCCGGCAAGAAAGATCGTGGGCTTGGCCGAGAGCAGCACGACGCCCCGGAGGTCGCGGTCCGACTCGAGCAGGTCGAGCAGTCGTTCGAGCTCGTGGATCGCCGCCGTGCCCAGGGTGTTGACCCGCTTGCCGGGCGAGTCGAAGGTGACGACGGCGAGCTCGTCGCGCCGCTCTAGCCGGATCCCAGCCGCCATCGCAGGCTCCTCCAGCTCCAGCGAGGTGCTACTCCCGCCCGTCGGCGTGCGAGATGCGAGGCTCCGGCGAGCGGCGAGCCGAGCTCGGCGAGCAGCCGTCGCGTGTCGGCACCGAGCGCCGGCAGGTCGCCGCATCGTGGCGGCCGTTCGCCGTCGAATCGCGCCGGAAAGGCCGGTCGCGGCAGACCGTCGGCACCATTCGCCACGACGCCGCGGGCGACGACCTGCGGATCGGCGAGCGCCTCGACCGGCGAGCGCACGACCTCCGCCGGCAGATCGTCGGCGACGAACAGCGCCTGCCAGTCGGCCGCGTTCCGCGAGCCGATGAGCTCGGCGACGCGGCGCCGCGCGATCGGGCTCTTGTCGTACTGCACCCGACGCAGGTCGCGCCGGCCAGTGAGGGCGCAGAAACGCTTCCAGAATTTCGGCTCGAGCAGGGCGAGCGCCACGCCACGGCCGTCGCGGGAGCGGTAGAGGTTGTAGCAGGGCAGCGCACCGGTGAGGTCACCGGCGACCGACTCGGCGCCGCCCGCCGCCGCGGCCCACTGGACGAGGTTGCCGTGCACCGCACCGTCGAGCAGGCTCGCGTCGATGGCGCTGCCCTCGCCGCCCCGCTCGCGCGCGACGAGAGCCGCCAGCACCGACGAGACCGCGCTCCAGGCGCCGAGCAGATCGGCCGCCGGGATACCGGGCATCGACATCGGCGAGGCCAGCGTGCCGGCGACGGCCTGGTAGGTCAGGTCGTGTCCGGCACGACCCGCCGCCGGGCCGTCCTGTCCGAAGCCGGAGATCGAACAGACCACCAGCCGCGGATGGCGCCGCCGCAGCTCGTCGAGTGGGAACCCGAGCCGGGCGAGGGTGCCCGGTCGGAAGCTCTCGAGCAGCACGTCGGCCCGTTCGAGCAGACGGGCGAGGAGGTCGCGTCCTCCCGGTCGCTTGAGGTCGGCCGCCGCGCTTTCGACGCCGCCGAGCAGCTCGGTGGCGAGCAGCGAACGACCCTGCCGCGCCGGCGGGGCCTGGCGCACCGGGTCACCGAGCTCCGGCTCCTCGATCTTGACGACCCGCGCACCGAGGTCGGCGAGCAGCCGGGCGACCAGCGGTCCCGGCAGGTGCCGGGAGAGGTCGACGACCAGAAGACCCGCGAGCGGCGCGGCGCTCATGCGCGCTCGACCACCATGGCGAAGCCGTGCCCGCCTGCGGCGCAAACGGTGAGCAGACCGAGCTGGAGGTTCCGCCGCTTGAGCTCGGCGAGGAGCTGGATCGTCAGCCGCCCGCCGGTCGCACCGAACGGATGGCCGAGGGCGATCGATCCGCCGTTGACGTTGACGCGTTCGAGGTCGAGCTCGCCGAGCGGGGCGCTCCGCCCGAGCTCCTCCCGGGCGAAGCGCGGTGAAGCGAAGGCCTTGAGGTTCGACAGCACCTGGGCGGCGAAGGCTTCGTGCATCTCGACGAGGTCGATGTCGGCGAGCGTCAGCCCGGCGCGATCGAGCGCGAGCGGTACGGCGTAGGCCGGACCCTGGAGGAGCTGCCCCCCCGGATCCACGGCGGCGAACGCGTAGGAGCGAATGAAACCGAGCGGCGCGATCCCGAGCGCCTTCGCCTTCTTCTCGCTGGCGAGCAGAACGGCCGATCCGCCATCGGTGAGCGGGCTGGAGTTGCCCGCCGTCAGCGTGCCAAAGCGCCGATCGAAGGCCGGACGCAGCGCGGCAAGCGCTTCGGCCGTCGTGTCGGGACGCACCCCGCGGTCGGAGAGAACGGCGCGATCGTAGGTCGGCGGAGGAAAGGTGGCGACGATCTGTCCCGCGAACCGACCTTCGGCCTGCGCTGCCGCCGCGCGCTGGTGGGAGAGCAGGGCGATCTCGTCCTGGGCACGGCGCGAGATGGCGTTCTCTTTGGCCATCTTCTCGCAGGCCTCTCCCATCGAGAGGCCGGTGGCGTACTCGGCAATGGCCGGGGGGACCGGCGCGAAGTCCCGCAGCCGGAATCGCGCACCGATCGCCAGCCGCTCGGCAGCCGAGCGTGCCCTGGAGAGGGCGACGAAACGCCGCGCGGCCTGGCGCCGGAACTGCAGGGGGACATTCGAAAGCGACTCCGCCCCTCCGGCGAGCCCCACCTCCGCCTCGCCGAGGAGGATCGCTTCGGCCACCGACACGATGGCGCGGTTGGCCGACGCACACGCCAGATTGACCGTCGTGCCGGGCAGCGACATCGGCAACGAAGCGCGGAAGACCACCTCCCGACCGAGGTTCGGCGTCTGCTGCGACGGCACGACGACCCCGAAGACCGACAGGTCGAGCTCCGACGGGTCGATGCCGCTGCGCGTGACGAGCTCGGCGGCAGCCACTCCGGCGAGATCGACCGCCTCCATCTCGCAGAGCTCGCCCCCTGCCCGGCAGAACGGCGTGCGGCAGCCGTCGAGGATCGCCACTCGGCCGGAGCTCCCGCGGAGCTTCTGGCGACGGGTCGGCGCGACTGCCGGCGCCGCCGTGGCGCGGGTGCGAACCGTGTCGGCGCGTCCCGAGATCTCCTCCTGCGCCGAAGGCTCCTCTCCCTGCGGCTGCGCCAACGACACCGGGGGTTCGGGTGAGCTTGCGTTCATCGTCGCCGGCTCGGAGCTTCGAGACATCCTAGCTCCCGGAGGCCCGGCCGGAAGGCGCTACCGCGACGCCGAAGGGCCAGCGCTCGACCCGAGCGCCCAAGCCGGCAAAGAGGGCGCTCGCGGCTTCGACCGGCGGAGCGTCGAACCACCAGACGCGCGAGAGTCGATCGAGCCGGCGCCGGAGCCTGGCCTCCGGCTGCCGCCCACCGGCGAGGGCGCGCAGGCGAGCCGCGAGCTCCGTGAGAACCGCGCCCGACTCGGCGAGGTGGGTCGGCCGGGCCCACAGGACACTGGCGCCGAAAGCGTCGACCGCCGGCTCGAAGAGCAGTGCCGCATCGGCGGCAATCGACCAGCCCAGCCGTTCGAGATCGACGTCCGACCAGGGCGACCCGGAACGCACCATCGACGGACGCACCCCGCCGCTCCGAGCCGTCGCGGCGATCGCCTCCCAATCCGCGGCCCGCCGCTCGCCGGCCGGGCCGCTTTCGCGTCGTTCGGCCACGAACTCGAGGCAGAAGCGCACCTGCGAGGCGATGAGCCCGGCGGCCTCGAGGACCTTCGCCGGACAGACTGCGCTGGCCACAGGACGAATGCCAGCCCGGATCGCACCGAGCAAGGCGCAGATGGTGCCCGGCAACACCGGCTCGGGCAGCCCGACGAGATTCCCGCGGCCGAAACCGACGTTCTCCAGAAGCTTGGCGACACGGGCCGCTCCGGCGTCGACCTCGGCCCAGGACCACCAACGCCAGTCGGCTCCTACCGGAGCGAACAGCCAGGGTTCGAAACCGCCGCGCTCGCCGTGACGGCGCAGGAGGTCGAGGATGTCCTCGGGGAGCGACACCGAGCCCCCGAACCGACCGCTCAGCCGGCGACGGCGCGCAGCGCCGCCGAGACCTTCTCTTCGATGACCGAACGCAGGAGGGAGGCGGGGGGCCTGAGCTCTGCCCGACCGATCAGCCGGCCCTCGACCAGCTTCACCGTCGCCTGGGCGCCAGGGCCCCAAAGGTGCAGGACGTCCTCTTCCCAGCGGCGCTGCAGCATTCCTCCCGGGAAGTGCTGATGCAGGGCAGCGTCGAGTGCCGGCCGGATCTCCGCCATCGCCGACTTGGCGGTCTCTACCTCGATGACGAGCTCGCTCATGGCGCCGAAACCTAGCACAGGAAAGGGTCCGGCACGCTTCCTGCTACACTGACTCGGCATGAAGCGGACCCTCGCCTTCCTGCTCCTCTCGACGCTCCTCGTCGGCCCGCTCGCCGCCCCGCTCGCCGCCCAGGCGCAGCCCCCCGAGAACCGACTCCAGGAGCTGTTCTTCAAGAGCCTCGAGGCCTCGCAGGAGGCGCTCGACCAGTACGGTGCGTGGGACAACCAGGTCGAGCTCGAACGGGTCAATCGCATCGGCTACCGGGTGGCGCGGGAGACCGGGTACTCGAAGTTCCCCTTCAGCTTCTATCTCATCGACATGGCGGAGCCGAACGCCTTCGCCCTGCCCGGCGGCCAGGTCTTCGTGACTCGCGGCATGCTCGAGATCGGCCTCTCGGACGACGCCCTCGCCGCCCTCCTCGGCCACGAGATCGGCCACGTGGTCAAAGACCACGGCATGCGGATGCAACGGCGGGCGACGCTGCTCAACCTCCTCTCCCAGGCGTTGATGGTGGGCGTCCTGATCCACGCCAATCAGAACGCCGACCGCAACACCCTGGCGCGGGTCCCCGACCCCTACGGCCTCGAGCGCACCACGAGCTCGACCGGCGACCTGGTCCAGGGGACGTACGCGGCGAGCATGATCGTCGGCGAGCTGTTGTTGCGCAGCTACAGCCGCGAGTTCGAGGACGAGGCCGACGAGGTCGGTCAACGGATCGCCGCCCAGGCCGGATTCGACCCCGAAGGCACGCGTCGGCTCATGGCGCAGCTCGGCTCGCGCCTGCCGCAGTCGCACGAATACGGCTACTGGCGCACGCACCCCTATTTCGAGGATCGCGTTCTGGCGGCCAACGCCCGCGGTGCCGAGCTGCGGCGCTTGGAGCCGAAACCTGACGAGCCGTTCCGCCAGGAGAACCAGGTCCAGCTGATCGGCTACCTCAACGGTGCGCCCAAGCCGGAGCTCGCCACGACGCTGAAGCGTGCGGCGCTCGAGGCCTGGCCGCTCGGGGATCAGGCCGAGAAGCTGCGGATCGAGAAGCTCCACGAGCAGCGGCGCAGCGAGCTCGACCGCTCCACCCTGGCGCGCGACTACGGCAAGCTCCTCGCCGCCTACGACCGGCAGATCGAGATCGTCGCGCGCCTGACGCCGCAGAGCCCGTTTCTCTCGACGCTGCGGGAAGAGCGGCTCGAGCTCGATCGCGTTCGCGCCGAGCTCTATCCGCAGGCCCTTGCGATCTGGAAGAGCGGCGTCTATGAGACGCCGTTCCTCGAGACGTTCCTGTCCAACTACCCGAAGGCGGAGCCGGTCAGTGAAGTGGCCGGCAAGCTCGGCGAGGCCTACAGCCGGCTGGGGAGACAGCCTGAGGCGGTCGAGAAGTTCCTCCTTGCTCAGCGCAGCGCTCCGCCAGGATCCGAGCAGGCATGGCGGATGGCGAACGGGCTGCGACGACTCGTGCCGGTCCTCGACAAGGTGGCCGCCCTCGGCGAGCTCGCCGAGCAGACCGACGACGTCGAGCTCGCGACGCTGGCGCGCGAACGCCTGACGACGCTCGCCGGGACCTACGGCGACATCGCCGACGGCGCCTCCTACCTGCACCGCTTTCCGACGGGCGAGCATGCCGGTGCCGTGCGCACCCGGCTCGAGGTCCTGGCGATGAATCTCTACGGAGAGGTGGTCCTCTACCAGGGCATCGGCGACAGCATCAAGGCGCTGGAGAGGATCCAGCGCATTCTCACCTATGCCCCGACCTCGCCGGCAGCCGACCGGCTGCGCGAAAAGGTCGTGGTCGAGAGCTGAGCCGTCAGAGCTCGACCGGCACCGCGTCGAACGGGTCGGTCAGCTCCTCCAACCGCGCCTCCCGGCGCTCGCGATCGATCAGCTCTTCGAGCTCGCCGACGAAGAACTGCAGGAAGTCGCGCGTCGAGAGAATCCCCACTGGACGCCCGTCTCCATCGACGACTGGCAGGTGCCGGAACCCCTTCTCGCGGATCAGCTCGGCACAACGCGAGATCGCCGTGTTGGCTGGCACGGTGACCGGGTCGGCGGTGGCCACGGCGCCGATCGGGGTGAGCGCCGGGTCCTTCCCCTCCGCCACCACGCGGCGGAGCAGGTCGCGCTCGGAGAAGATGCCGACGAGCCGGCTGCCGGCGACGACGAGCACCGCCCCGAGGTTCAGATCGCGCATCTTGCGCACGGCGAGCGCCACCGACTCCTGCGGCTCGGCGGTGAGCAGGCGCATCTTCATCACCGACTGGATGGTCGCCATGGATGATCTCCCCACGGCTGTCCGGAGACCAGGACCGGACGGTCCGTTCGACTGGAATGCTAGCGGGCGCGTCGCCATGGCGCCCCGCCCGGAAAGGGAGGGGCGCCCCCGGGGCGCTACCGCCCCAGCCCGTAGCGTTCGGCGAGAACCTTGCGGTGGTGGAGCTCGTGGCCGGCGGTGATCCAGGCGAGGGCTCGCACGCTGACCTTCTGCTTGCTGGCCTCGCCGCCACGGTTCCACATCTCCTCGTCGAGCGGCGCGAGCAGGGACACCGTCGACCGCCGCAGCCAGCCGAGCTCGGCGAGCAGGTCGCCGAGCGGCACGCGATCGTGCGGCGCCGTCTCGGCGTAGAGGTTCTCGTCGAACGAGGCGAGAGGTGTCTCGTCACCGCGCGAGAAGCGGAGGATGCGGTAAGCGAACACCCGTTCGGCATCGGCGAGATGCCCGACCACCTGGCGGACGCTCCATTTGCCCTCCGCGTAGCGGTAGCACTCCTGCTCGGGATCGAGCGAGCCGAGTCGCTTCGCCGTCTCGAGTCCTTCGCGCACGAGCGTCTCGAGGATGTCGCCGTCGGGAACCTGGCCGACGTACGGGGCATAGTACGGGGCGAACTCCGTGGACGACGGGCGAATCGCGCGGAAGCTCATCGGGACCTCCGTGGCTCCGGCGATTCGCCGGAGTGTCTGTGCCGAGTGGCTGGAAGGAGAAGGATGGTGCCCAGGGCCGGACTTGAACCAGCGACACCGGCATTTTCAGTGCCGTGCTCTACCAGCTGAGCTACCTGGGCGGAGTCACCTCGAGAGGAGCCCCGTCGCGGAAGCGACCGACGAACGATAACCGAGGGGCGAGCGAGCGTCAACCGCTGCATGCATCGGCAACCCGCGATGCGCCGCCCGCGCTATGATCCCGCCGCGCCCCGCGCGACCTGAGCGCGGCCGGCGCAGAGACTCCGAGCCCGATGCGAACCCGTACGTCAGCCGCGGCCCTCGCCGCCGCACTCCTCTTCTCCGTCGCCCCGCCGGCCGGAGCCTGGAGCGAGTCGACGCGTGCCGAGCTCGCCGAGCGGGCACGACGCCTGGCACCAGCCGATCTCGCCCGCCTCCTCTCCCGGCACCGCGATCGGCTGCAGGCCGGTGCGAAGGACCCGCGCCTCCAGATCACGCCGCAGCACCTCGCGAGCGAAGTCGACGACGCGGTGCGCCTCGTGCGCTCGCACCGTCCGTTCGCTGAGCTCGCCGAACGGCTGGGCCGGATCTCCGCGCTCGCCTCCGAGCTCAACGATCCGCTGCGCGCCAGCGACGCCGATCCGCTCGAGCCACGCTACGCGCCCGACTTCCCGCGCTACGTCGACAGCGCCCGCGGGCGATTTGCCCCGGTCTTCTACGGGCTCGACCGCGACGTCGAACGCAGCGGCGGCGTCGTCCGCCTCGGTGAGCGCGCCCTGGGACGGGGCCGACCGTTCTACGAGGCGCTGGGCCGAGAGTACCGACGAGTCGGGATGCGGCCGGGCAGCGAGGCCTTCGACGATCGCTCGACCGCCTTCGCGGTTTCGGCGATTTCGTTCAGCCGCGCCCTTTCCGACGCGGCTCAGCTCTTCCGTCTCGTCTGGTTGACGGCCGGAGGGGGGATCGCGCGGCTCGCCTTCCCGCCGCTGGCGGACCGCTCCTGCTGCTCGCGCCTGCCGCCGCGAGGCCCTGACTCCGCGAGGAGGCCCCGATGCCCGCTGTCCGACGCGCCCTGCTCTCCGTCTACGACAAGACCGGCCTGGTCGATCTCGCCCGGGGCCTGGCCTCTCGGGGAATCGCCCTGATCTCGACCGGCGGTACCCTCGCCGCGCTGCGGGCCGCCGGTTTCGAGGCCCAGTCGGTCTCCGAGGTCACCGGATTCCCGGAGATCCTCGACGGCCGGGTCAAGACCCTCCATCCGGCGATCCACGCCGGTCTCCTCGCCGATCGCCGGCGAGACGACCACGTGGCGACGCTCGCCGAGCAGTCGATCGCGCCGATCGAGCTGCTGGTCGTCAACCTCTACCCGTTCGCCGCAACGCTCGCCTCCGGCGCCGGTCGCGAGGAGGTCGTCGAGATGATCGACATCGGCGGGCCGGCGATGGTGCGCGCCGCGTCGAAGAACCACGGCAGTGTCGCGGTGGTCGTCGATCCGGCGGACTACCCCCGACTGCTCGCCGCGCTCGAGGAGGGCGACGGCTCCATCGCCGAGCCGCTGCGACGCGAGCTCGCCGCCAAGGCCTTCGCCACGACCGCCGGCTACGACCGCGATGTGGCGCGCTGGCTTGCCGACGAGAACGCCCGGCCGGCGAACGCGGAGCTGCCCGCGACGCTGGCGCTGCGGCTCGAACGCGAGATCGCCGCACGCTACGGCGAGAATCCGCACCAACCGGCCGCCATCTACCGCGAGAGCGGCGGCGCCGGCGTGCTGGGCGGCTTCGTCCAGCTTCAGGGCAAAGAGCTCTCGTACAACAACCTGCTCGACGCCGACGCGGCGCGCAAGCTCGTCGCGCTCTTCCCCGACGAGGCCGCGGTGGGGATCGTCAAGCACAACAACCCTTGTGGCGTCGGCCGTGGCTCGAGCGCGCTCGCGGCCTACGAACGGGCGCTGGCCTGCGATCCGGTCTCCGCCTTCGGCTCGATCGTGGCGACCAACCGGGAAGTCGACGGCTCGATGGCGCGCGCTCTCGCCGACCTCTTCGTCGAGGTGGTGATCGCGCCGGCGATCTCCGCGGAGGCGCGCGCGACGCTCGCCGGCCGCAAGAACCTGCGCCTGCTCGTCGCTCCGCCCTACTGCCCGGCAGCCGAGGCCATCGAGCTGCGCGGCATCGACGGCGGCTTCCTCGCCCAACGCCCCGACGCGGCGCTCGATCCCGCGGAGGAGTGGACGGTGCCGACCCGTCGCCACCCCACCGAGGTCGAACGAGAGGCGCTCGCCTTCGCCTGGAAGGTGGCGCGCTACGTCAAGTCGAATGCGATCGTGGTGGCCAACCGCGAGCAGACGGTCGGCATCGGCGCGGGCCAGATGAGCCGCGTCGACTCCTGCCGCCTGGCGATCGGCAAGGCGCAGCTACCGCTCGCCGGCACGGTCGCGGCTTCCGACGCCTTCTTCCCGTTCCGCGACGGTCTCGACGTGCTGGCGGATGCCGGGGTGACCGCGGTGATTCACCCCGGGGGGAGCGTGCGAGATGCCGAGGTGGTCGCCGCGGCGGACGAGCGCGGATTGGCGCTGCTCGTCACCGGACGCCGCCACTTCCGACACTAGGCGACCGTATGAACGCCAAGCGCATGTCGGCAAGCGGGTGGGCTGCTCTGCAGCTGCTCGCCGCGGCCTGTCCCGCCCTCGCGCAGAGTGCCGGCGCACCCGACCCGTGGACGCTGCTCGGCGAGGTCCGCCGACGTCTCGCCAGTGAAGGGGCGATCGCCACCGACTTCGTCCAGACCTACACGCCGAACGGCTTCACCAGCGGCGAGAAGGAGAGCGGTCAGCTCGCCCTGGCCGTGCCCGACTGTCTGCGGTGGGACTACGAAGAGCCGTTCCCCAAGGGCTTCCTGCTCTGCGGCGAGATCGCCTACCAGTGGACACCGGGCGAACCGACCGGGCGGCGCATCCAGGTCGAGGCGCGGCAGCAGGCCGGTCTCGATCTCTTCCTTCTCCCGGTCGCCGCGTTGCAGGAACGCTATCTCGCGACGGTCGAGCCGAAGGGCGAGCTGATCGAGGTCGAGCTCGTCCCGAAGTCGTCGACGCTCGGGCTCAAGCAGGCCCGCCTGGCACTCGACGCCGCGACGTTGCGGCCGCGCTGGCTGGCCTACAGCGACCTCGAGGGAAACCGCTCGCGATTCGACTTCTCCGCCTACCGCACTCTCGCCGACCGCGACGCTTTCACGCCGCCCCCCGAGGTCGACTGGCGGGACGAGCGACCGCCCCATATATAATCCGCGCGCCGTTCAAGGCAACTTCCGAGACCGCCGCTTGAGCCCTCACCCGAGCCTCGCCCCGACCGACCCCGCGACCGCCGTCAAGGCGGAGCGCTTCTTGTCGCTCGTCGCCGACAAGCTCGCCGCGACCGAGGAGCTCTTCCGCCGCACCCTCGACTCCGATGTGCCCTTCATCCACCAGGCCGGGGCCTACATCGCCGCGGGCGGCGGCAAGCGGATGCGACCGGCGCTCCTGCTGCTCTGCTCCCAACTTCTCGGCCACGACGGCGACGAAGAGGTCAGCTACGCCGCGGTGGTCGAGCTGTTGCACAACTCGACGCTGATCCACGACGACATCATCGATCACGCCAACCTGCGGCGCGGGCGGCGCACCCTCAACGAGCTGTGGGGCAACAGTCTCACCGTGCTGCTCGGCGACTGGATGTACGCCACGGCGATGCGCACGGCGCTCGCGCACGACAACGTGGTGGTGATCACCCGCCTCTGCGATGCCACCCTGGCGATGACCGAAGGCGAGCTGCTGAGCCTCGAACGGCTGGGCGACTCGACGCTGACGCGGGCGCAGTATCTCGACATCATCGACCGCAAGACGGCGCACCTCTTCTCCGCCGCGTGCGGCATCCCGGCCCTGATCCCCCCGGCACGTCCGGAGGCGCAGGCCGCCCTCGAACGCTACGGCCGCGCGCTCGGGCTCTGCTTTCAGATCGTCGACGACCTGCTCGACTTCACCGGCGAGGAGGGTCGGCTCGGCAAGCCGGTGCTCTCCGACCTCAAGGAGGGCAAGCTGACGCTGCCGCTCATCGCGGTGCGCGACCGCGTCGGGCCGGAGCGCTGGAAGCGGGTCGAATGGGTGCTCGAAGACCGCGACTTCGTGCGGGTCGAGCCCCGGCAGATCCTCGAGCTGGCGCGCGAGGCCGGCGGGCTCGACGAGGCCGCGGCGCTGGCGCTCGAACAGGCCTCGGCCGCCAAGGCCGCGCTAGCGGGCTTCCCGCCGAGCGCCGCTCGGGAGGCCCTCGAGCTCGCGCCAGATTTCGTCCTCCACCGGCGCTCGTAGGGGCGGCGGCACGATCCCCAGCACCCCGCGGCTCGCCTCGGCCCGCAGCTCCGACGGCGTGCGGGCACCCTCGGCGAGGTAGACCTTGGCATCGAGCAGCTCTTCCCCCACCACGACGGTGGCGTAGCGGAAGCGGCGCGGCAGGGGATCCACCCAGTAGTTGCTTCCGGGAACCCTGAGGACCAACTCGTCGGCGGGAGGCCTCTCGCGCACCGGTGGCGCGTCGCCGAAGACGACGAGACCGGGCCTCCCTTCGCCGCCGGCGAGCTCGAGCGCGAGGTAGCCCTCGACCGGCCCTCCCCAGTCGAACGTCACCGCCCTCCCGAGGGGATGCCCGGTCCTCGCCGGCTCCTCCGGCTCGACCCAGGCGTCGCCGCCGAGAAGCCGGTGACGCAGCGCCCGCACCTCGGCGAAATCTCGAGACCCAGCCGCAGGACGCAACGATCCGGCCGCCGGACTTCCCCAACGACCGACGGGGCTCGTTCCCAGATCTACCGGCAGCTCCCCCGGCGGCAACGCGGCTCGCGATTCGACTCCCGGCACCCGGTAGCGGAGGACGCGCCAGGTCCGGTCGCTGCGCAGAAGCACCTTCCCGTGGTCGTCCACCAAGCGGGCGACGAAGCCGCCGGGACCGTGGCTGCTGCGCAGATCCACCACCACCCGATTGCGCCCCGGTCGCAGGAGCGGCGTCACGTCCCAGTGATCCAGCAGGGCACCGGGATGAAACCGATTCGCCCCGACCCACTCGCCGTTGAGCAGGAGCGAGTACTCTTCGTCTCCCATCGTCAAGAGACGGGCCTGGGCCGGGACCTCCGTCAGGTCGAACTCGCGCACGAGGAGAAACGTCGCCGGGCTCAGCTCGAAGCGCTCGGTCTCCGCCCAGACCCAGCGGGCCGTGCCGACTCCCTCCGCGTCGACTCGCAACCAGGGGAGAACCCAACGCTGCGCTGCCAGGGCCGCCACTGCCACGACGATCCACGAGGCAAAGACGCCGACCCGCCTCGTCGAACCGGGTCGAGCGGGAGCCGCGATCATCGCGCGAATTTACCATGCGCCCCCCAGCGGCCCGGTCTCCAGACGCTTCACACGTCGCGCCTTCGATTGACGGCACCAGGCGGCACGGACTAGATTGGGACGTGCAACTCTCCAAGGAAATTCGAGTCGTCGGAGCCATCCCGGCGCGCTACGGTTCGACACGTCTCCCCGGCAAGGCGCTCGCGCTGCTCGCCGGCAAGCCGATGGTCCAGCACGTTGCCGAGCGCGCCCGGTCGGCGCGCGGGCTCGATCGCGTCGTCGTCCTGACCGACGACGAGCGGATCGCCGACGTCGTCCGCGCCTTCGGCGGTGACGTCGAGATGACCCCCAGCGACTGCGCCAGCGGCACCGACCGCATCGCCTGGGCAGCACGACGCTGGCAGGTCGACGCGATCGTCAACATCCAGGGCGACGAACCGCTGATCGATCCCGAGGGGATCTCGCGCGTCGCCGAGCACCTGCGCGCTCACCCCGAGGACCCGATCGTCACGCTCGCCGCCGACGCGCTCGCTGGCGACCTCGAAACCCCGAGCGTCGTCAAGGCGGTGCTCGACGCCCGCGGCTACGCCCTCTACTTCAGCCGGGCGCCCATTCCGTTCCCGCGGCAGCCCGGCGGGGCGGCCCCACTGCGCCACCTCGGGATCTACGGCTACCGCAAGGAGGCCCTCCTGCGCCTCGCCGCGCTGCCGCCAGACCCGCTCGAGCTCTCCGAGTCGCTCGAGCAGTTGCGGGCGTTGGCCAACGGCATCCCCATCCGCGTCCTGACCGGTGCGGCGCCCTCGCTCGGCGTCGACACCGCCGAGGACGCGGCGCACGCAGAACGCCTGCTCATCGAAGCCGCCAGCCGCCAGGGAGCCTGAGCCATGTCGACCAAGTTCATCTTCGTGACCGGCGGCGTGGTGTCGTCGCTCGGCAAGGGCGTGGCCGCCGCGTCGGTGGGCGCGCTGCTCGAGGCCCGCGGCTTCAAGGTCACGCTCATGAAGTTCGACCCGTACGTCAACGTCGACCCGGGCACCATGTCGCCCTATCAGCACGGCGAGGTCTACGTCACCGACGACGGCGCCGAGGCCGACCTCGACCTCGGCCACTACGAGCGTTTCACCCACACGATCACCAGCAAGCGCCACAACTACACGACCGGCAAGATCTACGAGTCGGTCATCGCCAAGGAGCGCCGCGGCGACTACCTCGGCAAGACCGTGCAGGTGATCCCCCACATCACCGACGAGATCAAGGACGCCATGCGGCGCGTCGGCGACGGCCAGGACGTGGTGATCGTCGAGATCGGCGGCACGGTCGGCGACATCGAATCGCTGCCGTTCCTCGAGGCGATCCGCCAGTTCCGCCTCGAAGCCGGGCGCAACAGCGCGGCGAACATCCACGTCACCCTGGTGCCCTACATCGCGGCCGCCGAAGAGCTCAAGTCGAAGCCGACCCAGCACTCGGTGCGTGAGCTGCGCGCCATCGGGATCCAGCCCGACCTGCTGCTCTGCCGGGTCGACCGCGCCCTGCCCGACGACCTGAAGCGGAAGATCGCCCTCTTCTGCAACGTCGCTCCGGAGCAGGTGATCACGGCGCGCGACGTCTCGACGATCTACGAGGTGCCGCTGCACTTCGCCCGCGAGGGGCTGGACGAGATCCTCCTCGGACTGCTCAACATGCCGCGCTACGACCGCGACATGTCGCGTTGGGAGACACTCGTCAACCGCATCAAGAGCCCGCGCCACCACGTACGCGTCGGCATCGTCGGCAAGTACGTCGAGTTGCCCGACGCCTACAAGAGCTTGAACGAGGCCCTGCTGCACGGCGGCATCGCCAACGACTGCCGGGTCGAGCTGGTCTACCTCAACGCCGAGGAGATCGAAGTCGGCACCTGGCCGCGCGAGCTTTTCGAGGTCGACGCCCTCCTGGTGCCGATCGGATTCGGCTCCCGCGGCACCGAGGGGAAGATCCGCGCCATCCGCTACGCCCGCGAGCACAAGGTGCCGTTCTTCGGCATCTGTCTCGGCATGCAGTGCCTGACCATCGAGTACGCTCGCAACGTCTGCGGCCTCAAGGAGGCGACCTCGACCGAGTTCGACCCCGAAGCCGCGACGCCGGTCATCTACAAGCTGCGCGACCTGCTCGGCGTCGAGGAGATGGGCGGCACGATGCGACTCGGGGCCTACCCTTGCCGGCTCAAGGAGGGAACCCTGGCCCGCCGGATCTATGGAGCTCCGGAGATCCGGGAGCGACACCGCCATCGCTACGAGGTCAACCAGAAGTTCCTTCAGTTGCTCGTCGATCACGGCCTCGTCGTCTCCGGAATGAGCCCCGACGGCAAGTTCGTCGAGATGGTCGAGCTCTCCGATCACCCCTGGTTCCTCGGCTGCCAGTTTCATCCCGAGTATCGTTCGAAGCCTTGGGACCCGCATCCGCTCTTCGTCTCCTACATCGGCGCGGCGCTCGCCGAGCGGCAGCGGCGGGAGGCCGCCGGCATCTCGGCGGCGACCGCGTCGCCCACCCACGAGGTCGCCCGATGACCGAGGGCTTCGCGCTCGCGCCAGGCGTCGCGGTCGGCGGCGACAGCTTTCCGGTGATCGCCGGACCCTGCCTGGCGGAGAGCGAAGAGCTGCTCCGCGCCGTCGCGCGCGAGCTGGCAGCGATCTCGCGGCGACTCGCCCTGCCGATCGTGCTCAAGGCCTCCTTCGACAAGGCGAACCGCAGCGTTGCCGGCGCCGCTCGCGGTCCCGGGCTCGAACCGGGCCTCGCCTGGCTCGCCACCGTCGGCCGCGAGACCGGTCTGCCCTTGCTCACCGACGTGCACGAGCCCTGGCAGTGCGAGAAGGCGGCGGCGGTCTGCGACGTCTTGCAGATCCCCGCCTTCCTCTGCCGCCAGACCGACCTCGTCGAGGCGGCGGCCCGCACCGGACGGGCGGTCAACGTCAAGAAGGGCCAGTTCATGGCCCCGGACGACATGCGCCGGATCTGCGACAAGGTGCGCACCGCCGGCAACGAACGCGTTTTCGTCACCGAGCGTGGCGCCTCGTTCGGCTACCACAACCTGGTCGTCGACATGCGCTCCTTCGCCCTGCTGCATCGCGACGGCATCCCCTGCGTCTACGACGTGACGCATTCGCTCCAGCTCCCCGGCGCGGCAGCCGACGGCAGCGGCGGTCAGCGCGAGTTCGCCGAACCGCTGGCCCTCGCGGCGGTGGCCGCCGGCGCCGACGGACTCTTCCTCGAGGTCCATCCCGACCCGGCGCAGGCGCTCTCCGACCGCGAAACCCAGCTTCGCCCGGAGCGGGCAGAGCGCCTGCTGGCCGCGGCCCTTGCCGTGCGACGGACGGTGCGAGCCGCGGGAGGTCCGGGGTGAGCGACCAGCGCTCGTCGCGCGCCGTCGCCGAGGAGGTCCTCCGCATCGAAGCGGCGGCGATCGTCGGCCTGCTGCCGCAGCTCGACGACTCGTTCGACCGGGCGGTGGCACTGCTCCTCGGCGCGCGCGGACGAGTCGTCTGCACGGGGATGGGAAAGAGCGGCCTGGTGCTGCAGAAGGTGGCGGCGACGCTCGCGTCGACCGGCACGCCGTCCTTCTTCCTTCACCCCGCCGAGGCGATCCACGGCGACCTCGGGATGATCGTCGAGGGCGATGTCGTCCTCGCCGCGAGCTTCTCCGGGACCACCGAAGAGTTGTTGCGCCTGGTCGAGACCGTCCAGCGGCTCGGCGTGCCGCTGGTGGCGATCACCGGCAACCGGGAGAGCCCGCTCGCCCGCCATGCCGACGCGCATCTCGCTGCGGCGATCGACAAAGAGGCCTGCCCGCTCAATCTCGCGCCGACCGCCTCGACGACCGCCACGCTCGCCCTCGGCGACGCACTCGCCATGGCGCTCATGGAGGCGCGCGGCTTCACCCCCGAGGATTTCGCCCGCCTCCATCCCGGCGGTCAGCTCGGCAAGCAGCTGCTCAAGGTTCGCCAGCTCATGCACGCCGGCGACGACCTGCCGAGCGTCAACCTCGAGACGCCGATGCGCGAGGCGATCTACGAGATGTCGCGCAAGCGGCTCGGCATCACTGGCGTCGTCGACGCCGCCGGGCGCCTCGCCGGGGTGATCTCCGACGGCGACCTGCGACGACTGCTCGAGCAGGACGAGGCCCTGCTGCGCAAGAGCGCGGGCGAGTGCATGCACACGCAGCCGCGCACCATCGACGGCGACGAGCTCGCGTCGGCTGCGCTGCGCAAGATGGAGGAGCACCGCATCACCTCGCTCTTCGTCTGCGCAGGCGACGGCCGGCTCGAGGGGGTCGTCCACCTGCACGACCTCTGGGGCCTCGAGCTCTTCTAAGTCAGGAGGCAAGGCGATGAAGACAGGCTCTCCAGGAGCGGCCGAGTTCGACATCCGTGCCGTGCGGCGCGCACAGCTGATCGACTGGCTGTTGCTCGACGTCGACGGGGTCCTGACCGACGGACGGCTCTACTACAGCGGCTCGGGCGAGGCGCTCAAGGTCTTCCACGTGCGCGACGGTCTCGGGATGCAGATCGCCCGGCGAGCCGGCGTCCGCGTGGGTCTGCTCTCCTCGCGCCGCTCGGCGGCTCTCGGTCGGCGGGCCGCCGAGCTCGACCTCGACGCGGTGATGATGGGACGCGACGACAAGCTGCGCTCCTACAACAGCTTCCTGACGGCCCATGCCACGCGCCCCGAGCGCGTCGCCTACATCGGCGACGACCTGCCCGATCTGCCGGTGATCCACCGCGCCGGGCTCTCCTTCTGTCCGGCCGATGCCGTCCCCGAGGTCCGCTCGGCGGTCGACCGGGTGCTCGGTTCGCCGGGGGGACAGGGAGCGGTACGCGAAGCGGTCGAATGGCTGCTGCGCGCTCGCGGCAGCTGGGAGTCGCTCGTCGCCCAGTGGTCCGGCGCTTCGCGCGGCGGGTGAGCGGCTTGGCCACTCCGTCTCGGACGCGTCACGCGTGGCGCGACCGCCTGTTGCTCCGCCCGCTCGCCTGGCTGCTGACCGCGTTCTTCCGCGACCTGTCGTGGGAGGAGGCGCAGGCCACCGGCGCCGGCCTGGGGCGCTTGCTCTGGCATCTCTCGCGCCGCGACCGTCGCCGGGCGCTCGATCACCTCGCGCTGGCCTTTCCCGAGCTCGACGCGAGGCGGCGCCGCGACATCGCCCGCGCGACCTTCGATCATCTCGGAACGACCCTCGCCGAGTGCCTTCACCTCGCCGACAAGGAGAGCGCCAGCGTCCTGCGGCGCGTGGCGTCGACCGGTTGGGAAGCGATCGACGAGGCCAAGCGGCAGGGCCGTCCGGTCCTCGTGGTGACCGGCCACTGCGGCAACTGGGAGCTCCTCGCCGCCTGGCTGGGCTGTCGCGGCCTGCCGCTCCATGTCGTCGCCCGGCGGCTCGAGGATCCGTATCTCGATCGCCTGCTGCTCTCCTTGCGCGCTCGCTTCGGCTCGACGACGATCCAACGCGGCGAAGCGGGATCGGCGCGCGCCCTCTTGCGTGCCGTTCGCGGCAGTGGCGGAATCGGCATGTTGATCGACCAGGACACCCGCGTCGACGGCGACTGGGTGCCGTTTTTCGGACGGCCCGCCTTCACCCCCCTCGGCGCGGCCGACCTTGCCCTGCGTTTCGACGCCGCGGTCGTCACCGCCTTCATCGAACGACAGGACGACGGCCACCATCAGGTCACCATCGAGCCGACAGGACCGTTGCCAACCGACCCGGTCGTGGCGACCGCCGCGCTCACGGCGGCGATCGAACGTCAGGTGCGACGCCGTCCCGAGCAGTGGGTCTGGTTCCACCGCCGCTGGCGGACGAAACCGCCGGCGAGCGGTCAGCTCCCCACCGCTTCCCCGTAGAATGCGCCCATGGCGTTCTGGCGCAGGAAGTTCCGACTGAGCAACGCGGCCACCAGCGGGGGTTGAGCGGGCAAGATCGGTCCGGGGGACCTGTCTTCGCTGCTCGGTCCTCTCCTCCGGGCGAACCGGATGGACGAGGTGATTGTCGGTCCCGAGACCGGCGACGATGCCGGTGTGTTCCGGCTCGACGACCGCGGGCTCGTGGCGACTGCCGACTTCATCATGCCGGTCTGCGACGACCCGCGTCGTTTCGGGCGAGTCGCTGCCGCGAATTCGCTCTCCGACGTCTGGGCGATGGGAGGTCGGCCGATCTTCGCCCTCAACCTCTGCATGATCCCGCGCTACGTCCCCGACGAGGTGACCGCGGAGATCCTTGCCGGTGCAGCCGACGTCCTGCGCGAGACCCGCACCGCGCTGCTCGGCGGCCACTCGGTGCGTGACGAGGAGCTGAAGTACGGTCTGGCGGTCGTCGGACTCGCCGATCCGTCCCGCCTGCTCACGAACGCCGGCGCCCGTCCCGGGGATCGCCTCCTGCTCACCAAGCCGCTCGGCACGGGCGTGCTGGTCAACGCCTTCAAGGCCGAGAAGATCGACGAGGCCGGTCTCGAGCCGGCGCTCGCCGGAATGGAGCGCCTCAACGACGTCGCCTCGCACTTCGCGCTCGGACACGGCGCCCATGCCGCGACCGACGTGACCGGGTTCGGACTCGCGGGCCACGCGCTGACCCTCGCTCGAGCCTCCGGTGTCGCCCTGCAGGTCGAGCACGCCGCCCTGCCGAGCTATCCGGGCTTCGCTGCCTGCGTGGCGGACGGCATCTCGACCGGCTGCACGGAGCTCAACGCCCGATTTGCCGGTGACGATCTCCTCCTCCGCAGGCCACTCGACGCCGCTGGCCGCGAGCTGTTGTTCGACCCGCAGACCTCCGGCGGGTTGTTGATCGCCGTGCCCGCCGAGCGCGCCGCCGCGCTGCTCGCCGCGCTGCTCGAATCCGGGCACCAGGCCGCGGCCGTCGGCGACGTGGTCGCCGCCGAACGTCCGACGCTCGAGATCATCTGACGACGAGGACCCGGCCGACTCGCCGGGGGCCGAGCTTGCCGCTCAGGCAGCTGCCGCTTCCGCCCGCTTGCGTTTGGCGCGCGAAACGAGCGCCGCACCGGCGATGCCCAGCAGGTAGAGCCCGATGGTCGGCACCGCGAAGAGGCAGAGGTTCACGATGTCGGAGGTCGGCGTGACGATCGCCGAGACGACGAAGATGATCAGCACCGCCCAGCGGAAGTGGCGCAACAGGAAGCGCGGTGTCACCAGACCGATCGCCGCCAGCAGGACGATGAGGATCGGCAACTCGAACATCAGGCCGAGCCCGAGGACGATCGTCATCAGGAAGCTGAAGTAGCGATCGGCGGTGATCACCGCCTGGAAGTCCTTGCCCAAGTCGAGCAGGAACTCGACGGTGAAGGGAAAGGCGATGTAGTAGGCGAACGCCCCGCCCGCCACGAAGAAGAACCAGCCGAAGAAGATGAACGGCCCGGCCCACCGTCGCTCGCTCGGATAGAGGCCGGGCGAGATGAAGAGCCAGACTTGCCAGAGGATCACCGGAAAGGCGAGAAAGGCACCGGCGAGCAGCGCCACCTTGAAATACAACATGAACGGGTCGGTGACCCCGAGGAAGGCGAGCTTGCTTCCCGGCGGCATCACGCGGTAGATCGGCGCGGCCAGGAAGCGGACGATCTCGGGGCTGTAGGCGAGCGTCGCCGCCACCCCGGCCGCCAGTGCCGCGAGCGACCAGACCAACCGGCGACGCAGCTCTTCGAGATGTTCGAGCAGGGTCATCCGCGGGAGCTCGGGAGGCGGCGCCCCCGTCGCGCGAGGCACGCGTGGCTCGAGAGTGGGCGTCATGCGGACGTGGGCGGCCTACGCCGGCGGCGTCTCCGGCGGGACGACCGCCTCCGGCGCCGCGTCGCTCGCCTCGGACTCGACCGGCGCTGCCGGCGGAGCCGCAGCAGGCTCGGGCGACGTGCTCGCTGTCGGGACGGACGGCTCGGCGGCGACCGTCGTCTCGGTGGCGAGCGGGCGGCGGGGAGACACCGGCGGGATCGAGGACGGCAACCGCCGGTCGTCGTCCACGGAGAGGATCTCGGTGTCGATCGTCCGCTTGAGGTCGTTGGTCGCCCGCCGAAACTCGGACAGTCCCTTGCCCAGCGTCTTCCCGATCTCCGGCAACCGCTTGGGCCCGAAGATCAAGAGGGCGAGGACCATGATGAAGAGCAGCTCTGGTAGTCCGATCGATCCGAGCATGGCAGTCCGCCGCGAATCATCGGCTCGCGCGGGAGGGAAGTCAAGGAGCGACAGGGCCGATGGTAGACTCCGCGCCATGCGCAAGCCCTGGCGCCGCGCCGCCCTCGTCCTTTTCGTCGTCGCTCTCGTCGGGGGCGGACTGTTCGGCAATCGCCTGCTGGCAATGAGCGACGAGGTCCGGCAGCGGCTGCGCCTCTACACCGAGCTGGTCACGGTCGCCAAGAGCAGCTTCGGCGCCGAGGTGAGCCATCGCGACCTGGCCTTCGCCTCGATCCAGGGGATGCTCCGTCCCCTCGATCCGCACACCAACTTCCTGACTCCGGTCGCCTACTCCTCGATGCGCGAGCGGCAGCAGGGCAGTTTCTACGGGCTCGGCATCCTGGTCGGCGTGCGCAACGGCCAGCTCACCGTGATCTCGCCCATCGAGGGGACCCCGGCGTCCCGGCTCGGCATTCGTGCCGGCGACGTGATCAGCACGATCAACGGCGAGCCGACCGAGCCACTGTCGCTCGACGAGGCGGTCCAGAAGCTCAAGGGACCCAAAGGAACCCAGGTCCGGATCGCCATCGTCCGGCGCGGACTCACCGAGCCGCTCGAGTTCACGGTGACCCGGGCCGAGATCCCCCAGACCACCGTCCGCTACGCCTACATGATCGCTCCGGGGACCGGCTACCTGTCGATCAGCGATTTTTCGCGCTCGACCGGTGGCGAGGTGACGCGCGCTCTCGCGCAGTTGCGCCAGCAGGGAATGAAACGACTGCTGCTCGACCTGCGCAACAACGGCGGCGGGCTGCTCGACCAGGCGATCGAAGTCGCCGATCAGTTCCTGCCGCCGGGGGCCAAGATCGTCGAGACCCGCGGGCGCACCCGCGACGCCTTCCAGAGCTGGAACGCCGGCGCCGACCATCCCGATCTCGGCGTTCCGCTGATCGTCCTCGTCAACACCGGGACGGCGTCCGCCGCCGAGATCCTGTCCGGAGCGATCCAGGACCATGACGTCGGCCTGGTCATCGGCACCACGACCTGGGGCAAGGGGCTCGTGCAGACGGTCTACAACCTCTCGTACGGCGCCGGCATCGCCCTGACCACTGCCAAGTACTACACCCCCTCCGGCCGTCTGATCCAGCGCGATTACAGCTCGTACTGGGACTACTACACACGTTCCGAAGAGGCCGACGAAGCGACCGGGACCTCCGCCGAACACCTGCCGAAGCCGGTAGCACCCGCCGAGGAGTTCAGCACCGACCTCGGTCGCAAGGTGTACGGCGGCGGCGGCATCACGCCCGACCTGGTGGTCGAGCCCACGGAGCTTCCCGAGTACGCCCAGTTCCTGCTGGCGCACAACGCCTTCTTCAATTTCGCCATCGAGCTCCAGGGCAGGCGGCCGGTCCCGTCCCGCGACTGGCGCCCCGAGGCCGCCCTCCTCGACGAGTTCCAGCGCTGGGTCGTCGAGCAGAAGGTGGACTCGGCCGAGGACGTCGCACACGGCCTCGCCGACGAGGCAACGCGCGCCGCGGCGCTCCGCCAACTGCGCGCCGACGTCCTGAGCTCCGCATTCGGGCTCGAGGCAGCGCACGCCGCGCTCGCCGAAGGCGACGCGCAGGTGCAAACCGCCCTGCGTCAGTTCGACCGGGCTGCCGAGCTGCTGGCCCGGCGCGAAGCGATCGGCCGCCCCGGAGCGACGTCCCGCACCGCCTCCGTGCGCTGAGCCGAGCCCCGCGGCTTCTCGAAGCCCGGGCACGCAACCCGCATCTCGAGACCTCGCGGCAGCGCTCGCCCGGGACTCGCACGCTGGCGCTGACCCTGGCCCCTTCGCCAGCTCGGAACAGGCCGCCTTCCTCTCGACGCAGCGCGTGCGCACGCGACGCCGAGCGGCCGCCGCGACCTCGCCGTTTCGACGCGGGCTCGCCCATCGAGGGGCACGGAGCCACCTCGACCCGGGGCCGCTCGGCCCGACGCCTCGGGTCAACCCCGTTCGATCCAAGAGTACGGCGCGCCCGCGACAGCGACGTTCCCCGGAAAAACGAAAGGGCCGGGACCCGAAGGGCCCGGCCCGAATCGCGAATGCTCTTGACCTGCGTCGGCGCAGGTCGCGGACGTCAGTGCCCGCCGCCTCCGCCGAAGTAGGAGTCGGTGAGGAAGGTCACCTCACCGATCACCGTGTCGGCGCCGAGCTCGTCGCGCGCCACGACTTGGAGGGTGTGGACGCCGTCCGCGTAGCGCGTGGCATCCCAGGTGAACGACCAGCCGCCTGCCGGCGTATCGGGATAGCCCGGGTAGTAGAGGTTCAGCCCGGGGTAGACGAGCCCGTAAGTGGCGTCGCCCAGCTCGAGTCCGTCGACGAAGATCCGCACCCGGTCGATCCCTTGCCAATCGAGCGCCCAACCGGTGAAGGTGACCGCCGAACCGCCGTAGATGCCGTTGGGCACCGGGAACGAGATCCCGCCCACCGAGCCTTCGGCGCCCACCGCGTAGTCGCAAAGGAAGACCACCGGGATCTCGGCGATGTTCGCCACCTGCCCCGAGTAGTCGCCGACGCGCACGGTCAGCTCGTGGAAGCCCTGGTCGAAGCCGAGGGCGACGAGCACGCCGATATCGAGGACGAATCGGTAGCCGCTGTTGAAAGCGTTGGGGATCGACGGGTACCGGGTCTTGATCTCGGGACGCGGCAGGCCGAAGAAGTTCGACCAGCCGCCGGTCGCGTCGCTGTAGAAGGAGTCGGTCACCGTGTTGGCGTAGACCGCACCGTTGATCAGCAGCTCGACCCACTTCACTCCCGTGTCGCCGAGCTCGATGCCGGTGTCGAGGGCGTATCCGGTGACCACACTGTAGCGGCGGACCGGGTCGCTCAGGTCGCAGTTGCCGAACATCTGCGCCGACGAATGGGGGAAGTCGATCGCCCCGAACGGCACCAGCGTGTGCGTGGTGTTGGTGAAGAGAATCGAGTACTGCTGGCCGTAGGTCACGCGCTCGCCCGACTTGCTCACCATCACGGCGGTGATCGTGTGCATGCCGTTGAGCCACAGCGCCGAGTTGAGCTCGAAGCCGAAACCGGCAGTCGGCGAGTCCGGGTAACCGGGATACATCGCCTGCACGTCCGGCCGCGCGAAGCCGTAGTAGGCGGTGCCGGCCGGCTGACCATCGACCCAGATCTCGACCCGGGCGATGCCACCGTCGTCGAGCGCCCATCCGTGCAGCGGCAGGAACCCGCCACCCGCGTTGGCGCCGCCGATGATGCCTCCGAAGTGACCGAACGGAGCGGCGGCGAGCCCCGGAGCGGCGAGGGCGAAGAGCCCTGCGAGCAACAGCGTCCACGTCTTACGCGTCATCGTGCTCTCCTTCGGCCGCACTGCGGTGTCGCGCGCGATCGCAGAGAGACAGGCGTTCCGCCATACCCCCGCCGCAGGCGACGACCTCGTTGGCTCGAGCGACGTCCGTCACTTGGCACAAAGTGTACGCCCCCCGAATGCGCAAGTCAAACGTCGACAACAGATAAGCCCTTCACATGAGAGGCGGCGAGGTCCGGCAGGGCGGCGACGTCGTAGCCGCCCTCGAGCACCGAGACGACCCGGCCGTCGCAACACTCGGCCGCCAGGCTCGCCAGCCGGCGGCTCCAGTCGAAAAAGCCCTGCTCCGTCACCCGCATTCCCCCGAGCGGGTCCCCCTGCCAGGCGTCGAAGCCCGCCGACAGCAGGAGCAGTTGCGGCCGGAAGCGCGCCAGCGCGGGCAGGATCTCGCGCTCGATCGCTTCGTCGTAGGCCGCATCGCCGCAACCCGCCGACATCGGCACGTTGAGGGTCGCCCCGACGCCACCAGCTCGGCCCTGCTCGCTTCGTGCACCGGTGCCCGGATAGAAGGGGAACTGATGAACGCTCGCGTAGAAGACGTCGCCGCGCTCCTCGAAGAGATGCTGGGTTCCGTTTCCGTGGTGCACGTCGAAATCGAATATCGCCACGCGTTCGAGCCCGTGACCCCGGATCGCGCGTTCGGCCGCCACCGCCACGTTGCCGAAGAAGCAGAAGCCCATCGCGCGATCGCGTTCGGCGTGGTGCCCCGGGGGGCGAACCGCCGCGAACGCCTTGCGGCCCGGCGCCGCCACCACCCAGTCGAGTGCGGCGACCGTCGCGCCGACGGCCGCCCAGGCCGCCTTCCAGGTCCCTGGAGAGAGCGGATTGTCGGCCGAATCGAGCAGGCCGTCTCCGCGCTCGCAGGCGCGTTCGAAGCGCCGCACGTAGCGTTCGTCGTGGACCGCGAGGACGGCCTCTTCGAGGCCCGCGGGGCGGTCGCTTCGCCGCTCGCGCCAGGCGGGCTCCGCCAGCCGGTCGAGAACGGCGGAGAGTCGTTCCGGCACCTCCGGATAGCCGTGCGGGCCGCGGTGTTCGAGGCAGTCGACGTCGTGAAAGAGCCGGACCATCGCGCCATGATAGTCGGCGATCGGTCGTCACGCTCCCCCTCAGCGCTCCGGCGGCTGTAGTCCGAGCGCCGTCATGCGCCGCCGGACCCGGTGGACGAGCGAGTCGACGGCCCCGGCGGAGGTCCGACCACGCGAGCGCGCGGCAATTTCACGCGAGGTGAGCCCACCGAGCAGCGCGAGCTCGACCGCATGGCGATTGCGCCGGCTGGTCCGCGGGCCGAGGAGATCGTGCAGTCGCCGGCGCGCCGTCTCGCGGCGCTCCCGCCGCAACAGTCGCGCCTCCGGACCCGGGGTGAGATCGGCGAGGTCGTAGCCGCCCAGTCCCAGCAGCACGGCCCGACGTTTCTGCGCCCGCCGGTAGCGCAGGCGGTCGACCACGACGCTGCGCGCCACGGCCGCAAGGTAGGCCGCAGCCTCGGAGCGACTCTCGCCGCGAAACGCGGTGAGGAGCCGCCCCTCGGCGGCGAGCAGGCGGCACCAGAGCTCCTGCATCAACTCGTCGACGTCGTCGTCGCCGGGGTTTGTCGCCCGTTCGACGGCCGCAGCGCGGCGCACGACGCTGCCGATCCACGGACCGAACTCGGCAACCAGCGTCTCCCAAGCAGCCGACTCGCCGCGGGCACAACGGGTGAACAGATTCGACAGGGGTGACTTGTTCATTCGCTCCTCCTTCTCGCGTTGGCGGGAAAGCGGAACGAACGGCCGGGCGGCCGGGAACGTCAGCCTCGCGAGTCTATCGCACTCACCCGAGGAAAGGAGCCGCCGCCGAAAGCTCCAGTCCCTGACGGCGAGCCCGCGAGGCGAGATCGCGCCACGCCGTCGAGGCGCGGGAGAGGATCGTCTCCAGGTGGAGACGGGTCAGCACTCCGTCGCGCACCAGCAGCTCGCCCTCGACGGCGACGTGGCGCACCGCGCCTGCCCCGGCACCGAAGACGACGACATCGTGCGGGTCCGCTTCGGGAGCCGACCAGAGCTCCGGATGGCCGGGACGGAGAACCAGCAGGTCGGCCCGCTTACCCACTTCGAGCGAGCCGACCTCCCGATCGAGCCCCAGCGCCTTGGCCCCTTCGGAGGTAACGAGCCGCAGGGCGTCGACTCCGGTGAGCTCCCGCGGCCCATGACGCGGGCGCTGCAACAGGGCGGCGAGACGCGCTTCGGCGAGGGCGTCGAGCCGGTTGCTGCAGGCCGCGCCGTCACAGCCGAGACCGACCGGCACGCCGCGCCGGCGGATCTCGACGACGTCGGCGATGCCCGAGGCGAGCTTGAGGTTCGAGCTCGGACAGTGAACGACACTCACCCGCCTCCGGGCGATTCTCGACAGGTGCGACCCCTCGAGCCAGACGCCGTGCGCCAGCCGGAGATCGAGGTCGAGAAGCCCTTCGTCGTCGAAGTAATCGATCTCGTCGCGCCCGGCCTTGAGGGCGCGGACGGCGGCCCCCTCCTCGCGCTGCTCGAGCGCATGGGTGTGCACCGGCCAACCGCGCCGGGCGGCCACCTCGCGCAACCCGCGCCAAAGGGCATCGGAGCAGGAGAGGATGAAACGGGGGTTCAGCACCGGTCGTACCCGCCCGCCGGTCGCCCGCTCGAGCCGTTCGCCGAGGCGGATCGCGTCGTCGAGGGCGCGCGCTGTCTCCTGGCAGAGCGCGTCGGGAAGTCCGTCGCCGACGTCCATCAGGCAGAGCCCGGCGAAACCTCGCAACCCGGAGTCGGCGATCGCCGCGAGCAGGCCCGCGGCCCCGGGGCCGATTCCGATGTCCTGGACCGTCGTCGTGCCGGTGAGCAGACACTCGGCTGCGCCGAGCAGGCCGCACCAGTAAGCCGACTCGTCGTCGTGCGCCGCCTCGAGCGGCCAGATGCGCTCGCGCAACCAGGCGAGCAGACGCCGCTCCTCGGCGAGGCCACGGAAGAAGGTCTGCCCGAGGTGGACGTGCCCCTGGACCAGACCCGGGAGCACCCAGTGACCGGCGAGGGCGAGCGTCTCGCCATAGCCTTCCGGGTCGATCCGTGGTGCCATCTCGACGATCCGGCCGCCGCGAACGCCGAGATCCCAACCCGGCAGCACCCGCGCCGGTTCGTCGAGGCACAACAACGTCGCCCCCTGGAAGAGCAGGGAGCCCGATGACTCGGCGATCACGGGAGAGGTCACGGGAGGCGGAGTGCGGCAGAATCCGCCGGAGAATCGGAGGGGCGGGCCATTCGGCCCGCCGCGCTCAGCGGAGCTTCTCTTCGACGAACTCGACGTGCTTGCGAACGACCGGATCGTACTTCTTCATCTTGATCTTCTCGGTCGTCGTCTTCTTGTTCTTCGTCGTGGTGTAGAAGTAGCCGGTTCCGGCCGAGGAGACGAGCTTGATGTTGTCGCGCATGATGCCTTCCCTACTCTGAGATTAGGCTCGAGGTCGATCTCGAGCATCCCTCGCCGTCGCCCGGTGCTGACGCTGACCGATCCTGCGCCTCACCGGCACATTCGGCCGGCGGCGAGGAGGGACCAGCGGGCAAGCGGCGCGATCGAAGTTGGCGGGGCCGACGGGACTCGAACCCGCGACCTCCGGCGTGACAGGCCGGCGTTCTAACCAACTGAACTACGACCCCGACTTCGAGTCGTCCGCTTGCAGGGGAGCTCGCCTGGTGGGAGGTGAGGGATTCGAACCCACGGCCCCCTGCGTGTAAGGCAGGTGCTCCACCACTGAGCTAACCTCCCTGCCCTCCAAGCCGGGCGACTATAGGCCACGGCACGACTCAAGTCAACGGTCTCGCACTCGCGCGCGGCGGTGCGACGCTGGACAAGCCGGGCGCCTGCGAGAAGAATGGGCTACCGGATCGACTCGCGATCGCAGGTGACGGATGCCCCGCGCTATGGCGGATGCCAACCCGAGCCACAACCCGCAGGAGAGACACCGATGCACGAACTACCCAAGCTGCCTTACGCCTTCGACGCACTCGAGCCGCACCTCGATGCTCGCACGATGGAGATTCACCACGACAAGCACCATCAGGCCTATGTCGACAACTTGAACAAGGCCCTCGCCTCCGCTCCGGAGCTCGCCGGCAAGAGCGTCGACGACCTGATGCGCGGCTTCGACGCAGTGCCCGAGGCCATTCGCGGCGCCGTGCGCAATCACGGGGGCGGCCATGCGAATCACAGCCTCTTCTGGGAAGTCATGGGTCCCGATGGCGGCGGCGCGCCGACCGGCGAGTTGGCAGCGGCGATCGACAAGGCGTTCGGCACCTTCACTGCCCTGCAGGAGAAGCTGACCAACGCGGCGGCCGGCCAGTTCGGCTCGGGCTGGGGCTGGCTGGTGGTGAGCGGAGGGAACCTCGAGGTGATCGCGCGTCCCAACCAGGACAGTCCCTTGGCCGAAGGCAAGACGCCGATTCTCGGCGTCGACGTCTGGGAGCACGCCTACTACCTCAAGTACCAGAACCGGCGTGCTGACTACCTCAAGGCTTGGTGGAACGTCGTGCGCTGGAGCGCCGTCGCCGATCGCTACCGCGCGGCCCGCGGCTGATCCTCCGGGGTGAGGTCGCGGCTCGCACCGCAGGACCGCGACCTTGCCCCCCTCCTTCGTTTATACTTCGTCGTCTTGCGGCGTGGCCGCGCTTCGGCGGTGTAGCTCAGTGGTTAGAGCGAGCGGCTCATAACCGCTAGGTCAAGGGTTCGAGTCCCTTCACCGCCACCATGATCCCCGCGTCGTCCCGAGTCCTTTCCGAGCTCGACACCGCGCTCGCCGGGTGCGCCCTCGCCGCTCCGGGCGCCCGGCTGCTCGTCTCCTTCTCCGGCGGCCCCGACTCTCTCGCGCTGCTCGCCGGGCTCGCTCACCTCGCCCCGACCCGGCGCGTCGAGATCGTCGCCTTTCATCTCGATCACGCTCTCGACTCCGGTTCGTGCGCTCGCGCCGAGCGCGCCGGTCGACTCGCCGCGACCCTCGACGTCGACTGCACGATCCGCCGCCGGTCGGTCGCCGACGAACGGCGCGGCGGCGAGAGCCTCGAGCAGGCGGCGCGGAGGGTCCGCTATGCCGAGCTCGCTGCTTGCCGGGTGGCGAGCGGCGCGTCGCTCGCGGTCACCGCTCATCATCTCGACGACCAGGTCGAGACGCTGCTGCTGCGATGGCTGGCCGGATCGCACTGGCCCGGGCTGGCCGGCATCGCGCCGCTCCAGGGGCAGATCCTGCGGCCGCTTCTCCGGCTGCGCCGCCGCGAGCTTCGCGCCGCCCTCGCCGAGTGGACCGGGCCGTCGGGCGACCTCGAACCGATCGACGATCCGTCGAATGCCGACCGCCGGCTGGCGCGCAATCGCATCCGCCTGCTCCTGCTTCCCCACCTCGTGGCCAGCGAGCCGGACTTGGTCGAGGCGGCGTCGCACCTCGCCGCCACCGCCTGGCGCGCGCGCGGCGCGCTCGCCCGTCATCTCGCACCGGCTCTGGAGCCGGAGGGCGTCCCCCTCGACTGGTGGCTTTCCCTGCCGGAGCCGGTGCAGCGCGAGGCGCTGCGCCTTGTTGCCGATCGCGGCGCGGGCGGTCCGGGGCTCCGCTCGACGGTGTGGTCCGAGATCCGACGGCAGGCCGCTCGCGGCGCCGGCTCGCGCTGGTCCTGCGACGCCGGCGAAGGTCGTCGTTTCGTGGCCGCGCGAGGGCGCCTGCGGCTCGAAGGAGGACCGGAATCGCCTCGGGAGTTCTCGTATACTGTCGCTGTGCCCGGATTTGTCGAGATTCCGGAAGTGAAGGGTCGCCTCCGAATCCGGCCGGTCGAGCCCGGCGAGAGCCTGACGCCCCGGCGTTCGCCCGGCCTGAGCTCGACCCCTCTTCGTGTCGCCGCCGAAACGGTGCCACCGTCCGCCGCGTGGTCGGTCCGCAGCCGTCGGCCCGGCGATCGCTTGCGCCCGGAGGGGGCCCCCGGACGGCGCAAGCTCAAGGATCTTCTGATCGACCGCAAAATCCCTCGCGCCGAGCGCGACCACTTGCCGCTCCTCTGCCGTGGCACGGAGGTCGTCTGGGTGCCCGGGGTGAGCGTGGCCGCAGGCTGGCGTCCCCGTCCGGGCGAACCGGCGTGGATCGCAGAATGGGAGAGGTCATGAGCGAGCCCCCGATCCGGGTCGTCGCCGACGCCCGAACGCTTGCCGACCGCGTGCGCGACGTGGCGCGCGAGATCCAGGAGAGCCTGCGCGAGCAGGACCCTCTCCTGCTGGGGATCCTCTGGGGATCCGAGGTGTTCCTCGCCGATCTCATCCGAGCGCTCGACTTTCCGGTTCGCTACGAGTTCCTCCGCGTCGAGTACGCGACCGACGGCGACTCGCCGGAGAACGTGATGGCGATCCACTTCCCGATCCCGGTGGACGTCCGGGACCAGCACGTCGTCGTAGTGAAGGGTGTGGTGGCGAGCGGCGTGACCGAGAGTTACCTCGGCGCCCAGCTTCGCGACCGCGGCGCGGCGAGCGTCCGGTTCGTGGCCCTGGCAGACCTCGCCGACGAACGCAAGACCTATTTTGCCCCCGACTTCCGGGCGTTCATGCTGCACCGCGCCGGACGGCTGGTCGGATATGGACTGAAAGGGGACGACGGACGCCTGGGTAGCCTGCCGTACCTCGGCGAGATTGCGCGCGACTAGCGCGGCCCCGTCCCTCACCCGACTCGAGGCACGAGAACGTTGAATTCGACACTTCGCACCCTGATCCTCTGGATGGTCATCTTCGTGGTGGTCATCGTTCTCTGGAACACCTTCCAGGCCGGGCGGGCGAGCCGGCAGGAGCTCACGTACAACGAGTTCCGCGAACAGGTCGGCAAGAAGCAGGTTGCCGAGGCCATCCTGCGCGGCACGCGGGTGAGCGGGACCTTCAAGGGCGGCGCCGAGCACGCCGAGGGGACCGAGTTCAACACCGAGCTCCCCTTCGTACCCACCCCCGATTTCATCGGCGAGCTGGTCGCCGCCGGCGTGCAGGTGCGCGCCGAGCAGCCGAAGGAGAACCCGCTGCTCACCATCCTCGTGGGCTGGGCCCCGGTGCTGCTGCTCGTCGGGCTGTGGATCTTTTTTATGCGCCAGATGCAGTCCGGCGGCAACAAGGCGATGTCGTTCGGCAAGAGCAAGGCCAAGCTCCTCTCGGCCAGCTCGAAGAAGGTGACGTTCAAGGACGTCGCCGGGGTCGAGGAGGCGAAGGAGGAGCTGCAGGAGATCGTCGAGTTCCTCAAGGACCCGCAGAAGTTCCAGAAGCTCGGCGGCAAGATCCCGAAGGGTGTGCTGCTCATGGGCCCGCCGGGAACCGGCAAGACGCTCCTCGCGCGCGCCATCGCCGGCGAGGCCAACGTCCCGTTCTTCTCCATCTCCGGCTCCGACTTCGTCGAGATGTTCGTCGGTGTCGGCGCCAGCCGCGTGCGCGACCTCTTCGAACAGGGCAAGAAGAACGCCCCGTGTATCGTCTTCATCGACGAGATCGACGCCGTCGGCCGCCATCGCGGCGCCGGCCTCGGCGGCGGACACGACGAGCGTGAACAGACGCTCAACCAGTTGCTCGTCGAGATGGACGGCTTCGAGACGAACGAGGGCGTGATCCTCATCTCGGCCACCAACCGCCCCGACGTGCTCGACCCGGCACTGCTCCGTCCCGGCCGTTTCGACCGCCGCGTGGTGGTCGACCGGCCCGACCTCAACGGCCGCATCGGCATCCTCAAGGTCCACACCAAGACGACGCCGCTGGCCGAGGACGTCGATCTCGACACGATCGCTCGCGGCACCCCCGGATTTGCCGGCGCCGACCTCGCCAACCTGGTCAACGAGGCGGCGCTGATCGCGGCGCGGCGCAACAAGAAGCGGATCGAGATGGCCGACTTCGAGTTCGCCAAGGACAAGATCGTCATGGGCACCGAGCGCAAGACGCTCGTCCTGACCGAGGACGAGAAGCGCGTCACCGCCTTCCACGAGGCCGGGCACGCCCTGGTCGCCGCCTTCCTTCCCGGGCACGACCCGGTGCACAAGGTGACGATCATCCCGCGCGGCCGGGCGCTCGGCGTGACGATGCAACTGCCGACCGAGGACAAGTACACCTACTCGCGCGGACACGTGACGAATCAGATCGCCATTCTCATGGGCGGTCGCGTCGCCGAGGAGCTCACCCAGAAGGACATCACCACCGGGGCGGGCAACGACATCGAGCGCGCCACGGCGCTGGCCAAGCGCATGGTCTGCGAATGGGGGATGTCGCAGCTCGGCCCGCTCGCCTTCGGCGGCGGCGAAGAGCCGGTGTTCCTCGGTCGCGACTTCGCGCAGCGCTCCGACTACAGCGACGACACCGCCCTGCGCATCGACCGCGAGGTACAACGAATCGTCCAGGAGGGCTACGAGAGCGCCAAGCGGATCCTCGCCGAGCGGCGCGCCATTCTCGACCGCCTCTCCGAGGCGTTGCTCGAGAAGGAGTCGATCGACGGCGAGACGGTCTACCGGATGATCGAGGAGATGACCGGCCTCAAGCTCGAGCCGCCGCGCCCGGTGCGCGAGGCCAAGCCCCCGGGCCCGGCAGAGCCGACCCTCCAGGCCGACGGCGGAGCTCCCCCGCTCCCCGCCGCGGCGCCTCCGGGTGACGCCCTCCCGGCGACGCGCGACGTCAGCGCCACGATCTGAGCCGGAGCGCTCCGGCTGCTAAACTTGCGGTCCGGCGCCCCGACCCGGCACCGGACCGCCTGATGCCTTTGCCGCTCGCGCCCGCGATCCGTCCCACGTACACCCTCGCCCTCGCCGGAGGGCGTCGGCTCGAGCTCGTGGCCGGTGCGCCCCGACTCCTCGGGGTGGTCAACATCACACCCGACTCGTTCAGCGACGGTGGCCGGTTCTTCGAGCCGGGCCGCGCCGTCGACCACGGACTGCAGTTGCTCGACGAAGGGGCCGACCTCCTCGATCTGGGGGCCGAGTCGACACGCCCCGGAGGCGCCGTCTACGGCGCCGGGGCACCCGCCGTGCCGGTCGACGAGGAGCTCCGGCGCTTGCTGCCCGTGCTCACCCGGCTGCGCGCCGCCACCGCCGCGCCCATCTCGGTCGACACCCGCAAGGCGGCGGTCGCCGAGCGCGCGCTCGCGGCCGGAGCCGACCTGATCAACGACATCGGCGCCCTGCGCGATCCGGCGATGCGCTCGCTCGTCGCCGCCGCCGGCTGTCCGGCGATCCTCATGCACGCGCGGGGCGAGCTCGCCGACATGCAGCGAGCCCCCTCCTACGGCGACGTCGCCGCCGAAGTCCGGGACGAGCTCGCCGCGGCGGTCGCCGCCGCCGAGTCCGCCGGCGTCGCACGGTCGCAATTGCTGGTCGATCCGGGCCTCGGCTTCGCCAAGAACGCCGAGCAGAGCCTGCAGCTCCTTGCCGAGCTCGAGCGTCTCGCCGAGCTCGATCTTCCCCTGGTGCTCGGAGCGAGCCGGAAGAGCTTTCTCGGCCAGCTCACCGGTGCCGCGGTCGACCGCCGCCTCGCCGGCAGCCTCGCCGCGGCTGCCTGGGGCGCCGCCCGCGGTGCGGCGATCGTGCGCGTGCACGACGTCGCCGAGACGCGTCAGCTCCTGACGGTCTGGCAGGAGCTCGACCGGCGGAGGTCGGGACGATGAGCGCCGGGCTGCTCGGGCTGCTCGACCTGCTGTCGTGGAAGGACCTGCTCGACGTCGCCGTCGTGACGCTTCTCTACTACAACCTCCTCTTGCTGATCCGCGGCACGCGGGCCGTGCAGATGCTGCTCGGCATCCTGACGATCGCCGTCCTCTTCTTCGTCGCGCGACTGGCCAACCTGGTCACGCTCGAAGCGTTGATGGACAACTTCCTGATCTTCCTGCCGTTCGCCGTGATCGTGCTTTTCCAACACGAGATCCGCCGGGCGCTCGCGCGATTCGGGCGCAATCCGCTGCTCTCGCGCAGCTCGCGACCGCACATCGAGGCAACCATCGACGAGATCGTGCTCGCCTGCTCGGCGATGGCGGCGCGCAAGATCGGCGCGTTGCTCGTCGTCGAGCGGCAGGAGGGGCTGCGCAACTACGCCGAGAGCGGCATCCGACTCGACGCACGACTCTCCTTCGACCTGCTCGTCAACCTGTTCACTCCCGGGACGCCGCTGCACGACGGCGCGGCGATCATCCAGGGCGACCGCATCGCCTCGGCGGCCTGTTTCCTGCCGTTGTCGAGCAGCCACGAGCTGACCAAGGACTTCGGCACCCGCCATCGCGCGGCCGTGGGGATCAGCGAGGAGACCGACGCCCTCGCCGTGGTGGTCTCCGAGGAGTCCGGCCGGATCTCGCTCGCCGTCGGCGGCCAGCTCTTGCGGGACCTCGACGCCGCGGCCTTGCGCCGCGAGCTCGGCGAACGGCTCGCCGTCGACCCGCACCGTCACGCCAAGGGGGTCGCGTGAGCGAGCGCGCACGGATCTGGGGACTGCGTCTGCTGGCGCTGGCCCTGGCGCTGGCGACCTGGTACTTCGCCTCGCTCGAGAAGCGCGAGCGGCCGAGCGAGCGGGTGGTCGACGCGACGGTCACCTATCTTCCCCCGCGCGGCCTGATCATCCTCGACCCGATCCAGACGGTGAAGGTCCGTCTGCGCGGGAGCGACCGGAAGATCCGCTCCCTCAGCCCGTTCCTCATCGACGTGGTGATCGACCTGCAGAGCGCGCAAACCGGCAACGTCGACTTCCACCTCGGCGAGGAGAACGTGCTGCGTCCCGACGACGTCGAAGTGGTCTCGATCGAACCCAACTCGGTCCGTCTGCAGCTCGACCGGGAGGGCACCCGGCTCTTGCCGGTCCAGGTCCGGCTCACCGGTGAGGCGGCGGCCGGGGCCGTGCCGACCGGGCCGCCCGTCGCCGATCCCGAGACCGTGCTGGTCAGCGGCCCCGAGTCGCGGCTGCGCACGCTCGTCTCCGTCGGCACCGTGCCGGTGAGCCTCGACGGACATGCTTTCGACTTCGTGGAGACCGCCATGGTTCTCGCCCCCGACCCGCTGGTCAAGATCGTCCAACCCGCGGCGGTGACCGCCCGCGTCACGCTGCAGCGGCCGGAGGATCAGCCGATCCCCGAGCCGACTCCTCGCCGGAGGCGCGAGTGAGCGGTCGTCGCCTGTTCGGCACCGACGGCATCCGGGCACGCTTCGGCGAAGGGCCGCTCGTCGAGGAGACGGTGCGCCGCATCGGCGAGCAGCTCGCCCGCTTCCTCGACGACGGCTTCGACCGCCCGCATGTCGTGGTCGGCGGCGACACGCGAGAGAGCACCGCGACGCTCCTCGCCTGGCTCGGCGACGGCCTGCTCTCCGGGGGCGCCATTCCGGTCGCCGTCGGCGTCCTGCCTACCCCGGCGCTGGCGTTCCTCGTCCGGCGCGAAGCGGCGGCGGCGGCGGTCGTCGTGTCGGCCAGCCACAATCCGGCCGAGGACAACGGCATCAAGCTGATCGACAACCACGGCTTCAAGTGGGCCACGGCGGCCGAGGCGGCGTTCGAGAGCTGGCTCGAGCATCCACGGCCACGCCCCCTGTCGTCCGTCTCTCACTCGCTCGACCGCACCGGCGAGGCTCGTGCGGCTTACCTCGAGTTCCTCACCCACTCCCGGGAGGAGAAGCAGCCGCTCGCCGGGCTGCGCGTCGCTCTCGACGCGGCGCACGGCGCCGCGTCCGACCTCGCCGGCGAGGTGTTCGCCTCGCTCGGCGCCGACGTCGACCTGCACTTCGCCGCCCCGGACGGACGCAACATCAACGCCGGCTGCGGCTCGACGCATCCCGAGGCGCTCTGTGCTCTGGTGCGCGCCGGTCGCTTCGACCTCGGGTTCGCCTTCGACGGCGACGCCGACCGTGCCCTGCTCGTCGATGAGCGGGGCGAGCTGCGCGACGGCGATGCGATGCTCTTCCTCTGGGCCTCGGCCCTGGCCGAAGCCGGCACCCTGTCGCCGGCGGCGATCGTCGCCACGAGCATGAGCAACCTCGGGCTCGAACGCGCCCTCGCCGGTCGCGGGGTCACGGTGTTGCGCTGCGACGTCGGCGACCGCGAGGTGGTGGCGATGCTGCAGCGCGAAGGGCTGCGGTTGGGCGGCGAGCAGTCCGGGCACCTGCTCGATCTGCGGCGCTCGACCACCGGCGACGGCCTGCTCACCGCGGTGGCGATCGCCCGCTTGGCGCGACGCGCCGAGCGCCCGGTCTCCGAGCTGCTCTCCGGATTCGTGCGCTACCCGCAGCTGCTGCGCAACGTGCGCGTCACGCGGAAGCTTCCGTTTGCCGAGATCCCCCAGGTCGCCCGCGCGATGCGCCACGCCGAGCAGACGCTGGGCGACGACGGGCGCCTGCTGTTGCGCTACAGCGGCACCGAGCCGCTCGCCCGCATCATGCTCGAAGGTCCGGACGAAGGCGTCATCGGCTCGCTCGCCGACGATCTGGCGAGCGCCCTCGCCGGCGCACTCGGCTGAGCCGCCCTCAGCGGCGAGCGGCTGCGGCCCGACTCGCCGCACGGGCCGCAGCGAACTCGCTGCCCGGCTTCCATTCGGGAACCGCCTCGCTGTCGGCGAGTGAGTGACCGACGGCGAAGAGCAGGCGCGCGTCCTCGACCGTCCCCGCGAGATCCCAGTCGGCCTTCACCTCGTCGCTCGGCTGGTGGTAGTCCTCGGCCAGGTAGCGCTCGCGCCGGCTCCTGGCGAAGTCGTCGGGCTGGCCGAGATACTCGGCGCCGGGGAGCAGGAAGTGGAGCGCCGGGACGCCGCGCTTGGCCAGCTCGAAGTGGTCGGAGCGGTAGAAGTAGCCCTTCTCCGGCTCCGGATCGGCAAGGACGACCCGCCCCTGTCGCGCCGCCTCGGCCGCCAGCAATTCGTCGAGGGTCGACATCCCCTGGGCGATCGAGACGATACCGCGGGCCCTCCCCCAGACGTTCATCATGTCCATGTTCAGGTCGGCGACCGTCGCGGCAACGGGCCAGAAGGGATGGGCTGCATAGTGGGCCGCGCCGAGGAGCCCCGACTCCTCCCCGGTGGGCGCGAAGAAGAGCACCGACCGCCGCGGCGGCTGCGGCAGGCGGGTGAAGGCCTCGGCGATGCCGAGCAGCGTCGCCAGGCCGGAGCCGTTGTCCAGCGCTCCGTTGACGATGTCGTCCCCCGCCCGGCCCGGCTTGTGCCCCAGGTGATCCCAGTGAGCGCTGAAGACCACGACCTCGTCGCGACCGCGCCGGTCGCGTCCCTCGAGCCGCGCCACGACGTTGTGCGACACGAAGCGGCGCAGGCGGTTGTGGACGACGAACGACGCCGTGGCGGCGAGCGGCACCGGCCGGAAATCGCGCGAGACCGCGGCGGACTTCAACGCCTCGAAGCTCTTGCCGCAGGCGGCGAGCAGCTCGCGCGTGCGCTCGAGGGTCAGCCAGGACTCCACCGCCGCGTGGGCCGCGAGCGCCTCCGGGGCGTCGAGCCCGTAGCCCTCGCCGGTCCAGCTCCCGCGCACCACGCTCCAGCCGTAGCCGGCCGGCCCCGCTTCGTGGACGAGGATCACGGCAGCGGCACCCAGGCGTGCGGCGATCTCGTACTTGTAGGTCCAACGGCCGTAGTAGGTCATCGCCCGACCCTTGAAGCTCGCCGGATCGAGCCGGGACGGATCGGCCGGGTCGGGAACCGGCGGATCGCCCACCAGCATCAGCAGCGTCTTGCCGCGCAGGTCGACCCCCTTGATGTCGTCCCAGCCGAGCTCCGGGGCGACGACGCCGTAGCCGACAAAGACGATCGGCGAGTCGCGCACCTCGGCGGCGGGCGTGCCGCGGCGAGACACGGCGACGTAGTCGTCCGCGAAGGCCAGCTCGAAGGTGCGATCTCCAGCCCGCAGGCGTGCCTGGGCCTGGGCGGTGAAGGCGATCATCGGCACATCCTGGACGTAGCGACCGTCGGGGTTTCCAGGCGCGAGACCCATGGCCCTGAAGCGCTCGACGAGATAGGCGACAGCGCGCTCCTCGCCCGCCGTCCCGGGGCCACGCCCCTCCATCCCATCCGCCGAGAGAGCGCGGAGGTCGCGCCACAGCCCGTCGGTGGTGATCGCCGCCGCCGCGGCGTCGAGCGGCCGACCGGACGCCACCGTCTGGCCCCAGGCACCGGTGAAGGCAGAAGTCAACCCGACCGAGAGAGCTGCTAAGGCAGAGCGAAAGGACATGGAGGGTCTCCTCGGATAACGGGCGCCAGCCACCGATGATACCGGTGCGCGCCGTGCTTCCCGCGGCGTCGCCGCCTTCCGGTGCTTGACGGACCCGACGCGCCTGCCGATGATCGTGGGGTCATGGCCAAGCTCCCCGAGACTGTCGCTGCCTTCCTGCAGGGCCGCCGTTTCGCCGTCGCCGGCGTGTCCCGCGACGGGAACCTCCCGTCGAACCACATCCTGCGCAAGCTCCGCGCTTGCGGCTACGACGCGGTGCCGGTCAACCCGAATACCGACGACCTCGCCGGCGAGCGCTGCTACCGCGATCTCGCGTCGATCCCGGGGACGATCGACGGCCTGGTGATCGCCGCCCCGCCTGCGGTCGCCGCCGACCTCGTGCGCCAGGCTGCCGCGCGGAACGTGCGGCAGATCTGGTTCCACCGCTCGTTCGGCGACGGCAGCGTCTCGCCCGAGGCGCTCGCCGAGTGTGCCCGCCTCGGCATCGAGCCGGTGGTCGGCGGCTGTCCGATGATGTTCTGCCAGCCGGTCGATCTCGCCCACCGCTGCATGCGCTGGTGGCTGGCGCTATCGCACCGCGTTCCGACCTGAACGGCCGGCCGGGAGCGCGGAGCGCGTCCCGAGGCGGCGGGCCTCCGGCTCAAGGCGCCGGCGCGAGCGCCGCGAGATAGGCGCGAACCGCCCGGTCGAGCCCCAGGAAAAGCGCGTCGGAGAGCAGCGCGTGGCCGATCGAGACCTCCAGCAGGCCGGGGAGGTGCTCGGCAAGGAACGGCAGGTTCTCCAGATCCAGATCGTGCCCGGCGTTGAGCCCGAGCCCCGCCTCCACCGCCGCCTCGGCGGTCCGCCGGTAGCGCGCGAAGACCGACATCCGGTCCGGCGTCGCGAACGCGCGGGCGTACGGCTCGGTGTAGAGCTCGACCCGGTCGGCGCCGAGATCGCAGGCCCGCAGCGCCTGTTCGGGCTCCGGATCGATGAAGAGACTCACACGACAGCCGAGGGATCGGAGGCGGGCGACGATCGCCGCGAGCTCGCTCCGGTCGCCGCGCAGGTCCCAGCCCGCGTTCGAGGTGAGCACCCCGGGAGGGTCCGGAACGAGCGTGGCCTGGGCCGGACGGACCGTTTCGACCAGCTCGAGCCACTCGGCTCCCGGATACCCCTCGATGTTCAGCTCCACCGGCAGCCACTCGGCGAGCTCGACGACGTCGGCGCGGCGGATGTGGCGCTCGTCCGGCCGCGGGTGGACGGTGATGCCGTGGCAGCCGGCGGCGATCGCCACCTCGGCCGCGGCCCGCACGCTCGGGCGGTCGCCGCCGCGCGCGTTGCGCATCGTCGCCACCTTGTTGACGTTGACCGACAGGCGGATCACGGCGCCCTCCGCCGGTTCAGCGCTCGATCTCGCCGAGGTCCGACGAGGATTCTTCCGGCGTCGCGCTGATCACCACGGTGCGTGCCGTCGGCAGCAAGGCACGATGCCGGCGATCGCCGAACTGCAGATTCACCTCGTAGTAGCCCGCGACATTGACCTGCAGCAGCGTCGCCCGGGCTCCCTTGAGACCGAGCGTGTCGTTGTGGATCAGCACCTCGTTCGGCGTGTCCATCCGTCACTCCTTGTAGTGGCCCTGGTCCTTGTACTCCTTGAGCTTGCGCTGCAGCGTCCGGAGCCCGATGTCGAGCGCCCGGGCCGCCTCGGCGCGACGCCCCCCGGCGCGCTCGAGCGCCGAGAGGATCGCCTCGCGCTCGATGTCGGCCATCGTCCGCGGCAACCGCACCGAGGGGACCACCGGAGCCGAAGGGGCCGCCGGGGCCACCGGAACCGCCGGCGCAGCCGTCGCCCCCGGGACCGGGGTCGCGACGTTCTCCACCTCCGCGGCCGTGGGCACCGGCGGTGCCGCCGACCCGACGAGCGTCGGGCCGAGTCCACGCAGCTCCGGCGGCAGGTCGGCGTAGCGCACCTCGTGGCCGGCGTGGAAGACCACCACCGACTCCATCAGGTTGCGCAGCTCGCGCACGTTGCCCGGCCAGGGGTGGCAGAGCAGCGCCTCCACCGCATCGGCTCCCAGCGTCTTGGGCTCCCTCCCGTGCTCGCGACAGAACTGGGAGAGATAGTGCTCGGCGATCAGCGGAATGTCCTCGCGCCGTTCGCGCAGCGGCGGAATGCGCAGCGTCACCACCTTGAGCCGGTAGTAGAGATCCTCGCGGAAGCGGCCGTTCGTCACTTCGCGATCGAGGTCGCGATTGGTCGCCGCGACCAGCCGGAAGTCGACGTCGACGAGGTCGCTGCCGCCCACCCGCATGATCCGCCGCTCCTCGAGCACGCGCAGCAGCTTCACCTGCAGCTCGGGATAGAGCTCGCTGATCTCGTCGAGGAAGAGCGTGCCGCGATGCGCGAGCTCGAACTTGCCGATCTTGCGGCCGATCGCCCCGGTGAACGAGCCGCGCTCGTGACCGAAGAGCTCGCTCTCCAGGATCTCGGTGGGGATCGCCCCGCAGTTGATCGCCAGGAAGCGCTCGTCGCGACGCGAGCTCACCCGGTGCAGGGCGTTGGCCACCAGCTCCTTGCCGGTCCCGCTCTCGCCGATGATCAGCACGGTCGACTTGGTCGGCGCCACCAGCCGCATCTGCTCGAAGAGCCGCTCCATCGCCGCCGAGCGCCCGATGATGCTTTCGAAGCCGAAGCGCTTGTCGAGCATCTGCTTGAGGCTCGACACCTCGTCCTTGAGCTGGCGGTTCTCCAGCAGGTTGGTCACCCGCCGCCGCAGCTCGTAGAGGTCGACCGGCTTGGTCAGGTAGTCGTCGGCGCCGACGCGCATCGCCTCGACCGCCGATTCGATCGAGCCGAAGGCGGTCAGCAGGACGACCGCGAGGTCGTGACCGCGCTGGCGCACTTCGGCGAGAAACGCCAGCCCGTCGGTGCCTGGCATCCGCAGATCGCAGACGGCCAGTCGGGCCGAGGCGTCCTCGTCGAGAAAGTCGAGCGCACGCCGCGCGTCGTCGAAGGTCCGGACGGGAAATCCCGCCTTCTCCAGTGCGATGGCGACCGACTCACGCGAGCCGGTCTCGTCGTCAATGACCAGGATCAGGGGTTTTTCGGACATCGCTGCCATTTTGGCACAAGCGAGGGATCTCGCGAGTGGCGCACGCGGAATTCCGCGCCGCCGCGGTCACTCCCACGAAGCGCCGGCGAGGAGCGCGGCGAGGCGCTCCTCGCTGGCGATCGGCACGCCGAGCTGAGTCGCCTTGGCGAGCTTCGACCCGGCCTCTTCGCCGGCGATCACCAGATCGGTCTTCTTCGACACCGACGACGCCACCCGCGCCCCCAGCGATTCGAGCCGCGCCGTCGCCTCCTCGCGGGTCATCCCGACGAGCTTGCCGGTGAGCACCAGGGTGCGACCGGCGAGCGGCCCGACGCTGGCCTCGCTCCGCTCGACCGGCGGCGGCTCGACACCGGCGGCGACGAGCGCGGAGAGCCGTCGCTGCTGTCGCGGATCGGCGAAGAACGCCTGCACCGCCGCGGCGACCTTAGCCCCGACCTCCGGCACGGTGAGCAGCTCGGCCTCGCGCGCCGCCGCGACCGCGGCGAGCGAACCGAAGGCGGCGGCCAGGAGCCGCGCCACCCGCTCGCCGACGTAGCGGATGCCCAGGGCGAACAGCAGCCGGTCGAGCGTGCGCCCGCGGCTCGCGGCGATCGAGGCGAGCACGTTCTCGGCCGACCGCTCCCCCCAGCCTTCGAGCGGGGTGAGCTGCTCGCGTGTCAGCTCGTAGAGAGCGGGAAAGTCGGGCAGCAGCCCGGCGCCGTGCAGCTGCGCGATGCGCTCGTCGCCGAGCCCCTCGATGTCCATCGCGTTGCGCGAAACGAAGTGACGGATCGACTCGACGATCACCGCCGGACAGACCGGATTGACGCAGCGCCACGCCACCTCGTCGGCGAACCGCACCACCGCCTCGCCGCACTCCGGACAGGTCGAGGGCAGCTCGAACGGCGCCGCTCCGTCGGGGCGGGCGTCGAGTCGCACCTCGACGACCTTCGGGATCACGTCGCCGCCCTTCTCGACGAAGACGACGTCGCCGACCCGCACGTCCTTGCGGGCCAGATCTTCGTAATTGTGGAGCGTCGCGCGGCGCACCGTCGAGCCGCCGACGAAGACCGGCTCGAGCTCGGCCACCGGCGTCAGCACCCCGGTGCGGCCGACCTGCACCGTGATGCCGGAGACCCGCGTCTCGACCCGCTCCGGCTCGAACTTGAACGCCACCGCCCAGCGCGGCGCCTTGGCGGTCGAGCCGAGCCGTTCGCGCAAGGCCAGGTCGTCGATCTTCACCACCACGCCGTCGGTCTCGAAGTCGAGCTCGTGCCGGCGCTCGCGCCACTCGTCGATGTACGCCTCGACCTCGTCGAGCGACTTGCAGGCCCGCCACTCGGCGTGGACCGGCAGGCCCCACTCGACGAGCCGCTCGAGGTTGCGGGCGTGACGGTCGGCGGGAAGCTCCTCGGCGACCGCCTGATAGGCCGCCGCGGCGAGACGACGCGCTGCCACCTCGCGACTGTCGAGCAGGCGGACGGAACCGGCGGTGGCATTGCGCGGGTTGACGAAGAGGGGCTCGCCCGCCTCGTCGCGCGCCTCGTTCAGGCGGCGGAAGACCGAGCGCGGCATGTAGACCTCGCCGCGCACCAGCAGGCGCGCCGGCGGCGTGCCGCGCAGGCGCAGCGGCAGGTTGCGCACCGTGCGGATGTTGACGGTGACGTCGTCTCCCGTCGTGCCGTTGCCGCGCGTCGCCGCCTGCACGAGCACTCCATCGTCGTAGCGCAGCGAGATCGACACACCGTCGACCTTGAGCTCGGCGACGAACGAGAGCTCGGCGTCCGGCGCCAGCCGCTGCGCCCGCTCGGCCCAGGCACGCAGCTCGTCGAGACTGTAGGTATTGTCGAGCGACTGCATCGGCGGCTCGTGGCGCACCGGGGAGAACCCCTCGATCGGCTCGCCGCCGACGCGCCGGGTCGGGCTGTCGGGCCTGGCGAGCTCGGGATGGGAGGCCTCGAGCGCCACGAGCTCGGCGAAGAGCGCGTCGAACTCGCGATCGCCGATCTCCGGGCGACCGAGTCGATAGTAGAGATCCTGGTGGCGCGCCACCTCGCTCTGCAGCCAGAGAGCGCGCGCTGTCGGCTCGTCGCGCGGCGGTTCGCCGGGGCTCGCGACAGTAGGGTGGTCGACCATGCGCGAGAGGTTACCAGGGGAGACGACGAGCGAGGGAGGCTCGCACCCCCCTCGCTCGATTTGCTGCCGCACGCAGGCGGCGGTCGATCAACCGGCGGCCGGCCCGTCGTCTTCCCGGGAGGCAGCCTCACCCGGCGCAGCCGTTTCCGCCCGATCGACCGGGCTCTCCTCGGCGGTCACCGTCCTGTCCGGAGCCGGCTCGACCGCCGCTCCGGCACTCGGCGGCGGAGGCGGTGGCGAGAAGCGTTCCGCGGCGCCGCGCCGCCGCAAGGCGAAGACCCCGAGCAGCACCGCACCGAGGCCGATCGTCCAGGCGATGAACCGCGCTGCGAAGCCGAGCAACGAGACCACCGTCCCGAGGAATCCCACGACGCCGCCTCCCAGGTCGAGCAGGTCGCCGAGAATCGACAGCGACTGGATCGCCAGGATCCCGAGCACCGCCGCGGCGTAGGGCGAGGCCGGTGAACGCCCCCACCGCGCCGAGACCCAGCGGCCGACGCTGGTGGCCACCCCGGTGAAGCCGACCAGTGCGGCGATCACCACCGCGACGAGCAGGAAGGGCACGAGCAGCAGCAGCGGGATGCCGATGATCGAGATCAGCAGCACGAGCACGAGCAGGACCAGCATCGGCACGAAGAGCAGCTCGGCGAGCAGTCCGATCAGTCCGGCGCTCCAGACCTCGCTGCGCACCCGCTCGCCCGTCTCGTCGGCGAGGCGCGGCGCCACGAGCAGGACGATGCAGACGAGCAGCGCCAGGAGCGCGATGCCGATCAGCCGCTTGATCAGATCGAAGACCCCGTCGAACCAGGAGTGGTCGTCGTGCGTGCCGACCTTGATCGAGGCGCCGTCGCCGCTGCGCAGAAGCGCGTCGCCCACCGCCACCTCGGTCACCTTGCCCAGGACCTTCGCCCCCGGGGCGCGATGGACGGTGCCACCCACCGCCACCGCCTCGCCGTAGACCTCGGCGGTCTCGCTGAGGTGGACGCTGCCGCCGATCGCCACCACGTCGCCGTAGACCTTGCCGCTCACCCGGTTCGACCCGCCGATCGCCACGGCGTTGCCCATCACCTCGCCGAGCACCCGCACCGATCCGGCGATGCAGACCACTTCGTCGGCACGCTCGTCCGCTTCGATGGTCACGCCGTGACCGAACGCCACGCGCGCGTCCGAGGCCCGGCCGTCATGGGCCGGCGGTGCGGGGACGGCCGGAGGCACGGGCGGGGCTGGCGCAGCGGGCTCCTCCTCGCTCGCCTCCTGCCGCGGCGCCAGGCCGAGGGCCGCGCGCCGCGCCGCCGGCTCCAGCCGCAGCAGGGTCGCCACGACCTCGGCGCCGGCCGGCCCGTAAGCCGCGCTCACCTCCCCGGCATCGAGCTCGCGGCCCGAGACGATCGCCGACTCGCTGTCGTCGGGCAGCTCGATCTGCGGCAGGCGCGACTCCGTGGCGAGCGGACGCAGCACGACGCGGTCGGAGAGGTCGAGGATCTCGAAGTGCTTGAGCACCTCGGTCCGCTCGGCCGGGCTCGTCGCGGCCGAGGCGGGAACACCCACCGCGAGCACCACGAGAGCGGCGAGCGCGACGAGAGAGAGACCTCGCGACACCGCGAGTCTCGAGACGCAGAAGGACCGATCAACCGAAGGACGCGACATGACGAGCTCCTTTCCCCCGCTCCAGAACACGAGCGAGCGAGGCGAGGGCCAACGACGAAACGGCGACCAGGCCGACGAGGGCACCCACCACCTGCGGGTGAGCGAGGGCCCGGGCGACCGGACGCAGCACAGCGAGAAGTTCCTGCCAGGTTCCGAGGGCGCGAGCCGACGAAGCCGCGAGCACGGCGATCAGCCGCGCCGCGAGCCCCGGCAGCGCCGCCCAGTCGACCAGGCCGACCAAGGCGGAGAGCGCCGGCAGCAGGAGCGCCACCGCAACCCCCGCCGCGGCGAGCAACCCACCGGCGAGAATCCGCCGGGCGAAACGGCGCCGGGCGCTGCGCCGCGACGCTTCGGCCGTGGCGCGGGCGACGACCCGATCGGCGAATCCGGCGGCCGGCGCGGGCGAGTCGAGCTGCGCGAAGAGGGCCAGGAGCCGCGCTTCGGCCTCCTCGGACTCTCCCGCGGACTCGGCGGCGAGCCAGCCCTCCCAGTCCATCGCCTGCTGTTGCCGGGTCTCCATCGTCGTCTCCCAACCCGCCTTACGTCTCTGGTGGCATCCGGTTTCGCTCATCGACCACCTTTTCCGGCGCTGTCTCGGGCGACGGCCCGTGCCAGCTCCTGGCGGGCGCGATGGATGAAGGTCTTCACCGTCCCGAGCGGGATCCCCATCACCGTGGCGATCTCCTCGTAGGGCATCTCGTCGCGGAAGCGCAGCAACAGGGCCGTACGGTGCTCCGGTCGCAGCGCCCGCAGCCCGGCCTCGAGCTGACGGGTGAGGTCGCGCCCCGCCGCCTCGTGCTCCGGATCGGGGCGCGAGAGATCGGCGACCTCGAGCTCCGGCCCGTCCTCGTCGCCGAGTGGGGTCCCGAGCGAGATCGTCTTCGGCCCGCGGCGGCGCAACGAGTCGATCGCCGCGTTGTGGGCGATGCGCAGCAGCCAGCTGGCGAACTTCCGCCCCGGATCGTAGGAGGGCAGGGCGCGGAAGGCACGCAGGAAGGCCTCCTGCGCGAGGTCCTCGGCGGTGGCCCGGTCGCGGACGAGTCGCACCACCAATCCGAAGACCGGCCGTTCGTAGCGCCGCACCAGCTCGCGGAAGGCCTCCGCGTCGCCGGCCGCGGCAGCCGCCGCCAGCGCTTCGTCGGGGGGATCGGCGGCGCGTCCTGGTGGAACGGAAATGGGTTGCATCGGCGGTCCGCGCGGCTAGACTACTCCACGATTTCGTCCGACGAAGTCCAACCGCTCCCTGGGAGGCCCCGCATGCGCAAGCCGTACCTCGCCCTCGCCCTGGCTGTCGTCCTCGCCGCCCCGCTCGCCGCCGGCACGCTCGCCGGCGTCGCCATGTCCGACTCGGCCAAGGTGGGCGAGCAGACCCTGGTGCTCAACGGCATGGGCCTGCGCACCAAGTACTCGTTCAAGGTCTACGTCGCGGGCCTCTACCTCGGCGCCAAGTCGTCCGACGCCGCAGCGGTCTTCGCGGCCGATGCGCCGCGCCGCATGGTGATGCACTTCATGCGCAGCGTCGGACCCGAGAAGGTCTGCGAGGGCTGGGACGAAGGGCTCGAAGCCAACACGCCGCACGCCTCGGCCGAGCTCAAGAAGCAGTTCGCCCTGCTCTGCAGCTGGATGCCCGAGACCGAGGACGGGATGGAGCTCGTCTTCACCTACACGCCGGGGACCGGCACGGCGGTGACCGTGGCCGGGCAGACCAAGGGCACCATCCCGGGCAAGGCGTTCGCCGACGCGCTGCTCGCCTGCTGGATCGGCCCGAAGCCGGGCCCGGGCGAGGACTTCAAGAAGGCCCTCCTCGGCGGCTGACCGGTGCGTGCGGCCGCCTCAGCTCTGGCGCTCGTGCTCGGCATCCTGCCGAGCCACGACGCTCGGGCGGACGCGACCGCCCCCCGTGTCGCGAGCTACGACCTCGCCGCTCGTCTCGACGCCGAAGAGCACCGGATCGAGGCGAGCGGCACCCTGCGCTGGCGCAATCCGTCGGCGCTGCCCGCCGACCGCCTCTGCTTTCACCTCTACCTCAACGCCTTCCGCGACGAGCGCTCGAGCTTCCTGCGCGAGGCCGACCCGGCCGTCGCCGACGAGCTGGCGGCAAGCGGCTGGGGTGGCATCGACCTGCGTCACCTGCGCGACGAGTCGGGTCGTGATCTCGCCGATCGTCTCGTCTTCGCCGCACCGGACGACGGCAACGCCGCCGACGCCACGCTCGCCTGGGTCGATCTCGCCCGACCGGTCCCGCCCGGCGGCGAGCTCACCCTGACGATGGAATGGACGGCGCGTCTCCCCGCGCTGGTCGACCGAGCCGGCCAACTCGGCCATTTCGTCTTCGCCGGGCAGTGGTTCCCGAAGATCGGCCGACGGCGCGCCGACGGTGCCTGGAGCTGTCATCAGCATCATGCGACGAGCGAGTTTTCGGCCGACTTCGGCGACTACCGGGTGGCGCTCGACCTGCCCGCCGGCTGGGAGGTCGGAGCCACGGGAGCCGCGGCCGCACCGGCGAGCGAGACGGCCGGTCGCCGGCAGATCGCCTTCGCCGCCACGGGCGTCCACGACTTCGCCTGGAGCGCCTCGCCGGACTGGAGCCTCGAGGAGACCGCGCTGCCACGCGCCGCGGCCCCGGCGGTCCAGCTCAGACTCCTGCTCCAGCCGGCTTCACGGCGCCTCGCCGCTCGACTCGTCGCCACCCTGACGACCGGCCTCGAGCGCTTCGAGGCGCTCTACGGTCGCTATCCGCACGACACGTTGACGGTGGTCGAGCCCCCACCGGGGGGCGATGCGGCCACCGCGATGGAGTATCCGTCCCTCTTCACGATGATGGTCGCGCCGCTTCCGACGCGTTCGCTGGAGCTCGAGGAGACGGCGCTCCACGAGCTCGTGCACCAGTGGTGGCAGGGCGTCGTCGCCACCGACGAGGTCGAGGAGCCGTTTCTCGACGAAGGGCTCGCGACGTACGCCTCCCTGCGCGTCCTCGCCGAGCGCTGGCATGGCGCGGCACCCGGGCTCCGCCTGCTCGGCTGGAGCCTCCCGCTCCCCGGCCAGCCGCTCGACCCGTTCGAGCAACTGCGTCTGCGCTGGCGCGGCAGCGATCTCCACGGTCCCGGCTCGCCGGTCGACCCCATCGCTCGTCCGGCGTGGAGCTTCCGGGATGCAGAAAGTTACGGCACGCTCGTCTACGACGGCGCTGCCCTCGCCTTTCTCCAGCTCGAACGTCTGATCGGCCGCGACGCGTTCGACCGCGGCCTCGCTCAGCTCGCCACGCGGCAGCGCCACGCGCATCCGACCTCCGCCGACTTCGTCCGGGCGCTCTCGGCAGCGGCGGGCGAGGACCTGTCGCCGCTCTGGGAGGAGCTGATGGGCGGCACCGGCTCGGTCGACTACGCCGTGGCCGACGCGACGAGCGAGCCCGACGAGAGCGGCGGCTCCTTCGCCAGCACGGCGACGATCGAGCGCCGCGGCGAACGACGGCTGCCGGTGGAGATCGAGTTGCGCTTCGCCGACGGCTCGACTCGTCGTGCAGTCTGGGACGGTCGCGAGCGCTGGGCTCGCCTGCGCATCGTCGGGCCGCCGCTCGTCGACGTGCGGCTCGACCCGCAACGGCGCCTCGTCCTCGACGCCGACCGGCTCGACGACTCGTTCCGCCTCGCTCCCGACCCGCGCCCGCGCCGTGCCGTCACCCAGCGCCTGCGCTTCCTCCTCCAGCTCCTCCTCGAAGCGCTCGCCGACCTCGCATGAGCCGCTCGGCGCTGCTTCGTTCTCGCCCCTCCCTGGCCCGGCTGATCGCCGCCGCCGCGACCGCCGTTCACGGAGCGCCGCAGACGCTGCTCGCCCTGGCGCTCCCCGCCCTGCTGGCCGCCTGGGTCGCCGGCGCGGCGATCCATCGGCCACTCGCCGCGCGCCTCGACCGCGCCCTCCCGGCTCCCGGAGAGACCCTCGAAGCGCTCACCGACGACCCGCCGGCAGTCTTCCCGTCCCGCCAGCTCGCCGAGCTCGTGCACGGCGGCACCGCGTCGCAGATCCTCGACACGACGGCGGCAAGCGCTCTCGGCTCGACGCTGCTTGCCGCGGGAATCGCCCTCGCACTCCTTCACGGCCCCCTGCAGTGCGCCGCTCTCGCCGTGCTGCGCGGGCGCTCGCGCGGCGAACGGGTGACGCTGCTCGCCTCCGCCGCGCGACTGGCGCTCCCGGCCACGGCGCTCTCGGCGCTCTCCGCCGCCGGCTATGCGACCTGTCTCGTGGCGATCGACCGACTGGGCATCCTCGGCCGATCGCTTCCGGAGGGCGTCTCCGGCCTGCTCGGCTCGTCGGCGATGCGCGGACTCGGCGACGCGGCACGCCTGGCGCTGCTGCTCGCCGGCCTCTTCGTCGTCCGCTCCCTGCTCGATCTGTCGCGCGCGGCGCTCGTCGAGCGTGGCGGGCGGAGCTGGCTCCGTCCGGCGGCGCAGGCACTGCGTTGCCTGCCGTCGCTCGCTGGCTCACTTCTGCCGCTCTATGCTCTCTACTGGCTGGCCCGCCTGCTCGCCTTCGCGCTCGCCTGGCCGCTCGGCGCCGCGTCCGGCGGCAGCTGGGCCGGGCTCGTCGCCGGATTCGTCGCCCAACAGCTCCTCGCCGGCAGTCTCGCCGGCATCCGGCTCTTGCGCCTCGAGACGGTGCGCCGGCTGCTCGTCGCCTTCGAGGAGCGCAACGCCGCGCCGGTCTACAAGCTCGAGGCTCCGGCGGTCGCCGCGCACTCATGAAGCGCAGCCGCGAGTCGGCTTCTCGCACGAAGGCGCCCGCCACGGCGGATGTCGATCGCCTCGACGCCCACGAGCTCGTCGCCGAGGTCGAGCGACGGCTCGCGCCGCTCGGCACGCCCGCACGGGCGCAGGGCGAGAAGGCCTACCTCAAGAGCGATCTCGACTTTCTCGGCGTGCCGATGCAGCCGCTGCGGCAGTTTGCCGCCGCGCTGCTGCAGGAGCGGCCCGAGCTCACCGGAGGCGCGCTGCGACGCGCGGTGCTCGCCCTCTGGCAGCCGCGAATCCACGAGCTCCGCACGGTGGCGATCGAGCTCCTCGCCCGCCGCCGCCGCGAGCTCGTCGTCGCCGATCTCGAGTTTTTCGAAGGCCTCCTGCGTGACGCGCGCACGTGGGCCTACGTCGACACGATCGCCACCCGACTCGTCGCCGAAGTCGTCGAGCGCCACGGCGCCGAGGCCGAGGTCGCCGCGACGCTCGACCGCTGGGCCGTCGACCCCGACTTCTGGCTCCGCCGCACGGCGATGCTCGCCCTCCTCCCCCAACTCCGCCGCGGCGCCGGCGACTGGCCACGCTTCGTCCGCTACGCCGACGCCCAACTCGCCGACCGCGAGCTCTTCCTGCGCAAGGCCATCGGCTGGATCCTGCGCGAAGTCGGCAAACAACGCCCCAACCTGGTCGTCGAGTTCCTCGCCCCCCGCCTCGCCCGCACCTCCGCCCTCACGCTGCGCGAGGCGGTGAAGTACCTGCCGGAGGAGATGCAGAAGGGGCTCCGAAAGAACTAGCGCACTTCCGGAGCTCAGCCGGCGCGCGCAAGGTCACACCCCCGCATCCCGCGGGACGCGCCGCACAACCCGCCGGACGACGACCACACCGACCACCTCGGCACGCCGCGGCTGATCACCGGCTCGCGGCATGAGCGGGTGGCGCAGCCGAACGACGACCCGTTCGGCGAAGAGGTGACGACCACCGGCAACCAGCAGACGATCGACGACAAGAAGTTCACCGGCCACCAGCGCGACACCCTCGGCACCCCCGGCGTCGCCGACGACATCGACTACATGCACGCCCGGTTCTACTCGCCGCTCTTGGGAAGGTTCCTGAGCACGGATCCCGTACTCGGGCGACCTCGGGCGCCGCAGTCGTGGAACCGCTATTCTTACGTGAGGGGAAACCCAATCCTCCTCACCGATCCAACCGGGCTCAAAGACCTTAAGAAGACTGCAGACAAAGCCCTGCTGGAAGACCCACAGGTGTTGCAGGTCGTCGGCGATATTGTAAAGATAACGAACTTCAGTGCTCCGCTTGCAAAGCGGGTGGAAGCCGGCGCTGTGATCGTCACGGACGGCAATGGGGACTTTAATGCCGAGGGCGGTGCGAAAACAGACAACGACATTGGCAAGGTGTCCCTAACACTCGGCCGGAATTCGGACGGCGAAGTAACGAGCGCTTCGGGCCGCGAACTCGCGGCCACCATGCATAGCCACGTCGGCACCGGCAAAGTTCCGATTCCCGGAGGCGAGAAAGTCCTGTTTGCAGCGTTCCCTAGCAAGGCAGATAAGGTCCAGGCTAGCGTCACAGGCAAGCCAGTCTTCATTCTCGCGGGCACTTCATTCTTGATGAAGTTGGAATCCACGGGCCCAAGTACCTACACGACCAGTCGAATGCTGACAGGAAGCGACTACGCGGACTGGCTCACTCGTGCGGCAGCTGCCACGAGCGAACAGAAATAGAACTTCCTTGTCTTTCGAAGCGGAGAACGACTCATGGGACTCAGAATTGGTGCTGCTTGCAGCTTGGCGATAGTTCTTTTGTCAACCCCGGCAATTGGCGAATCCCCTGGTCAGACCCAAGACCCGTGCCCTGTCCGGTTCGGGCCCGGGCTGCCATCTATCGACGTTGAGGACCCGAACCTCAACCTTACCGGCCTAGACGGCTTGTCCGAGTTGGAGGTCCTGGCTCCGAGCGAGTCGGGCTTGTTCCTCGCCCGTTCACACGGCCCGGACAACGGCCCGCTCGTACTCGAGATTCAGACGACGGAGGGCCGCCCTTCAAGGAAGGTCCCAGTCCGCTCTCTGGCGGGCGCAATCAGCCTCTCACCTGCGGTTTCAGAAGGTGATCACGCTGCTGGTCTGGTAGCTGCGGGACAATACCGAGTCGTCCTTTGGTATAAGTCACCTCAGGCTCCGTCTGCGGGAAGGCTGCAGCGCCTCTGCATGGCCGTCTCTGGCTCATTCGTCACCTCCAAGGACCTATGGGTGCACCGATTCGAGTGACTCGCTGCCGACTAGTGCTGTTCGTCAAGACCAAGGAACATACCCCTCGGACCAGATGCACGATCCGTTCGAGAGTCTCAGGCGTCCCTTCATGAGCCGGAACCTCGCCATCGTCCCCGTGCTGTCGCGCCCGAACGCTCTCGCGCTCGGCTCGCTGCTTCTTCTTACCGGCGCCAGGGGACCGGCGATCTAGTCGCACGAGGAGCGAACGGACCGACCCAGGCCCCCGAGGAGACTCGGGGGCCTTTCGCGTTTCAGGCCTTCGCCCGCAAGACCTCTTCCGTCGCATGCTCAGGGTCTGCGGCGCCGAATGCAGCGACTCGTCGAACCGTGGACGCACCAGTCTCCCCTCCGTCCTCGGCAACCGCCGCATCGCGCGGGACGAGTCGCACAACTTGCCGGACTACTACCACGCCGACCACCTCGGCACGCCGCGGCTGATCACCAACTCGCGCCACGAGCGGGTGGCGCAGCCGAACTACTACCCGTTCGGCGAGGAGGTGACGACCACCGGCAACCAGCAGACGATCGACGACAAGAAGTTCACCGGCCACCAGCGCGACACCCTCGGCACCCCCGGCGTCGCCGACGACATCGACTACATGCACGCCCGGTTCTACTCGCCACTGCTGGGGAGGTTCCTGAGCACGGATCCTGTGCTCGGAATGCAACAGAACCCGCAGTCGTGGAATCGGTATTCCTATGCTCACGGAAACCCAGTCAACTACCTCGATGCCAACGGAGAGACGCCACTCGCGGTCGTTGGCGCGGGTGTAGGCGCTGCATTTGGCGCGCTCGGATCAATCGGAGCTCAGCTGTATCAGGGTACTGAGCTGAATTGGCAAGATGTCGGCGCAGCGGCGGCTGGAGGCTTCGTGGCGGGGGGTCTTGCGGGGCTCACGCTTGGTGCCTCAGCCCTCGCTGAGGCAGGACTCGCTACAGTAGCAACCGTCAACGGTGTTTCGAGCGTGGTCGGAGGCGCAGTGACCCGATCCTTAGATTCCTCCGACAGCTCATCCGCTCTTGACCCTAAGGCTGCAGGCCTAGACTGCGGGACCAGCGCACTTGGGGCCGGCATCGGATTCCGTGTCAATTCCGATTTCCAGTCCCGGGCGGCGGCGGCGACATTGCAGGCTGAGCGGTCAGTGGCTGCAGCAGCCAGCGGGAGCTTCAGCGCCGCACGTGTGGTGGCATCTCACACTGCAATAGCCCAGAGTCTCACCTCGCGCGCCCCAATGGTCAGTGCCATTAGTGGGGCTTCCGTCTCAACCTCAATTTCCACGATCGTTCCGCTGCTACCGTCCCATCGGCCAAGCACGGTTTCTCAAGAGGAACTCGACAAGGCCTTGAATGCCCGAGCTCACGGGAACTTCCTCCCAAGGTCAGTAGACAAGGGGGTACGGTGACTACAGGGACCACTCACCTCCGAACTACCGACGATGAGATAGCAGCCGAGCCACCGAGGGCAGAACGACCTCTGGCTGCCGCAGACAGAAGGACCTTGAGCGTGAGCCTTTTCCGCCATGAGATAACGACCGCACCTTCCGTCGTTGTTCGATTGCCACGGTACAGTCGGCGACCAACGGACTCGAGAGAGCTACTCGATAGCGCCCTGCAGGAGAAACAACGATGAAAGAACCCAGAAGACAACTCCTCTCGGACTCAGAGCTACTGATCATCTACGAGGACCTTGCTCGCCGGTACAAGAATCAGATGTTCCTTGGTCTCTCCACTTTTCCGGCGGTCGGCCTGATAGTCGCGGCCTACTTCCTCGGCGTACTAACTCTGGAATCGAAGCTCCTTAGACTGCTTCTCGCTATTCTGCTCCTCGTCACTGCATCTCCGCTCATTCACGGCGCCACTCAGTACTTGAATGCACGGAGTCAAGCGAAACAGCTGAGAACATCCATCTCGAAGGGTCGCATGGAAGAAGCACTACACATGGCGCGGACAGGAGGACCCGCTAGGGAGGAATAGACTCGACTTGGCTGCGATCTACGACGATGGCTCAATAGGAGAGACGCTCTCCTTGGCCAATTGCTGAGGTACCCATGAGAGCCTCGACTCCAGGCCCGGCGCCGCCTCAAGTCGACCCTCGCACTGGACGGGACGAAGCCATCGTCCCCAGCTTGCCGCGCCCGAGCGCTCTCGCGCTCGGCTCGCTGCTTCTTCTTACCGGCGCCAGGGGACCGGCGATCTAGTCGCACGACGAGCGAACGGATCGACCCAGGCCCCCGAGGAGACTCGGGGGCCTTTTGCGTTTAGGCCTTCGCCCGCAAGATCCTCTGCGCCGGGTGCTCAGGGTCTGCGGCGCCGAATGCAGATTCTCGTCGAACCGTGGACGCACCAGTCTCCCCTCCGTCCACAGCAACCGCCGCATCGCGCGGGACGAGTCGCACAACTTGCCGGACTACTACCACGCCGACCACCTCGGCACGCCGCGGCTGATCACCAACTCGCGACACGAGCGGGTGGCGCAGCCGAACTACTACCCTTTCGGCGAAGAGGTGACGACCACCGGCAACCAGCAGACGATCGACGACAAGAAGTTCACCGGCCACCAGCGCGACACCCTCGGCACCGCCGGCGTCGCCGAGGACATCGACTACATGCACGCCCGGTTCTACTCGCCGCTCTTGGGGAGGTTCCTGAGCACGGATCCTGTGCTCGGAATGCAACAGAGCCCGCAGTCGTGGAATCGGTACTCCTATGTCGAGGGCCGACCTCTAACCCGCACGGACCCGACCGGCAAGCTCGCGACAGCGCAGACTGCAGACAAGGCAATCAGCATGGTGGAAACTGCAGGCGCTGCGGCAGCAGATGCGGTCAACGATGGCTCGGTCATGGGCGTGTACGTGGCCACACAGATCGCGAACGGAGTCACCGCTGCCACCTCCGTCATCGACTTGCTGAAGGCCGGGGATGCTGTCGGAACGGCGATTGGCTCTGGTGCCAGTCCAGGACAGATTACAGTGGCTGTTGCCGTAGACTCGCTTCGGACGGCTGGGCTGATTGCACCTCTCTCGAGCCTCCTTAGGCGCGGAGCGACGGCAGGAGCCACAGAAGTAGTCCAACGCGCTATGTCCACGGCCGAACTCGAAGCCACTCGCGCGAGTGGCCTTCTCCGTGGCGGCAGAAGCGGCACACACTATGTAAGCGATGCGATCAGCTCCTCTGCAGACCGAGCAAGACAGCGCTTGGCCCTCGCACAGACACCGGAAGTGCGCGTCACACTGGAGGTGCCCGCAGGGGCCTTCTCTGCTCCAACGCGGGTCACGCCAGCCAACGGAATGCCAGGCGGCGGGATGGAGCGAACTGCGACAGGCAGTATCCTCGTCCGAATACTGGACGTACTCAGCTATCGCTGATAGTCGGAGGAACAATGGAACCAAATTCGCCATCGCGCGTGTCTTTCACCTTCAGCGATCCCTGGGAGCTCGGTGGCACTGAGGCCTCCGGAAACGTAACCGAAACGGCGACGGGCACAAGCGAGAGAATCCTGCTAAGCCTAGATGTGGCAATCGAGCATCGCGGTGTGACCTACCGTTCCCTGCTCGTGTCGCCGCGCCTCGAGGGTCAATCCCTGTTCGGCATCAAGCAGGGGCGCTCGGTCCCGTCCAACGCTTTCGGGCTCGAGAACGAGACTACTCTGGCTGATGCCCTATCGATCGCATCTCGTTGGCGCGGTGGAGGGCTCGCCGCGATTGGCAAACTGTCCCCGGCCTTGGCTGCGAACAGCGTTGGGTCTCGGCCGCAAGGCAGCTGAGTCGCACGCGGCCTGACACCCGGAGCGAATCCGCCTAGACTCCGCCCCCACATGAGCCGGAACCTCGCCATCGTCCCCGTATCGCCGCGTCGGAGCGCTCTCGCGCTCGGCTCGCTTCTTCTTACCGGCGCCAGGGGACCGGCGATCTAGTCGCACGACGAGCGGACGGATCGACCCAGGCCCCCGAGGAAACTCGGGGGCCTTTCGCGTTTCAGGTCTTCGCCCGCAAGGCCTCTTTAGTCGAATACTCAGGGTCTGCGGCGCCGAATGCAGAGACTCGTCGAACCGTGGACGCACCAGTCTCCCCACCGTCCTCGGCAGCCGCCGCATCGCGCGGGACGAGTCGCACAACTTGCCGGACTACTATCACGCCGACCACCTCGGCACGCCGCGGCTGATCACCAACTCGCTCCACGAGCGGGTGGCGCAGCCGAACGACTACCCGTTCGGCGAAGAGGTGACGACCACCGGCAACCAGCAGACGATCGACGACAAGAAGTTCACCGGCCACCAGCGCGACACCCTCGGCACCGCCGGCGTCGCCGACGACATCGATTACATGCACGCCCGGTTCTACTCGCCGCTCTTGGGGAGGTTCTTCAGCGTCGACCCTTGCTCGGCGTGAAGTCGTTCAGTTATCTTCCGACAGGGCCGCCTGACTTTCGCCCTGGCGTGTCGAGGTAGAAGAAAGGCGGCCACCCGGATCTTCGTTGAAAACAGTGCTGTCTTGAGAGAGGTAAGACCATGACCAACGACTTCGTCTTTGCGCTCGAGCAGACAGCACGGCTACTAGCTCGGTTCTCCACGCGAGACTCGCCAACGTCACTCAGGTGGGATGGGCGCGCATATACCGCCGGGACAGAATCGAGATTCGATCCCTTCGCAGCAATCTGGTGGAGCCGACTGAGTGCCATGGCTGAGCTGCTTTCCAGACAAGATGGGCCGCTATCCGGTCTGCAAGCAGAGTACCTGGCTCAAACCTTGTTCGGCGGAATGGGCAGTCTCAACGATCTTCAGGTGGACGAATCTCGTGTTGGCCCTGAGGCAGGTGCGGCGAATCAGGAACTGGACCGCTTGCGAAAGGTTCTCTTCGAAGAATTCCGCCGCACCTTCCTCGGACTTGACTCCCGGGTCGGAAATTCCTAGTATCCCGCCCCACATGAGCCGGAACCTCGCCATCGTCCCCGTGCTGCCGCGTCGGAGCGCTCTCGCGCTCGGCTCGCTGCTTCTTCTTACCGGCGCCAGGGGACCGGCGATCTAGTCGCACGACGAGCGAACGGATCGACCCAGGCCCCCGAGGAGACTCGGGGGCCTTTTGCGTTTCAGGGGGTTTGCGAGATGGGCGGGAGAGCGGAATCGAGCGGAGAGGTCGGCGGTCGGCTGGCGATTTTCGACACGACGCTGCGCGATGGTGAGCAGTCGCCCGGCTGCAGCATGAACCGGCGGGAGAAGGTCGACCTCGCCCGACAGCTCGAGCGGCTCGGCGTCGACGTGATCGAGGCGGGCTTCCCGATCGCCTCGGCGGGCGAGGCCGACGCGGTGGCGGCCGTCGCCGCCGAGGTGCGGGGCGCGACGATCGCCGCCCTCTGCCGCACGCGCGAGGAGGACATCGCCTGCGCGGCACGCGCGCTCGCCGGGGCGGCGCGGCCGCGCCTGCACGTCTTCATCGCCACCTCCGATCTTCACCTCGCCCACAAGCTGCGCATCGACCGCGCCGGGGCGCTGCGGCAGGCGGTGGCCGGCGTCGCCTTCGCCCGCTCCTTCGGCTACGAGGTCGAGTTCTCCGCCGAGGACGCCTCGCGCTCCGACCCGGCGTTCCTCATCGAGGTGCTGCAGGCGGCCCACGAGGCGGGAGCGAGCGTGCTCAACGTCCCCGACACCGTCGGCTACGCCCTCCCCGACGAATACGGCGCCCTCTTCGCTCGCCTGCGCACGGCGATCCCCGGTGCCGTCCTCTCCGCCCACTGCCACAACGACCTCGGCCTCGCGGTGGCGAACTCGCTCGCCGCCGTCGCCAACGGCGCGCGGCAGGTCGAGGTGACGATCAACGGCATCGGCGAGCGCGCCGGCAACACGGCGATCGAGGAGCTGGTGATGGCGCTCTACGTCCGGCGCGAGTCGCTCCCCTTCTCGACCGGCGTGCGCAGCGAGGAGATCGCCGAGAGCAGCCGCGCGCTCTCGACGATCACCGGCGTCTGGCCGCAGCCGAACAAAGCGATCGTCGGCCGCAACGCCTTCGCCCATGAGGCGGGGATCCACCAGCACGGCGTGCTCGCCAACCCGCTGACCTACGAGATCATGACCCCCGCTTCGGTCGGTCTCTCGCAGTCGCTCCTCGTGCTCGGCAAGCACTGCGGACGCCATGCCGTCGACGTCCGCCTGCGCGGGCTCGGGGTCGCGCTGGCGCCCGAAGAGCTCGAGCCGATGACGGCGCGCGTCAAGGAGCTCGCCGACCGCCAGAAGTTCGTCTACGACGAGGACCTCCTCGAGCTCGCCGCCGGCGACGCGGCGCACCACGCCCGGCTGGTGCGCTACCACGTCGTCTCCGGCAACCAGCTCCTCCCCACCGCCACCGTCGAGATCGAGCTCGACGGCGAGCGGCGCTCCGCCTCGGCGCTCGGCCACGGGCCGCTCGACGCCGCGCTGCGTGCCACCAACACCGCCCTCGGCTTCGAGGAGGGGCTCGAGCTGCTCGAGTTCCACACCCGCGCCGTCGGCCACGGGAGCGACGCGCTTGCCGAAGTCCTCATGCGCGTGCGCGACGGCGAGGTCGAGTCGACCGGCCAGGCCGCGAGCGGCGACACCATCGAAGCCGCTCTGCGCGCCTATCTGTCGGCGGTCTCGGCAGCGCACCGGCTGCGCACCACGGCGCGCGAGGCGGTCTCCGCATGACGGCGCCCGGCATCCACGAGCCGCAGACCCTTTTCGACAAGGTCTGGCAGGCGCACGTGGTGCGCGCGGCCACGCCCGACACCCCGGCGACGCTCTACGTCGACCTTCACCTCGTGCACGAAGTGACCTCGCCGCAGGCGTTCGCCGAGCTCGCACGGCGCGGCCTCGCGGTGCGCCGCCCCGATCGCACGCTGGCGACGATGGACCACGCCATTCCGACGATGTCCGCTCCCGGGGGAGCGCGCCGGGTCACCGAGCCCCAAGCCGCGCACCAGGTGGCCGCGCTCGGCGACCACTGCGCGCGACACGGTATCCCGCTCTACCCACTCGGCGACGATCGGCAGGGGATCGTGCACGTCATCGGCCCCGAGCTCGGCGCCACGCAGCCCGGCATGACCATCGTCTGCGGCGACAGCCACACCAGCACGCACGGAGCGTTCGGCGCCATCGCCTTCGGCATCGGCACCAGCGAAGTGGCGCAGGTGCTCGCCACCCAGTGCCTGCTCGCCGAGCAGCCGCGCACGCTGGCGGTCGAGATCGGCGGACGGCTCCGCCCGGGCGTCCTCGCCAAGGACCTGATCCTGGCGCTCATCGCCCGGCACGGCGTCGCCGGCGCCACCGGCCACGCGGTCGAATACCGCGGCGAGGCGATCGCGGCGCTCTCGATCGAAGAGCGGATGACCGTCTGCAACATGTCGATCGAGTGGGGCGCGCGCGTCGGCATGGTGGCGCCGGACGAGACCACCTTCGCCTACCTCGAGGGCCGTCCGTTCGCCCCGCGCGGCGAGGACTTCGCCGCCGCCGTCGCGCGCTGGAGAGCGCTCGCCAGCGACGCCGGGGCGCGCTTCGATCGCACCCTCGAGCTCGACGCCGCGACGGTCGAACCGATGATCACCTGGGGAACGAATCCGGGGATGGGCATCCCCGTGCGCGGCGTCGTCCCCGCGCCCGACGGCGACGCCACGGCCGCGCGCGCGCTCGCCTACATGGGGCTCGAGCCCGGCCAACCGCTGCTCGGGCGGAAGGTCGACGTCGTCTTCATCGGCTCCTGCACCAACGGACGCCTCTCGGATCTGCGCGAGGCGGCGCGACTCTTCGCGGGCCGACGGGTCGCCCCGGGCGTCCGCGCTCTCGTCGTTCCCGGCTCGCAGGCGGTGCGCCACGCGGCGGAACAGGAAGGGCTCGGCGAGATCTTCCGCGCCGCCGGCGCCGAGTGGCGCGAGTCGGGCTGCTCGATGTGTCTGGCGATGAACGAGGACCGCCTCGCGCCCGGCCAGACCGCCGTGGCCACCTCGAACCGCAACTTCGAAGGAAGACAGGGACCCGGCGGTCGCACCCTCCTCGCCAGCCCGGCCACCGCGGCGGCGGCGGCCATTGCCGGCGTCATCGCCGATCCCCGGGAGATCGCCTCGTGAGCCGCGCACCCTTCGTCACCCTGACCTCCCGTGCGCTCCGCCTGCGGGGGGCCAATGTCGACACCGACCAGATCATTCCGGCGCGCTTCCTCACCACCACCGTGCGCGCCGGCCTCGGCCGGCATCTCTTCGCCGACTGGCGCTACGCCGCCGACGGCAGCGTCCGACCCGACTCGCCGCTCGACGGCGAGCACGCCGCCGGGCGGAGCATCCTCGTTGCCGGACCCAACTTCGGCTGCGGATCGTCACGAGAACACGCCGTCTGGGCGCTCGCCGATTTCGGCTTCCGGGCCGTGGTGGCTCCGCGACTCGCCGACATCTTCCGGCGCAACGCCCTCGGCAACGGCGTGCTGGCGGTCGAGATCGACGCTGCGAGCCACACGGCCCTGGCGGCCCGGCTCGACACCGATCCCGCGGCCGAGGTCACCGTCGACCTCACCGCCTGCGAAGTGCGGTGGCCCGGCGGCCGTGCCGCCTTCGCGCTCGAACCGTTCGCCCGCCACTGCCTGCTGCACGGAGTCGACGAGCTCGACTATCTGCTGGCGCAGGACGACGAGATCGCCCGGCACGAACGCGCCCATCCGCTCCCGGCGCTTCACGCCGACGGAGGTGTCGCATGAGCCGTCCACGGATCGCCGTCCTCCCGGGCGACGGCATCGGCCCCGAAGTCACCGCCGTCGCACTCTCCTTCCTCTCGCGCCTGCTGGCTTTCGACGCGACCGAGGCGCCGGTCGGCGGCGCCGCGATCGACGCCACCGGCGAGCCGCTGCCGGACGCCACGCTCGCCCTCTGCCGCGCGAGCGACGCCGTCTTCCTCGGCGCCATCGGCGGTCCGAAGTGGGAGGGCGGCACGGTGCGACCGGAACAGGGGCTGCTCGCTCTCCGTCGCGGCCTCGACGTCTACGCCAACCTGCGGCCGGCCCGCGATCTCGGGCTGCCGGTGCCGCTCCGGCGCGAGATCGTCGCTGGCGCCGACATCCTCGTGGTCCGCGACCTGCTCGGCGGCGTCTACTTCGGCGAGCCGCGCGTCGAAGGCGAGCAGGAGGCGCTCGACACCTGGCGACAGACCGCCGAGCAGACGCGCCGCGTAGCGCGCGTCGCCTTCGATCTGGCGCGCCGGCGGCGACGCCGCGTCACCTCGATCGACAAGGCGAACGTCCTCGCGGCAAGCCGGCTCTGGCGCCGCACGGTGATCGAGGTGGCGCGCGAGTATCCGGAGGTCGAGCTCGAGCACCGCTTCGTCGACGCCGCCTCCTTCGAGCTGATCGCTGCCCCGCAGCGCTTCGACGTCGTGCTCGCCGACAACCTGTTCGGCGACGTGCTTTCCGACGAGCTGGCGGCCGTCGCCGGCGGCATCGGCCTCCTGGCCTCGGCCTCGCTCGGCGACGGTCCGGGGCTCTTCGAGCCGGTGCACGGCTCGGCGCCCGACCTGGCCGGGCACGGCATCGCCAATCCCACCGGTGCTCTGCTCACCGTCGCGCTGATGCTCTCGCACGGTCTCGGACGCCCCGATCTCGGCAGCGCCCTCGAGCGCGCCGTGGTCGAGGCGCTCGCCGACGAACGCACCGCCGACCTCGGCGGCAACGCCACCACCGCAGAGTTTGCCCACGCCGTCGAGAGACGGCTCGCTCGCAGCCCCGCCCACCCGCAGGAGGTCCCCCGATGACGTCGCGCTATGTCTGGATGAACGGCGAGCTGGTGCCGTTCGAAAACGCCACCGTCCACTTCCTCACGCCGTCGCTCCACTATGGCACCGGGGTCTTCGAGGGGATCCGCGCCTATGCGACACCCGACGGTCCGGGGGTCTTCCGGTTGCGCGAGCACGTCCAGCGCCTCGTCGCCTCGGCGCACCTGCTCGGCGTGCGCGAGCTGCCGTTCGACGAGGAGGAGATCGTCCAGGCGTCGCTCGCCGTGGTGGCGGCCAACGAGCTCGCGGCCTGCTACATCCGGCCGCTCTTCTTCGTCGCCAGCGGCGGCTGGAACCTCACCGTCGACCGCTGCGAGGTGGGGCTCGGCATCGCCGCCTGGGAGTGGGCCGCCTACCTCGGCGCCGAGGCGCGCGAGCACGGCGTGCGCGCCAACGTCTCCTCCTTCACCCGCCATCACCCGAACATCTCCCTGACCAAGGCGAAGATCGCCGGCAACTACGTCAACAGCGTGCTCGCCAAGACCGAGTCGGTGCGGCTCGGCTTCGAAGAGGCGATCATGCTCGACCCGTTCGGCTTCGTCGCCGAGTGCACCGGCGAGAACCTCTTCCTGGTGCGCAAGGGCCGCATCGTCACCCCCGACAGCGCCACGGTGCTCGAGGGGATCACCCGCGACGCCCTGATCACCGTCGCTCGCGACCTCGGCTACGAGGTCGCCGAGAGCCCGGTGTCGCGCGACCAGCTCTACGCCGCCGACGAGGTCTTCGTCTGTGGCACCGCCGCCGAAGTGGTCGGCCTGCGCGAGATCGACTTCCGCACCATCGGCGAGGGGCGCACCGGTCCGGTCACCCGTCGCATCCAGGAGGTCTTCAGCCGTGCGGTGCGCGGCGACGACGCGCGCTACCGCCACTGGGTGACCCTGGCGACACGAGCGGCTCTCCCCGAGGCGTGGCGCCGCCTGCGCGAAGCGTCGTAGCCCCCCCGCCCGGGAACCTGGGAGGCGGGCTAGACTCCCTCCCAGGCATGGGCAAGAAAGCAAAGAAGCTCGGCTGCTGCGAGGCCTACAAGGACGACAAGGGGAAGACCTGCAAGGACTGCCCCTACGCCGCCACGCTCAGCAAGGAGAAGCGCAAGGCGCTCAAGGAGAAATACCGCTAGCGGAGCCGACTCCTCGCGGTACCCGCCTCCGGCCTAGAATGCCACTTCCGGACTCGCTCGACCCGGAAACCGAGGGGAGACCATGGGCCTGCGCACTCGACGCTCTCACGAGCTCGCCGCCGTTGCGTTCGTCATCGGAGCGCTTCTCGCCGGGCCGGCGAGACCCGCCGCCACCGAAATCGTCACCCAGGCCGCCGCTCCTTCCCTGGGGATCGGGGGCCGCAGCGACGCCACCGGCATCTCGACCGACGGACGCTACGTCGTCTTCAGCTCGGAGGCTTCGAATCTCGCCGCCAACGACACCAACGAGCGGGCCGACATCTTCGTCTTCGACCGCCAGACCGGCGCCATCCAGATTGCCTCGCTCGACAGCGGGGGCGTGCAGGGGAATCGATCGAGCTCCTTCCCGGCCATCTCGGGGGACGGGCAGTGGGTCGCCTTCTACTCCGAGGCGACGAATCTCGTCGCCGGGGACAGCAACGAGCTGTCCGACCTCTTCCTGCGCAACCTCGGCACCGGCAGCACGACGCGAATCTCCGTCGACAGCTCGGGGACGCAGGCCAACGGGGCGAACGCCTACGCTGAATCGCCGTCCCTGTCCGGGGACGGGCGCTATGTCGCGTTCTCCTCCACCGCCACCAATCTCGTGGCCGGCGACGCCAACGGAACCTCCGACGTCTTCGTCCACGATCGCCAGAGCGGAACCACCACCCGGGTTTCGGTGGCGACCGGCGGGGCGGCGGGCAACGACACCAGCTACTCCCCCGCCATCTCCGCCGACGGTCGCTACGTCGCGTTCCTCTCCGCAGCCTCGAACCTCGTCGCCGGCGACACGAACAGCCGCGACGACGTCTTTGTCCACGACCGCACGACCGGGAGCACCTGGCGCGTCTCGATCGACAGCGTCGGAGCGCAGGCCAATTCCTACAGTCGCTTCCCGGCGATCTCCGCCGACGGCCGCTTCGTCGCCTTCCTCTCCCTGGCGACGAACCTGGTCGCCGGCGACACCAATGGGACGGTCGACGTCTTCGTCCACGACCGCCAGAGCGGCGCGACCAGCCGCGTCTCGGTGAGCTCGAACGGCAGTCAGGGGAGCGGTGGCACGGGCGTGCTCGCGCGGCTGTCGATCTCTCCCGACGGCCGCTTCGTCGTCTACCCCTCGGCCCTCGCCAATCTGGTGGATGGCGACACCAACGCGACCTACGACGTCTTCGTCCACGATCGGCAGAGCGGTGCGACGTCGCTCGTCTCCAGCGACGGTGGCGGCGCGGTCGGACGCGGCCCGAGCTACGACCCGGCGATCTCGGGAGACGGGCGGGTCGTCGCGTTCGCGTCGCTCGCGCCGAACCTGGTCGCCGGCGATCGCAACGCGGAGAGCGACATCTTCGTGCGCGATCGCCTCGCCGGTACGATCAGCCGCATCCCGGCGACGCCGGTCGCGCCGCCGGCCGGTGCGCTCGTCCTCGCCGACGGGGCGAGCCACGTCTCCCGCCAGGCGACGGTCGGGGGGCGCTGGGTGGTGTTCACCTCGAGCGCCGGGAATCTGGTCGCCGGGGACACCAACGCGAGCGCCGACGTCTTCGTCCGCGATCGTCAGAGCCAGACGACCGAGCGCGTCTCCCTGGGCAGCGGCGGCGCACAGGCCGATGCCGACAGCACCGACGGGGTGATCAGCGGCGACGGCCGCTACGTCGCCTTCGCGTCGAGCGCCACCCATCTGGTCGCGGGCGACCTCAACGAGAGCTCGGACATCTTCCTGCGCGATCGCCAGAGCGGGACGACGTCGCGAGTCTCGATCGGCAACGACGGCGGAGAGGCGGAAGCGGCGAGCTCGCGGCCTTCGATCTCGAGCGACGGCCGCTACGTCGCCTTCGAGTCGGAGGCCGAGAATCTCGTCGACGGCGAGCCCAACTGGGTCGTCGACGTCTTCGTCCGCGACCGCCAGACCGGACAGACGCAACTGGTCTCGGCCGACAGCGCCGGCACCCCGGGCGACCTCGACAGCTTCGACCCGGTGATCTCCGGCGACGGCCGCTACGTCGTCTTCACCTCCTGGGCGAGCAACCTGATCGCCGGACAGACCGACGACGACGACTACTACGACGTCTACCTCAAGGACCTGGTGAGCGGCCAGGTCGAACGAATCTCCCTCGACAGCGCCGGCAGTCAGGCTGCCGGTTTCAGCTTCGCCCGCGCGATCTCGAGCGGCGGCCGCTTCGTCGTCTTCGACAGCGACGCCCCCAATCTCGATCCCTCCGACTTCAACGGCACCCGCGACGTCTTCCTGCGCGACCGGCAGAGCGGCACGACGACGCGCGTCTCGGTGGCGAGCTCGGGGGCCGAGGCGAACGACGACAGCCTCGACGGCTCGGTGTCGGCGGACGGGCGCTTCGTCGCCTTCGCCTCCCGCGCCGAGAATCTCGTGGTGGGAGACACCAACCACTCCTGGGACGTCTTCCTGCGCGACCGCCAGGCGGGATCGACCACCCGAGTTTCGGTCGCCGGCACGCTCGCCCAGTCGACCGCCGGCAGTTGGGCGACGCCGACCGTCTCCGAGGACGGGCGCTACGTCGTCTTCGACTCGTGGGCCGCCGATCTCGTGACCGGCGACTTCAACGGACAGTCCGACGTCTTCGTGCACGACCGGCTCGGCTCGACCGTCGTTCCGGCGATCACCGTCTCCGGCCCCACTTCGGGCCAGACCGATCAGGTCCTCACCTTCACGGCCACGGCCACGAACTGCGCCCCCTCCGCCACCGGCTGGAGCTGGAGCACCTCCGGGGCCCTGCCGGCCGGCGAGACGAACGGGCCGAGCATCTCGCTCTCCTGGAGCTTCGCCGGGACGAAGACCGTCTCGGTGAGCAACAGCGCCTGCGGGGCCGCCACCGGGACCCACAACGTGACGATCAGCGACGGCGGCGGACCGGGAAGCTGCGTGCCGACGGCCCACGCTGCCTGCCTGCTCGACGGTCGATTCCAGGTCGACGTCGACTGGACCACCGGGAGCGGCAGCGGGCACGGCGGCGTGATGACCTTCGCCGGGGCGCGCGCCGAGTCGAACCAGTCGGTGTTCTTCTACTTCTTCGACAACGCCAACTTCGAGATGGGCGTCAAGATGGTCGACGCCTGCTCGTTCAACGACAGCTTCTGGGTCTTCGTGTCGGGACTGACCAACCAGGCGTACACCGTCCACATCCGCGACGTCGCCACCGGCCAGACTCGCAGCTACTCGAATCCCCTCGGCAACTACCCGCAGACCATCGGCGCCACCGACGGCACGAGCGGGTTCGACTGCACGCCGTCGGGTGCGACGGCCCCGCAGCCCGCCGCGGACCGCGAAGCGGTGGCTCGTCTGCTCGCCGCCGCCCCGAGCGATCCCCTCGGCGCGCGGCTCCTCGCCCTGCGCTCGGCTGCCGGCGAGCTGCCCACCGACGCCTGCACCCCCGACGCCGACACCGCCTGCCATCTGGCCGGACGCTTCCGAGTCGAGGTGCACTGGGCGACGGCCGCCGCCGCCGGTTCGGCCGCGGTGATGTCGTTCGCCGGCCAGCGCGCCGCCTCCGACCAGTCCTCGTTCTGGTGGTTCTTCCAGCCGACGAACTTCGAGATGGGCGTCAAGATGGTCGACGCCTGCTCCGCCTTCGGCTCCTATTGGGTCTTCGTCAGCGGGCTGACCAACCAGGCGTTCGAAGTCACCGTGACGGACACCGTCAACGGCAACGTTCGCACCTACGTCAACCCGGCGGGCACCTACCCGCAGACGGTCGGCGCCACCGACGTCGTGCGCGGCTTCCCCTGCGCGCCGTAGGAGACCCGGGTTGACGACGACCGCTTCGAGAAGCAGCATCACGGCGCAGCCGCCCCCGACCTCCTCGATCTCGTGGTGGTGAGCCCGGATCCGGTCGCAGCTGAGGCGCATTCCGCGAACCTGCAACCGCCGGAGCTCCCCGGATTGCACCCATCAGGCCACCGGTGTTACCTTGTCGATCAGAGGCTGGAGAGCTACACGCATGGCACTCAACATCCGCAACCCCGAGGCAGAGAGACTCGCCGCGGCGGTCACACGCCTCACCGGCGAGACCAAGACCGAGGCGGTCACCCGGGCGCTCGCGGACCGGCTCGCGCGGCTGCGGCGGGAGCGATCTCAACGCCGCCTGGCTACCGAGCTCGACGAGATCGCCGAGAGCTGCGCGCGGCTCCCCGTGCTCGACGACCGGCCCGCCGACGAGATCCTCGGTTACGACGACCTCGGAGCTCCTCGTTGATGGTTCTCGACACTTCGGCGTTGCTCGCGATCCTGCAAGACGAGCCCGAACGCCGTTCTTTCAACGAGGCAATCGAGGCCGCCGAGTCGCGCTCGCTCTCGGTTGCCAGTTGGGTGGAGGCTTCCGTCGTGGTCGAAGCCCGGTTCGGCGCCGCCGGGTTGCGGCACCTCGACCGCCTCGTCGCGCGGGCGGAAATCGAGCTGGTCGCGGTGGACCGCGAGCAGGCCGAGCAGGCCCGCGAGGCGTTCAGTCGATTCGGCAAGGGCCGTCACCGCGCCGGGCTGAACTACGGCGACTGTTTCTCCTACGCTCTTGCCAGGGTGCTCGGCGAGCCTCTCCTCTGCAAGGGCGACGATTTCCGGCACACCGACCTGCCCCTTGCCCTGATGGCCTGACCACCGGATGGAGCGTTTCCTCCACCGGTCGCTGCCCTCCGGTCCGGCGGGATCGAGCTCGACCGCCGCCCGCAATCAATTCTCCGCTTTGCGGCTCGGCGGTCAGCGCTTCGCTCTCGCTCGTCGGAACGGCGCCTCAGACCGGCGGCCGAGGCTCGAATTCGAAGCCGCGGGTCGGTGATCTCGCTCAGCGCCGTCCGGGAGCCGCGGCATGGCCCCCCACCGGCACGCCGGCATCGCCTCCGGCGCGGATCTCGCCCTCCGGGGTGACGACGACGGCGTCGAGAAACGGCATCATGGCGCGCAGCCGCTCGCCGACCTCCTCGATCTGGTGGTGGCGCTCGGCGCGACGGCGCGCGTCGAAGGCCGGCCGCCCGCTCTCGTTCTCGGCGATCCAGTTGCGGGCGAACGTCCCGTTGCGCACTTCGGAGAGGAGCTGGCGCATCGCCGCGCGCGTGGCGTCGGTGACGATGCGCGGACCGGCGACGTAGTCGCCCTGCTCGGCGGTGTCGGAGACCGAATAGCGCATGTACGAGAGCCCGCCCCGGTACATCAGGTCGACGATCAGCTTGAGCTCGTGCAGACACTCGAAGTAGGCGATCTCCGGCTGGTAGCCGGCCTCGACCAGGGTCTCGAACCCCGCCTTGACGAGGTGCGAGACGCCGCCGCAGAGCACCGCCTGCTCGCCGAAGAGGTCGGTCTCGGTCTCCTCGGCGAAGGTGGTGACGAGCACTCCGGCGCGCGTGCAGCCGATCCCCCGGGCGTAGGCGAGGGCATCGGCGAAGGCGTGTCCGCTGGCGTCGCGGTGGACGGCGAGCAGTCCCGGCGTCCCCTGCCCCTCGGTGAAGACCTCGCGCACGCGGTGACCCGGGGACTTCGGCGCCACCATCGAGACGTCGACGCCCTCCGGCGCCTCGATCGCGCCGAAGCGGATGTTGAAGCCGTGGGCGAACATGAGCGTCTTGCCGGGACGCATGCCCGGGGCGATCTCGTCGCGCCAGAGCTTCGCCTGGCCGGTGTCGGGGGTGAGGATCATCACGATGTCGGCGCGCTCGGCAGCCGCGCGCGGCGTCAGCACCTCGAGCCCCTGCGCCTCGGCGCGGGCGCGCGAGCGGCTCCCTTCGTGCAGTCCGACGACGACCGGCACGCCGCTGTCGCGCAGGTTGAGGGCATGGGCATGCCCCTGGCTGCCGTAGCCGATGATCGCCACGGTGCGTCCGGCGAGATCCTCGATGCGGGCGTCGGTGTCGTAATAGATGCGGGCCATCTCTCCTCTCCTTCCTCTCAGCTCGCCGCTCGCGCGGCCGTCTCGTCCTCGGACTCCCCTTCGCTCTCAGCCTCGTCGGCGGCAGCGCTCTTCGCCCCGCGGTGACCGCCGCGCGCCATCGCCACCTTGCCGGTGCGCACCATCTCGAGGATGCCGCGCGGCCGCAGCAGCTCGACGAGCCCCTCGACCTTCTCGACGTCGCCGGTGATTTCGACGATCACCGAATCGGCGGCCACGTCGACGATGCGCGCGCGGAAGATCGAGATCAGGTCGTTGATCTGCGAGCGTTCCCCCTCGCCGCAGCGGACGCGGATCAGCGCCAGCTCGCGCACCACCGACGGCACGTGGGTGACGTCCTTGACGTCGAGCACCGGCACGAGCTTGCGCAGATTCGCCTCGACGAGGCGCGACGGCACGCGCGAGGTGTCGACGACGAAGGTCATGCGCGAGACGCCGGGGGTCTCGCTGGCTCCGACCGACAGGCTCTCGACGTTGAACGCCCGGCGGCGGAACATCGAGACGACGCGCACCAGCACGCCGGGGTGGTCCTGGACTCGGGCGACGAGGGTGTGTCTCATGCGGCCACCTCCGGCTCTCCGGCGTGCGGGCGACGGATCATCGCGTCGAGGTCGGCCCCGGCCGGCACCATCGGGTAGACCGCCTCCTCCGCCTCGACGACGAAGTGGACCAGGACCGGACCCTTCGTCGCCCGTGCGCGTTCGACGGCCGGCCCGACGTCGGCACGCGTCTCGACGCGCTGCGACGGAATGCCGTAAGCCGCGGCCAGCTTGCCGAAGTCGGGCGACAGGAGCGGCGTCGCCGCGTAGCGCCGGTCGTAGAAGAACTCCTGCCACTGTCGCACCATGCCGAGGAATCCGTTGTCGATCACGGCGATCTTCACGTCGAGCCGCTCCTGCATCAGCGTGGCGAGCTCGCACTGCGTCATCTGAAAGCCGCCGTCGCCGGCGACGACCCAGACCTCCGCCTCCGGTCGCGCCAGCTTGGCGCCGATCGCCGCCGGCAGGGCGAAGCCCATGGTGCCGAGGCCGCCCGAGGTGAGCAGTGTCCGCGGCTTCTCGTGCGGGTAGTACTGGGCCTCGAACATCTGGTGCTGGCCGACGTCGGAGACCACCACGGCGCCCCCGTCCGTGGTGCGCCAGAGGTCGTGGATGACGTGCGCCGCGAAGAGATGCTGGCCGTTCGGGCGGTGCAGGATGTCGCGCGAACGGGTCTCGGCGCGCCGCGCTTCGATCGTGGCGAGCCAGGCGGCGTGTGCCTCGGCGCCCTGGTCCGGCACGATCTCCAGGAGCGCTTCGAGCACTTCGCGCGCGTCGCCGCAGATCCCCAGGTCGACCGGCACGTTCTTGCCGATCTCCGACGCGTCGAGCTCGACGTGGATCTTCTTCGACCCGCGCGCGTAGTTGGCGAGCTTGCCGGTGACCCGGTCGTCGAAGCGCATGCCGACGGCGAGCAGCAGGTCGGCCTCCTGCACCGCGTGGTTGACGTACGCCTCGCCGTGCATGCCCATCATCCCGAGACAGAGCGGGTGACTGCGCGGGAAGCCACCGAGGCCGAGAAGCGTCAGCGCCACCGGCGTCCGGGTCCGCTCGGCGAGCTCCTGCAGGACGCGCGACGCGCCGGCCTCGATGATGCCGTGCCCGGCGAGCACCAGCGGCCGCTCGGCCGCGGCGATCAGATCGGCCGCCTTCTTGAGGTCGGAACGCCGCGGCCCACGCGCGGGAGAGGTCGTCCCGACCTCTCGGGGTGGCGGCCAGACGAGCTCGGCGGTGGCCTGCTGCGCGTCCTTGCAGATGTCGACGTGCACCGGGCCGGGCCGGCCGCTGCGGGCGATCGCGAACGCCTCGAGGATCGTCGGCACGATCTCCTCGACCCGCGTCACCAGGGCGTTGTGCTTGGTGATCGGGATGGTGATGCCGGTGATGTCGGCCTCCTGGAAGGCGTCGGTGCCGAGCACCGACGACGGCACCTGGCCGGTGATGATGACCAGCGGGATCGAGTCGAGCATCGCCGTGGCGATGCCGGTGACCAGGTTCGTCGCTCCCGGCCCGGAGGTGGCGATCGCCACGCCGACCCGGCCGCTGGCACGGGCATAGCCATCCGCGGCGTGGGCCGCGCCCTGCTCGTGGCGCACCAGCACGTGACGCACCGGGTAGTCGAGCATCGCGTCGTAGGTCGGCAGGATGGTCCCGCCCGGGTAGCCGAAGACGGTGTCGACGCCCTCGCGGACGAGACACTCCCAGATCATCTGCGCACCGGTTCGCTTCATGCGGTCCTCCCGGCCGGCTGGCCGTCCGTCAGGGTCTGAGGCGTCACGACCGGCGCCGGCTCGGCGACGGCGAAAGGCAGATCGGGCTCGGGATCGCGCAGCACGGCGCCGCGCGAGGCGTTGGTGACGAGCGAGCGATAGCGCCGCAGCCACCGGCTCGCCACCGGCCGCGGCGCGATCCGCCCGGCCGCGCGACGAGCCGCGAGCTCGTCCGCGGGGATCTCGAGATCGAGCGTCCGAGCCTCGAGGTCGAGGGCGATCGCGTCGCCGTCGCGGACGAAGGCGAGCGGTCCGCCCTCGGCCGCTTCGGGGCTGACATGCCCGACGCAGGCACCCCGGGTGCCGCCGGAGAAGCGACCGTCGGTCACCAGCGCCACCGAGGCGCCGAGCCCCATGCCCATGAGGGCGCCGGTCGGCGAGAGCATCTCCTGCATGCCGGGACCGCCCCGCGGCCCTTCGTGCCGGATCACCACCACGTCACCGGCCTTCACCCGGCCCGCGGTGATCCCGGCCATCGCCTCTTCCTGGCTCTCGAACACGACCGCCGGGCCGCGGTGCCGGCGCATCTCCGGCACGACGCCGGCCGTCTTCACCACCGCGCCCTCCGGTGCGAGCGAGCCGAAGAGGACGGCGAGACCGCCGCGCGGCGAGTGCGGGCGGTCGAGCGGCCGAATGACCTCGTCGTCGCTCGCCGGCGCCGTGGCGACGTGATCGCGAAAGCTCCCGGCGACGGTCGGCCGTTCGAGGTGCAACAGCCCCGCGCCGGCGAGGCGCGCGAAGATCGCCGGCACGCCTCCGGCACGGTGCACGTCCTCCATGTGCCACGGCCCCGACGGCGCGACCTTGCAGAGATGCGGCACACGGTCGGCGATCTCGTTGAGGCGCGCCAGCGGGAAGCCGACGCCGGCCTCCTCGGCCAGGGCCAGGCCGTGCAGGACGGTGTTGGTCGAGCCGCCCATCGCGACGTCGAGGGCGAAGGCGTCGTCGAACGCCTCCCGGGTGACGATCTGACGCGGGCGCACGCCGCGGGCGATCAGCTCGACGATGCGCCCTCCGGCGCGGGTGGCCAGCGCCTCGCGCTCGGGGCTCTTCGCCAGCGCCGTTCCGTTGAAAGGCAGCGCGAGGCCGAGCGCCTCGAGCAGACAGTTCATCGAGTTGGCGGTGAAGAGGCCAGAGCACGAACCGCAGGACGGGCAGGCGAGGTCCTCGAGCTCCTGGAGCCGTGCGGCGCCGATCTTCCCTGCGCGGTAGGCGCCGACCCCTTCGAAGACCGAGACGAGATCGATCGCCTCGCCCGAGCGGCTGCGACCGGCGGCCATCGCCCCGCCGGAGACGAAGATCGCGGGGACGTCGAGGCGCAGCGCCGCCATCATCATCCCCGGCGTGATCTTGTCGCAGTTCGGGATGCAGACCATGCCGTCGAAGCAGTGCGCCGAGATCATCGTCTCGACGCAATCGGCGATCAGCTCGCGGGACGGCAGGCTGAACTTCATCCCGTCGTGCCCCATGGCGATCCCGTCGTCGACGCCGATCGTGTTGAACTCGAACGGCACCGCGCCGGCGGCGCGGACCGCCTGCTTGACCAGGGCGCCGAACTCGCGCAGGTGGACGTGGCCCGGGACGACGTCGACGTAGGAGTTGACGACGGCGACGAACGGCTTGCCCATGTCGGCGTCGGTCACCCCGACCGCCTTGAGGAGGCTGCGGTGCGGCGCCCGTTCAGGGCCCTTCTTGATCGTGTCGGATCGCATACGTTTCGTTCTCCCGCTCCCCTTCCCCGCTCTCGACTGCCCGAAAAACAAAAGACCCCCGGATCGCTCCGGGGGTCTCGAGTGATCTTGCGCTTGCCGCGGCTACTAGATCCCTCGACCCCCGGTCGGGCCAAGAACGAGGACCCGGACGATAAGGGCGAGGACGACCAGCGCAAGGCCCAGCGTCTCCGGCGAGAGGAGAACGACAAGACGGCGGGCGACGCAGGCGGAGCGGCTCATGAAGTGCGCGGACAGTAGACGAGCCTGGAACGCTTGTCAAGCCCGGCGTGGACCGGGCGGTCGCGAGAGATGGACGCCGAAGCGACTGGCATAGACGTCGAGCAGGTCCTGCGGGGCGATGTCCGACTCGCGGCGCTCACCGGCATGCGTTTCGATCAGCCTCGTGCCCCGCAGCGTGACCCGCCCGCCCGCAGTCAGGCGCGTGCAGACCGGGCCGCTGGTGAAGTGCGACTGCGGCGACGTCTGGTGGTGGTGGCAACCATCGGCGAACTCGTCGAGCCGGCGCGGGGTGAGCGAGAAGCGGTACTGGGGCTTGCCGTTCTCGCGCAGGTCGAGCCAGCCGTCCTCCTCCGCCGGGACGATCTGGTACGTGCCCTGAGGATCGTCCTGCGGCTCTGGGGTGGCGAGTCGCAACGGATGCTCGAACGAGGCGCCGAAGCCGACGTCGACCAGCCACGGCTCGTCGAGGTCGACACGCAGGCAGAGGTGGTCGAAGCGCATGCCCGGCACGTCTCCGTCGTGGACGCGCGCTTCGAGCCGCGTGACGACGAATCCGAGCGCCGCGAGCAGCTCGGCGAAGGCGCCGTTGAGCTCGTAGCAGAAACCGCCGCGGCCGGCGAGGATCTTGGCCACGAGCGCCTGCGGCTCGAGGACGATCGGCACGCCCAGGTGGATGTCGAGATTCTCGAACGGGACCGACAGCAGATGGGCGCGCTGCAGACGGCGCAGACCGGCGGGCGAAAGCTCGACCGCTGCCGCGAAGAGACCGAGGCGCTCGAGGTAGCGGGTGACCGTCTCCGCCGACAGCGTGGAGTTGCAGCGATCCATCCCTCAGCTTCTCTCGTGTTGGAGGAAGAGGCGGTAGGCCGGATTCGCGCTCTCGTCCCAGTGCCGATAACCGAGGCCGGCAAGGAAGCGACGGAAGGCCGCCTCCTCGGCCGGCGGCACCTGGATCCCGGCGAGCACGCGGCCGTAGTCGGCGCCGTGGTTGCGGTAGTGGAAGAGGCTGATGTTCCACCCCTGATTCATGCTCTCGAGGAAGCCGAGTAGTGCTCCCGGACGCTCCGGAAACTCGAAGCGGAACAGTCGCTCGTCGGCCGCACCGGGCGCTCGCCCGCCGACGAGATGGCGGACGTGGAGCTTCGCCATCTCGTTGTCCGTCAGATCGACCGTCGGCAGGTCGTGGTCGCGGAAGCTCGCGACGAGCGGCGCGATCTCGGCCTCGTCTCCCACCTCGAGGCCGACGAAGACGTGGGCTTCGCGCGGATCGGCGTAGCGGTAGTTGAACTCGGTGATGTTGTGGCGCCCGACGAGCGCGCAGAAGGCGCGGAAGCTCCCGGGGCGCTCGGGGATGGTCACCGCGAGCAGGATCTCGCGCCGCTCGCCGAGCTCCGCCCGTTCGGCGACGTGCCGCAGCCGGTCGAAGTTGACGTTCGCTCCGCTCGCCACCGCCGCCACCGTCGCGCCTTGCCGGCCATCACGCGCGAGCCATGCCTTGAGACCGGCGACCGAGAGCGCCCCGGCCGGCTCGAGGATCGAGCGCGTCTCCTCGAAGACGTCCTTGATCGCCGCGCAGATCGCGTCGGTGTCGACGCAGACGACCTCGTCGAGGAGCTGGCGGCAGAGACGGAACGGCTCCCGGCCCACCTCGCGCACCGCGACGCCGTCGGCAAAGAGGCCGACCCGCTCGAGCCGCACGCGGCGGCCGGCGGCGAGCGAACGAGCCATCGCGTCGGCGTCCAGCGGCTCGACCCCGACGATTCGGATCTCCGGCCGCAACCGCTTGGTGTAGGCGGCGATCCCGGCCACGAGCCCTCCCCCACCCACCGGCACGAAGATCGCGTCGAGTGCGCCCGGATGCTGGCGCAGGATCTCCATGCCGATCGTCCCCTGCCCGGCGATGACTTCTGGGTCATCGTAAGGATGAACGAAGGTGCGCCCCGACTCGGCGGCAAGCGTGCGTGCGTACCCATAGGCATCGTCGTAGGTGTCGCCGTGCAGGACCACCTCGGCGCCGCGTGCCGCGACGGCGGCGACCTTGATGCGCGGCGTGGTCACCGGCATGACGATCGCCGCGCGGCTGCCGAGTACCTGCGCGGCGAGCGCGACCCCTTGCGCATGGTTCCCCGCCGACGCCGCGACGACGCCGCGCGCGAGCTCCTCGGCGGAGAGCGAGCGCATCCGGTTGTAGGCGCCGCGCAGCTTGAACGAGAAGACCGGTTGCAGATCCTCGCGCTTCAAGAGCACCGTGCTGCCGAGCCGCCGCGACAAGAGCGGGGCCGGCTCGAGCGGCGATTCGATCGCCACCTCGTAGACACGCGCGGTGAGGATCCGTTCGAGATACCCGCGGTTCGCCGACTCTCGCATGACGAGAGTCAAGACCTTTCAGCGGCCGTCGTCAAGCGCGACGGGGAGACCCGCCAGTCAGGGGGCGTGGCCACCCGACCATCGCCCCAAGCCCGACTCGAAGCTGTCGACGAAGAGCGGCACGACGATCTCGGTGCGCACGCAGTCCCAGGTCTCGCCGATGCGGGCCCCGGTGTCGAGCACCTGGAAGTGGGTGATCGCGAGATCCGTGGCGCCGGGCGTGAGGTCGAAGAGGCGCGAGTCGACGCCGAGATCGGCCCACGAGGTGGCCGTGTAGAGGTCGCTCTCCGCCGTCAGCGCCACGCTGCCGCCGTCGGCGAGCACGATTCCGTAGCGCTCGAAGGTGTTGAGCAGCACGCGCGCCGCCGGGTTGTAGCCGGTGCGCGGAAAGCCCGGCGCGAGCCGAAGGCGTGCCCCGTAAGGCACCGAACCGACCGGACCCGATGGGCTGCCGGCGTGCGTGCCCGGTCGCGCGTAAAGCCGGCCGCCGACGCCGCCGAGCGACGGATCGTTGGCCATGCGCTCGTTCGGCAGGATGAACCGAACCGCGTGCCCGAGATCGACCGTGTCGCCGGTCGGGTCGAAGGCCAACACAGCGGCGATCTCGTCGGCGTTGAAGAGCAACGGAGCGATCGGGAAGCCGGCAGCGTCGGCGCTCGTGCAGTGCTCGCCGCGCCCCTCGGGCGGATAGCTCGCGTCGAGATGCCAGGTCGCCAGGCAGTGGGTCTCGAGCGTGGTCGCGCTGACCGCGGTGGTGGCGTAGAGCTCGTAGAGCGTGCGCCCCTGCACCACCAGCAGGTGGCAATCGTTGTTGACGTGGTCGCAGTCGAGACCGCTCTCGCCCTCGATCGCCGCATCGAGCGGCACCGGCACGGCGGTCCCGAGCGGATCGCAGTCGGGGTCCCAGTAGCCGTCGGGATGGGCGGCGATGACCCGCGTCGGGGCTCCGGCAGCAGCGTGGACGACGTGCATCGAGAAGTCGATCTGCATGCGGCCGAAGCCGAAGCCGCCGAGGCCAGCGAGCGTGGCGATCATCGCCGCCGACTGCGGATGCACCGGCGCCGCGACGACGCTCTGATTCCACACCGCGTTGCCGGCAAAGCGCGGCAGCGGTTCGGCGGCGAGCGGGGCGACCCCCACGAGCAGCCCGGCTGCGAGTACCCCCCGAAGCGCTCGGCTCACGGCGGGCAGAGTCTAGACCCCGAAACGGGCGGCGACAATCTCACGCACGGCACCCACCGGGAGTCGGCAGGCCGGGGCTCCGGGCTCGTCGAAATCCGTGCCTGTCCCGGATTTCTGCGACCAGGACCTTCGGGAGATCGCCACGGAAGGAAGAGCGAGACATCGCCTCGGCCGGGAGGCTTCTCGCTCTTGCGGACATGACTCGCTGGCGAGCCTGGAAGGAGCGCACGACCGCCTGGGTGTCGCGGGTTGCGGGCTCGCGATTCACCACAGAACCGCCCGGCGACGGCTCTTCCAACCACTCGACATCGCCCCGCCAAGTCCTCCGCGATCAGCGGTAGGGACGCCCCTGCATCAGGCGCAACGCCACCACGACAGCCGCCGCGGCGAGCAGCAGGTGGGTGTAGACGCCCAGGGTGTGGGGGCTCATCATTCCGAGTGCCCAGAAGAAGACGAGAATCGCGGCGACGACCCAGAGCATGGAACCTCTCCTTTCCGCCCCCACGCCGGGAGGTCGACGGGCAGCGCGGGAGCGTCGACGGGCTCGTCGATCTCATTGTACGCCTCGCCTCGCCGGCCGTTTCGGCGAGAGAGCAGAATGCCGGGTCTCGCGACCCGGCATTCGAGGGAAAGACGAGCTGGAGGCGCCGGCTCAGCCGGCACCGGCGCTACCGCGGGCCTCGCGCTTCGGACGGAAGCGAGCCTTGAGGTAGTCGCGGTTGAGCTGGGCGATGAAGTCGACCGAGATCTCCTTCGGACAGACCGCCTCGCACTCGCCGTAGTTGGTGCAGGATCCGAACGCCTCCTGCTCCATCTGGGCGACCATCTTCTCCACCCGGTCCCAGCGCTCTGGCTGGCCCTGCGGCAGCAGGCCGAGGTGCGACACCTTGGCCGAGACGAAGAGCTGGGCCGCGCCGTTCGGGCACTGGGCGACGCAGGCGCCGCAGCCGATGCAGGAGGCCGCGTCCATCGCCAGGTCCGAGTCCTGCTTGGGGACCGGGATGGCGTTGCCGTCCGGCGCCGACCCGGTGTTGGCGGAGATGAAACCGCCGGCCTGGACGATGCGGTCGAGGGCCGTGCGGTCGACGACCAGATCCTTCAGCACCGGGAAGGCCTTGCTGCGCCACGGCTCGATGGTGATTTCGTCGCCGTCCTTGAAGTGCCGCATGTGGAGCTGGCAGGCGGTCGTGCCCTTCTGCGGGCCGTGCGCCTTGCCGTTGATCACCAGCCCGCACATGCCGCAGATCCCTTCGCGGCAGTCGTGGTCGAAGGCGATCGGCTCTTCGCCCTTCTCGATGAGACGCTCGTTGACCACGTCGAGCATCTCGAGGAACGACATGTGGCTGCTGATGCCGGGAGCCTCGTACCGCACCATGCGGCCCGCGTCCTCTCGGCCCTTCTGCCGCCAGACGTGGAGTGTGAGGTTCATCACTTGTAGCTCCTCTGGCTCGGCTTGACGTAGTCGAAGGTCAACGGCTCCTGGTGCATGGCGGGGGCGTTGCCCTCCCCCTTCCATTCCCAGGCGGCGACATAGGAGAACTTCTCGTCGTCGCGTTGCGCCTCGCCCTCCTCGGTCTGGCTCTCCTCGCGGAAGTGGCCGCCGCAGGACTCGCTGCGGTTCAAGGCGTCGCGGCACATCAGCTCGCCGAGCTCGAGGAAGTCGGCGACGCGGCCGGCCTTCTCGAGCGACTGGTTGAGCTCCTCCCCCTCGCCGAGCACGCGGACGTCGCGCCAGAACTCGGCCCGGAGCTGCGGGATGAGCTCGAGCGCCTTCTTCAGCCCGGCCTCGTTGCGGGCCATGCCGCAGAACTCCCAGCAGATTTTGCCGAGCTCGCGATGGAACGAATCGACGCTCCGCTTGCCGTCGACGGCGAGCAGTCTCTGCACCCTCCCGGTGACTTCACTCTCCGCCTGCCTGAACTCCGGCAGGTCGGTGGTGACCTTCTCGCCCATGTGCTTGGAGAGGTAGTCGCCGATCGTGTACGGAATGACGAAGTAGCCGTCCGCCAGTCCCTGCATGAGCGCCGAGGCGCCGAGCCGGTTGGCGCCGTGGTCGGAGAAGTTCGCCTCGCCGAGCACGTAGAGACCGGGGATGCTGCTCTGCAGGTTGTAGTCGACCCACAGGCCGCCCATCGTGTAGTGGACCGCCGGGAAGATGCGCATCGGCACGGCGTAGGGGTTCTCGCCGGTGATCTTCTCGTACATCTCGAAGAGGTTGCCGTAGCGCTCCTCGATCTTGCCGCGGCCGAGCCGCTGGATCGACTCGGCGAAGTCGAGGTAGACGCCGAGCCCGCTCGGGCCGACACCGCGACCTTCGTCGCACACCATCTTGGCGTTGCGCGAGGCGACGTCGCGCGGCACGAGATTCCCGAACGCCGGATAGCGACGCTCGAGGAAGTAGTCGCGGTCGCTCTCCGGGATGTCTCCGGCGGCCCGCTTGTCTCCCGCCTTCTTCGGCACCCAGATGCGGCCGTCGTTGCGCAGCGACTCGGACATCAGCGTCAGCTTCGACTGGTAGTCGCCGGCCACCGGGATGCAGGTCGGGTGGATCTGCGTGAAGCACGGGTTGGCGAAGAGCGCGCCGCGCCGGTGGGCGCGCCAGATCGCCGTGGCGTTGCACCCCTTGGCGTTGGTCGAGAGGTAGAAGACGTTGCCGTAGCCGCCCGTGCAGAGCAGCACCGCGTCGCCGGCGTGCGAGGAGACCTTGCCGGTCACCATGTCGCGCACGACGATCCCCTTGGCGCGGCCGTCGACGACCACCAGGTCGAGCATCTCGGTGCGCGGGAACATCTTCACCTGGCCGCGACCGATCTGGCGCGAGAGCGCGTGGTAGGCGCCGATCAGCAGCTGTTGCCCGGTCTGCCCTCGCGCGTAGAAAGTGCGCGACACCTGGGCGCCGCCGAAGGAGCGGTTGTCGAGATAGCCGCCGTACTCGCGGGCGAACGGCACGCCCTGGGCGACGCACTGGTCGATGATGCCGGTCGACACCTGCGCCAGACGGTAGACGTTCGCCTCGCGCGCGCGGAAGTCTCCCCCCTTGACCGTGTCGTAGAAGAGCCGGAAGACGCTGTCGCCGTCGTTCTGGTAGTTCTTGGCGGCGTTGATCCCGCCCTGGGCGGCGATGGAGTGGGCGCGTCGCGGGCTGTCCTGGTAGCAGAAGCACTCGACGTTGTAGCCGAGCTCCGCCAGCGTGGCCGCCGCCGAAGCGCCGGCGAGGCCGCTGCCCACGACGATGATCTTGAACTTGCGCTTGTTGGCCGGGTTGACCAGCTTGAGGTCGAAGCGGGCTTTGTCCCACTTCTGTTCGATCGGTCCGGCGGGGATCTTGCTGTCGAGCGTCATGGCCTCCCCTCCCTCACCGGACGAAGCCGGTCAGCACGGCGATCGGGAACGACACGTTGCCCGCGGTGACGATCACCGCGAACGCCGCAGCGAACCGCCTGCGCCAAGGGTTGAATCCCGGGCTGTTCCAGCCCAGGGTCTGGAAGAGGCTCCAGATGCCGTGGTAGAGGTGCAGCCCGAGCGCGAGGTTGGCGACCACGTAGATCGCGGCGATCCACGGGACCTGGAAGCCGGCGACGATGTTCTCGTACGGCTTGCCCGGCTGGAAGCCGTCGGTGGTCCAGCCGAGCGTCAGATGCGCCAGGTGGTAGAGCACGAAGGCGCCGATGATCACGCCGCCCCAGCGGACCGTCCGCGAGGCGTAGGTGGTCTGCACCGCCTGCTGCATGCGGTAGCCGACCGGCCGCGCCGCCCAGCTGGTGCGGGTCAGCACCCAGGCACAGTGCATGTGGAGGACGACGCAGAGCAGCAGCACCGCTCGCGCGATCCACAACACCTGTCCGTGGAGGAAGACCGGCGCGCCCACCTCGCGGAGGAACTCGCCATAGTGGTTCAGCTTCTCCGGCCCCAGGTACAGCTTCAGGTTGCCCACCATGTGGACGAACACGAAGCCGAACAGCACGAAGCCGGTCACGGCCATGACCGCCTTCTTGCCGAGGGCCGAGCGGTAGGACTCGGCGAACCATCCCATCGTCACGCCTCCCCTGGCGGGCAGCACCGACGCGCTGCCCTGTCGCGTGGTCAACATCGTCCCCGTTTCCTCGTCACGTCCCGGCGATCTCGCCGGCCACGCCGCGTCCCGACGCGCGGCGACGGCGGCGGCGCGAACGACTGCGCTTGCCGGCCGCGGCGGGAGGCGACCCACCCTCGCGCTCCCCGTCGACACCCGGCGACGCGCCGGCGATCAGCTTGAGACGCGGCGCCCCCGGCGTCTCGGCGCGCCAGAGCTGGAGCTCCGCCTGCCCCTCGCCGGTCGCCGCCACGAGCAGCTCGAAGAGCTCGAGCGCCTGACGGAAGAACGGCCGACCGGCGAGACGGGCGCGGCGCTGGCGCTCGCGCGGCACGTCGCAGAGCTCGGCGAAGGCCAGCAGCGTCTCGCGGATCTCGAAGGTGCGCGCCTTGGCGAGCGCGAAGCGCTCGGCGAACGGCAACGCCACCTCCTCGACCAGCGTCTCGAGCTCGTGGCGGCGCAGTGGTCGCTGGCCGAGCGCCTCGACGTCGTAGCGCCGCAGCAGGAGCTTGGGCAGCAACAGCAGCGAGAGCAGCAGCGAGTCCTTGAAAGACCGCCCGCCGAGCACCATCTCGTCGACCACCGGCAGCAGCCGCCCGAGATCGCCGAGACCGCGCTGTCCGGCGGCCACCATGGCATACGCCTCCGGCAGCTGGACTTCGAGCAGCCCGAGGTCGAGCATCCACTGGAGCGCCGCGCCGGCGCGCCCGCAGGAGAGCAGCTCGACGAGCTCCTCGGTCACCCGCGGCGGCGCGGCGCGCGAGATCTCGCCGCGGTGGCGATGGATCGCCTCCTGCGTCTCGCTCTCCATCCCGAAACCGAGGCGGGCAGCGAGCTCGCAGGCTCGCATCATCCGCACCGGGTCTTCGCGGAAGCGCACGTTTGGGTCGCCGATCGAACGGATCACCCGCGCTTCGAGATCGGCGAGGCCGCCGACGAAGTCGATGACGCTGAAGTCGGCGATGTCGTAGAAGAGGGCGTTGATCGTGAAGTCGCGACGGAACGCGTCCTGCTCGGGACTGCCGAAGACGTTGTCGCTGGTGATCAGCAGGTCGCCGGCTCCCTCGGCCGGCCGCTCCTCCGCACCGGGCCCCGCACGGAAGGTCGAGACCTCGACGATCCCCTCCTTGAAGAGGATGTGCGCCAGGCGGAAGCGCCGCCCGATCAGGCGGGCGTTGCGGAAGATGCGACGGATCTCGTTGGGTTTCGCGTCGGTGGCGACATCGAAGTCCTTCGGCTTGCGCCCGAGCATCAGATCGCGCACGCCGCCGCCGACCAGGTACGCGGTGTGACCGGCCTCGTGGAGGCGGTACAGCACCTTGAGCGCGTTCTTGTCGATGAGGCTGCGCGAGATCGGATGCTCGGAGCGGGGAAGGACCCGGGGCTCGAGCAACGCCGCACCACTCACGAAGTCCGATTATAGCCCGACGAGCCCCAGATCTTCGAAGAGCGCCGCGAGGATCTGGTGAAAGCGGAGGCGGTGTGTCGCCTCGCTCGGCATTCCGTTGACCGCCAGCGCCACCACCAGGCCCGGTTCGGGGTCGCAGAAGCCGGTCGAAGACTGCGCCCCGCTGTGTCCGAAGGTGCGCGACGAGGCGTGCGGACCGTAGCCGTAGGGCATCTCCGGCTCGCCATGCCAGGCCGAATTGACGATCACGCCGAGCCCCCAGTCGAGCTGGGCACGGAAGGTGTGGTCGAAAAGGCCGACCCGATGCCGCGCGACGAGCGCTTCGACGGTCTGCGGTGCCAGCAGTCGCACTCCGTCGAGCTCGCCGCCGCAACGCAGCATCTCGTAGAAACGCGCGAGCTGGCGCATCGGACCGCAACCGTTGGTTCCCGGCGAGCTCCGCGTCAGGCGTTCGCGGGAGTGCCAGGGACGCATCTCCGGCTCGCCCTCGCAGCGCCAGAGCGGCGCGAGCCAGGGCTGCGCGCGCTCGTACTCCTCGTCCGGCATGCCACCGAGCCAGCAGTCGCTCATGCCGAGCGGCAGGAAGATCTCGTCGCGCGCGTAGCGCGGGAAGTCACGGCCATCGAGCCGGCGGACGATCTCGCCGAGGACGAACCAGGTCGACATCGGATGGTACCCGGCCTTGCGCCCGGGGACCCAACGCGGCTCGAGCCGGTGGGCGCAGATGTGCGCCAGGATCTCCTCCCAGGAGCTCTCCGGCCACCCCACCTCCGGCATGCGCAAGCCGGCCGTGTGGGTCAGCAGGTGGCGGACCGTCACGCCCTCCTTGCCGGCGGCTCCGAACTCCGGCAGATGGCGAGCCACCGGGTCGTCCAGCCCCAGCCGGCCGCGCTCCCAGAGCTGGGCGATCGCCAGGGCGGCCACCGGCTTGCCCGAGGAGAGCCAGAGCATCCGGTGGGCGGTGGTCATCGGCTCTCCCGGGCGCACGTCGCCGAAGGCCAGATCGGCGACGAGGGCACCGCGCCGGAGCACGCAGAGCTGACCACCGAGGTGCTGGCCAATGCGCCGACCCTCGTCGAGCCGTGCGAGCGTCGCGTCGAGAGAGAACCCCATTGCCCGACTCTAGCCCGACCGGCCCGGCTTGTGCCCACGCCGCTCCGCGGGTACCGTGCATGGGTTCCGATGGGCAGCGGCCGCGCGTGCCCTGGCCCGGAGAGGAGATTCCGATGAGCGCCATCGAACCGAAGCCCGGTGCCCGACATCTCGCCCACCATCTGCACCACGTGCGCGTCGCCGAGGCGATGCTGCGACGCAACCTGGGGATCGCCGCCGGTGCCGTCGCGGGATCGCTCGCCGTTGGCGCCGCCGGCTATCACGCCCTCGGGGGGCTCGGCTGGCTCGACGCGCTGCTCAACGCCGCGATGATCCTCACCGGCATGGGCCCGGTCGATCGCATGGAGTCGGCGGCGGGCAAGCTCTTCGCCACCGCCTACGCGCTCTTCTCGGGGGTGGTCTTCCTCTCCCTCGTGGCCCTGCTGCTCGTGCCGCTCTTCCGCCGTGGGCTGCACCGCTTCCACCTCGATCTCGCCGACGAGTGAGCCGGAGGACGGACGCGCTATCGTCGGCAGCGCACCCCAACGCGCTGTGACCCGGGAGGACCTGTCGATGTGCGGCCGCTACACGATCTCTTCGCCCGGCGACGTCGTCGCCGAGGTCTTCTCGCTCGACGCCCCGCCGGAGCTCGCGGCGCGCTGGAACGTCGCTCCGACCCAGCATGTGCCGGTGGTCCGCGTCCCGGCGCCGGGGGCACCGCGCGAGCTCGCCCTCGTCCGCTGGGGGCTCGTCCCCGCCTGGGCCAAGGACGCGGCGATCGGCAACCGGCTGATCAACGCGCGCGCCGAAACGCTCGCCGAGAAGCCGGCGTTCCGCGGCCCGCTGAAGCGTCAACGCTGCCTCGTCGTGGCGGACGGCTTCTACGAATGGAAACCCGAGGGCAAGCGCAAGCAACCGTGGCTCTTCCGCCGTGGCGACGGCCGACCGTTCGGCATCGCCGGCCTCTGGTCGCGCTGGACCGATCCCGCGACGGGAGACCTCGAGAGCTGCACCCTCGTCACGACGACGCCGAACGCCGTCCTGGCGCCGGTGCACGACCGGATGCCGGCCATTGTCGCCCGCGAGCAGTTCGCGCTCTGGCTCGATCCCGCCATCTTCGACGTCGCACGCCTCCTCCCGCTTCTCGCTCCGGCGCCGGACGACCTGCTCCGAGGCTTCCCGGTCGGTCTGGCGGTCAACAACCCGGCTCACGACCGGCCCGAGTGCGCAGCGCCGCTCGCACCCTCGTGACGTGACGCGAGCGGTCCGGGGTGGAATCGGCTCCCGCCGGCACGCTCCGGGCCTCCCCGCCCCCCCGAATCGCGACCATCGGCAACTCTCGGCGCGCCGGCGCGTAAGAAGACCGGATGCGTCCGTCTACCCAAGGAGGATCGATGTCAGCAATCCGTCTCGCCGCTCTTGCCACCCTCACTCTCGGTCTCGCCGGCCCGGCGCTGGCCACCGACCTGCCGCCGGCCGCCGGCCAGTCGACGATCGCCCAGCAGGTGCTCTCGTCGATGGACCTCAAGGCCGATCCCTGCCAGGACTTCTACCGCTACGCCTGCGGCGGCTGGCTCGACTCGACCAAGCTGCCCGCCGATCAGGCCCGATGGACTCGCAGCTTCTCGACCATCAGCGAGCGCAATCGCGAGATCGTTCGCACGATCCTCGACGAGGCCGCCGCCGCCCCCGGCACCGACCCGCACGCCGAGCGTGCGCTCGTCGGCAACTACTACGCCGCCTGCATGGACGAGCCCGCGGTCGAGAAGGCAGGCACCACGCCCCTCGCACCCTGGCTCGCCGAGATCGACAAGGTGAGCGACCCGGCGTCGCTCTTCGCGGTCGCCGGCAAGTTGCACCGCGCCGGGGCCAACACGCTCTTCGGCGCCGGACCGGTGCCCGATTTCAAGAACCCCGAGCTCAATATCCTCTTCCTCATCCAGGGCGGCCTCGGCATGCCCGAGCGCGACTACTACGTCAGCGAGGACCCGACGAAGAAGGAGCTGATGCAGAAGTACGAGGCGCACGTCGCCCGCATGCTCGGCCTGCTCGGCACGCCGGCGGCGCAGGCCGCCGCCGACGCCAAGGCGATCGTCGCGTTCGAGACCGAGCTCGCCCGCGCTTCCCGCCCGAACACGGAGATGCGGCAGATCGAGAAGCTCTACCATCCCGTGGACCGTGCAGGGCTGACCAAGGTCGCTCCGGGTCTCCCGTGGGACCGCTACTTCGAGGCGATCGGCTTCCCGGCGCTCGCCGACCTGAACGTCGCGACTCCCGAGTTCTTCACCGCTCTCGAGAAGCTCGCCGCGACGACGCCGCTGCCGACGCTGCGCGCCTACCTGCGCTGGAGCGCGGTCAACTCGGCCGCCGACCAGCTCGCCAAGCCGTTCGTCGACGCCAATTTCGACTTCTACGGCAAGACCCTCTCCGGCCAGGCTGAGATCCAGCCCCGCTGGAAGCGCTGCGTCGCCGCGACGACCGGCGCCCTCGGCGAGGCGATCGGCAAGGTCTACGTCGACCGCGAATTCGCCGGCGACAGCAAGGAAAAGGCGCTCGAGATGATCCACGACATCGAGACCGCCTTCGTCAATTCACTCCCGCGGCTGCGCTGGATGGACGACGCCACGCGCGAGCGCGCCAAGGAGAAGTCGCTGGCGATCGCCAACAAGATCGGCTATCCGGACAAGTGGCGCGACTACTCGACGATGAACGTCGGCCGGACGAGCTACTTCGACAACACGGTCTCCGGCTCGATCTTCGAGTTCGACCGCCAGATGCGCAAGGTCGGCAAGCCGGTCGATCGCACGGAGTGGGGGATGACGCCGCAGACCGTCAACGCCTCCTACAACCCGCTGCAGAACGAGATCTCGTTCCCCGCCGGCATCCTCCAGCCGCCCTTCTTCCACCGCGATTTCCCGGCGGCGCTCAACTACGGCGGAATCGGTGCGGTGGTCGGACACGAGCTCACCCACGGCTTCGACGACATGGGTCGCAAGTTCGACTCCAAGGGGCAGCTCCGCGAGTGGTGGGCCCCGGAGGTCGCGGCGCGTTTCGAGGGCCAGACCTCGTGCGTCAAGGACTTCTATTCGAAGTTCGAGGTCGAGCCCGGCGCCAAGGTCAACGGCGAGTTGACGCTCGGCGAGAACATCGCCGACCTCGGCGGCCTCAAGCAGGCCTACGCGGCGTACAAGATCTGGGAGAAGCGCCACGGCCCGCCGCCGCCGGCGGTGCCGGGCCTCACCAACGAGCAGTTGCTCTTCGTCGGCTGGGCGCAGGTCTGGTGCACGGTCGCCGCGCCGGAGTTCCTGCGCCAGCAGGTCGCCACCGACCCGCATTCACCGGGCCATTTCCGCGCCATCGGTGCGCCGATGAACAACCCGGCCTTCTTCGAGGCGTTCTCCTGCAAGGCCGGCACGCCGATGCATCCGGCCGACATCTGCACGGTCTGGTAAGCGCGACCACCAAACCGAGGATCGGGTAGGTGGGGGGCTCACGCCCCCCGACCTCCCACACCACCGTGCGTACGGTTCCGTACACGGCGGTTCAAGGTGAGCACGTCAGCCTCCGGTGCTCCTGGACGAAGCTGAGGAGTCCGAGCTGTGCGAGCCAGCCGGCGGGGAGGGCTTGGTTGAGGTGGGACGCACCGGCGTTCCACCACGGACCGTGACCGTTGTAGGACGAGACGAGCGCCCTGTCGCAGGCGATACCCCGCTTCATGAGCTCCTTGGCGCGGGTTCGTGGCCGCTTCCACTGGCGCCACACGATGCAGCGCAGCTTGCGGCGGAGCCACTGGTCCAGCTCCTCGAAGCTCGAGCGTGTCTCGACATCGCGGAGGTACCCGACCAGGCCACGGATGACCGGGCCGAGCTTCTGAATCGTCTTCGACAGGCTCTGGCCACGACCGCCGCTCAGCGTCTCGCGCAGCTTGCTCCTCATCCGAGCGAGCGCCTCGCGCGAAACCCGCAGCTTCGGCTCACGGTGAGCCGTCATCGAGTAACTCAGAAACCTCCGCACCCACGGACGGTCCACCGCGCTCTTGTCGCGATTCACCGGCAGCCGGAGACGCTTCGCGAGGAAGCGCTCCAGCGAGTCCAGCACCCGCTCGCCGGCACGCTTGGACCGCACGTACACATTGCAGTCGTCGGCGTAACGCACGAAGCGGTGCCCGCGGCGCTCCAGCTCCCGATCCAGCTCGTCGAGCAGGACGTTCGACAGGAGCGGTGAGAGGGGCCCGCCTTGCGGCGTTCCCTCCACCCGCGGCGAGGCCAAGCCGCCTTCCAGCAGCCCGGCTTCGAGGGATCGGCGGATCAGACGAAGGAGGCGCTGGTCCTCGATCCGGCGCGCCAGCCGTGCCATCAGCACGTCGTGGTTGACCCGATCGAAGAAGTCCTTCAGGTCGATATCGACCACCCATCGGTTCCCCGCCTTCACGTGCTCGCGGGCCCGAGACACGGCTTGCTGGGCGCTGCGCCCCGGACGAAAGCCGAAGCTCGCGTCCGAAAACGTCGCGTCGATGGGCGGCTGAATCACCTGAAGGATCGCCTGCTGAATCAGACGGTCGAGGACCGTCGGGATTCCCAGACGGCGCACTCCCCGGCCACCTGGCTTCGGAATCTCCACCAGGCGGACCGCGGCGGGGCGGTACCTCCCCTCGCGTAGCTCCTCGCGGATCGCGTCCCAGTGCTGCACCAGGTGCTTGCCGAGCTCTTCGACGCTCATCCCGTCGACGCCCGGCGCACCCCCGTTGCTCCTGACCCGCTGGTACGCGCGCAGCAAGTTCTCCCTGCGTAGCACCTCTTCCAGTTGCATCGGCGGCGGCTCCCCGACGGAGTCGTTCCATGCCGGGGTCACTGGCGGCACAGGGGCGGTACTTCGGACGGTTCCGCCGTCCGCCTTCCCGCTCTGCCGTGGCATCTCAGCCATCGTTTCTGCCCTTCGTCACCCGCGAATGGTCCGAGCCGGTTCGGCTCACCTCGTTCGGCCCTCGCCGCGGCTACGCCCGCGGCTTCTCGGCCTCTGCTGACACCTGGTCGCCATCGGTCCACCTCGCGGCGGCCCTAGCCTTGCGGCAGCTCCCAGGCTTCCCAGGGTAAGACGCGTGACCTTCACCCCACATACCCGTCGCGTCTACGCCGTCTCGGTCCGGATGACTTCGGGCTTCGAGTCTTCTGGCCCTCTCGCCCACCTACTCCGGCGCCTCTACGCGCTTCGTGTTCCTCGGGCCGGGGCTCTGCCTGCCGCTTCCTTCAGATCCCACCTCGCGGTGAGCACCCTTGCGGTTCGGCTCGCGGTTCCCGTCATCAAGGCCCGCAGGGGACTTCCACCCCCAGGTCACTTCCTGCTTCGGTTTCCCTCCGCAGTTATCCAGCGCCAGACGCCAGGCCCGGCGCTGCGCGCCATGCCTGGCGCACAAGAAAAAAGGGGGGCGGGCCTCGCGGCCCGCCCCCCTTGGTTTTGCGGACTCAGGGACGACTAGAAGCGGTACGCGAAGCCCGCCTCGAACAGCAGCGGCGTGACCGTGATGCTCGGGTTGCCGTCGCCACCGTCGACGTCGAACTTCGGATCGATGTAGCGCAGGCCGAAATGCAGCGCCCACGGCGTGCAGGGGCCGAAGCCGTAGTCGAGGCCGAGCTGGGCGCCGTAGCCGAGCTCGTTGGAGTAGCCGCGCTTGCGGTTGGCACCGAGCACGTTGAACGACGCGTCGTCCATCTGCATGTAGGCAGCGAACGGTCCGACGTAGAAGTCGGCCTTCGAGCCACGGATCAGGTGGAAGTTCGGTCCGAAGGTCAGCGCCTTCATCCCCATCTTGTCGCTGTCGCTGTCGGAGCCGGCGAAGCGGCTGTAGCGGAACTTCGACTCGAGCTCGCCGAAGATCAGCGCGCCCTCGAGGCCCATCAGGTCGCTGAAGCGGTACTCGGCGGAAGCGCCGATCCCCCAACCGTCGTCGACCGTCAGGCTGGAGAGCTCCTCGCTCGTCGTCCCGGCGTTGGTGCGCTGCCAGGCCGAGTTGCTGTTCGCCTTGATCGCCGCGAGGAAGCCGCGGATCGCCCAGCGGGGCTTGACGAGCACGGTCGTCGTGGTCGACGTCGCGTCGCCGATCTCGTTCTTCGCCGTCCCGGAGAAGGTGTAGCTACCCGCCTTGGCCGGCGTGAACGATCCGGTCTCGGCAGTCCAGCGGCCCGCCTCGGGGTCGCTGCAGCGCGCCGTCGTGACGACCAGCGGGTCGACGACGCCGCACTCGGCTTCGCGATCCCAGTGGCCGGTGGCCGTGTAGGTCACCGACTGACCGCGGAAGATCTCGGCCGGCTCGACCGCCAGCGTGATCGACGGCGGCGGCGGCACCGCGCGCGGCACGGAGAAGGTGGCCGTGCAGGCCTCGCCCTTCACCTGCTCGGTGCGGATCGTCTGGCCGGCGAACGAGAGGTTGCCGCAGGCGGCCGGCACCATGAAGTCGTAGACGTCGATCTTCCGGTCGGTGACCGGCGGCGGAGCGTTGACCACGAACTCGGTGTCGAAGCAGTAGCGCTTGACCCACGGCCCTTCCCAGGTGCGCGGACCGTCGGCCGAGATGATCGTCTGCTCTCCGCCCGGTCCCTTCATCACCACCGTGGCGCCCTTCGAGCTCGCCGAGGCGTCGGCCTTGAGGGTCTTGGCGGCGACGTCGCCCGAGGCGTCGAGGCGACAGATGGCGTTGGCGATCTGCACGGCCTGCGGAATCTCGACCGTCATCGCGTAGCCGGGATAGGTCTTCTTGCCGGCGTAGCAGGCCGGCATGATGAGGTCGGCCGGCTTCTTCGCCCGCTTCCGATAGGCCATCCAGTTCAGCGTGTCGCCGGACTTCAGCTCGGCGTCACGCACCTTGCCGGCGGCGACCGCTTCGGCGAGAGGGGCGGCCGTCTGGCCGAGGCCCTGCGATTCGAGCAGCGACTTGATCTCGTCGCCCTGCGCGGTCCACATCGCCTGCAACTCGGCGACGTTCTTGACCGGCGCCTTCTTGGCGAACGGGTGCTGGCCGATCCGCATGATCCGGTTCTTGGCCTTGTAGTCCTGACAAACCGGGCGTTCCGCCGCAGCGGCGCCGGCAGCCAGCGCAAGCGTCAGCGCCGCAGCCACGCCGACGGTGACTCCGGCTTTCCCTCGAATGAGTGCCATGTGAGCTCTCTCTCCTCTCTTGGGTCGATCTTCGATCGTGCCGTCCGGGGGCCCGCGGCGATACACCCGAGGCGCACCGCGTGGACACGGACGATCCGGCCTATTCACGGGTATTCTAAGGCCGTTCCACCCCGAAAGTCGCCCCTCCGGGACGACCGTTCGGAAAAAGCCCGGGAGACCCTCTCTTGAACGACCGCCCCCCCTCCGCCACCCCACCCGAGACGAAGCTCTGGGGCGGACGGTTTCGCGACAGCGTGGACCCAGAGATCCACCGGTTCACGGCTTCCCTGCCCTTCGACCGGCGGCTGGCAAGGGCCGATCTCCTGGGCTCTCTGGCCCACGCCCGCATGTTGCTCGAGCAGGGGATCGTCGATCCCCCGGCCGCCGGTCCGATCCTCGACGGCCTCGCCGGGATCCTCGCCGAGCTCGAATCCGGCCGGCTGGCCGTCGACGGGGCCGACGAAGACGTTCACAGCTGGATCGAGCGGCAGCTTGCCGAGCGGATCGGCGAGGCCGCCGGCCGCCTCCACACGGCACGAAGCCGCAACGACCAGACCGGCCTCGCCTTGCGCCTCTACACCCGCGAGCGGCTCGCCGGGCTCGTGCGACTCGCCGCGACCCTGGCCGAGGACCTCGCGGCCCGGGCCGGGGACCACCTCGAGACCTTCCTTCCCGGCTACACGCACCAGCAGCGCGGCCAACCGGTCTCGCTCTCCCACCACCTGCTCGCGCACGCCTGGAGCCTGCTCGCCGACGCCCGCCGCTTTCGCACCGCCCACGAAACCGCGGGGGTCTCGCCGCTCGGCGCCGGGGCGCTCGCCGGATCGCCGCACCCCGTCTCGCCCGCCCGCGTGGCCGAGTTGCTCGGCCTGCCCGGCGTCTTTGCCAACAGTCTCCACGCGGTGGCCGACCGCGACTACGCCGCCGAGGCGGCCTTCGCCTGCGCCCTCTGCCTCGTCCACCTGTCGCGCTGGGCGAGCGAGGTCGTGCTCTGGACTTCGAGCGAGGTGGGGTTCGCTCGGCTCTCCGATCGCGTCGCCAAGGGCAGCAGCCTGATGCCGCAGAAGAAGAACCCGGAGCCGGCCGAGATCCTGCGCGGCAAGTCGGGTCGCGTGCTCGGCGATCTGCAGGCGCTGCTCGTCGTCCTCAAAGGGTTGCCGCTCGCCTACAACAGCGATCTGCAGGAGGACAAGGAAGCGCTCTTCGACGCCCTCGACACCGCCGAGGGCTGCCTCACGGTCTCGCGACCGCTCCTCGCGGGACTGGCGTTCGACGTCACCCGGATGGGGCAGGCACTGACCGGCGGCTATCTCACCGCCACCGCGCTCGCCGACCTTCTGGTGGGGGCCGGAGTGCCGTTCCGCGAGGCCCACGGCCGCGCCGGTCGCGTGGTTCTGGCGGCCGAGGAGCGCAACTGCGAGCTCTGGGAGCTGCCGGAATCGGTGCTCGGCGAGCTCTGTCCCGAGCTGCCCGCCGGCGCCCGGGAGCGCCTCCTCCCCGAAGCGGCGGCGCGCTCGCACCGCTCCCCCGGCGGTCCGGCCCCCGAGCGGGTCGTCGAGCAGCTCGCCGCCGCACGGGAGGCGATCGCCGCCGAGCTCGCCTGGGTCGACGGACTCCCCGAGCCGCCGCTGCGCCGCGCCCTGCGCGACGGCACGATCACCGCCGACCGTCTCGCGTGACCGGCAGCGCCCACCCGTTCCCCGTCCTGCGCTGGGCCGCCCTCGGGTGGCTCGCGGTCTACTTGCCGGTCTACGCGGCGGCCTACGGTTGGCTCAACTTCCTGGTGCTCTGCAACATCGGCATCCTGCTCACCGCCCTCGGCCTGGTGACCGGCAACGGTCTCCTGCTGTCGAGCCAGGCCGTCGCGGCGCTCCTGCCCTGCACCGCCTGGGGCCTCGACGTCGGGTGGAAGGTCGCCACCGGCGACTTCCTCTTCGGCGGAGCGGCCTACATGTGGGACCCGCAGTACCCGCTCTTCGCGCGGCTGCTCTCGCTCTACCACCTGGTCTGGCCGCTGGTGCTGCTCCACGCGCTGCGGCGTCTCGGCTACGACCGCCGCGGCTACGGCCTGCAGTGCGCCATCGCCGCGCTGCTCGTCGTCGGCGGCCGATTCGTCGACCCGGCGCTCAACTGCAACTGGGCCTTCGCCGACCCGGTCTTTCGACGCAGCTTCGGGCCCCCGCTCGTCCATCTCGCGACCGTGCTCACGGCGACCCTGGCGGGCGTCTACCTCGCGACGCACCGCCTGCTCTTGCGGCTCACGCGCACCTAGCGCGATTCGCTCGCCAGCAGCGCTCGCGCCGCGCCGACCCCGGCGACCTGCCCGCTCGACCAGGCCCACTGGAAGTTGAAGCCGCCGAGGCGGCCGTCGACGTCGCAGACTTCGCCGGCCAGGTGCAGACCCGGGCAGCGGCGCGATTCGAGGCTGCGCAGCTCGAGCTCGGCGAGCGGCACGCCGCCGGCCGTCGCCTCGGCGTGGGCGTAGCCGCGGTCGCCGACCACCGGCAGCTCGAGCTCGGTGAGCCCCTTGACCAGTCGGCGACGCGCCTCGCGCGGCAACCGATAGCCGGGTGTCGCCGCCTCGACGCCAGCGAGCACGGCGAGCGCTTCGATCAGCCGTTCCGGCAGTCGATCGGGCGCGCTCGGCGTGCCGGCCCCGACGAAGCGCTGACCGAGCACGGTCCGCACCGTGCGTCCGCCGAGGTCGCGCAACTCGACCTCGAGCCGCTCGGGTTCGGCGCGCGGGGCCAGAACGGCGACCAGCCGCACTTGCGGGTCGTGGCGCGCCGCGAGGATCCAGTGACGCGAGATATCGAGCGCCGCCGGACCGGACAGACCGACGTGGGTGAACAGCAGCGACCCTTCCGCCACCGCGAGCCGTCGTCCATTCGGCGCACGCACCTCCAACCGGGCGAACGTGGCGACCCCCGAGAGGGCGCGAAACGGATGTCCCTCGGTGAGCACCAGCGGCACCAGCGCCGGGGCCGCCTCGGTCGGCCGGTGCCCGAGCTCGCGCGCGAGCCCGAACCCGGCCCCGTCCGACCCGGTCTTCGGCAGGCTGCAGCCGCCGGTGGCAAGGACCACCCGTCGCGCGCCGATCGTGCCCTGGGGCCCGGCGGCGACGAGGCCGGCCTCGCCCGCGCCGAGCGCATCGACGCGGAACGGATGGCGCAGCTCGACGCCGGCGCGGTGGCACTCGCCGAGCAGCGCCTCCAGCACGGTCTGCGCCCGGTCGGTGACCGGGAAGAGCTTGCCGTCCTCCTCGCCCTTCAGGACGACGCCCAGGCTGGCGAACCACTCGCGCGTCCGCACGGCGTCGAACTGCCGGAGCACCTTGTCGACGGCACGCGGCGAGGAGCCGGCGAAGTCGTCGCCGCGCACCACTTCGTTGGTGACGTTGCAGCGTCCGCCGCCCGAGACGAGGATCTTCGCCCCGAGCGTCCGAGCGCCGTCGACCGCCGTCACGGCGAGCTCCGGCACCGATCGCTTCGCCCAGATCGCCGCGGTCAGACCCGCGGCTCCGGCGCCGATCACCAGCAGATCGACGCGCCCCGCCCCGTCGGCCGCCACCTCAGAGCACCGAGGTGCCGGGAGCGACGATCGCGTCGACGCGGGCGAGGTCGTCGGCGGTGAGCTGGACGTCGAGCGAGCGCAGATTCCCTTCGAGCTGCTCGAGCGTGCGCGGGCCGATGATCGTCGAGGTCACCGCCCGATGCTGCAGCGTCCAGGCGAGCGCGAGCTCGGCCAGCGCCACCCCCTTCTCCACCGCCAGGGCCAGGAACCCCTCGACCGCCGTCAGGCGCGGCGCGAAGCGCGGCTCGCGCGTGTCACCCACCCAGTTGACGGCACGCGGGCTGTCCTGCGGTCGCTCGGCACCGAGCCGGTACTTGCCGGTGAGGAAGCCGCCCTCGAGCGGGCTCCACACCAGGTTGCCGATCCCGAAGCGGAGGCAGGCCGGGAAGAGCTCCGCCTCCATCGTCCGCCGCAACATGCTGTACGGCGGCTGCAGCGCGACGAAGCGCTCGTAGCCACGGCGGTCGGCGATCCACAGCGACTCGACGAGCTCCCACGCCGCGAGGCGCCGCTGGCCCGGGATCTCCTGGTGGTTGGTCGAGCAACCGAGGTAGCGCACCTTGCCCTGCCGCACCAGGTCGGTGAGCGCCGAAAGCGTCTCCTCCCAAGGGGTTTCGGGGTCCGGCCGGTGGATCTGATAGAGGTCGATGACCTCGGTGCCGAGACGCCGCAGGCTCGCCTCGCACTGCTCCTGGATCGCCTTGCGCGACAGCCCGCGCTGGTTCGGGCCGGAGCCCATCGGTCCCCAGACCTTGGTGGCCAGCACCACGTCGTCGCGCCGGCCGGCGAGCGCCTTGCCGACGATCTCCTCCGACTCGCCCTGCGAGTAGATGTTGGCGGTGTCGACGAAGTTGATCCCCGCGTCGAGCGCCCGGTGGATGATGCGGATCGACTCGGCGTGGTCCGGGTTGCCCCACTTGCCGAACATCATCGTGCCGAGGCAGAGCGGCGAGACTTTCACGCCGGTGCCGCCGAGGTTGCGGTAGTCCATGGTCGAGCCTCCGTTCGGGCGAGAGCATACCCTTCGCCACGGTGCGCCTCCCGCGCCGCCGGTTGTCAGCGCCGCGCCGCCCGGCTACCATGCCCGAGCCGCCTCGCCACGACGCGACGGCGGAGTGCCAGCCTGCGAACTGGCGGAGGAAACATGCGCGTCGTCGAATGTGTGCCGAACATCTCCGAGGGGCGCCGCCCCGAGGTTTACGAAGCCGTCGCTCGCGCCGCCGCGAGCGCACCCGGGGTGACGCTGCTCAACGTCGATCCGGGGGTCGAGACCCACCGCACCGTCGTCACCTTCGTCGGCGAGCCGGAGGCGGTTCTCGAGGGGGCCTGGCGCCTGCTCGTCGCCGCGCTCGAGCGCATCGACATGAGCGGTCACCGCGGCGCCCACCCGCGTCTGGGCGCGGTCGACGTGGTGCCGTTCGTGCCGGTGGCCGGCGTCACCATGGAGGAGTGCGCCGAGCTCGCCCGCCGCCTCGGCGAGCGCGCCGGCCGCGAGCTCGGCCTGCCGGTCTATCTCTACGAGCACGCGGCGCGCAGCGAACAGCGCCGCAACCTTGCCGACATCCGCGCCGGCGAATACGAAGGGCTGGCCCGCAAGCTCGACGACCCGCAATGGGCTCCCGACTTCGGCCCGGCGACCTTCCTGCCGGCCTGGGGCGCGACGGTCATCGGCGCCCGCAAGTTCCTCGTCGCCTACAACGTCAACCTCAACACGCTCGACAAGCGCCTCGCCAACCGCGTCGCCTTCGACATCCGCGAGAAGGGCCGCCGCAAGCTCGACGAGGCGGGCAACCCGCTGCTCGACGCCCAGGGCGAGGAGATCTGGGAGCCTGGGCTGCTCAAGGGGATCAAGGCCGTCGGCTGGACGATCCCCGAGTTCGGCTGCGCCCAGATCTCGATCAACGTCACCGACCTCGACGCCACGCCGGTCCACCACGTGTTCGACAAGTGCGTCGAACGGGCCGAGGCGCGCGGCCTGCGCGTGACCGGCTCCGAGCTCGTCGGCCTGGTGCCGCGCTCGGTGCTGCTCGACGCCGGCCGCCACTACCTCGCCCGGATGGGCCGCTCGACCGGCGTGCCCGAGAGCACGCTGGTCCATGTCGCCATGCGCACCCTCGGCCTCTCCGAGGTCAAGACCTTCGAGGCGCGCGAACGCGTCATCGAGTACCGTCTCGCCGGCCCCGAGCGGCTCGTCGGGATGACGCTCCGCGCCTTCGCCGACGAGCTGTCGAGCGAGTCGCCGGCACCCGGCGGCGGCTCGGTCTCCGCCCTCGCCGGGGCGCTCGGCGCCGGGCTCGCGGCGATGGTGGCCAACCTCTCGCACCCCAAGAAGGGGTTCGAAGACCGCCTCGCCGCGCTCGAACGGATCGCGGTGCGCGGCCAGCAGCTGAAGGACGCAATGCTCGCGGCGGTCGACGCCGACACCGACGCTTTCGACGGCCTGCTCGCCGCGATGCGCCTGCCCAAGGGCACCGAGGACGAGCGCACCCGCCGCGAAGCGGCGATGGTGCAAGCCACGGTGACCGCGATCGAGGTGCCGCTCGGCGTCCTCGAAGGCTGCCCGGAGGTGCTCGCGCTCTGCCGCGAGATCGGCGCGATCGGCCTGCAGGCGTCGCTTTCGGACGCCGGCACCGGGGCGCAGATGGCACGCGCTGCCGCCGCCGGCGCCTACCAGAACGTCTGCATCAACCTCCCCGGCCTGACCGACCGGGCGATCGCCGCCGCGCTCCTCGCGCGCGCCGACGCCGCCTGGGAGAAGGTCCGCGAGCTCCACGCGCAGGCCGAGCAGGCCACACTCGGCAAGCTGCGTGGGGCGGCGGGATGAGCGCAGCGGCCACGAGCCCGGCGTCGCAGCCGTGAACCGCTTGCGGCGAGCGGTCGGTTACGGTTTCGTCGCGGCGCTCGCGCTGCTCGCCCTCTCCTGGCTGATGGCCGGCCGGCTTCCGGGACCCGACGCGATCGACCCCGCGCTGACGCCGCCACCGCGCCAGGAAGCGACCGACCGGCGGCCGTTCACCTTCCCCTACAAGGGACGTTCCTGCCGAGTCCGGCCGGTGGCGACCTACGAGCTCACCGGCGTGGTGGTGAGCCACAACGACATCTCGAGCGTCGCCGACATCTACCATGACCGCACCTCGGTCGACACCAAGGACCTATGCGTCGTCTGGGGACCGAACCTCGCAACCGGCCAGTACCTCGAGTCGCGCTACAAGAGCGGCCCGTTCACCTGCTACGTGCAATTCCGCGAGGGGGTCCCCTTCGACCTCACCGGTCTCGGCAACAACCACCTGATCACCGACTCGCCGGCGATCCGCCGGCAGATCGCCGGCGTGCAGATCGGCGACCAGGTGCGCCTGCGCGGACTGCTCGTCGACTACCAGATGGAAGACTGGGAGGGGTTCTGGCGGCGCACCAGCACCCGTCGCGACGACTTCGACTGCGAAGTGCTGTTCGTCGAGCGGATCGACGTGCTGCACCGGGCGACTCCCGGTTGGTACGCCGCCGGCCGGCTTGCCCGGCTGCTCCTCGTGGCCCTGCCGCTCCTCTGGATCCTCCTCTACTGGCTGCAGATCCGCAGCGGCGACAGCGTCTCGGTCGGGCAGATCTGACACCGGATTCCTCCGGCTTGGCCTCTCCGGCGCGGCGACGTCGTGAATGAGGCGAGGAGGCCGACCATGACCGAGCCAGAGATCCGCGACGCGGTGCGCCGCGTCATCGCCAAGGTGACCAACATCAAGCCCGAGCAACTCGGCGACCAGACCCGCTTCCGCGAGGACCTGGCGATCGACTCGCTCTCGCTGCTCGAGATCCGCATCGAGGTCGACTACCGCTTCCAGCTCGGCCTGCCCGACGGCGACGAGCGGATGGGGGCGCTCAACTGCGTCGACGACACGGTGCGCTTCGTCCAGGAGCTGCTCGCCGAGAAGGCGGCCTGAGGCGGCATGGCGGCACGACGGCAGGATCGTGGGACGCGGATCGTCGTCACCGGCCTCGGGGCGGTGACACCGCTCGCCGCCGGCATGGCGGAGAGCTGGCGCCGGCTGCTCGCCGGCGACTCCGGGATCGGACCGGTGCGCTCCTTCGACGCCAGCCGCTTCCCGTCGCGGCTGGGCGCCGAGGTCCACGGCTTCGAGCCGGCGCTCTCCCTGCGTCGCCACAGGCCCGACGAGCTCGGTCGCGCCTCGCAGCTCGCGGTCGCGGCGGCGCGTGAGGCAGTGGCCGACGCCGGGCTCGCCGCCGCCGACCTGCCGTTCGAGCGCGTCGGCGTCGCCATGGGCACCACCTCGGGCGAGCCGCGCGAGGTCGAGGAGCTCGACGACCTCTGGCTCGCCGGCGCGCTGGCGGAGCTCGGACCGGGCTTCCTCCGTCGCTATCCCTGTCACGCCATCGCCTCGGCGGTCGCCGCCGAGCTCGGCGCCGGCGGGCCGGTGGTCCTCCTGCCGACCGCCTGCGCCGCCGGCAACTACGCCATCGCCTGGGCCTTCGACGCCCTGCGTCGCGGTCGCGCCGAGCTGATGGTCGCCGGCGGAGCGGATGCCTTCTCGCGGATCACCTACACCGGCTTCGCCCGCCTCGGCGCCATCGCCCCCGAGCGTTGCCAGCCGTTCGACAAGAACCGCAAGGGGATGGTGCCGGGGGAGGGCGCCGCGGCCCTGGTGCTCGAGACCCTGGCCCACGCCGAAGCACGCGGCGCCCGCGTCCTCGCCGAGGTCGCCGGCTACGGCCTCTCCTGCGACGCCCACCACATGACCGCCTCGCATCCCGAAGGGGACGGGCCGGCGCGCGCGATGGAAGCGGCGCTTGCGGCGAGCGGGCTCGACGCCGCACGGATCGGCTACGTCAGCGCCCACGGAACCGGCACGCCGACCAACGACAAGCTCGAGACGCTCGCCGTCCAGCGTGTCTTCGGCGAGCGCGCCCGGCGCGTCCCGGTCTCGTCGATCAAGTCGATGATCGGTCACACGATGGGCGCGGCGTCCGCCATCGAGGCGGCGGTCTGCTGTCTCGCCGTCGCCGAAGGGCGGATCCCGCCGACGATCAATCACGAGGAGCCCGACCCGGCGTGCGACCTCGACGTGGTGCCGAACCGCATGCGCGAGGCCCCGGTCGAGGCGGCGATGAACAACGCCTACGCCTTCGGCGGCAACAACGCGACGGTGATCTTCCGGCGGGTGGACGCATGAGCCGCATCGCCGTCAGTGCCGCGGGGATCGTCTGCTCGCTCGGCGAGGATCTCGGCGCGGTCGCATCCGCCCTCGCCGCCGGCGCCTCCGGCATCGCTCCGCTCGCCGGCGAGCTCTCCGAAGGACTGCGCGACCCGCACGCCGCCGAGGCCCGCGACTACGATCCTGCCCGGACGCTCGGCGACCGCAACCTCCGGCCGCTCGACCGCACCGCTCGCCTCGCGGCGAGCGCCGCGTCGCTCGCGCTCGCCGCAGCCGGCCCGGAGGCGCTCGCCGGCGGCGAGGTCGGGCTGGCGCTCGGCACGCTCTTCGGGAGCCTGCGCACGATCGCCGAGTTCGACCGTCGCGCCCTGCAGATGGGCGCCAACTACGCGAGCCCGCTCGACTTCGCCAACAGCGTGATCAACGCCGCCGCCGGCCAGGCGGCGATCTGGCACGGGCTGCGCGGCGTCAACGCCACGGTCGGCGGCGGCCCGGTCGCCGGCCTGCTCGCCTTCGGCTACGCGACCGACCAACTGCGCGACCGGGCGAATGCCGGCGGACCCGTGGCCATGCTCGCCGGCGGCGCCGAGGAGATCTGCCGCGAAGCGCTGCTCGGCTTCGAGCGACTCGGCGTGACGGCGGGCAGCGACGGCCGCGCCCCGCAGCCGCTGCCGCTCGGCGCCCGGCGCAACGGCTTTCGCCTCGGTGAAGGGGCGGCGCTCGCCCTCCTCGAACCGTTCGAGCGCGCCGCCGCTCGCGGCGTCCGCCCGCTCGGCGAGGTGCTCGGTCACGGCGAGGCGTTCGACCCCTCGCGCGGTGCCGACCCGGCCGCGAGCGCCGCGGCGCTGGCGCGGGCGATCCGCCAGGCGCTCGCCGACGCGGCGCTCGACCCGGCGGCGATCGATCTCCTGGCGCTCGGCGCGAGCGGCTCGCCGGCGCGCGACCGGGCCGAGGTTGAAGGGCTGGCGCTCGTCTTCGGCCGCGAACGGCTGGCGGCCTTGCCGGCCCTCGCGATCGCCGGTCCGCTCGGCGAATGCCTCGGGGCGGGGGGCGCGCTGTCGACGCTTCTCGCGCTCGAATGCCTGCGCACTGGCCGCCTGCCGGGCCTCGCCGGGTTCGCCGAGCTCGATCGCTCGCTGCCGCTGCCGTCGCTCGCGGCGGCCACCCGCCCGCTTTCCGGGCGCGTCGCGCTGGCGACGGCGGTCGCGCTCGACGGCCCCGTGGCGGCACTGCTCGTCGCCACGCCGGAGACGGCGTGAGCGGGGGCGACGAGCCGCTCCGGCCGGGCGCCATGGCGCTCGTCCCGCGATTCGCCAACGGCGGCTACGCGCGCTCCGACATCGAGGCCCGGCGGGCCTGGCTCGAGGCGCAGTGCGCCGTCGCGATGCCGCTCGCCGGCAGCTTCGACTTCGACAGCGAGGCGATGCGCGGCAACATCGAGAGCCCCATCGGCGTCGCCCAGGTGCCGCTCGGCGTGGCCGGCCCGCTCCTCGTGCACGGCGAGCACGCCGAGGGCACCTTCTACGTTCCCTTCGCCACCACCGAAGGGGCGATCGTCCGCTCCTACGAGCGCGGCATGGTGGCGCTCACCCGCAGCGGCGGCGTGACGGCGCGGGTCGAGCGCGACGAGAACTTCGTCGCGCCGCTCTTCGTGCTGCCGGACCTCGCGGCTGCCGCCGCGTTCGCCCGCGCCGTCGAGGCGCTCGAGCCGGAGCTGCGGATCGCCGCCGGGGCGACCACCCGGCACGGCCGGTTGCTCGGCGTCGCCACCCGCCTGCTCGGCCGGCGCGTCCTCGTCGAGCTGCGCTATGCGACCGGCGACGCCCACGGGATGAACATGATCGTCCGCGCCTCGGAGGCCGCCTGCCGGCTCGTCGAGGCGCGTCTCGGCGTCGCGCCGCAGATGCTCGAGTCGGGCTTCAGCTCGGAGAAGCGCCCGAGCGGACGGCTCCTCGCCGGCGGCAAGGGCAAGCGCGTGGTCGCAGGCGCCCGTGTCGAGCGCCGCTGGGTGCAGGCGATCCTCCACACGACCCCCGAGGCGCTCGCCTCGTTGATGCACGCGAGCCACGTCGCGCACCTCGAGGCCGGCGCGCTCGGCGCCAACGCGCAGGCCGCCAACGCCCTCGCGGCGCTGGCCATCGCCTGCGGCCAGGACGTCGCCAACCTCGCCAACGCCGCGGTGGCGATCACCCAGCTCGAGGTGACCGGCGAGGGCGACCTCTACGCCAGCGTGACGCTGCCGTCGCTCGTCGTCGCCACGGTGGGCGGCGGCACGGGCCTCGGCACCGGGCGCGAATGCCTCGCGCTGCTCGGCTGCGCCGGACCCGACAAGGCGCGCAAGCTCGCCGAGATCGTCGCCGCCACGGTGCTCGCCGGCGAGATTTCGATGAGCGCGGCGCTTGCCAGCGGCGAGTTCGCCGCGGCCCACGAGACCTACGGCAGGAACCGCCCGGAGGCGCCGAGCCCGTCGCCCTCCGGGTCGCGAGGCTGAGCCGCGGTGGCCCGCGCTTTCGCCGGGCTCCGCCGCTCGGGGCCTCGTTCGCGCTACGACGCCGTCGTCGTCGGCTCGGGGATCGGCGGCCTCGTCGCCGCGAACCTGCTCGCCGAGGCGGGCCGTTCGGTGCTGCTCGTCGAGCAGCACTACATGACCGGCGGCTACTGTTCGACCTTCCGGCGCGGCGGCTACACCTTCGACGCGGCGACCCACTTCTATCCGCTGCTCGGCAACCCGGCGACGCTCACCGGGCGCCTCCTGGCGCGGCTCGGCTGCACGACGCAGTGGGTGAAGATGGACCCGGTCGACACCTTCCACTTCCCCGACGGCAGCCGCTTCGACGTGCCGGCCGATCTCGAGAGCTACCTGCGCGAGGTGAAGGCCGCGTTCCCGCACGAAGCGACGGCGATCGACCGCTTCTTCGCCACCGCCAAGGAGGCCTACCTCTACGGCCTCGCCCACTTCTTCCGCGGCCTGCCCGCCGAACGACTCGGCGAGCGTCTCGGCTGGACGCTCGCCGACGCGCTCGCCGCCCACTTCGGCGATCGCAAGCTCCGCCTCCTGCTCGCCGCCGACTGCGCGCACTGGGGCTCGCCGCCCTCGCGCACCTCGTTCGTTTTCGACTCGATGCTGCGCTTCTCCTACTTCCTCGGCAACTACTACCCGGTCGGCGGCTCGCAGGCCTTTCCCGACGAGCTCGCCCGCTGTCTCGAGGCGCGCGGCGGCGACATCCTGATGAGCACGTGCTGCACCGGCATCGTCGTCGCGGACGGCCGCGCCTGCGGGGTCGAGCTCGAGACGACGCGCGGCCCGCTCACCGGCCGTCATCGGGTCGCTGCCGACGCGGTGGTCTGCAACGCCGATCTCCGCCAGACGATCGAGCGACTGCTTCCCGCCGGGGCGGTGCCCGCCGCGCTCGCCGAGCAGGTGCGCGCGATGCGGCTGAGCTTCCCGTGCTTCCTCTCGCACCTCGGCATGCGCGACGTGGCGCCGGAGGAGCTCGCGGCGATCCAGGGCTACTACTGGGACGACTGGGACGCCGACCGCGTTGGCGAAGACGGCCTGCGCTGCAAGATCTTCGCGCCGACGCTCTACGAGCCGGCGATGGCCCCGCCAGGCGGCCAGGTGGTGATCCTGCAGAAGGTGCTGGCGATGGACGCCGCGCGCGTCGACGACTGGCTCGCCCACAAGCACGAGGTCGAGGAGCGCCTCCTCTCCCATCTCGAACGCGTCCTGCCCGACGCGCGCCGCCGCATCGTCACCCGCTCGAGCGCCACCGCGCGTACCTCCGAGCGCTTCACCTGGAACAGCGGCGGCGCCATGCTCGGCTGGGAGATGTCCCCCGACCAACTCGGCGAAGCCCGCCCCGCGGTCGAAGGCCCCCTCCCCGGCCTCTGGCTCGTCGGCCACTGGACCCGCCCCGGCGGCGGCATCACCCCCGTCATCGTCTCCGCCACCCACACGGCGGAGAGGATTCTGGGGGAGGGGTGACGTGTCGACGAGACCGCCCGCTCTCGTGGTCCAGAATCAGCTCGCGTACGACAACGGCAAGTCGTCGGATCTTCGCTTGAGGCCCCGGACTCTGGTCTGAAATGGATCGGAAAAGGGGAACGGCTCACTTCAGCAAACCCGAAGAGCTGGAAGCCGCAGTGAGTTGAGGCTACTCCTTTCGCCTGTAGACCCAAGCCTGGAGTAGTTCGGAACGTAAGTCTCGGCCGCGCTCAAGATACCTAGGGGAGACCTCGACCTCCTGATTCGGAAAGCTCGCAAGGACCTCGCCTTCCAAGTCGGAGCAGGTCTCCCAGTCTTCATTGACGATTGCTCGGTCGTAGATACACCTAGCAGTGATGCGCCGCCCTTCCCAGCCCACCGTCACTGCTCGGAGAGAGGGTGTCACCATGCCAAGTAGCGCTACTTGAAAGGTAAGCAGCACCCTACTTCGGAACTCGGTTGGAAGTTCGCTCATCGATCTAAGGCCTCACCGGAACAATGTGGATCGTCCCATCCGCTGCGTAGATAATCAATCCGTTCGACGTCGGCGTAGCTACACCGTTCTCGATGAAGATGCCGATAGTTTCACCGAAATCCACTCGCTCCTTGAAGCCGGCCTGTCCTCTCGGCACGTTGTTCGCTGGCAGGCCTGTACCTGCTCTTGCCGCTAGCGCTTCTGGGTCAGCCGTGAGGATGCTCCGCCCCTCAATGAAGTTGTTGTGGCCGAGAATGTGCTTACCTTGCTTCCCCATGTTTACCATCGGTGCAGCGGATGGCGACACAAGCTCAACCAATGCCATCTCCGTCAAGCCCACAACGATCTGAATGAGCAGGAGGCTCCTAAAACCACCGATCGTCGTCGTACTCCCAGGGCCAATCGGGACGTCGCTCGGCGTCGGACTGATGCTGTCGAGCCAGTCTCCGAACCGCCTTCCCAGCGTCGGGGTACACGATCGAATGTTGTCGCCGGCGGGCAACGGGCCCCCGAGGCGTACTCCGTCGACAACTCGATCCTCGTAGCAGTCTGCTAGGCCAAACTGGTCAATGCTGTTGATGGGGTCCCCAGAAACATAGCCGTAGAGGCTGCTATCACCTCCCGCAAAGCCGATCGGGTCCTTGGAGGTCCACCTCCCCACCTCCGGGTCGTAGTCCCGCGCACCGAAGCGTGTCAGTCCGGTCTGCGGGTCGTACAGGCCGCCGGCGAAGCCGAAGGGTTGGAATCCCGGGTTCGAGTCGTACGTGATCCGACCGAAGGCGTCGTAGTCGATCTGCTGGACGAGCGCGCCCGTCGTCGCTTCGATCACCAACCGCACCGAGCCGAGATGGTCGGCGAACAGGCGGTACGAGGTGCCGTCTCGCAGCACGTAGTCCGGCACGTTCCCCTTCGTCGCGTACACGAAGGTCGCCGTCACCTGCCCCAGCGCGTCGACCTCCGCCACCGGCGCCAGGCCGCCCGCGTACAGCCAGCCCTTCGTCAGCACGCCGTTGACCCGCTTGCCGATCCGCCGGCCGTCCGCGTCGACGACGTAGCTGATCGCGATCCCGTTCGGCAGGTCGACACCCACCAGCGCGCCCCGCACGTCGTAGCTGTAGACCGTCGTCTTCGTGTCGCTGGCGGCGTGTGCTCACGATCCTCGAAATTCGCGCCAGCGTCCAAATCCTCGACGAGAAACCGAAAAGCTGAGCGCGCGTCGAGGAGTTGAAACCCGCGCGCATGCCGGCTCCCCCTGCCGGCGCGCTCTCGAAAGAACGGTGGCACCTTCCCGGCAGAGGCCTACGCAACGGGCTGGTACGGCATCAAGCGACTCAGCCTCAACGGCATCGGTCGAGGCTCCGGAAGGGTTACAGGGCCGTAGCTCGTCAGGAGCGGCCTATCGACGTGAAGGTAATGAAGAAAGAAAGCAAGTCGCAGAGTGGGCCCCGAGGGTGGATCCCATGCGGTACCAACCACAGATTCGCCATCGTCGCTCAAATACCGTTCGGCGTACGCAGCCTGGTCGGACTGCGGTTGACCAAAATCCTCGATCCGGAACTGGTCATCTCTGTGTAGCACGAGCACCTCGACTAATACGGCCTCCCTCAGTTCGCGTAAGCCAGCTTGCTCCGCGGCCTTCTTCTCTCCTGGCCAGTTCTCTGGCTCCACGAACCGTGCATTGGTCATCTCTCGCACGAGATCGATGGTGATCGTCAGTCGATAAACGCCAAGGACCTCAATCGACGGCTTCATGACGACTCCTCCCGAGATCTCTTGTCCCCTAGGAACACCAAACCCCACACTTCAGCGACAGTCCGTCAGGCAGAGTCTCGGCGCAGGGATTCCTCTCACACTCTTCGATCAGTTGAGCGCGATCCCATGCGTCGAGGATCATGGGAACGAACCCGATTATTCCAAGGGCACGGCCGACGCCACGGCAGGCTCCGGCGAGAGCAGACGCCTCCACCGCCGAGGCTTCTTCGGCCGCATAGCGGGCGGCCGCCTGCTCAACGTTTTGCAGGAAATCGTGAATGACTGGACCTTCTTGAGCACGAATCTCGGCGACGAAAGTGGCGGCCTCGTCAGCAGTCATCGCGCTGGGCGTAATGCCATTTCGTGTCATGTAGTCCTTCAGCAAGTTCCGCGCTGCGTTGTTGTACGCGATGTGCTGCTTCGTGAATCCGACATTCCAGTTCGGCTTGGTGAGCGGGCCGGTAGTTGCCTTGTCAAAGACCGCTGTAGCTTCGGGCGAAAGTCCAGGGATCTCGCTGAAGACGCTTACCGGGACATAGTGATGGCCCACACCCGCGAGGCCCGTCGGGTCAGCTTCATTGACCGGGTCCGAACCAGCGTAGCTATAGAGGCCATAGTCACCGCCGTTGAAGCCGATGGGGTCTTTACTCGTCCACCTCCCCACCTCCGGGTCGTAGTCCCGCGCACCGAAGCGCGTCAGCCCCGTCTGCGGGTCGTACAGGCCGCCAGCGAAGCCGAAGGGTTGGAATCCCGGGTTCGAGTCGTACGTGATTCGACCGAAGGCGTCGTAGTCGATCTGCTGGACGAGCGCGCCCGTCGTCGCTTCGACCACCAGCCTCACCGAGCCGAGGGGGTCGGTGAACAGCCGGTACGAGGTGCCGTCGCGCAGCACGTAATCCGGCACGTTCCCCTTCGTCGCGTACACGAAGGTCGCCGTCACCTGCCCCAGCGCGTCGACCTCGGCCACCGGTGCGAGGCCGCCCGCGTACAGCCACCCCTTCGTCAGCACGCCGTTGACCCGCTTGCCGATCCGCCGGCCGTCCGCGTCGACGACGTAGCTGATCGCGATCCCGTTCGGCAGGTCCACACCCACCAGCGCGCCCCGCACGTCGTGGCTGTAGACCGTCGTCTCCGTGCCTGCCGTCTTCTGGTGCAACTCGCCGTTGTTCGTGTACGTGTACGTCGCACCGCCCGCCGTGAGCATCCGGTCCTGCGCGTCGTACGTCGCCGCCGACGTGCCCCAGAAGTCGCTCCACGCCGTGCGGTTCCCGTTGCCGTCGTAAACGTAGCTCTCGACGACCACGTTGTCCCGCTTCACCTCCTTCAGCCAGCCCCGCTCCGGGTAGTACCCGTACTCCCACACCCGCGTCACGTTGCCCACCGTCTCCGTCTTCTTGCGGATCCGGCCCGCCACATCCCGGTCCAGGTCGTAGCTGTAGAGCGTCTCCCCGGAGATCCTCGCCGTGTAGACGTCCAGCTCCGCGAAACCCGTCCGCGTCCGCACGTCCGAGGTCGTCCCGAGCGTCGTCGACTGCAACTGGCCGCTCGCCACGTCCCGCGTCAGCGTCAGCGCCCCGGCCGAGGTCAGCAGCCCGTCCGCGTCGTAACCGAAGGTGACCGACGGACCGCCGGCAAGCGTCTGGCTCGAAGGACGCAGGTCGGCGTCGTAGCCGAAGCCCACCGTCCCGGGGACCGGACCGCTCGTCGTGATCGAGCTCAGCAGCGGACCTTCATAGCTGTAGGTGCTCTGGTAGCCGCCCGGCGCCGTCACCGAGCTCACCCGCCCGCTCGTGGCGTCGTAGCTGTAGTCCACCATCCCCGTAGGCAACGTCACGAAGTCCGGACGGCCGCTCGCCTCGTAGCCGAAGCTCACCACCTGACCGTCCGGACGCGTGATCGTCGTCACCTGGCCGTCGGCGTTGTACGCATACGACGTCTGACGCGGCGCGAACCCCACGTCCGGCGGCGTGTAGCTCGACAGCTGATCCACCGGCGTGTACCCGAACTGATGCGCCGGTCGCGTCGGCGGCGTCACCGAGGTGACGTTGCCGGCAAGGTCGTAGGCGAAGGTGACCTCTCGCAGGTCCGGGAGGATCTGCTTCGTCACCCGCCCCGCCTCGTCGTGCTCGAACCGTGTCGTGCGCGCCAGGGCATCGGTCACCGAGGCAAGATAACCGCTGCCGGCATCGTACGCGTAGGCGATCCTCCGCAGTGCCGCACCCGCCCCCTGCTCCACCCGGTCGAGCCGGCCGTGGGCGTCGTAGAAGCGCTGGACCGGCTCAGCAACGCCAGGGACATCCGCCGACGTCACGCGGTTGCGCTCATCGAGTCGACACCCACCAGCGCGTCCCGCACGTCGTAGAGGTGTCGTTGCGCTGAAAAGCCCCCTGGCACCTTGTCAACAGAGCGCGCGAGCCTTCGCGATCGCGGCCTTCCTACCCTCAGAGCGACGCGGCCGCAAGACCAGGTGAACTCCTGGCCGATTCACTGAGCGCGCGAGCGCCAGAACCCAAATATCTTCAGCCAAGCATCCCACCCTCTCCAATCCCGGAGGACCCCGACCGACTCGGCAATAGAGCCGCGCACGGGATTCAGCGTCATTGGGCCGAATCCGGCGAGAACCGGCTGGTTGTAGTCCAGATCGCTCTTGGGCCGGCGGACGACCTGCCAGTGGATCCGATCGCCACATTCCCTCAACAGAAGCTCGGCAACCAAGAGGCCCATGTCCGCGGCGAGCGCATAGCCCGCGATGGTGAGCTGCTCGCCCTGCGAGAAGGCCTCTGTTCGGAGGGCTTCCGCTACTCGCTTTCCGAGCACCTCGAGGAGCACGGTTGGGGCGAGTTCTGGAGCAACGCCAAAGAAGCGGAGCAGGTTTGCAGTGCGCGCGCCCGCTTCGCTTCCTAGCCAGGAAGCGTATTCATCCGCCTCGGTTTTCGACCACTCTCGCGGCGTCTTTGTTGCTAGGTTCTCAGGCGGAACGAACTTGGGGTAATCAGACATGGGGACCTCAATGGGAGATGATTGCTATTCCAGCTTCTTTCAGCGCCTTTCGAAGCGGTTCGGTAGGGCCGAGGCCGGTTGGCCCGGGAAAGAAGTGCCACTCCACCTTGAGAACACCGCTACCTGCCGTATTCAATAGCTCAACGTCTTTCGCGATCTGCATCTCGATTCTCGGGGTCAAAGCCGTCCTCCCGACTTTCGACTCACGAGCCACGCCGTTCGCCAGGTTGTCTATGAAGCGCCTCCCAAGCGAGGTCGGCCTCGAGGCCCATCTATCACCACCGTAGGTCGCGAGCAAGAACTCTTCAGCGGCGTGCCCAGCAGCTCGGTTGGCTTTGATTCCACCGACAACGATCTCCCCGGCCCTGACCGACCGCAGCACCAGGCCGCCCCAAGCAGGAACGACTGGCAGTACCAACGCAGCCGCATCTGCTGATGCTGTCACGAACGATGTGCCGATCAGGAGAGCGTTCGCCCCGCTTGGATTCTCACTGAACAAGGAAACGGCGTTGGAGAACTCCGCCGACGACTGCTGGTATGACCACAGATCCAGTACTTCCCAGGGTGTAATCCAAAGCCCAGAGGAGTCCACGGCATTCGCTGGATCGTTGCCCACGTACTCATACAACCCGGCACTCCCCCCGCCAAACCCAATCGGATCCTTACTCGTCCACCTCCCCACCTCCGGGTCGTAGTCCCGCGCACCGAATCGGGTCAGCCCGGTCTGCGGGTCGTGCAGCCCGCCGGCGAAGCCGAAGGGTTGGAAGCCCGGGTTCGAGTCGTAGAGGATCCGACCGAAGGCGTCGTCGTCGATCTGCTGGACGAGCGCGCCCGTCGTCGCTTCGACCACCAACCGCACCGAGCCGAGATGGTCGGCGAACAGCCGGTACGAGGTGCCGTCGCGCAGCACGTCGTCCGGCACGTTCCCCTTTGTCGCGTACACGAAGGTCGCCGTCACCTGCCCCAGCGCGTCGACCTCCGCCACCGGCGCCAGGCCGCCCGCGTACAGCCAGCCCTTCGTCAGCACGCCGTTGACCGGATTCACTTCCTTCAGCCGACCTCGCTCCGGGTCGTAAGCGCACTCCCACACTCGGGTCGCGCTGCCCACCGTCTCCGTCTTCGTAAGGATCCGGCCCAGGAGCGACGCGCTCAGCGCGGCACGAACGTCGTATGGAACTGCGGCGGGGTTCCGGTGGGGAGCGGGAGGCGGGCGAGGGGGCCGCGGGGGAGGTCGAAGGCGTCGAAGAGGACGAGGGCGGCGCTCGGGGTCGTGGCGTCGAAGAGCTGGCAGAGGACGATGCCGGCGTCGCCGCCGCCGGGGGCACGGACGAAGACCGGCTCGGCGCCGAGGTAGTGGCCGGCGGGGGCGCGCCAGAGGTCGACACGGTCGGGTTGCTCCCAGTCTCCGTGAACGATCTCGTCGAAGAACTTGCGACCCGGCTGCCCGGTGGCGGCGATGCCGAGCATCCAGAAATGGCGCGACGGCGAGAGTGCCTCGTGCGGGTCGTGCGCCGCGAAGTCGGGCGCCCGCTCGTAGGCGACCTCGATCGTCTCGACGATCTCGTGGCGCACGAGGTCGACCACCAGACGGCGGGGCCGCCCAGCGCTCACCGACGTGAAGAGCTCGGGGATCGGACGGTACTGGTCGTAGACCGGCGTGTCGAGCTCGAGCAGGTCGATCACCAGCCGATCGCCCGCTTCGAACGCGTTGATCTGGTGCAGACAGTAGCGGCCGTCGAGCGGTACATCGGCGGCGACCTCACCGCTCGCCCGCTCGACCAGCAGCAGGCGGCTGCCGAGCTCGGGACGCCAGGCCAGAGCGTCCATCACCGTGCCGCCGCCGAGCATCGTCCCCATGTCGAGCAGGTACGGATTCAGGTAGAAGATGGCGAAGCGCGGCGAGAGGCCGAAGTCGTGGATCGAGCAGGGATACGGCAGCGGCAGGCGGAAACGGTCGTCCCCCCCGACGGCGCCGAAGCGATAGAGGTTCAGCGTCGGCCGTGACGCCGCGAAGGAGATGCCGAACGACCACATCTCGCCGCTCGTCGGGTCGAAGCAGGGATGGGCGGAAAACGGGCTCGCCGCGTTGAGCGCGCGATCGAAGGTCTGCTCGCCGCGCGTGGCGAGCGTCTGCGGATCGATCGACCAGGGCAACCCCTGTTCGCCGAACGCCACGAGCTCGCCGCGAAACGGATAGACGCTCACGTTGGCCGGCGACGCGAGGCCGACGCCGTGGAGCAGTCGGTCCTCGGCGAAGCGGGTGCCGAAGGTGCGATAGAGAAACCGCCCGGCGCTCTCCTCGTCGGCGCGCTTGCGCGTCGCGACGAAACGCTGCGTCAGGCGCGCTCCGCCCGACCCGTCGAAGCTCACCGCCGAGAGCAGGCCGTCGCCGTCGAGCCAGTGCTCGAGACGCTGGCCGGAGCGCGCGAAGCGACCCGGTCCGTTGGCGAGCCAGGTGCCGCGCAGCCACTCCGGAAGCTCACCTGCGCTCGTGGCGAGCGACCAGACACCCTCGGGTGCCGCCTCCGGGAAGAGTCGTTCGAGGCCGGGAGCGTGGTCGGTCATCCCCGCCCCTCGACGACGGTCGCGGTCGCCATCTCCTCTCCACCGGCCATCGGCTCCTTCGCGGCGAACGCCGCGAGCACCTGCGGATCGAGCGACCAGCTCCAGACCTCCGGGTCGCCCGCCGCGTGCGCCGCGAGGGCGAGAATCTCCGCGGGATCGAACGCTGCGCGCCGCGGGTCGAACGCCTCGACGAAGGCCCGGCGATGGACCAGCGACGGATCGCCGGCGACGCGCGAGGCGAGGTGCACGAGGATGAACTGGGCGAGCTCCCGCAGATCGTCGAGCGAGCGCACCAGGTCGCCGAGCGCCTCGCGCGGCTCGATGCCGACCCGGTAGAAGAGCATCTCGGCGCGCTTGAGCGGTGCCAGGCTCATGAAGTCGAAGAACACCGGTCCGGGCGCCGGCGGCAGGTGCTCCTTGCGCCACGCCCAGAAGGCGGCGAAGTACTCGTGTAGCCTCCGGTTCATCGGCCCGAGCTGCGCGAAGAGCGCCAGGAACGCCGGCAGGAAGCGCGGCTCCGGGTGCAGGTCGTTGACGAACGGGAAGACGTAGAAGGCGAAGTAGATCGTCAGCTCCCAAACGTAGCGCAGCGAGTACGTCTCGGGATCCGCCAGCACGGCGTAGGAGACCGCGTAGCTCGGCACGTAGGCGTCGTAGATGGCGCGCATCGCCCGCTCGTAGAGCGGCACGCGGCGCTCGAGCTCCGCCGCGTCGTCGAGCTCGATCGCCGCTCGCACGAGGGTGTTGTAGATCGAGATGAGATCGCCGCCCGGGCTGTAGAGCGGGTCGGAAAAACGCCCCGCCTCACCGACCACGGCCCAGCGCCGGGCCGAGAGGGTCTGCGCGCTGGTATGGCCGAAGTCGCGGTAGCCCCAGAAGTCGAGCACCTCGCGCTGCGGCAGATCGCGGGCGAAGAGCGGCAACTCGCGACAGATCCAGGCGACGAGCTTCTCCGCCGTCGAGACCGTCGTCGAGTCGAAGAGTGCGCGATCGTAGACCAGCCCGATCGAGGTCTTCCCCTGCAGAGGAATCACCCACACCCACCAACCCTCGCCCATGAAGTGATTCGTGGCGAGGAAGAACGGCAGGTGGCCGAGCGCGCGTCGCTCCGGAGCCAGGCGGATCTCCCGCGCGCTGCGCCCGGTGAGCTTCTCGATGTCGAGCAGGCCGTCGACCCAGAGGAACGACGAGCCGTGGCGGATCTCGCCGCGCTCGGCGAGCCCCAGCTTGGTGGCCAGCAGACGACCCCGACCCGAGGCGTCCACCACCCAGCGTGCGGCGGCCTCGCGCGGCTCGCCGTCGACCCGAAAGCGCAGGCGGTGCGGCTCGTCGTCCGCCGCCAGCTCGACCTGCACGTCGCTTGCCGGGTGGATCACCTGGCAGCGCGGGTCCTCGCGGTTGCGCCGCAGCAGCTCGGCCTCGATCTTGTTGCGGTCGAGCTGATAGCTCGCCACGTTCGAGAGCGGTCGCAGGTACGACTGGCTGAACTGCTCGAACGCATCGGCCGGGGTCCCCGCGCTCTTCCAGAGGAAACGCAGGTTGTACTTCATGTAGTGCTCGCGCAGCAGGTACTCCTCGAGCTCCAGCACCTTCGAGAAGTAGTAACCGCTCACCTGCACCGTCGCTTCGCCCACCTTCTGCCGGCGCGGCGGGAGCTCGGCGGCGCGGTCGAGCACGAGCACCGTACGGTCGGTCTGCAACAGCAATTGGCGGGCGAGCGAGAGACCGGCCAGGCCACCCCCCACGATCGCCACGTCGACATCGATTCGGCTCATCGTCGTTCCCTCTGGGGAGGTTCACGACGAATCGGTCCGCCGGAGGCCACCGACGGACCGGTGGAGCGTGCCGTGCTAGCTCACGCAGAGCGCCCGGCCGGTCGCCGCGCCAGCCTGCCGCAGCGCCGCGTCGCGCGTTCGAGGGCGTGCGCCGGCCTCCCAATGCTCACCCTCCTGCAGGGCGACGACCTCGACCGTGCTCCCGCTGGCGCGGAGCCGCCGCTCGAACGACGCCACGCTCTGTGCGTTGCGCAACAGCCAGGAGCGCGGCCGGAGACCCTGGTGGATCGGGATGACCGTCGCCGGGCGCAGGTCGCCGACCGCCGCGACCGCCCCTCGCTCCCCCATCGTCATCGGCAGGCGATAGGTCGTGACGGGCATCAACGCGACGTCGAGGCGAAATCGTCGGCCGATCTCCGCCATCCAAGGTCGCCGGTAGGTGTCGCCGGCGAAGTAGGCGCAGACGCCGTCCAGCTCGAGGACGAAGCCGCAGGTCCGCGCGAGATGGAGCGCCGGAACGGCGGTGATCGTCGCCTCGCCGACCTCCAGCCGATCCCACGCATGCATCGGCTGGAAGCGCCGCACCCCTCGCAGTCGCATCGCCCAGCCGGTGCCCGCCGGTCCGAGGACCGGCACGGAACGGTCGAGGGAGAGCAGAAACCGGCGGTCGGTGTGGTCCCAGTGGCCGTGCGAGAGCAGCACCCCGTCGACCCGCGGCACCTCCTCCCGCGTCAAGGCGGGCGGCCTCGGCCGGGCGTACGCGAGATTGCCGAAGGTGCCGAACCAGGGGTCGGTGAGCAGCCGCGTCGTCCCGCCCTCGAGGATCAGCGTGCTGTGCCCGACCATCGTCACCCGCACGGTCCGGCCTCCCTGCCGTCGAGCTGGCGACCACGCGCCCGCATCGCCAGGAGTTGGCAGCCGATGGCGGCGCCCAGCGCCAGGCCGGCCGTTCCATCGAGGGCGTCACCCCACGCTCCCCCGACCCAGCGCCGGAGAACGAAGTTGGCGAAGAAGAAGCCGAGCAGGCAGCACCACCCGATCCTGGCGATGGAGGTCGTGCGCTCGCTGCGAAGTTGGCGCTTCATCGAGATCTCCTTTCCGAGCTCATTCCGTCGCGAAATACCGGATCATCAGTGCGAGCTTGACCACGACCACGGTGACGGCGACCGCGAGAAGATCCCAGCTCCACAAGTGATCGACGTAGTAGCGGTAAGCGAAAAGGCCGATGGCGACGAGCCCACCGGCCACCCCGGCGACGCTGGTCGAGCGCCGCCGGTGGGCGAAGAACCGCTCGTCGATCTGCCAGCCCAGAATCGGAATCCTCATCGGTCGGTCTCCAGCGTGAAGATGTCGTCGGTGGAACAGGCGAAGAGCCGGGCGAACAGCAGGGCCAGCTGCAGGCTCGGCACATAGCGACCGCACTCGATCGAGTTGATGCTCTGCCGCGAGACGCCGACGGCCTCGGCGAGCTGCTGCTGGGTCCAGCCCTGCGCCAGGCGGAGCTCGCGAACCCGGTTGTGGATGGTCGTCGCCATGTCAAGTTCACTTTCCACGGAGATTCTCGACGCGACCCGACGAAATGTCAAGCGTGCTTTACTTGGCCGGTCGAACGACGAGCGCTCTCCCGAACCGCGGGAGGGCCGCGCCGGCAGCAAACGAGACGCTAGTCGAGCGGCGCGGCGAGTGTAGGTCGCGACGGCAAGGCCCGGACCACCACCGTGTCGACGGCATGGTCGTGGCCGAGACGCCCGTTCGGGTCGCGCCAGAGGTCGAGGAGACCGAGCCCGAGGGTACCGAAGACGCCGAAGTAGGCGCCGAAGCGCTCGATGCTCTCGACCAGCGTGAGGCGCCGACCGTCGAGCCGCACGACGCGCAGCCCGAACAGCCGCTTGCCGATCGTCGTCCCCCAACGCCAGGTGGCGAAGGCGAAGTAGATCGCCGGCACGAGGAACAGCGCCGCCGTGCGGATCCCGTCGGGGATCAGCCGTTCGAGCGCGAGGCGAACGGTGTTCGTCGCGAGGTTCTTGGGCTGGCCGCCGCCCACATCGAGCGAGACGAGCAGGTCGATCGTCGCGAGGCGATCGGCCGCCGCGTCGAGGTTGCCGTCCTCCACGTCGGCCTTCACCGCCGCGGACAGCCCGTCGGCGTCGATGCGGACGAGCACCGGCGCGAGGTCTCGCATCAGCGCGTGCTGTGCCTGCGGCTCCCGCGGCATGGCGAAGACCGCTGTCTTGACCGCCGCATAGCCGGTCGCATCGGTCAGCCGCAGCGCGAGAGCGGCGAAGGTGAGCGCCGCGGCCAGGGTGGGCAGCAGCAGGAGCGCATAGTCGAGGGCGAACGCCGCCAGCCGCCGCCGCGGCGAGGGCAGCGGCTGTCCGGAGAGCGCCGGGTCGAGGGTGAGCGCCTGGGGGTCGAAGCGACGATCGGGCATGGTGGCCTCGAGCCTACCTGGCGGCCGCTCCGGGTGCCGGCGGACGGTGGAAGAGCCGCGCCGCCGGGAGCGGGGCGAGCGGCTCTCCCGGGGCATCGGCGAGCAACTCGAGGCCGGCGACGAAGTCGCGCTGGAAGTAGCGCACCTCGATCCGGTGCAGGCCCTTCGCCAGCGCCACCTCGGCGTTGCGCCGCATGTAGTCGATGGTGTCGTGGCGGATCCGCGAAACGCCGTCGACGACGAGCTCGCTGCCGTCCTCCGAGCGCAACGAGAAGGTGGTCACGGCATCGGCCGGTACCGCCAGGAAGCCCTCGCAGACCAGCCCGAAGCGGTCCTTCGGGCGGTCGGCGGGCAGGGTGACCGTCGGCAGCGTCAGCGTTCGCACCGGCTGCAACGCCGTGAAGTCCGGGAGCTTCCGCCACTCGCCCTCGTAGAGCCGGCAGAAGAGGCCCGGAGAGAGATCGTTCGCCGGAGCTGCAGTAGCCGGCGCGGGCATCACCTTGGCATAGGACGCCGACGCGACGAAGCGGTCGTCGAGGCCAAGGGCGAAGGCGCGCGCCTTGACCGTTGCCGTCCGGTCGAGGACGAGCGGCTCCCGGTAGAGGGTCGAGGCCACGGTCGGAGCGCTTCCGTCGAGCGTGTAGCGGACGGTGGCACCCGGCGTCGGCGAGGTGATCGTCACCGTCATCCGGTCCACGAAGGTGCGCTTCGGCGCGCTGAGGTGAACGACGGTCGCGCGGTTCGGATCGGTGAGCTCTCGAGCCGCGCGCGCTTCGTCCGGTCCGTTCGCGGCGAGCGTCGCCGCGACGATCCGCACCTGCGAATCGTCGGGCAGCGTGATCGACCGTGCTCCCGCCGGCAGGTCGAGCTGCAGCCGGAAGAGGTGGGTGAAGACGTACGGCTCGTTGGCGCCGAACGGATCGTGGCGATGCGTGCCCACCCAGCCGAGCGGTACCTGCTTGGCATAGGCCGGAGCGATCCGGTCCGGGTCCTCTTGAAGCTCGCCGCCGACCATGCGGCTGTTCCACTGCCCCACCGGCTCGGCCCAGTCGGGAACGAGCAGCCTCGTCCGCACGCCGTCGATGCCGAAGTCGGCCTGCCGGTCACCCCCGACCGCCGCGGCGAGCAGATAGAGCCGGTCGTAACCACCCGCAGGGAGCTCCAGCCGCTGGCCGCGCGGCACCAGGACGTTCGCCTCTCCGGCACCGTGGGGCCCGATCCGGAACGGGATCCCCGCGGTGGAGACGGTCGGCGGCAGGAGCTCTGCGGCGAGGCTGTGCCCCTCGCCGTCGAAATCGCCGTCGCCCCGCCGCCCGTCGCGGCTCATGCCGTCGCGGTCGAACGGCAGGTCGAGGGGGAGCGTCGCGGCGACGGCGAGCTTTGCCGGCGGCTCGCCGAGACGCAGCGCCAGGCTGCGCGGGCGAAACGGCGCGAAGGCGAGCTCGACGACCCCGTCCCGCAGCACAGGCGGCTGTGGAGCCGCCGACATGCTGCTGGGAAGGGCGCCACCGACGGCCGCGCGGCCGCTCGGGCTCGTCGCGTCCGCCGGCTCCTCCGCCCCGTTGATCTCGCGAACCGAGACGACCGGCCGGGCGAACCGCAGCCGCACGCCCTCCTGCGGCCGCCCGGTGAGCTCCTGCAACCGCACCACGACCTCGTCGCTCTCCTCCGCCAGCTTGAGAGCGCGCACAGCCACCCGCGGCGCCGCGCCCTCCGCCGCGGGATCGCCCTCGATGCGCAGCAGCGAGAACGAGCGGCCGAGCGGTCCGGGGTGGGACGGCACCTGCCAGGCGGTCAAGGGCTGATTCAGCCGGTCGGCGCTCGTCGCGACGTCACCCGTCCGCCAATCCCCGGGGTGACCGGCGAGCGCCATCGTCACGCGGTGGTGCCCGAGGTCGTTCGAGCCCTGCTCGGCGAGCCAGCTCCAACTCGGCACGACGCGCGGCGTGTGGACGAGACTCAGCCGCAGCGTGCGATCGTCCGGCTTGTCCCAGCCGTGACGGCTGTCGTTGAGCACCGCGACGCCGAAGCTTCCCTCCGCCTCGGTGAGGTCGGCCCACTGCTGCGCCGGGACCTCGTAGAGGTTCGGTCGATTCGTCGTGCGTTCGACCACGCCGAGGCCGAGGTCGTAGGTCGCCGCACGATTCGTCGGGGCGAGCGGAAACGCCGCCTTGAGGAGGGTGCCCGGGGTTCGCCAGTCGATGTCGGTGAGCAACTCGACGCGATCGCCGGCGCCACCCGCGGCAAGGCGGATCGTCTGGGTGAAGATCGAGCCCGCCGCCCGCCGGGTGACCTCGACCGCCACCCGGGCCGGCCCGCGCTCGACGACGCGGACGGCCGCGGGTCCGCCGACCACCTCCCGCGGCGGCGCCGCGAGGGCCGAATACTCGACCTCCCAGGCCGACCACTTGCGTGGCTCGTCCTCGATTAGCTGCAATCGCGCGGGACCGGAAAGCAACTCGCGGCCCTGGAGCTTGTCGAAGACCGAGGCGACATCGCCCGCCGCATCGAGCCGGACGCGATAGCGCTCGTTCTCGAGCCCGCTCGTCGTCGCCGTGAGCGCACCCGGCCGCGGCGCGCTCGCCGCTGGCCGCACCGTGTACACCGAGAAGCTCACCGGAGCGACGCGTGCGACGAAGGCCACGGTCGCCGTGACCCCGTCTTGCGCCACGACCTGGGCCGGCACCTCGCCGCCGTCCGGTCCGCTCACTCGCACGGCGCGAGGTGCCCGGACCGGAAAGCGCACGGTCACCTCGACGACGTCCTCTCGCGACGTCGACAACGCGTTGTAGACGACGAGCGCCACGCCTTCGCCCCGCGTGTCGAGCCCGCGTGCCACGCGCCCCACGGCGCTTCCCAGGAGGTCGGCGAAGCGGTTCTGGGCGATCGCTTCGTCGTTCCACGAGAAGACGTAGGCCTCCGGGATGCTGGTCCCCGTGAGGTCGTCGTGGAACTGGTGCCAGAGAAAGCGCGTCCAGGCCTCGCGCAGCTCTTCGCGCGGGTAGGCGGCGGCACCCAGCCAGGTGGCGACGACGGAGGCGCGCTCGGCCGCGTCGGCGAGCCGCTGGTTCGTCCGGTTGTAGCGCTTCATCGCCGCCTGGGAGGTGTAGCAACCGGCGCCGTGCGAGGTGAGCAGGAATTCGCCGCGATAGCGCGGCAGACGGGAGACCGCGTCGTCGCCTCGTGCCAGCAGGTCCCGGGCGAGCTGGTCGGGGGCGACGCTGTGTACGGCGAGCGGTCCCGGTCCCTCGAGGCTCTTCTGCAACCAGGCGACCGAGGGATCGAGCGGCGCGATCCCCACGTCGCCGGTGCCGAAGTAGCGCATGGCGACCGGCAGCCCGGACGCCGCCGCCTGGCGGTCGATGATCGCGTAGACGTCCGGGTCGAGGGTCAGGTTCCCCTTGAGCTCCGAGGCGTAGTCGCCCGGGTTGATCGCCGCGATCAGCCGCGAGCCGTCGACCCCTTCCCAGAGCCCGAGGTCGAAGGGGATGCGGATCGACGAGCCCCAGGTCAGCTTCTGCGTCGAGAAGGCGGTGAGGCCGCAGTGCGCGGCCACCGACGGCAGCGCGAAGCCGAAACCGAAGCAATCGGGCAGGAAGACGTCGCGCGAGGTGACGCCGAGCTCGCGACGGAAGAAGCCGTTGCCGTAGAGCGCCTGACGGATCAGCGACTCGGGCGAGGGAACGTGGGTGTCGACCGCGTCGAGCCAGCTCCCCGCCACCTTCCAGCGCCCGGCGCGCACGTACGCCTTGAGCTTCTCGTACTCGGCCGGGTAGTACTCGCGCGCCAGCTGGTAGCGGAACGCCCCTTCGAAGCTGAAAACGTAGCCCGGGTACTTCTCGAAGAGCGCGAAGTTGTCGCGCAGCGTCGCCGGGAGGAAGTCCTCGATCGTCTCCTGAATCGTCCAGCGCCACTGCGTGTCGAGGTGCGAGGTGGCGACGACGTAGAGCTCGCGCCCGGCCGTCGGGTCAGGAGCTGTCGGGGCCGGCGCCGGGGCGCCGGCTCCCGGCGACTCCGCGAGCACGGGCAGCGCCGAGAGGGTGAGCACGAGCGCGGAGAGAGTCGTTGCGAGACGCATCACGGACCTCCTGCCGTCCTGCGGTTCGATTCGTTCGACGGTCGCCCGGCGCCGTCACGCGGCACCTCCGGGCTCCCGAGCAGCTCCACCACGTCGGCGCCGTCGCGCGCGCCGAACAGGCGGGCACGCAATTCCTCGTCCATCAGCCGGCGGGCGAGCGCCGCGATCGTGCGCAGGTGCTCGCCCCCTCCTCCCGCCGGCACGACGACGAGGATCGCCAGGCGCACCGGCGCCTCGTCGATGGCGCCCCAGTCGACCGGCTCGACGAAGCGGGCCACGGCGATCGCCGGAGAGCGCACCGCCGGCGACTGGCAGTGCGGAATCGCCAGACCGTCGCCGATCCCCGTGCCGCCGTTCTCCTCGCGCACCCAGACCGCCGCCTCCACCGCATCGGCGTCGTCGAGTCGGCCGGCGAACCGCAGCAGGTCGACGAGCTCGCGGATCGCCGTCTCCTTGGTGCGGCTCCCGGCGTCGAGCCGGACGCACTCGACGCCGAGCAGCCTGGCGTCGCGGTGCGCGTCGCCGAACTGCCGCAACAGCGCGGCCACCTCCTCCGGACCCGCCTGCTGCGTCGCCTCGTCGAGCAGCGCACGACACTCCGCCTCCCGGCACTCCCGCAGCGCCGCCTTCGCCGCCGCCACCTTCGTCGGGGCGACGCTGACCTCGTCGAAGCCACAGCCGACGAGCAGCGGCAGCGCAGCGAGCTCGCCGCCCAGCTCGCCACAGACGCCGACGCGGCGGCCATGGCCCCGCGCCTCCCGCGCGATCTGCCGCAACAGCCGGAGAAACGCCGGATGGTAGGGGTCGTAAAGGTGGGCGACGCGCACGCTGTCGCGGTCCACGGCGAGGAAGTACTGGAGCAGGTCGTTGGTGCCGACGCTGAAGAAGTCGACCTCGGGCGCGAGCCGATCGAGCGCGAAGGCGAGCGACGGGATCTCCACCATCACCCCGATCTCGATCGTCCGGTCGAACGCCACCCCGTCGCGCTCGAGCTCGGTCATGCACCGGGCGACGAACGAACGGAAGCTGCGGACCTCGGCGACGCAGCACGCCATCGGCAGCAGGAGCCGCACCGGGCCCGACGCCGACGCCCGGAGCGCCGCCCGCACCTGACAGGCGATCAGGTCCTGGTGCTCGGCGTAGATCCGCACCGCCCGGTAGCCGAGAAACGGGTTGGCCTCGGCGGGCAGCGCGAGGTACGGCAGCGGCTTGTCGCCGCCGACGTCGAGCGTCCGCACGACGACCGGCTGGCCCGCGGCGAGGCGCACCGCCTCGGCGTAGACGCGTGCCTGTTCCTCTTCGCCCGGCGGCTCGCTCCGGCTCATGAAGAGCATCTCGGTGCGAAAGACGCCGACGCCCTCGGCGCCGTTGGCGAAGGCCAGCCGGACCTCGTCGAGCGACGCGACGTTCGCCTCGACGGCGAAGGGCCGCCCCTCCGCCGTACAACCCGCGGCGGCGCGGAAACGCGCCACCCGCTCCCGCCTCTCGTCGAGCTGGCGCGCCTCTCCGGCGTAGAAGTCGACCACCGCCGGCGGCGGCGCGACGATCACCAGGCCGCGCTCGCCGTCGACGATCAGCTCGCCGCCCGTGGCGACCTCGCGGCGCACCCCGTCCACACCGGCCACCGCCGGAATGCCGAGGGCGCGAGCGAGGATCGCCGTGTGCGAGGTCGCTCCGCCGCGTTCGAGCACGAGCCCTCGCACCTGCGCTGGCCCGAGGGCGAGCAAGACGTCCGGCGAAAGCTCGTCGGCAACGACGACCGCGGCCTCGCGCAGCGCGGCGACCGGGGCCGTCGACCCCGCCGCAGCTTCCGCCCCGGTCGCCCCTTCGTCGCGCAGCGCCCGGAGGATCCGTGCGGCGACATCGCGAACATCGAGCACGCGCGCCGCCAGATAGGCACTCCCCGAGTCGCCGAGCAGCGCGGCGAAGCGCTCGGCCGCGGCGCGCACCGCCGCCGCCGCGTCGACACCGCGGGTGCGGATCTCCCCGTCGGCCTGTCGGGCGAGCTCGGGGTCTTCGACCAGGGCGAGGTGAGCGCCGAGGATCGCCCGCTCCGTCGAGTCCACGGCACGCGCGTGTCGCTCGCGCAGCGCCGCCGCGGCGCGACCGAGCGCCGCCTCCAGCCGCGCGATCTCGCGCTCCGGAGCACCCGGCGAGGGTGCGCGGTCCTCCCCGCCGGGCGGCTCGTCGACGCTCCGGACCGGGCCGCGCCCGACGCCACCGCTCACCGCGAGGCCGGCGAGGACTCGGGCTCCCGATCGGGACACGACCCGCGGCAAGGCGCGGGGTGCGGCGGCGATCGGCGGCGCCGGGAGCGCCTCCTCGTCGCACCGCGGAAGTGTCTCGGCAAGGAATCGACCGAGCGCCGCGGCCGCCTCGTCCTCGTCGGCGCCTTCGACGCGCAGCAGACAGGGATCGCCGGCGCGGGTGAGCGTCCCCACCAGCGCCAGGACGCTCCGGGCGTCGGCGACGGCGCTGCGGCGCCGGTTGGTCAGCGTGACGGTGGAGGCGAAGCGCTCCGTCGCCTCGCACAGCCGGGCCGCTGGACGGACGTGCAGTCCGTTGGGGAGCGGAAAGTCGAACTCGATCTCGCGGGCCACCGGCCGACCGCCGTCACGGGATCGCGGGGACCGACCCGACCGCCGCGGAGACCAGTCGCTCGGCGTCCTTGATCGCCTCCTGGACGGAGGCCTCGACGACCCGCAGGTGCTCGAACCGCTCGCGGCCACGCACCGGAATCCCCGCCGCCAGCAACACGACGACGGCCCGCTCGAGGTCGTCGGCGGTCAGCGCGTTCTCGATCCCCATCGCGCCCTGGGTCTCCACCCGAATGGTGTGGCCGAGCTTCTTCGCCGCCTTCTCCAGCCGCTCGGCGGCCATGTAGGTGTGGGCGATGCCGGTGGGACAGGCGGTAATCGCCACGAGGTGCATCGACGCCTCCTAGGTCGCGGATCGGGGGGACCGCGCCGCGAACCGTTTCCAACCGTTGAGAGTCAGCGCCACGAGGAGCGAGCCGACGGCGATCGCCAACAGGAAGGCGCCGCGGTGATCCACCACCGGGAGGACGATCGGTCCGCCGTGCGGCGCGTGGTCGCCGACCCCGCCGAGCATCGCGACGACCGCGGCGGCCGCCGAACCGGTCATGATCGCCGGGATGACCCGCACCGGGTCGGCGGCCGCGAACGGAATGGCCCCTTCGGTGATGCCGACCATCCCCATGGCGAGCGCCGCGTAACCGGCCTCCCGCTCCTCGTCGCTCCACAGGCGCCGCCCGAAAAGGGTCGCCAGCCCCAGGCCGATCGGCGGCACGCAGATCGCGGCGGCGCAGGCGCCCATCACCAGGAAGTTCCCTTCCTTGATCATCGCGGCGCCGAAGAAGAAGGCCACCTTGTTGACCGGCCCCCCCATGTCGAAGGCGATCATCGCCCCGAGGACGAGCGCCAGCACGACGCTCGACCCGGTGCTCATCACCCGGAGCCAGGCCGAGAGCAGGACCATCGTCTCGCGGATCGGACCGCCGAGCACGCGGAACATCAGCAGGCCGACGGCGAGCGACGAAACCACCGGGATGACCAGGATCGGCATCACCGGCCGCAGATAGACCGGCACCCGCAGCTTCTTGATCCAGTAGACGAGAGCGCCCGCCAGCAGGCCCGCCACCAGGCCGCCGAGAAAGCCGGCGCCGACCTGATTGGCGATGAAACCGCCGACGAATCCCGGCGTCAGACCGGGGCGGTCGGCGATCCCGAAGGCGATGTAGCCGGCGAGCACCGGCACCAGCAGCGAGAAGGCCGCGCTGCCGATGTCGAGCACCAGCTTCAGCCCCGGCGACGACGAGAAGTCCGGCCCTGCGGGCCCCATCGGGGCGAGGGCGATCGCCGCAGCGATCAGAATGCCGCCGCAGGCGACGAACGGGATGGCGTAGGAAACGCCGGAGAGCAGGTACTGCCGGGTTCTGGCGAGCGGAGACGACATCGTCTTGGTCGGGTGCCCCTCGGGTCGAGCGGACGGCGGATGCGTCCGCTCGAACTGTAGCACCGGGCCGGTCTCGACCGCGCTAGACCCGGCGCTGCCGAGCTCGTCAGCGACGGGGATCACGGCCTCGGCCGGGTCAATCGCCCGGAGACGGCAGGGTGAAGTAGAAGCTCGCTCCACCGCGCGGCATCGACTCGGCCCAGGCCCGACCGCCGTGCCGGTCGACGATCCGCTGGACCGTCGCCAGCCCGATTCCCGTGCCCGGGAACTCGTCGACGCCGTGGAGCCTCTGGAACGGCTTGAAGAGCTTGGTCGAATAGGCTGGATCGAAGCCGACGCCGTTGTCCCGGATGAAGAAGACCCATTCGCCGTCCCGCCGTCCGGAACCGACCTCGACGGTCGCGTCGACACGCCTGGCGGTGAACTTCAGCGCGTTGCTGATGAGGTTCTGGAGGACGACGCGCAAGAGCTGCGGGTCGGCAATCGCGCTCATGCCGTCGGCGATCCGCAGCTCGACCGTCCGCCCGCCTTCGAGGGCCCGTAGCTCCGCGGCGACGCTGCGGGCGAGCGCGCTCACGTCGACACGACCGCACGCCAGCTCGCGCCGCCCGAGACGGGAGAGATTCAACAGGGCGTCGATCAGCTCCGCCATGCGCTGCGCCGCCGCGCGGATCCGGTCGAGGTAGTGGCGGCCTTTGTCGCCGAGCTCGCTGGCGTACTCTTCGAGCAGCGTCGCGCTGAAGCCATCGAGGGCGCGCAGCGGCGCTCGCAGGTCGTGCGACACGCTGTAGGAGAAACTCTCCATCTCGCGCGTCGCCGCCTCGAGCTCGGCAGTGCGCACTCGCACCCGGTCCTCGAGATGCTCCCGGTGCGCCTCGAGCTCGAGCTCGGTGGCGATCCGCTCCGAGGCGTCGATGCAGAGGCCCGACATCCGCTTGGGCACACCCGCCTCGTCGTAAGCGGCTCGTCCGCGCGCTTCGATCCATCGCAGGCCGCCCGACGGGAGCACGATGCGGTAGAGGTTGACCAGCGGCGTCCGTTCGCGGACACTCGCGACGATCCGCTCTTCGGCGCTTGCGGCATCGTCCGGGTGAAGCACCCGGCGCCAGGTCTCGAAGCTCGCCGATTGGCTCGCGGGGTCGAGCCCGAAGAGGCGATAGAGCTCGGGCGACCAGGCGAGCTCGCCCGATCCCATGTCCCAGTCCCAGGTCCCCGAGCCGGAGGCCTCCTGCGCCAAGATCAGTCGATCCTCGAGCGCTTTCATCGCTCGGCGCGCCAGCACCTGGTCGGTCGTCTCGACGGCGGTGTTGAGCAGTCCCCAGTCGTCGCTGCCGGGGATCCTCGTGCGCGTGATCGACCACGAGAAGTAGGCGCGCTCGAGCGGCCCGTCCTCGGCGCGGCGGATCCTGGCTGGCGCGTCGAAGGCGTGGTGGCTCTTCCCCGTGGCGCGCACGGCGTCGAGGATCGGCCCGACGAAATCGTAGATCTCCGGCCAGATCTCCTGGACGGTGCGCCCGAGGACCTGCTTGCCGGGCACCATCTCGAGGTAGGCACGGTTCACCCATTCGACGCGGTGCTCGGGGCCGCGGAAGAAGAGCACGCCGACCGGCAGCGCCCCGACGACTGTCTCGAGGAGCCGGCGCTCGGCGGCGAGCAGCTCCGCCGTGGCGGCCCGCTCCTCTGCCGCTCGCGACTCCTCGGTGATGTCGAGCAGCGACGTCAGGAGGTACGTGCGGCCGCGGACCGGAACGGCGCGGATGGAGACCAGACAGCGACGAATCTCCCCGGACTTCAGGCGGACGCGGCAAGGACGGCCCTGGACGTAACCGTTCCGCTCGATCTCCTCGAGGAGCCGCGTCCGTTCCCCTGGGTCGACGAAGAAGCCGAGTTGCTCGGAGGTACGACCGATGACCTCGTCCCGACCGAACCCCGAGCCGCGTTCGAAGACCTCGTTGACGTCGAGATGGACGCCGTCGGCGGCCGAGCTCATCACCATCGCCACCGGGCTGCCGCGGAACGCCGCGGAGAAGCGCTCCTCGGACTCCGCCAAGTCCTCGGTGGCGCGGCGCCGCTCGGTGACGTCCTCGACGACGCCGGTCCAGAGCACCTCGCCGCTGTCGAGACGGCGCGGCAACGACTCGAGGCGGAGCCAGCGGGTCTCGCCACGGATGGTGGCACGCCCCTCCCAGTGCAACGGCCGGAGCGCGGCGGCGGCCTCGAGATTCTGCTCGACGAAGCTCGCCAACTCGTCGGGAGCCAGAACGGAGAGGACGGTGAGCGGATTGGCCGCGAGCTCCTCGCGCACCACGCCGACGATCTGGGCACACCGCTCGGAGACGTAATCGACCGAGAACGGGATCTCCGCCAGGGTCCGCCAACCCGAGGCGGCCGTCGGCCCGACGGCGGCCACCCGCAACCGATAGACACCACCCGGCAGCGCATCGACCAGGTCCTGGTAGAGCGCGTGATCGTCCACCGCCGCGCGGTCCGGACCGGGCGGGGATGGGGATGGCGTGGCGTGGCTGCGGCGGGCGTCCGACATCCTCGACTCTCGGCTCTGCGGGTCTCGCAAACGCGCTACTCCGACCTATTGTCCCATTGCTCTCGTGCGACGGGCCGAGGGGCGGAACGGTGGACACGGGCGGGCTCGCGCCGGTGCCTCTCCACCCCTTTTCTCCCCGGCCGGGATCGAAGTGCGGATCAGCTGGAGCGCCACGTCTCCCCGACCGCCAGCACCGGCCCCCGCGCGGGATCGACCCCCTCGCGGTCGAGCAGCTCGCGCCAGACGCGGGGCGCCAGGTCGACCGGCTCGTCGGTGAGGTCGAAACAGCCCCAGTGCATCGGCAGGGCGACGCGCGCTCCGAGATCGCGGAAGGCGAGCAGCGCGTCGGCGGGGTTCATGTGGACCGCCCCCATGAACCAGCGCGGCTCGTAGGCACCGATCGGCAACAGGGCGAGGTCCAGCCCGGGGAAGCGGCGGCCGATCTCGGCGAAGCCGTGGAAGTAGCCGGTGTCGCCGGCGAAATAGACGCGGGACACCCCGTTCTCGGCGACCCAACCGCACCACAGGGCCGTGTTCTCGCCGGCCCCGAGGCGCCGAGACCAGTGCTGCGCCGGGACGCAAGTGAAGGTCCAGTCGCCGTGCCGGGCGCTCTCCCACCAGTCGAGCTCGTGGACGACGTCGAACCCACGCTGGCGCACGAACGCACCGAGCCCGAGCGGCACCATCCAGGCGACCCCTTTCGGCATTCGCGCCAGCGTCCACTCGTCGAGATGGTCGTAGTGGTTGTGCGAGAGCAGCGCCACCGCGCCGGCCGGCACCGCGTCGACCGGCAAACCCGGCGGCGAGAGCCGCGGCGGCAGCAATGCCCGCGGCCCGAAGTGCGGGTCGGTGAGGATCACCTGCTCCCCGGCGTGCAGTGCGAAGGTGGCGTGTCCCACCCAGGTCGCCTCGAGCCCGTCGACTCGCCGCCCGAGCGAGCTCCCGTCGTTGGCGAGCCAGGGGATCTCCGGCTGGCGTCGCTTCGCGGCGGCGTGCCGATTCGTCGCCAACTTCCAGCGCAGGAGATCCGGGATCCCCCGCCGCACCTGTCCCCACGGCTGGAAGAAGCGGCCGGCGGCAAAGTGCGGGGCGTGGAGCGTCGATGGATCCGGGACCAGCAGCTCGAAGTTGTCCGGCGTCGGCACGAGGCGGATTATCGCCCGACCCATCTGCTCTTGCATCGCCCCTCATGGTCCGGCCCCGCCATCCAGATCCCTCCCTGCGGTCGGGAGGACGAGAGCGCACAAGCGACAGCGCAAGATCCTGCGACACCCATCCGCCCTGTCGTCCCGAGCGAGAGCGAGAGACCCGGGCGGAAGGACGGCACGGCAGGCCGCGGCTCACATCCGTGCGCCACCCCCTGGTCCCTTCCTGCGGTCGAATCACAGCGGGCGAGCAGGCCGGCGGCCGCACAAGGGAATTCGGAGACTAGCGCGCGACGACAGGGTCGCCGTAGACCGGCACGAGGAACGAGTAGCTTTCGGTCGAGCGTACCTTGTTCTGGAAGGCCGCGACCTCGAGGATCCAGTAGCGCCGCGCCCCGTCGCCCTGGACGAGGCGCGTCGACGGCGCATCGACCGGAAGGTCGATGGCCAGGGAGAAGCGACGTCGATCGGCGGCAAGGTCGACGGGATCGACGACGGCCTCGACGACGGCGACCGCCTCGACGCGAGCAAATCCGGTCTCTCGTCGGGGCGGCCCTTGCTCGAGACAGGCGAGGGTGAGTCGCACACTCCGAGCCCGGCCGAAGCGCCCGCGATGCTCGATCGTCGCCCGCAAGGTCCCGCCGGGACGCACCGGATAGCTGTCGAAGCGCACCTGCGGCGTGCCGAAGGACACCTGTCGGACGATCTCCCAGAGCCCAGCGCCGAGGATAAAGACGATGAACAGGGTGAACAGGGGAATCAGAAGATAGGCGAGCCAGACATCGCCGCTCAGGGACTGGCGGTCGAACCAGACGAGGTTCATCACCACGGCGAACGCGGCGAGCGCCAGGAGGCCGACGCAGCCTTTGCCCCAGCCACGCTGCTCCGCCTTCCACGGCGGGAGAGCGCGCATCGTCGGCCGCCAACGGTAGCCTTCACCCCACGGCTCGACGCCGCCGTGGAAGCGACGCAGTGTCCATCGATCGGGTGCGCGCAGACCCTCCATCGCGAAGCGGAGGCCGAAGAGGAAGAAGACCGCGGCGAACGCCGTGGCACCCCACTTCCGCGCCCCGGGGAACGGCTCGGCAGGATGGGTCGGCGAGACGACGAAGAAGAGGTACCAGACGCCGACAGCGACCGCCATGAAGAGCAGCCCCATCCACGGCTTCGCCGTCGCCGGTGGCGCCGGCACGCCAAGCGGCGGCAGGTCGAGCCGTCGCCCCGCGGACGGCCCGCGCCTCGACTCCTGGTCTTTTGTTCCGGACATGCGACGCCACCCCCTCGGGAAGCGCGGCCGATCCTATGCCAGCCGATCCACCACCCGGACCGTCCCTTGGACCGTCATTCGCCCCCGTGCCGTTCCATTCGCGCCCTCCCGGTCCGGTGATAGCGTCCCCTGCCAGTCGACCGTGACCACCTCCGAGCCCCCCCCCACCGGAGAGCGCAGCGGCGCCGCGCTCTCCGACGTGACCGCGCTGCTGCGCGCCGTCGAGAGCGGCGAGCCGCAGGCGGCCGACCGCCTCTACTCGATCGTCTACGGCGAGCTGCGGCGGATCGCCAGCGGCTACTTGCGACGGCGGCCGCCGTCCCAGACCCTCGAGACCACCGAGCTCGTCCACGAGGCCTATCTGAAGCTCGCTCGCGGCGCTGCGTGGTCGGTGCGCGACCGCTATCACTTCTTCGCGCTCGTGGCCCAGGTGATGCGCCGGATCCTCGTCGACCAGGCCCGCGGACGCGGGCGAGAGAAGCGCGGCGGCGGAGCACTGCACGTCACGCTCGAAGGGCTCGATCCGGCGATTCCGGAACCGGCGACCGATCTCCTGGCCCTGGAGCACGCCCTCGAGAAGCTCGAACAGGTCGACCCTGACCTCGCACGGCTCGTCGAGTGGCGCTTCTTCGCCGGACGCGAGATCGCCGAGATCGCCGAGCTGCGCGGCGTCTCCGACCGGACGATCAAGCGCCACTGGCAGTCGGCCCGCGCCTTCCTCTTCCGCGAGCTCGCCGGAGGGAGCGCCCCGCGGTGAGCGAGGAGAGTCGCCTCGCCCGCTGGCCGGCCGTCCGCCGGCAGTTCGAGGCGTTGCTCGACCTCCCGGCGGCGGAACGCGAGGCACGCCTCGCCGAGATCGCCGCGACCGATCCGTCGCTCGCCGCAGAGCTCGTCGAGCTCCTGGCGCTCGAAGCCGACGCCGACGGAACGCCCCTCGATCACGCCATCGCCGCCGAAGCCGCCCGCGTCGTGGCGGGCGAGGAGCCGACCTCCCCGTTCTCGCCGCTCGCCGGCGTGGCGATCGGCGCCTGGCGTCTGACCGAGCCTCTCGGTCGCGGCGGCATGGCGGAGGTCTGGGCCGCCGAGAGGATCGACCGCGAGTTCGAGCTACGGGTCGCGGTCAAGCTGCTCAAGCGCGGCATGGACTCTGCCGAGGTCGTGGCCCGCTTCGCGCGCGAGCGACGGATCCTCGCCCGGCTCGACCACCCGGCGATCGCCCGCATTCTCGACGGCGGCCTCGCCCCCGACGGCCGCCCCTATCTGGTGCTCGAGCGCGTCGACGGGGGGACGATCACCGAGTGGTGCAACGCCCGCGAGCTCGACCTGCGGCAGCGGATCACCCTTTTCCTCGAAGCCCTCGAAGCGGTCGCCGCGGCGCATCGACAGCTGGTGGTCCACCGCGACCTCAAGCCGTCGAACATCCTCGTCACCGCCGAGGGGCGCGTCCGCCTCCTCGACTTCGGGATCGCCAAGCTCCTCGCCGACGACGACCCCGAGATGGACGCGACGCGCACCGAGCTGCGCCTGCTCACCCCGGCCTACGCCGCACCGGAGCAGATCCTCGGCGAGCCCATCTCCACGGCGACCGACGTCTACGCGCTCGGCGTGCTTGCCCATGAGCTGTTCACCGGCCGGCTGCCCTACCGGCGGCAGGGGCGCCGACTCGCCGAGCTCGCCACCTCCGCCGCCAACGAAACCCTCCCGCGCCCCTCGACCGCCGTGCTCGCCGCAGCCTCCGCCGGGGAGCCCGCCCTCGGGCTGCCGGAGCCGCGACGGCTCGCACGCGCGCTGCGCGGCGACCTCGACGCGATCCTCGCGACCGCCCTGCGGCGCGAGCCGTCGCGCCGCTATGCGTCGGTCGCGGCTTTCGCCGAGGACCTGCGACGCCATCTGTCCGGCCTGCCGGTGAGCGCGCGCCCCGATTCGCTGCTCTACCGCGCCGGTCGTTTCGTCCAGCGGCATCGCGTGGCGGTCGCGGCTGTCGCCGTCGCCGCGATCGGACTTCTCGTCGCCTCCGCTGTCGCGATCCGCGAGGCGCACCGCGCCACGCTCGAGGCCGAGCGCTCGCGCCTCGCCGCCGAGCACGCCTCGCGGGAGGCGCGCCGCGCCGAGCGGGTGCAGGAGTTCCTCGTCGGCCTCTTCGAGAAGGCCGACCCGCGACAGGGCGGCGGCGCCACGGTCAGCGCCGGCGATCTGCTCGCCCGCGGCGCCGCGAAGATCGAGGATGAGCTCGCCAGCGAGCCGGCGCTGCAAGCCGACCTGCTCGACGCCGTGGCGCGCAGCCAGGCCAATCTCGGGCTGCTCGAGGAGGCGGAGAAACAGGCCCGCAAGGCCCTCGCCCTCCGTGGAGGTCACGACGACGGAGCAAGCCTCGCGGTGCTCGGCGCCGTGCTGCGCGATCGGGGGCAGCTCGACGAGTCCGCTGCGACCCTGCGACAGGCCGTCACCGCTCTCGACGCCGCCGGCACCGAGCACGCCCTCGCCGCAGCGCGCGCCCGCAGCGAGCTCTCCTACACCCGCTACCTGCAGGGGAGCGTCCAGGAGGCGGCCGATCTGCTGGCCGAGGTCTACCCGATCTTCGTCAGCGCCCTCGGCGAGGACGACCCGGAGACCGCCGAGCAGTTGATGAATCGCGGCATCGTCCTCGGCGACCTCAACCGACTCGACGAAGCCTTCGCGCTCGAGTCGCGCGCGCAGGAGGTCCTGGCCCGCCGCCTCGGCGCCGATCATCCCGCGGTGGCCAACGGCAAGCTCTCGCTCGCCTCGCTTTGCGAGGAGACCGGACGGCAGGAGCAGGCCGAGCGCCTCTACCGCGAATCGCTCGCCACGCGGCTGCGCGTCCTCGGGGCAGACCACCCGGAGACCGGGCAGTCGCACTCGAATCTCGCCCGCTTTCTGATCAACCGGCATCGCCCGGTCGAAGGCGAGCCGCACGCGCGAGAGGCCATCCGCATCTTTCGCGCCATCGACCCACAACACTTCGAGGTGGCCAAGTCGATCCACGAACTGGCGAGCGCGGCCCTCCAGCGCGGCCATCTCGTCGAGGCCGAGCGCGACTACCGCGAGGCGATGCGCCGATTCCTCGGCGCCCTCGGACCGGGACACCCGTTCCCCTGGATCGCCCAGGTCGGTCTCGGCGACACGCTCGCGGCCCAGGGGCGTCGTGACGAGGCGCGACGCGCCTTGGAAGAAGCCGCACGGAAGATCGAGGCGGCGAGCGGCCCGGAGGGCTGGTACCTGATGCGCGCCTGGGGCGCGCTCGCCAATCTCGAACGCAGCGTGGGGCACGTGGCGCGCGCCGTCGAGTTGCGACGGCGAGCGCTGGCGCTGGCGCGCAAGGCGCTCGGCGAGCAGGCGCCGGCGACGGCACTCCTGCTCTACGAGCTCGCTCTCGACCTGGAGGCGACCGGAGACGTCGAAGCGCGCACCGAGGCGGCGCAGTCGGCGACCACCGCCCTGGCGATCCTGCGCGCCAAGGACCCGCAGCACTGGCGTCTCGCCGACGTCACCGCCGCCGCCACGCGGCTGGCGACGCCCGCGCCCGCGGGGGTCGGCGGCCGCTGAGCCGTCGGCGCCTTCAATCCCACGCGCCGAGATCCCCCGACTCGAACCCGTCGACGAACGGCAGCAGCGACGCCGGCGTGCTGCTGGTGAAGCGCATCAGGTAGGCGTTGCGGTGCCCTGGCGTCTCCTCGCCCCATCCCGCGACGACAACCTTGCCGCCGACCACCACGACGCTGCGGGCGCCATCGTCCCCATTGCCGAAGTCGAGCGGATCGAAGACCGCGCTGCCGCTCACCCCGAAGTCGGGATCGTCGGCCCCGGAGGCGAGCAGACGGCGGATGCGACTCTCGTCGCGGAACAGGAGATCGACCCCCTGCCCCACGACGACCATCTTGCCGTCCGCCAAGAGCCGGGCGCCCCACGCTTGCCCCTGGCCCGGCAACTGCCGCTTGCCGTCGCCGGCAAAGGAGCTGTCGAGCGCGCCGGCGGAGGTGAGCACGACGAGCGTCGGGCGCGGGATCCCGCTCCCGTCCGGCGCCTTCCCGACCAGCGCGACCCGCGAATCGGTGCCGGTGGCCAGACCCAGCGGCAGGTCGTCGGAGTTGGCCCCGTCGGCGTCGATGGGGATTCGCACGTAGCCGTCGCTCGAAAAGGCCGGGTCGAGCGCGCCGTCGGTGGCGATCACCCGCGCGGCCGCGAAGTCGTGTCCGCTCGATCCGCTGCGCAGCGCTTCGAGGCCGATCACCAGGCGGGCGGCGCCGTCGAGCTCGAGCCCGATCGGCCGCGTGACGTCGGGCAGGAAGGAGTGGTTGATCCATCCGAGGCCGTTGCCCCAACCGCTCCACAGGTCCCCCACCTCGTCGAGCTTCAACAGGACGGCGCCGCGGGGCGCGGTCAGGGTGCCGCCGTTCTCCGCCAACACGAAGTAGGCGTAGCTCGGAAAGAGCGTGCCGTAACGCCGCTCGAGAATCGCGACGCCGCGCTCCTCGGACCACGAGGAGGAGGAGAAGACGGCGACGCCGTTGGTGCCGAAGCTGTCGTCGCGGTCGCAGGTCGGATACGAGTAGCGGAACACCACGATGCGGTCGTTGTCGGGATCCGAGCCGACGAGCAGCAGGCGGCCGAGACGATCGAACCGCGCATCGGCGACGAAGAAGGAGGGGATGTCGGTGCCGGTGACGAAACAATCGGCGCCGGCCGCGTGGTCGGCGATCCGCTTCCAGAAGTCGTTGCCCCCGACGTCTCCCGGGAAGAAGGCGTGCGCCACGAAGACCAGGGCTCCGTCCGGTGCGGCGAGCACGCGCACCGGATCGGACACGTTGTCCGGGTGGTGGTGATAGAGGCCGGCCGACTGGAAGGTCGTGTCGAGCTCCCCCTCCTGGGCGAGGAGCGGGACCGCGACGCCGGCGAGGAGGGTGATCAACGCCAGCAGGCATCGCCGTGGCGCCCGCGCGGCCCACCCGCCGCACGACGGGATCGGGACAGCGAGAGCGATTCGAGAGGGTCGCGGCATGGGAGTCTCCAAGTTGCTCTACCCTCCACACCCGCTGTTTCCGGCCCGAGGGGACAGGCGCCCTCGTTCTTCCGTCCCTGCGGCCCGCGGAACCAGCGCCGTCCTGCGCGGACCCGGATCCGCTATCCTCCGGGGCGATGCACTTGCCCCACGACGCCAGCCCCCATGCCGCCTTCCACGACCTCGAAGACGTCGCCGCCTGCGAGCTCTTCGGCTCGCCCACGGCGGAGCCGCCGTCGCTGCTGATCGAGATCCCCCACGGCGCCACCGAGAGGGAACAGTTCGACCCGTTGCGAGCGCAGCTGCGCGGGGCGCTTCCGGACGATCTCGCCGCTTTCTTCCACGTCAATACCGACGTCGGAGCGCCCGAGCTGGGGGCGGCGATCGCCCGGGAGCTCGCCGCCGCAGGGCGATCGACGCTCGTCGTGCGCTGCCTCCTGCCACGGACCTTCGTCGACACGAATCGCAGCCTCGCCCCGGGCACGCCGCCGGGGATGAGCGCCGGGATCCCGAGCTACGTCACCGACGCGGCCGATCGCGCCCTCCTCGGCGAGCTCCACGCCACCTACGTCGCGGCGGTGGAGCGCGCCTATGCGGCGATCTGCGGGACGGGGGGAATGGCGCTCGCCCTCCACACCTACGCGCCGCGCTCGGTCGACGCGGAGATCGATGCCGACATCGCGGCGAGCCTGCGTCGCGCCTACGTGCCGGCGGTCTTCCGTGCCTGGCCACTGCGACCCGAGGTCGACCTGATCACCGCCACCCCCGAGGGCGAGGAGTTGGCGCCACCCGGCCTCCCCGAAGCCGTCGCCACCGCGCTCGAGGCGGTCTGGATCGAGAGTGGGCGCAACGCCACCTACACCCTTCACCCGGCGACGCAGGGTCTCCTCTTCTCGCGCCGGTATCCGCAGCGCGTTCTCTGTCTCGAGGTGCGTCGCGATCTGCTCGGCACCCCCTGGCGGCCGTTCGCGCCGACGCGGATCGGACCGCGCAAGGCGCTGCGTCTGGCGCGTCCGATCGCCAGCGCCCTCTCGGCGTTCCTGCCGGCGCGGTAGGCTCGCGCCGTGAGTCACGAAGAGACCCTCTTCCCCGACCTCCGCGCCTTCCTCGCGCAGCTTCGTCGCGACGAGGATCTCGTCGAGATCGACGCTCCGGTCGACGCGCGATGGGAGGCGGCCGAGATCCACCGCCGCGTCATCGCCGCCGGCGGACCGGCGCTGCTCTTCCGCAACGTGCGCGGCGCCGAGATCCCCCTGGTCACCAACCTGTTCGGCACCGCGCGCCGCGCCGAGCTGGCGTTCGGCCGCCGGCCGCTGGAGCTCGTCCGCCGGCTGGTCGAGGTGGCGCAGACGATCCTGCCACCGACGCCCGCCAAGCTCTGGGAGGCGCGCGACGTCCTCTCCCAGGCGATGCGGATCGGCTTCCGACGGCGAACGGCGGGACCAGTCACCGACATCGTCACCGACGACGTCCGGCTCGATCGCCTGCCGGTGCTCACCACCTGGCCCGAAGACGGCGGCCCGTTCATCACGCTGCCGCTCGTCTACACCGAGCACCCCGATCCGCGCCACGCCGGTTCGCCCATCGGCCGCAGCAACCTCGGCATGTACCGCGCCCAGGTCTTCGACGCCCGGACGACCGGCCTGCACTGCCAGATCGGCAAGGGCGGAGGATTCCACTACGCGGCCGCCGAGGCGCGCGACGAAGCGTTGCCGGTGACGCTCTCGCTCGGCGGACCGCCGGCGCTGATCCTCGCCGCCATCGCCCCCCTGCCGGAGAACGTGCCGGAGTTGCTGCTCGCCTCGCTGCTCGCCGGCCGGCGCCTGCCGCTCTGCGACGGCCCCGGAGCGCACGCGCTGGTGGCCGATGCCGAGATCGCGCTGGTCGGCAGGGCGCCAGCGCGGGTGCGGCGCAGCGAGGGGCCGTTCGGTGACCACTACGGCTACTACTCGCTCGCCCACGACTACCCGGTGTTCGAGGTCGAGCACCTCTGCCGGCGACGCGATGCGATCTTCCCCGCCACCGTGGTCGGCAAGCCGCGCCAGGAGGACTTCTTCATCGGCGACCTCCTGCAGGAGCTGCTCTCGCCGCTCTTCCCGCTGGTCATGCCGGCGGTCGAGTCGCTCTGGTCGTATGGCGAGACGGGCTACCACTCGCTCGCCGCCGCCGTCGTCAAGGAGCGCTACGGGCGCGAGGCGCTCGCCTCGGCCTTCCGCATCCTCGGCGAAGGGCAGCTGGCGCTCACCAAGTTCCTGCTGGTGGTCGACCGTGCGGTCGACCTCAAAGACTTTCGCGCCACGCTCGTCCACCTGCTTGAGCGCACGCGACCGGAGTGCGACCTCTACGTCTTCGCCAACACGTCGATGGACACGCTCGACTACGCTGGCCCGCGCGTCAACGAGGGCTCGAAAGGGATCTGGCTCGGCCTCGGCGAACCGGTGCGCGAGCTCCCCCGCGAGCTCGCGCTGGTCGCCACGCCGCCGGCCGACGTCACCGACGTGCGCGTCTTCTGCCCGGGCTGTCTCGTGGTCGGCACGCGACCGTTCGCCGAGGATCGCGACGCCGCCGCGCGCGTCGCCGCCCACCCGGCCTTCGCCGGCTGGCCGCTCGTCGTCGTCTCCGACGAGCCGCGGCGCGCCGTCGCCTCGCCGATGAACTTCCTTTGGACGACCTTCACCCGATTCGAGCCCGCCGCCGACCTGCACGCGGCGGCGACCTCCGTCGCCCGGCATCACCTCGCCTACACCCCGCCGATCGTCATCGATGCGCGAATGAAGCCCTGGTACCCCAAGGAGCTCTCGTGCGACCCGCAGACAGCGGCATCGGTCTCGCGCCGATGGAAGGAGTACTTCCCGGCGGGCAAGGTCGAGATGGGGGACTCCGAGCGCGGACACCTGACCGGAAGCTGACAGGGAGAGTCCGATGGCCCATTCCCGCCCTCTCGACGCCGTCGAGCTGCGCCTGCTCGGTGCGCTCATGGAGAAGGAGCGCACGACTCCCGAGCAGTATCCGCTCACCGTCAGCGCGCTCCTCACCGCCTGCAATCAGAAGACGAGCCGGGAGCCGGTCATGGAGCTCTCGGAGACGGTCCTGGTCGAGGCCCTCGACCGGTTGCGCGCCGAAGTGCTGGTCTGGCGGATCGACAGCGCCCGCGCCGAGCGCTGGCGTCACTGCCTCGACCGGCGCTGGCAGCTCGACACGTCGGGGAAGCTCGCGGTGATGGCGCTCCTGCTCTTGCGCGGTGCCCAGACGGCCGCCGAGCTGCGGACCCGCAGCGAGCGGCTGCACCGCTTCGCCTCGCTCGACGAGGTCGAAGCAGTGCTCGCCCGCCTGGCAAGCGAGCCCGATGCGCTGGTGCGCGAGCTGCCGCGGCGTCCCGGCCAGCGCGAGACCCGGTGGATCCATCTGGCCGGCACGGCCGAGGTGCAGCGCGAGTTGGAGGGTGGCGGAGAGCCACGTCCCGTGGCCGCGGGGCTCGAGCCGCCGGAAGTTGGCCCAGGTACCGGCCCGACGCCGCTCAGCGAGCGGGTCACCCGCCTCGAAGCGCAAGTCGCCGAGCTCGTCGCGAGCCTCGCCGAGCTGCGCACCCGCCTCGGCGAGTAGCCGAACCCCTGCCGAGCGGGCCGCTCCGCCGGCGACTCGAACCTTCCGCCGTCCCGCGCGTACCAAGCTCCAAGGTCCGGTGCGCGCACGGCGCACCGGCCAGGACTTGATCCGTGCGCCCAAGCGCCTCGACGGCGTGAGCCGCCCGGACCTGACTTCAGGAGTCTCGCGATGTCCATGTCGAAGCGGACCGGATCGGTGTCCCTCGGGTTCGTGCTGGCCGTCGTCGCGCTGGCCGGCGCCTCGAGCGTGACGGCGGCGCGAGCCGACAACGCGCTCTGGCTGCGCACCGCGGCCATCTCCCCTGACGGCAAGCACATTGCCTTCAGCTACCGCGGCGACCTGTGGAGCGTCGCCTCCACCGGCGGCGCCGCGACACCGCTGACCGTTCACGCCGCCTACGACACCGCGCCGGTGTGGTCTCCCGACGGGAGCCAGATCGCCTTCGCATCGGATCGCTACGGCAATTTCGATCTGTTCGTCATGCCGGCTGCCGGAGGCGAGGCGCGCCGCCTCACGTTCCATTCCGCCGACGACATCCCGACCAGCTTCACTCCCGACGGAACGGCCGTGCTCTTCTCTTCGGCGCGCCTCGACAGCGTGACCAACGTCCAGTTCCCGACCGGCGCCCAGCCCGAGCTCTATCGCGTCGCCCTGGCCGGGGGCATGCCTGTTCAGGTGCTGTCGACCCCGGCGCTCTATGCGAGCTGGGATCGCGCCGGCTCACGACTCGCCTACTCCGACCAGAAGGGCTACGAGATGGAGTGGCGCAAGCACGACAACTCCTCGTTCGCCCGAGACCTCTGGATCTACGACCAGGCGAGCGGGCAGCATCGCCGGCTCACCGCGCTCGGCGTCGACGACCGCCAGCCGGTGTGGGCACCGGGCGACCAGGCGCTCTATTACCTCTCGGAGCGCAGCGGCAGCTTCAACGTCTGGAAGCTCGACCTGTCCGACCCGACCCATCCGATCCAGGTCACCACACACCAGGTCCACCCCGTCCGCTTCCTCAGCATCTCCGACGCCGGCGATCTCTGTTACACCTTCGACGGCGAGATCTGGATCCGCCCGGCTGGCGCCGCCGCAAGTCACCAACTCGCGGTGACCGCTGCCGCCGATCGCCACGACCTCGACCTGGCTCCGGTCGACGTCGCCTCCGAGGTGAGCGAGTTCGAGCTCTCCCCGGACGGCAAGGAGTTGGCGTTCGTCGCCCGCGGCGAGGTCTTCGTCGCCTCGGTCGAGCACGGGACGACGCGCCGCATCACCGACACGCCAGGACAGGAGCGCTCGGTGAGCTTCTCGCCCGACGGCAAGAGCCTCCTCTACGCCGGTGAGCGCGACGGAAGCTGGAACCTCTACCGGACCGATCGTCTCGACCCGGAAGAGCCGGCGTTCTTCAACGCCACGGCGCTCCGGGAGAGTGCGGTCCTGGCGACGCCAGCCGAAGAGTTCCAGCCGGCCTTCTCTCCCGACGGCAAGGAGGTCGCGTACCTCGAGGAGCGCACGACCCTCAAGGTGCTCACGCTCGCCACCGGAAAGACCCGCACGGTCCTGCCGGGGGAGATGAACTATTCGTATGCCGACGGCGACCAGTGGTACGAGTGGTCGCCCGACGGAAAGAGCTTCGCCGTGCAGTTCCTGAGTCCGACGCGCTGGTCGAGCGAGGTGGGAATCGTCGCCGCGACCGGCGGCGCCCCGGTCTTCAACCTGACGAAGAGCGGCTACGAAGACGAACGTCCGCACTGGACCCGCAAGGGGGAGGTGCTGATCTGGGTCACCGATCGCCACGGAGCGCGGCTCCAGGCCGGATGGCCAGCCGAGCAGGACGTCTACGCCGCCTTCCTGACGCGCCAGGCGTGGGATCGATTCCGGCTCGACGAAGCCGCCTTCGCTCAGCTCGCCGAGAAGGAAAAGGACGCCGACAAGAAGAAGGACGAGGCGAAGGACAAGGCCAAGGACAAGGCCAAGGAGGGTGCGAAGTCCGACGACAAGTCGCGGGTCGAACCGGCCGAGCCGGTGACCCTCGAGCTCGACGCGATCGAAGACCGCACGATCCGTCTCTCGCTCCACTCGGCCGATCTTGCCGGCGCCGACCTCACTCCCGACGGCGAGACGCTGGTCTATCTCGCCCGTTTCGAGAAGGGCTACGACCTGTGGAAGTACGAGCCGCGCACCAAGGAGGTCAAGCTCCTCGCCAAGCTCGACGCCGAGCGCAACGCAGCCCTCCGCCTCGACCCCGAAGGGAAGAAGGCGATCGTGCTCGCCGACGACCATCTGCTGACCGTCGAGCTCGAGTCCGGCAAGACGACCCCGGTGAGGATCGCCGCGCGTCTCGAGCTCCGGCCGGCCGAGGAGCGTGCCGCACTCTTCGAACACGCCTGGCGCCAGACGCAGAAGAAGTTCTACGTCGAGAACCTCCACGGCGTCGACTGGCAGGCGATGAAGCGTGCCTATGCCCGTTTCCTGCCGCACGTCGACAACAACCGCGACTTCGCCGACCTGATCTCCGAGCTGCAGGGAGAGCTCAACGCGTCGCATACCGGCGGGCGCTATCGCCCGAATCGCAACGACGGCGACGCGACGGCGGCGCTCGGGTTCTTCCCCGATCCGACGTGGAGCGGCGAGGGCGTGCGCGTCCTCGAGGTGCTGGAGGGCGGACCGCTGCAGAAAGCCGGAGGGAAGGTGGCCGCCGGCGTGGTGATCGCGGCCATCGACAGCCAGGCGATCGCTGCGGGAGCCAACTGGTACCCCCTGCTCAATCGCAAGGCCGGGATCCCCGTGCGTCTCGCGCTCCTCGACCCCTCAAGCGGCAAGCGCTGGGAGGAGACGGTCAAACCGATCACTTGGGGCGAGCAGGGGCCGCTGCTCTACGAGCGCTGGGTGCGCTCGCGACGCGCCGAGGTCGAGCGCCTCTCCGGCGGCAGGCTCGGCTACGCCCACATCCGCGGCATGAACGACGGCGCCTATCGCGAGATCTTCGAAGAGATCTTCGGCCGCGCGGTGGACAAGGAGGCGATCATCCTCGACACGCGCTTCAACGGCGGCGGCAATCTCGTCGAGCCGCTCACCGTCTTCCTGTCCGGGAAGGTCTACTACCGGGCGGTGCCGCGCGGGCGCCAGGTCGGCGTCGAGCCGTCGATGCGCTGGACCAAGCCGTCGATCGTGGTGATGAACGAAGGCAACTACTCCGACGCCCACTGCTTCCCCACCGCCTACAAGGCCCTCGGTCTCGGCGAAACGGTCGGCATGCAGGTGCCAGGGACCTGCACGTCGGTCTGGTGGGAGCGGCTGCAGGACCGTTCGCTCACCTTCGGCATCCCCGAGGTCGGCTACCTCGACCCGGCGGGAGACCTGACCGAGAACAAGCACCTCGATCCCGACTACGTCGTCGACAACGACCCGGCGGTCGAGGCCGCGGGTCGCGACCAGCAACTCGAGAAGGCCGTCGAGGTCCTTCTCGCCAAGCTGCCGAAGAGGTGAGCTGAGGCGCGGAAACGACGGGCGGTGGCCGCGACGTCCACTGCCCGTCGTCCCGGGCGCCGGGGAAACTCCGCCGCCGTGGGCTCGGCCGAAACCGAACCGCTACCGCACCACCCTCCCACCCAGGCCCCACGCGCTCGCTCGGGGTGACGAGGGGCGAGCGCTTTCCCCCTCGTCGTCCCGACCCTCGGGAGATTGGAATGAGAAGGCCAACCCCCCTGTCGCAGTACCTTTGCGGTCTGCAGGTTGACGGGCTGGGGCCCAGAAAGGAGGTTGGCCGTGAAGAAGAATAGCAAGCGCGAGGGAGGGTGGACGGCGGGCCTGGACGTGGGCGACCGCTGGACGCAGGTGGTGGTGCTCGACCGGGTGAGTGGGGAGCAGGCAGGGCAGGAGCGGATCGGGAGCTCGGAGGCCGCGTTGCGAGCCTGGTCGGCGCGCTGGGGCCCGATGCAGGTGGTGCTGGAGACGGGAGCGCAGTCGCCGTGGATGAGCCGGCTGCTGTCGAGTCTGGGACACGAGGTGATCGTGGCGGATTCGCGTCAGCTGCCGCTGATCGGCAAGAGCCGGAAGAAGACGGACGTGCTGGACGCCGAGACACTGGCGCGCTTGGCGCGTGTCGAGCCGAAGCTGCTGCATCCGGTGCGGCATCGAAGCGAAGCCGCTCAGCGAGAGCCTCGAGGTGATGCGGGCGCGGGATGTCCTGGTGCGGATGCGCACGATGGCGGTCAATCACGTGCGCGGCGCGGTCAAGGCGATTGGAGGACGTCTGCCCAAGTGTTCGACGGAGGCCTTCCCTACACGTGCCGTGTCGGCCTTGCCGGAGAGCCTGCGGCCCTCGCTGCTGAGGATTCTCGAAACGGTGATGGAGCTGACGGAGCGGATCAAGGGCTTCGACCGTGAGGTCGAGGAGCTCGGCCGTCGTCATCCCGAGACCGAGCGCTTGCGTCAGGTCCCGGGCGTGGGCGTCGTCACGGCGGTCAGCTACGTGCTGACGATCGAAACCCCCGAGCGCTTCCGCCGCAGTCGAGAGGTCGGGGCCTACCTGGGACTGGTCCCCGGCGTCCGGGACTCGGGCGAGAGCCAGCCCCAGCTGCGGATCACCAAGCAAGGTGACCCCTTCCTGCGCAAGCTGCTCGTCCAAGCGGCCCAGTACATCCTGGGTCCCCTCGCACCCGACAGCGATCTGCGGCGATTTGGCGAAGCGCTGTCGAAACGCGGCGGCAAAGCGGCGAAGAAACGGGCGATCGTCGCCATCGCCCGCAAGCTCGCCGTCCTCCTGCATCGGCTCTGGGTGAGCGGCGAACCCTACGAGGCTCTGCGCACCGCCGCCGGGACTGCATGAAACGGCAACGACATCTCGGGTAGGAGAGGAGTCGACGACTTTGGGCCAGGGTCCGACCCGGGTCCGGGTGACTGCGACAGGTCCCTAGGCCTCGCAGGCCGCGAGTGAGATGGCAGCACCCGGCTCCGATCGGACACCAAAAGGCACCGAGCCCCACGCGGGCTCCTCGAGAGTGCGGATGGAAGCGTGGCACCGGACCCTCGCCCAAGACCTCGAGCGCGGCCGACAAGTCGGCCGATTGACACCACATGGCCTTCTCATGGAAGGGACCTGGGCGGGGGGGCTCCGCCGAGCGCTGGCGACGGCTACCGGAACCAGGCCAGGTAGCGGCCGAGGAGGCCCTTCGCCCGGGGCGTGAGCCGCCGCCGGTTCCAGGCGTCGCCCGCCTTGCGGAGCACCTCGGCGCGCGTCGGATAGGGATGGATGACGCCGGCGAGCGCCCCGAGAGTCAGACCGCCCGCCATCGCCACCGACACCTCCGAGATCAGCTCGCCGGCGTGCGCGCCGGCGATCGTCGCCCCGAGGATCCGCCCGCTCCTGCTCTCGACGAGCATTCGCGCGAAACCCGAGCTCTCGCCGCCGAGCCGCGCGCGGTCGACCTCGGCGAATGGGACGCTGACCTCCTCGACGGCGAGACCCCGCTGCCGCGCCTCGTCCACGCGGAGACCGACGTGCGCGATCTCCGGCTCGGTGAAGGTGCACCACGGCAGCACGAGGCGACTCGCCCGCCGCTTGAACGGGAAGAGGGCGTTCTGGATCGCGATGCGCGCCGTGGCGTCGGCCAGATGGGTGAACTGGTGAGCCATCGCGACGTCTCCCGCCGCGAAGACCCGGCGATTCGTCGTGCGCAGTCGATCGTCGACCACCACGCCGCGTTCGCCGTATGCGACACCGGCCGCTTCCAGTCCGAGACCTTCGACATTCGGCCGGCGACCCGCAGCGACGAGGATCTCGTCGACCTCGACCGCCGTCGATCCGGTCGGGCTTGCGACCCACAGCCGCTTCGCTCCGTCTGCCGACTCGACACGCTCGACGCTCGCGCCGAGTCGGACGTCGATCCCATCGGCCCGGAGGGCCGCGAGCAGCAGCTCGGCCGCCTCGCGCTCCTCGCGCGGCAGGAGCTGCCCGTCCCGCTGCAGCAGCGTCACCCGCGAGCCGAGCCGCGCGAACGCCTGCGCGAGCTCGCAGCCGATCGGACCGCCCCCGACGACTGCAAGTCGCGGCGGGAGCTCCGTCAGATCGAAGATCGACTCGTTCGTGCGGAATCCCGCCTCGGCGAGACCGGGAACGGCGGGAACGTGCGGCCGCCCGCCGGTGGCGATCACCGCGCGGGAGAACCGGAGCCTCGCTTCGCCGACCGCGATCTCGCGCGGCCCGACGAACCGTCCGCCGCCGAGAAAGACATCGACGCCCAGCTGGCGAAAGCGCGCCGCGCTGTCGTGCGGCGCTATCGCCGCGCGCAGCGCCCGCATCCGCTCCATGACGGACGGGAAGTCCACGGCCACCGCGCCACCGAGCCGCACTCCGAGCTCCGGGGCACGGCGCACGGCGGCTGCCGCATGCGCGCTCGCCAGCAGCGCCTTCGACGGCACGCAGCCGACGTTGAGGCAGTCGCCGCCGAGCAGCGATCGCTCGACGAGCGCGACGCTCGCCCCGAGCCCGGCAGCACCCGCGGCGGTGACCAACCCCGCCGTCCCGCCACCGAGGACGACGAGGTGGTAGCGCCGCTTCGGCAGCGGATTCACCCAATCCGGCGGACGCACCGCGGCGAGGAGCTCCCGGTCGTGCACCGATGGGGTGAGCGGCGGCCGGCTCATCCCTTCTCCTTCCGGCCTTGCGCTGCCGCCGCCTCGCGTTCGGCGAGCGTGCGTCGGGCGCGCCGAACCAACCACGCGAGCCCCGCGCCCGTCACCCCCAGCACCCCGACGAGGGACCAGGGCACCTGCCCGTCGGCGAGCGAGCGCACGACGGTATCCCCACCGACGACGTAGAGGATGGTTCCCGGGATCATGCCGAGCCACGACCAGAGGACGTAGGTCGCGAGCGGCACCCGCGTCAGGCCGAAGCCGTAGTTGAGCACGGTGAACGGAAAGAGCGGCACCAGACGGGTGATCGCCACGACGATGGCGCCGTGCCGCTCCGTCATCGCGTCGAGCCGGGCGAAGCGCTCGTTGCCGGCGAGCCAGCGGGAGACCACGCCGCGGGCGGCCCAGCGGGCGAGCAGGAAGGCAAGCGTCGCTCCGAGCGTCGAGCCGGCGCTGACCACGACCACGCCGACGACCGAGCCGAAGAGCGCCCCGGCTGCCACCGTCAGCACCGAAGCCGGCACGGCGAGCGCCGTGGCGATGCCATAGACCAGAGCGTAGACCACCGGCCCCCAGGAGCCGAGGCTGTCGATCCACAGGCGCAGCTCGCCGATTCGGCCACCGAGCCCGAGCCGCCGCACCGCGATCAGCGCGGCAGCGACGGCGAGGACGAGCAGCGCCGGACGGATCCAGGTCTTCGCGAATCGGGCGGTTCCGGATTCGGTCACGGTCTCTCGGTCTCTCCTGCCGGTTCGGCGTCAAGGCTCGCACACCTCCCGGCGACGCGGGAGCCCCAGGCCTCCGATGCTCGATCGGCCGGCAGGTTTCCAGACCCCCACGACCGGCGATCCGCGCCCCGAACGGCGCCCGCACCGACGGCGATCGCTCCGCGGTCCGCTGCGATACGCTCCCCCTGCAGCGCGCCGCCCGGGTCGGGCGGCGCCGGATCCCCCAACTCCGCCGAGGTGAATCGATGCACGCGCCACACCCCCGCTACCGTCTCGGGATCGTCCTGGCCGCTCTCTGGCTCGCACCCCTCGCTCTTGCCCGAACGGCTCACGCCGAGAACGTCTTCGACCTGGCGCTCGGCGATCCGGCGCGCAAGGAGAAGTCCGCCCCCGTCCTCCTCGACGGCGTGACGGACACCGCGAAGGGAGAGGTCGTCACGCCAGCCGAGCTCGCGGCGCGACTCGACGGGGTCTCGCTCCTCTTCGTCGGCGAGAGCCACACCGATGTCGAGTTCCACCGCGTCCAACTGCGGGTGATCGAAGAGCTCGCCAAGCGTGGCCGCCAGGTGCTCGTCGGCCTCGAAATGTACCCGGTCGGCGAGCAGGCGGGGCTCGACCGCTGGGGCTCCGACCGCACGCTCTCCGAAGCCGACTTCCTGGCCCAGTCGCGCTGGTACCACAACTGGGGCTATCACTGGGAGTACTACCGCGCGATCTTCCTCTTCGCCCGCGAGCACGGCATCCGCCTCTTCGGGCTCAACGTGCCGCGCAAGGTCGTGCAGACCGCCCGCACCCAGGGCCTCGAGGCGCTCTCCCCCGAGCAGCGGCAACTGCTGCCCGCACGGATCAACACCGACAGCGCCGAGCACCGCCAGCTCTTCCGCGCCTTTCTCGGCGGCGAGGGGATGCACGGCGGTCTGCCGGATGCGATGTTCGAGGGGATGTACCGGGCCCAGTGCACCTGGGACGCGGCCATGGCCCATCACGCGCTGCAGGCGCTGTCGCAGGCCAAGGGCGAGCGGCCGATCATGGTCGTCCTCGTCGGCTCCGGGCACGTCGCCTACGGGCTCGGAGCGGAGCGGCAGGCGAAGCTCACCTTCGGCGGCCGGATCGCTTCGCTCATTCCGGTGCCGGTGGAAGACCCCGATTCGCGTCAGCCGGTCGGTGCGGTTCGCGCCTCCTACGCCGATTTCGTCTGGGGCGTCGTTTCGACGGCCGACCCGATCTTCCCGGTGCTCGGGCTCTCGAGCCCGGAGCGCGATCCGGGGCAACCGATGACGGTGATCCAGGTCACCGAGGGCTCGGTCGCCGAGGCTGCGGGCTTCGCGACCGGCGACACGGTGCTTTCGATGGACGGCACACCGATCGACCAGAAGGAGACCTTCAACCGCCTGATGTCGGAGAAGCGTTGGGGTGACACGGCGCGCTTCGAGGTCAAGCGCGGCGAAGAGGCCAAGGCGCTGGTCGCCACCTTCCGCCGCAAGGCGCCGAAGCCGTGCGCGATCGCACCCGAGCCCGCCGCGGCGGCAGCCACGGCGACGCCTTCGGCCCCACCGGCGGCGACGGCCGCCCCCGCGGGGAAGCCGTGAGGACGCCTCGTTTCGCCCGGCTGGGGCAGGCCGCCGCGCTCGCCGCCACGCTCTCCGCCGCCGTCGCCGGGACCTTTCCCGCCGCCGCGGCGAGCCAGACGCCTTCGCCGCCGCCGGCTCGCCTCCGCCACGCGCTCGAAGTGACGCTCGATCCCGCCGCGCGGCGCCTTGCGGTGGTCGACGTTCTCGCCGTGCCTCGCGGCGGGCCGATCGAGTTCCTGCTCAACGCCAGGCTCGAGATCACCGCTTCCACTCCGGCCGTCGAGGCCGTTCCCCTGGGCGATGTCGCACCGTTCACGGGCATCAACGCGTCGCCCGCCGACCTCGCCAAGAGCGGCGGCCTCAAGCGCTATCGGGCGACGCTGCCGCAGGGCGGCGGCACGTTGCGCCTCGCCTACAGCGGTCCGTTCGACTTCGGCCTCGGCGCGCAGGAGGAGGAGTACCAGCGCGGCTTCCGCGAGACCGCCGGCATCGTCTCGCCCGAAGGGGTCTACCTCGCCGGCAACGGCTTCTGGGTTCCGCAACTCGACCGCGAGCTCGTCGAATTCACGCTCACGGCGAAGGTGCCCGAAGGCTGGCACCTGGTGAGCCAGGGCAGCGGCGTCTCACGCGACGCGGACGGGGTCGCCCGTTGGGACTCGACCGGGGCGATGGACGAGGTCTACCTCGTCGGCGGGCCACTGGTCCGCTACCGCCAGGCCGCCGGTGCGATCGAGGCGGAGGTCTACCTGCGACAGAAGGACGACGCGCTCGCCGGCAAGTACCTGGCGGCGACCGCCCAGTATCTCGAGATGTACCGGCAGCTGATCGGCCCCTATCCGTACGGCAAGTTCGCACTCGTCGAGAACTTCTGGGAGACCGGCTACGGCATGCCGTCCTTCACCCTGCTCGGCCCGCAGGTGATCCGACTGCCGTTCATCCTGACCTCGTCGTATCCGCACGAGATCCTCCACAACTGGTGGGGCAACTCCGTCTTCGTGGATTACGAGCGCGGCAACTGGTGTGAAGGGTTGACCGCCTATCTCGCCGATCATCTGATCCAGGAGCAGCGCGGTCAGGGCGAGGCCTATCGCCGCGACACGCTGCAGAAGTACCGCAGCTACGTGCGCGACGGCCGGGACTTCCCGCTCACCGAGTTCCGCGCCCGCCACAGCGCGGCGACCGAGGCGGTCGGCTACGGCAGGTCGCTGATGGGCTTCCACATGCTGCGCCGTCAGCTCGGCGACGAGCGCTTCCGCGAGTGGGCAGCGCGTTTCTACCGCGAGGAGAAGGGCAAGCAGGCCTCGTTCGCCGACGTGCGCCGGACGATGGAGGCGGTGGCCGGCATCGATCTCGCGCGCTTCTTCCACGATTGGACCGAGCGGGCCGGCGCGCCGGAGCTCGCGGTCGAGATCGCCGCAGCCGGTCCTCTCGCCACGCTGACCGCCGCAGAGGATGCCTACGAGGTGCGCGGCACGTTGCGCCAGCGCCAGGGCGGCGAGCCGTTCGCGCTCGACGTGCCGATCGCCGTGGTCACCGCCAAGGGCACCGAGCTCGTTTCGGTGCCGCTCGCGTCGGAGTCGACCCCCTTCACGATCCATCCCGCCGCGAGACCTCTCGCCCTGGTGGTCGATCCGGCGTTCGATCTCTTCCGTCGCCTCGACCCGCGCGAGATCCCACCGTCGATCGGCCAGATCTTCGGCGAACCGAAGCTGCTCGCGGTGCTGCCGTCGCAGGCCGAGCCCGGCGAGGTCGAGGCCTACCGCACTCTCGTCGAAGGCTGGAAGAGCGACAGCCACGTGGTCGAAGTGACGGTCGACAACCAGGTGAAGGAGCTCCCGGCGGATCGGGCCGTCTGGCTGCTCGGGCGACGGAATCTCCTGGTCGAGAAGGTCCTGCGCGGCAATGGCGGCCTCGATTTCGACGCCGACTCGGTCACCTTCGAGGGCGAACGGGTCGCGTTCGCCGGCCACACCACCGTCGCCGTGGCTCGTCATCCGCTGAGCGCCGAGCGAGCGCTCGGCTGGATCGCCGCCGATCCCCTCGCGGCACTGCCGGGCCTCGGCCGCAAGCTCCCCCACTACGGCAAGTACAGCTACCTCGGCTTCGAAGGCGCCGAGCCCAGCAACGTCGTCAAGGGACAGTGGAGCGCCTCCGATTCCCCGTTGCGCGTCGATCTGCGCCTCCTGCGCGAGCGCTCGAGGCCCCTGCCCGCGCTGACGCTGCCGGCGCGCCCCGCGCTCGCCGAGCTTCCTGCCGTCTTTTCGGAGGAGAAGCTCGCCGCCCACGTGGCCTTCCTCGCCGCGCCGGAGCGTGAAGGACGCGGCATCGGTACGCGCGGCCTCGACGCCGCTGCCGACTACATCGCCGCCCAGATGCAGGCGATCGGCCTGCGTCCCGGCGGTGACGACGGGTCCTGGTTCCAGTCGTTCCCCACCGACAAGACGCCCGACGGCAAGCCGGCGACGCTGCGCAACGTGATCGGCGTGCTCCCCGGAGCGAAGAGCGAGCTCGCGGGAGAATCGGCGATCGTCTCGGCGCACTACGACCATCTCGGCCGCGGCTGGCCGGATGCGCATGCCGAGTTCCGCGGCCAGATTCACCCTGGCGCGGACGACAATGCCAGCGGCGTCGCCGTCCTGCTCGAGCTGGCGCGGGCCGCCGCCGGCAGCAAGCCGTCGCGAACGCTGGTCTTCGTCGCCTGGAGCGGTGAGGAAGCCGGGCTCGCCGGCGCACGCTTCTACGTCGACCATCCCCTGTTTCCGCTCGGCAAGACGATCGGCGTGGTCAATCTCGACACGGTCGGACGGCTCGGCACGCAGCCGGTCACGCTGCTCGGCACCGGCTCGGCGACCGAGTGGCCGCACATCTTCCGCGGCGCGAGCTTCGTCACCGGCGTCGCCAGCCGCTCGCTCCCCGCACAGGCGGAAGGCTCCGATCAGCAGGCGTTCCTCGAGAAGGGCGTGCCGGCGATCCAGGTCTTCACGCAGGCGCACGCCGACTACCACCGCCCGAGCGATACTGCCGACAAGGTCGACGTCCCCGGCCTGGTCAAGGTGGCGACGCTCGTCAAGGAGTGCGTCGACTACCTCGCCGAGCGACCGCAAGCGCTGACGGTGACCCTCGCGAGCCCGGGGGCTGGAACCGCGCCGAGCGCGCCCGCGAGCGCAGCGCCACCGGGCGCTGGCGGAGGACGCAGAGTCACCGTCGGCACGGTACCCGACTTCTCCTTCGCCGGTCCCGGCGTCAAGGTCGACGAAGTCGTCGCCGGCTCGCCGGCCGAGAAGGCGGGCCTGCGGAAGGGCGACATCCTGCATTCGCTCGCCGGCAAGCCGATCGAAAGCTTGCGGGGCTATTCGCAGATCCTCGGCACGCTCGCCCCCGGCGACGAGGTCGACCTCGAGATCGAGCGCGACGGCGCGCGGCGGACGGTGAAGGTGACGGTCGTCGCGCGATAGCATCTGCCAGGCGAGGTGCGGGCGGCGCTCGCCGGAGCCGCCTCTCGCCTGGCGCGAACTCGCAAGGGGTCGCTGGCGGTGGCCCTCGGTGGGAGGATCCTGAGCTAGAGTCCGACACCAATCCGGCGCGCGTCGGAATACGGAGGCGCGACGGGACCCTCGGAGGACTCACCCCTTGATCCGTCTCCTACCGGGACCGCTCCCGGGAACCCGGCGTTCCACGACGCTGGCCGCGACGCTGGTGCTGAGCCTGCTGGCGGCTCCCGGCGCGATCCAGGCAGCCGATCCTGCTCCACCGAGCGCGGTGCGGCTGACCTTGCGACAAGCGCTCGAGCTCGGCCTCGAACGAAACGTACGCGTTCTCCTCGGCGACGCCCAGGCGGCCGCGGCGCGCGGCGCCGAGCTCCAGGCGGCAGCGCGGCTCCGGCCGCAGTTTCGCCTCGAGGCCGGCGGCAGTCGCCAGGTGATCGACCTCGAGGCCTACGGCTTCCCGACCGCTCCGGGAGAGTCGCCGCTCGTCGGCCCCTACTCCGTGCTCGACCTGCGCGGCGCCGGCGAGATGGTGCTGTTCGATGCCGCGGCCCGCGAAACGGTGCGCGCCGCCGGCGCGCGCGCCGACGCGGCGCGTTGGTCGGCCGCCGACGCCCGCGATCTCGTGGTGCTCGCCTGCGGCAACCTCTATCTGCGCGCCCTTGCCGAACGCGGGCGGATCGAAGCCGCCGCGGCGGAGCTGGAAACGGCCGAGGCCGTCGATCGTCTCGCCCACGACCGGCGCGACGCGGGCTCGGCGGCGGCGCTCGACCTGCTGCGGGCCGGCGTCGAGCTCGAAGCGGCGCGGGCCCGCGAGACCGCTGCTCGCGCCGGCTTCGAGAAGGCAAAGCTCCTCCTTGCCCACACCATCGGACTCCCACCCGGGTCGCCACTCGAGCTGGCCGACGAGTTGCGCTTCGTCGACTTTTCGGGCGTCGCGCTGCCCGGGCTGCTCGCGACCGCTCGCCGATCGCGAGCCGACCTCCAGGCCGCGGAGGCCCGAGTCACCGCGGCGACGCACGCGGTGACTGCGGCTCGCGAGTCGCGCTGGCCGACCCTCGTCGCGCGAGGCGACTGGGGTCGCATCGGGCCACGAGTCGACTCCGTCGAGACCACCTGGACGATCGGCGCCCAGATCCGCCTGCCGCTGCTCGAAGGCGGGGCGACCGAAGGCCGGCGCATCGCCGCAGCCGCCGAGCTCGCGGCACGCCAAGCCGAGCTCGACGACCTCGGGCGTCAGGTCGACGTCGAGGTGCGTTCGGCGCTGCTCGACCTCGACACGGCGAGTCGCCTTGCCGCAAGTGCCACGGCGGCGCGCGATCTCGCCGGGCGTCAGCTCGAGGTCGCCCGCGACCGCTTCGCTGCCGGCCTGGGCGACTCGCTCGATGTCGTCTCGGCGCAGCAGGCCGTCGCCGCCGCCGACGAAGCCCGGCTCGGCAGCCTCTATCAGCACAACGCGGCGAAGGCCGTCCTGGCGCGGGCACTGGGCCTGGCCGACGAGGACTTCATCGCCATCTTCGAGGGCCGCACCGATGACCTCTCCTTCCTCCGATCCGAACCGCTCCGCTGACGGAGTCGCCGTGCTGCCCGCCGACGAGACGGCCGGGCGACGCTGGCTCACCGCGATCCTGATCGGTGCTGCGGTGGTGATCGCCGCCGGCCTCGCCTTCGCCTGGCGGTTTCACGGCCGCGAGTCGACCGACGACGCACGCATCGAAGGCCATGTCCGCCCGGTCGCCGCACGCGTCGGCGGCCCGGTCCTCGAGGTCCGGGTGCATGACAACCAGGAGGTTGCCGCCGGTGAGGTCCTCGCGGTGATCGACCCACGCGACTACGAGCTCGCGGTGCGACGTGCAGAGGCGATGCTGGCCGAGTCCGAGGCCGCAGCACGAGTCGCCGGGACGGGGGCCGAGGTCGCCAGCACCGGCATCGCCAGCCGCCTGGCCGGCGCCCGGAGCCGCGTCGCCGCCGCCGAGGCCCGGCGCGTCGCCGCCCAGGCTCGTGAGGTCGAAGCGACGGCCGCGGCCGAGCGGGCCGCCAACGACCGACGCCGTCTCGAACCACTGCTCGCCAAGGACGAGGTCTCGCGCCAGGAGTTCGACGCCGCCGACGCCGCCGCGCGCAGCACCGCCGCCGCGCTCGATGTCGCGCGGGCGATGATCACCGAAGCGGAGCGCGGCCTCGAGGCGGCACGGGCCGAGCTCGACGACGCTCTCACGGCGCCTGCCCGCAATGCCGTCGAGAAGGCCAAGGCCGAGACCGCCACGGCGCGCGCCGACCAGGCACGCATCGCCCTCGACCAGGCGCGCAGCGCCCTCGCCGACACGACGGTCCGCGCCGCCGAGGCCGGCGTCGTCAGCCGCCGCTCGGTCGAAGTCGGCCAGGTCGTCGCCCCGGGGCAGCCGCTCCTCGCGCTTGTCTCGCTCGACGACGTCTGGGTGGTCGCCAACTTCAAGGAGAGTCAACTCGCCGGCATGAAGTCCGGCCAGCCGGTGGACATCCGCGTCGACGCCTTCGATGGTCGGCGCTTCCGCGGCCACGTCGACAGTCTCGCCGCCGCGACCGAATCGCGCTTCAGCCTGCTGCCGGCCGACAATGCGAGCGGCAACTTCGTCAAGGTCGTGCAACGGGTCCCCGTCAAGATCGTCCTCGAACCGGGCGAGAACCAGGAGCACCTGCTGCGACCGGGGCTTTCGGTCGTGCCTGCGGTCGACGTGCGAGCCGACCCGCGATGAGCGACCTCCCCGCCGGGAGTGCGGAAGGCGGCGCGGCTCCGCCACCGATCCGTCTTCCCGCGCACCCTTGGATCGTCGCCATCTCGGTCCTGGCGGCGACCTTCATGGAAGTGCTCGACACCACGGTGGTCAACGTGTCGTTGCCGCACATTGCCGGCAACCTCTCGGCCTCGAACGAAGAGGCGACCTGGACGCTCACCTCCTATCTCGTCGCCAATGCGATCGTGCTGCCGATGACCGGCTGGCTCGCCTCGCGCGTCGGCCGGCGGCGGTTGCTGCTCGGCTCGATCATCGGGTTCACCGCGACGTCGCTGGTCTGCGGACTGTCGACGAGTCTCGCCCAGCTCGTCGTCGCCCGCATCCTCCAGGGCCTGACCGGCGGCACGCTGCAGCCGATCTCGCAGTCGGTGATGCTCGAGTCGTTCCCGCCGGAAAAGCGCGGCCGCGCCATGGGATTCTGGGCGCTCGGAATCGTCGTCGCGCCGATGCTCGGCCCGATCCTCGGCGGGTGGCTCACCGATCGCTGGAGCTGGCACTGGGTCTTCTTCATCAACGTCCCGATCGGGCTCGCCGCCTGGGCGATGATCCGCGCCAATGTCCAGGATCCCCCCTACCTCGTGCGCCACACCGCACCGGTGGACGGTTGGGGGCTCGGCCTTCTCGTGGTGGGCATCGGCTCGCTGCAGTTCGTCCTCGACAAGGGCCAGCAGGAGGACTGGTTCGAGTCCCGACTGATCCTCACCCTGGCGGTGCTCGCGGCAGCGGCACTCGTCGCCCTGGTCGTTCGTGAGCTGCGCTCCGCCAACCCGATCCTCGACCTGCGCGTCTTCCGTCTCCGGACCTTCAGCGTCGGCGTCTTCCTGATGACCTGCCTCGGCATGGTGCTCTACGGCAGCATCATGCTCCTGCCGCTCATGCTGCAGACGCTGCTCGGCTACTCCTCCTACGACGCCGGCGTGGCGGTGGCTCCCCGCGGACTCGGGTCGTTCCTCGCCATGCCGGTGATCGGCCTGCTCGTCGGTCGCTTCGACGCGCGCAAGATGCTGGTCGGAGGACTGGTCACGGGGGCCTTCACCCTCTTCTGGCTGGCGCGAATGAACCTCTCGGCCGGCTACTGGGACTGGTTCTGGCCCCAGTTCATCATGGGGATCTCGCTCGGTCTGCTGTTCGTGCCGCTCACCACACTGACCATGCACAGCATTCCGCTGCGTCAGATGGGGCACGCGACCTCGCTCTTCAACCTGATGCGGAACATCGGCGGTTCGGCCGGCATCGCCCTGTCGGCAACCCTCGTCTCTCGCCAGCAACAGGGCCTGATCGGGCACCTCGGCGGCAACGTCACCGCCTACGACCCGGCCTCGCGCAGCTTCCTCGAGGGCGCTACGGCACTCTTCCGCGGCCAAGGGATCGATGCGCAGACGGCAGCGCGTGCCGCCGAGCTCGCGGCGTTCGGCCGCGTCGCCCGTCAGGCATCGCTCCTCGCCTTCCTCGAGACCTTCCGCGTCCTCGGGGCGATCTTCCTGCTCGTCGTGCCGCTCGTCGCCCTGATGCGTCGCGCCCGCCCCGGCGCCGCCGGCCCCTCGGCCCCCCACTGAGCGCGACTCGCGGGACGCCGGCGGTCGAGCGGGCCGCAGGGTCCCCCCCTGCCGGCCGTTCGTCCGTCCGCCCTGCCGAGCCGTGAGACGAAACCGGCCGGCCCCCGGGTGGAGCCGGCCGGAAAGAGCCGAAGACTGCGATCGTCTCAGGGGTAGACGGCGCTCCAAGGACTCAGGTCGCCGGTCTCGAAGGTGCCCGAGAAGAGCCCGGCGAGGCAGGCCTGGACCTTCACGTCGTCGAGGTACCAACCCTCGCGGCTGACCGACGTGTCGCTCGCCAGGCGGAAGCGGAAGCGCACCGTCTGACCGGCGTAGGCCTGGATGTCGACGACCGACCGGAGCCAGTCCTGCGGATCGCCGCACCAGGCGGGAGCGGGAGAGAGCGGATTGCCGCTGGCAAGCGCTCCGTCATAGGGGTCGGTCAACATCGCGGCGGAGAGGAGCTTCGTCCAGGTCCCGCCGTTGTCGGTCGAGATCTCGACCAGGCCTCCGTCGTAGCAGCCGCCGGACGAGCGGTGCTCCATCGTCTGGTGATTCCAGAACTGGAGCGTCAGACCTGTCTGGTTCGGCAGAGCGATCGACGGTGAGGAAAGCTGCTGATCGCTCGACGTTGCCGGATCGACCGCCTTGTAGGAGGTCGGGCTCGAGTGGAATCGCGCCCCCGACGTCGCCCAGGTGTTGCCGGTGCCGGCGCTCGACCAGCCGGTGACCGTGCCGTCGAAGCTCTCGAGGAACACCTGCTGCGGAGTCGAGCCGATGCCGCAGTCGCCAGGGGCCGCCAGCGTCGAGAAGGCAAAAGCGGACGAGTAGAGGCTCACGCCGCAGGCGTTGGTTGCCTGGACGCGCCAGTAGTAGGTCGTGCTGGTGTTGAGCGCCACGTTCGACGTCCACGCCGGGCTCGCGAGACCGCTCGCCGAGGCGACGACGGTGCCGAAGGCCGCATCGGTCGCCACCTGGATGGAGTAGGTCGAGGACGTGGCCGGCGCGCTCCAGCTGAAGGCGGGCGTCGCCGAGACGTTGGTGGCGAAGTTGACCGGCGCGGTCAGCGTCGGTGCGCCGGGCGCCGCGGGCTGGACCGTCAGTCCGAGCGGGATCTGATGGACGTTCGGACCGGTCGCCGTGCCGATCAGGTTGAAGCTCGAGGTGCCCGCCGCGGCGCCGCTGATCGTCAGGGTGCTGGTGCCGGCCGGCGTCACCGGGTTCACCGAGAAGCCGGCGCTGCCGGGATTGCCCGAGGTGCTCAACGTCACCTGGCTGTTGTAGCCTGAGACGCTGCCGACGGTCAGGGCGTAGGTGGCGTTCGCTCCGACGCAGATCTCCCGGCTCGTGGGCACCGAGGAGAGGGTGAAATCCGGCGTACCACAGGCCGAGAACTTGACCGAGCCGACGCGCGTCGACCACGTCGAGGCGGCGTTGTACTCGCCGGTGAACCAGAAGGTGCAGTCGTCGCTCGGGTCGACCGACATCGCCGAATAGTCGCCGTAGCGGTTGCTGCCGTTCGCCACCGAGCCGGCGACGAGCACCGTTTCGGCGACCGTCATCGTGCCGGCTGGATCGGTCGAATAGCGCCCCGTGTAGCGCAGGCTCGGAGCCACCGAACCGTTGGAGGCGTTGTAGCCGAGCAGAATGTTGCCGGCGCTGTCCATCGCGATTCCCGCCATCCAGCGATTGACCGCATCGGGCGAGTAGGTCCCCTCCTGGGCGAGGGACCAGCCGCTGCCGGTATTGCGCAGCTCGAACCAGCGCACGCCGCCCTGATCGGAGCCGACGTCGGTCACCAAGTTGCCGACCAGCACCTGCTGGCCGTCGAGCACGCGGTAGCCGAGCCGGTTCATCACCACCTCGCGCAGCGGGTCGAGCGACGAGCCGCTCCCCTGGGTCACGCCGGGCATGCTCATGCAGGAGAAGGAGGTGAGACCGCAGAGGGTCGAGTCGAACTCGGCCGTGCTGATGGCCGGCAGCGCGGTGAGCGTCGAGCTCGCCGGCGTCGTCCAGTCGACGTGGAAGGCCCAGAGCTCGAGCTGGTCCGCGCTCGGGATCCCGGACGGCCCGTGCACTTCGGTGTCGCGGTGACGCATCAGGATGCCGGGCGTGCCCGCCGGCGGATCGGTGACACCGTCGAGGTCGGCGGGCGTCAGCGTCTGGAAGTTGAAGCCCGAGAGGCTCGAGACGGTGAAGCTCTGCGCCACCCGCGCCGTGCCACAGGTCATCATGTTGGCGCGGTCGAGCGCGTAGATCGTCGGGCTCGACTCGTTGGTGGTGACGTAGTAGGCGTCCGGCCAGACGCCGTACTTCGGGTAGTCGGGGAAGCTCGGCGTCGTGAAGTCGTACCGGCAGTAGGTCCCGGTCGGGTTGTTCGTCGTCGAGATGTAGACGCAGAGGTGGTTGCCGCTCGAGGCGAACTCGGTGAGCACCCAGCGGTCGGCGCCGCGGTCGAAGAGGACGATCGGGTCGCCGAGCCCGGTTGAGCACGACCCGCCTGCCGCGAGCCCGTCCATCGCGAACGGCCCGGCAACCAGCGCGCCGGTCGTCTTGTCGTAGACGGTCACCATGGCGCCGCCGCTGCCGTTGATCGACTGCACGTAGTAGTTGCCGCCCACATCGCCGACCGTGTCGGGAGGGTTGACGCCGGTGTAGCCCTGACCGGCGAAGTTGAGCAGCGGGTCGACGCTGGCCGGCGCATCGGTGAAGGCGGCCTGGATCTCGAGCAACGGATCCGACCCGGTCGGCTCCTCCGGAACGAATGCACCGTCGCGCGGATAGCGGCGGCGCGGGATGTCCTTGATCGGATCCCCCGGCTTCCAGGCGCGCACCACCGGCAGATCCCGCGCCGCGACTTCGCCAAAGTCGGGGACGAGTTCCTCACCGACCACCGTCGCACCACGCTGGACCACCGGTGCGACTTCCTCGGCCACCGCCAACGTAGCCCCGAACGCCAATCCGACTCCCAACAACACCGTTCCGATCTTCAAGAGAGATCCTCCTTCGTGCGATGAAGAGAACACCCGCTCCGATTCGCTCACGGCGCGGCGGACGGCGCCACCGCCAGCCGCTCGAGAAGCCGCAGGTCGCCGGTACGGCTCAGTAGCTTGATTTCAGGACCCCCGTTGCCGAGCCTGGCGTGGGCTCGTTTGGTCAGCGGCCCCACCCGTTCCACCACCAGGGTGAAGTCGGTGGTCAGGCTGCCCTGGGTCTCCATGCGGGCTTCGGCGCTCGCCCGCGGAGGAAGCTCGACCTCGATGTCGCCGGTGCTCGTTTCGAGCCGTGAAGGCCCGTCGGGTGCGACAGGATGAAACGCCAGTCGCACCGCTCCGCGATCGGACCGCACCGCCACGGCTCCACTGCCGCGCAGCCGGATCTCGCCGGTCGACGTTTCGGCCGCAAGGGCCGCCGCGAAGCCGCGCGCCTCGACGAGCCCGCTTCCGGTGCGCAGCGAGAGCGGCGTGTCCGCTGGCACCAGGATCGCGAGATCGGCGCGGCGCGACGGCCCCTCGGGCGACTTCGAGGGACCGGGCTCGACGACGCGAACCCGCCAGCCCTTGGCTTCCGCCACGAGCTCGATCCGCAGAGCGTCGTCAGCCTCGGCGCGTTGGAGGACGGCGTGTACCGAGAGCTCGCCCCGCCCTCCCGTCCGCACGCGAAGATCGCCGTAGAGGTTCTCGACGGACACGGAAGCACTCGCCGCGAGCTTCTGATCCAGATCGGTCCGCTCGATCCGCCATGGGTCAGCCGCCGCCGTCGGCTCCACCCCTTCCAGCAGGCCCGCACCACCCGCCCAGATCATCAGGAACGCCGAGACCAGGGGAGAAAGTACCCGGACCACGGCCACGCCTCTCGGCCGAACGCATCCCACGATGGACAACCCGATGGCCTCCCACGCACGCATCGCAGGGCTCCCAGCGGAGGACCAAGTGCTCCGTCCACGACAATGCGCGGCGAAGAGAAGACCAGGGTGGACGCGCGTATCGAGCCTCAACTCGCGGCCATCAGCCGCTGCCGGGTGTAGGCGATCAGACCGCCGGCGTCGATGATCGCCTGGCGAGCCGCCGGCAGCGGAATCACCGCGAACTCCTTGCCGGAGGCGTGGTTGAGCACCTTGTCGGAGTGAACCTCGAGCTCGTCGCCCTCCTCCGCCTCGAGGTCCGGCGCCGTGACGATCGAGAGGCCGAGGTTGATCGCATTCTGCAGGAAGATCCGGGCGAAGCCGCGCGCCACGATCACCAGGTCGTAGCCCTTGAGGCAGGAGGCGGCCTGTTCGCGCGACGAGCCGCAGCCGAAGTTCTTGCCGCCGACGATCACGCTTCCCGGCGGTGCCAGCTTCGCCTTGAGGAGGCCGTTGAGCTCGGCCAGGTCGGCGAAGGCGAACTGCGGCGTCTCGGTGGGCAGCACCGTGGCCATGTAGCGGCCCGGATAGATCACGTCGGTCGAGATGTCGTCGCCGAGCTTCGCGATGACTTTGGCCATGGTCAGGCTCCCTTCCGCGGGTCGGTGATGACGCCGGCTACCGCCGAGGCGGCAGCCACCTCGGGCGAGCAGAGGTAGACCTCGGACTTCGGGTTCCCCATGCGGCCCTTGAAATTCCGGTTGGTGGTGGACAGCGCGACCTCGTTGTCGCCGAGCGCTCCTTCGTGCACGCCGAGGCAGGGGCCGCAGCCGGAGTTCATCACCACGGCGCCGGCCTTCATCAGGGTCGACACGTAGCCGAGGTCGATCGCCTGCTGGTAGATGCGCGACGACGCCGGGAAGACCAGCATGCGCGTGCCGCGCGCCACCTTCTTGCCGGCGACGATCCGCGCCGCTGCCGCGAGGTCTTCGAGCCGTCCGTTGGTGCAGGAGCCGATGACCACCTGGTGCACCTTGACGCCGACCACCGCGTCGACCGGCTTGACGTTGTCGACCGTGTGCGGACAGGCGATCTGCGGCGCGAGGGTCGACGCGTCGACGACGAGCGTCCGCTCGTACACCGCGTCGGCGTCGGGTTGCACGAGCTCGAGCGGTCCGGTGACCCCGGCGACCTCGCGCAGGTAGCGCACCGTCTCCTCGTCCCCCGGCACGATGCCGGCGGTCGCGCCGGCCTCGACGGTCATGTTGCAGAGCGTCAGGCGACCGGAGGTCGACATCTTGCGGATCGTCTCGCCGTGCAGCTCGATGACCCGGTAGTTGGCACCTTCGGCGCCGAGCGTGCCGACGAGGTGGAGGATGAGGTCCTTGGGGCCGACCTCGGGCGCCAGCTCGCCGTTCACCACGACCTTGATGGTCGGCGGCACTTCGATGTTCAACGCCACGCCGAGCGTCCAGACGCTCGCCATCTCGGTGGCGCCGATGCCGAAGGCGAAGGCGCCGAGGGCGCCGTGGCTGGTGGTGTGCGAATCGGTGCCGACCACCACCGCACCCGGGAGGACGTAGCCGTTCTCCGGCAGGATCTGATGGCAGATGCCACCCTCGTCGCCGCGCACGTCGTGGAACTTGGTGATGCCGTGGGCGCCGACGAATTCGCGCACCTTCTTCTGGTTGCTCGCCGTCTTCGGCGACTCGGCCGGCACGCGGTGGTCGAAAATGATCGCGATGCGCGACGGATCCCAGATCTTCGGCTCGCGGCCGGTGCCCTGAAACACTTCGAGGAACTGGTTGAGCACCAGCGCCGCGTTCTCGTGCGACATCGCGAGGTCGACCCTGGGCTCCAGGACCTCCCCCGCGCGCGCGGCAGCACGGCCCGAAGCGCGGGCCAGGATCTTCTCGACGACGGTCATCCCCATGGTGGCTCCTTGTTCCCTCCATTGTCGTCCTCAGCGAAGCGAAGGACCTGGGAGGGGGCTTTCGTGAAATCGTCCCGCCCACCGAGGTCCTTCGCTTCGCTCAGGATGACGAGAGGCAGGCGACACGAACAGCTGGATCCTTACACGACTCCCTTCGCCTTCAGCTCCGCCGCGGCAGCCGCGTCGATCCCGAGCTCGCCGAGCACCTCTTCCGTGTGCTCGCCGAGCGCCGGCGGCGGCGCCGTGATCGCCCCCGGCGTGGCCGAGAGCTTGGCGGTCAAGTTGAACAGACGCACGTCGCCGATCTCGTCGTCGACGTGGACGGTGGCGAGCGTCTGGCGGTGTTCGACCTGTGGCTGGGCCAGTGCCTTGCCGAGCGGCAGGATGTCGCCCGAGGGCACGTCGCGCGCGTTGAGCGCTTCGACCCAGCGGGCGGTCGGCTGCTCGGCCAGCTTCGCCTCCAACAGCGGGGTGAGCGCACGCCGGTTCTTCTTGCGTTCGTCGCGCTCGGCAAAGCGGGGATCGGTCTTCAGGTCCGCGACGCCGAGCACCTCGGTGACCGCTTCCCACTGCTCCTGCTTGTTGGCGGCGATGTTGATGAACCCGTCACCGGTACGGAACACGCCCGAGGGCGCCGCGGTGAAATTGTCGTTGCCCATCGGCACCGGATCCTGGCCGCCGATCAGCAGGTTCGCCGCCACCCAGCCCATCAGCGGCATGATCGAGTCGAGCAGCGCGACGTCGATCGCCTGCCCCTGCCCGGTCCGCTCGCGATGGAAGAGCGCCGCCATCACGGCGAAGGCGGCGTTCAGCCCGCCCACCGTGTCGCAGACCGGGAATCCGGTGCGCAGCGGATGGAGCCGCTCGTCGCCGTTGACGTCCATCTCGCCCGAAAGGCCCTGGATGATCTGGTCGTAGGCCGGCTTGTCGGCATCCGGCCCGTCCTTCCCGAAGCCGGAGATGCCGCAGTAGACGAGCCGCGGGTTGATCGCCGCGAGCGCCTCGTAGCCGAGCCCGAGCCGCGGCATCACGTCGGGACGGAAGTTCTCCACCACCACGTCGGCCGTCGCCACGAGACGCCGGAAGATCTCCTTGCCCTCCGGCGCCTTGAGGTTCAGCGTCAGCGACTTCTTGTTGGCGTTCTGCGCCAGGAAGCTCGTGCCCATCAGGCGCTTGTTGTACTTCGGCACGTTGCCGAGGACGCGGGCGAGGTCGCCCGCCTTGGGATTCTCGATCTTGATCACCTCGGCGCCCAGCAGCGCCAGGTGGAGCGTGCAGAACGGCCCCGAGAGGACGTTGGTGAGGTCGAGCACGCGAATGCCGGTGAGCGCACCCATGTCAGGACCTCGCCATCGCGGCCGGCTCGGGGATCGCTCCCGCGCGATAGACCTTCCCCGGCATCTCGCGACCGAAGCACGCCGCCACCTCGCGCGCCATCGCGATCAGCGCCGCGAGGTCGATGTCACGGCGGAGCCCGCCACGCTGCAGGGCGTGGACGAGATCCTCGGTGCAGGTGTTGCCGCCGGCCACCGCGGTGAACGGACAGCCGCCGAGCCCGGCGACCGAGGCCTCGAACGAGGTCACCCCGGCGGCGAGCGCCGCGTAGCAGTTGGCGATCGCCAGGCCGTAGGTGTCGTGGAAGTGGCAGGCGCACTCGACGTCCGGGGCGAGGGACCGCAGCTCGCCGAACATCGCCGTCACGTCTCCCGGCGTCGCATGTCCCGCGGTGTCGGCGAGGCTCAGGTTGCGCAGGCCGGCGTCGACGAACGAGCGCGCGATCCCGATCACGCGCTCGCGCGGCACCGGCCCCTCGTAGCCGCAGCCGAAGGCCGACTGCACGGAGACCTGCACCTTGCGGCCGGCGGCCTCGGCGGACCTGGCGATGGCGAGGATCCGCCGCGTCGCCTCGTCGATCGACATGCCGGTGTTCTTCCGGCTGTGCGTCTCGCTCGCCGAGACCCCCATGCAGAAGAGCTCGACGCCGACGGCGAGCCCGCGTTCGAGCCCTTTCTCGTTCAGCACCAGCCCCGAGAGCACCGGCCCACCTGCTGTTGCCGCGCGCCGGGCGGTGAGCTCGGCGAAGAGCCGGTCGGTGTCGGCCATCTGCGGGACCTTCTCCGGATGGACGAACGAGCCGATCTGGATGAGATCGACGCCGGAGCCGAGCAGGCGGTCGATCCAGGCGAGCTTCTGCTCGCTCGGCACGACCTGCTTTTCCATCTGCAGGCCGTCGCGCAGGCCGACCTCGTGGAGGAGGATCTTCGCCGCGCCCGTCATCGCAGGGCTCACTTGCCCGCGGCGATCTTGGCTGCGACCGCCTCGCCCATCTCGAGCGTCCTGGCACCGCCGCCCATGTCGTAGGTGCGCACCTTGCCGTCGGCGATGACCGCCGCCACGGCCGATTCGAGGCGCATCCCGAGCTCCTTCTCGCCCAGCCAGTCGAGCATCATCTTGGCGGCGAGAATGGTGGCGATCGGATTGACCTTGTACTGGCCGGCGTACTTCGGCGCCGAGCCGTGCGTCGGCTCGAAGACGGCGAGCTGGTCGCCGATGTTGCCCGAGCAGCCGAAGCCGAGACCGCCCACCATCTGCGCGCAGAGGTCGGAGATGATGTCGCCGTAGAGATTCGGCGCCACCAGCACGTCGTAGTTGAACGGGTTCTTCAGCAGCCACATGCAGATGGCGTCGATGTTGGCGTCGTCGCAGGCGATGTCGGGGAACTGCGCCGCCACCTTCTTCGCCTCTTCGAAGAAGAGCCCGTCGGCGGCACGCACCACGTTCGCCTTGTGGACGATCGTCACCTTCTTGCGGCCGTGCGCCCGGGCGAACTCGAAGGCGGCGCGGACGATGCGCTCGGAGCCCTTGCGCGTGTTCACCTTGCAGGAGATCGCGTACTCCTCCGGCGCAAGGCCGGCGAACGGCTTGAAGGCCGGGGCCAGCGCGGAGAGCGTCGTCGCCAGCTCCACCGGCACCGGCGAGAACTCGACCCCGGAGTAGAGGTCCTCGGTGTTCTCGCGGAACACCACGAGGTCGATCCCCTCGCGGTGGTTCAGCGGATTGCCGGGGTAGGCCTTGCAGGGACGCAGGCAGTTGTAGAGGTCGAAGCTCTGCCGCATGCGGACGATCGGCGAACGGTACTTGAGCCCCTTGCCGCGCAACTCCGGCGCCAGCTCGGCCTCGGCGTCCTTGACCGGCTTCGAGGTGATGGCGCCGAACATCGCCGCGTCGACGCGGCCGAGCAGCTCGACCGTGCGGGCCGGCAGGGCGTCGCCTTCCCGGCACCAGAACTCCCACCCGATGTCGCCGTGTTCGTATTCGGCGTCGAAGCCGAGGGCGTCGAGAACGATCTTGGTCGCTTCCAGGACTTCAATCCCGATCCCGTCTCCGGGAAGCCAGGCGATCTTGTATTTGGCCATGACGAGCTCCGATCTCTCCGGCGCACGAAGGGCGCCGAAACAGGTTGTTCCACCGGTGGCAAGCGTATGGTCGCCGCGGGGGGGCGTCGCCACCCGGCCGGGCGGGGTCCTCCGCCACGTGCGACGAAGCCGCCGGTCGCGCCAGCGGCGCGGATCCGGGCGGGCTATCCTTCGACCGGCGGCTCGGCCGCCCGGCATGGAGGCTCCGATGCAAGACAGCGATCTCGTCCTGCCTGCACCCCTCGCGTCGCGCGATGCGGGCGGGCGCGAGCTCCTCGAGTGGCTCGACGCGACGATCCACGAGGCCCGGGAGCTCGTCCGTCTCGAACAGGACCCGGGTGGCGCCGAATCGCGCGTCCCGGATCGGCTCGCCGCGGCCTTGCCCCTCGCCCTCGGCACCGATGGCATCGCCTCGGCCGAGGTGCTCCGGCGGCTGCGCGCCGTGCTGCAGGCGACCCCGTCGTCTTCGAGCTGGCGCTTCGTCAACCAGCTCTTCGGCGGGCGCGAGCCTGCCGCCATCGCTGCCGAGATCCTGGCCCTCGTCCCCAACATCTCGATGTACACCTTCAAGGCGGCCGGGGCGCAGATCCTCGTCGAGCGCGAAGTCCTGCAACGCATGGCCGAGAAGGTCGGGCTTCCCGGCGCCGAGGGCTGCTTCACCCCCGGCGGCTCGATCGCCAACCTCGTCGCCCTGCTGCTCGCCCGGAACGCCGCGGACCCCGCGAGTCGCGACGGCGGCGCGGGCGCTCTCCCGCTGACCGTCTACACCTCTGCCGAAGCGCACTATTCGGTCCCGAAGAATGCCGGGATCGTCGGCATCGGGCGACATCGCGTCCGGGCCGTCGCGGTCCGGGAGGACGGGACGCTCGACCCCGGGGCGCTCGCTGCCGCGATCGCTGCCGACCGCGACCGTGGATTCGTGCCGGCGCTGGTGAATGCCACCGCCGGCACGACGGTGCGCGGGGCCTTCGATCCGATCCGCCCGATCGCCGCGATCGCGCGCCAGCACGGCGCCTGGCTGCACGTCGACGGCGCCTTCGGCGGCAGCGTGGCGCTCTCCTCCACCCATCGCCACCTGCTCGACGGCAGCGAGCTCGCCGACTCGTTCACCTGGGACCCACACAAGATGATGGGCGTGCCGTTGCAGTGTTCGGCGCTCATCGTGGCGCGTCCGGGGGCACTCGCCGGAAGCCTCGACGAGACGGCCGACTACCTGTTTCAGGCGGACGAGGAGGCGCTCAATCCCGGCCACCGGTCGATCCAGTGCGGACGGCGCAACGACGCCCTCAAGCTCTGGGCCGCCTGGCTGCGGCTCGGCGACCGCGGATGGGACCAGCGCCTCGCCCGCCAGCTCGGGCTGGCCCGCCGCGCTGCCGAGCGGATCGCCGCCGATCCGGAGCTCGAGCTGGTCGAGGAGCCGCCGTCGATCAACGTCTGCTTCGTGGTCCGCGGCGCGCCGAGCGACGCGGTCTGCGATCGCCTCGACCGCGACGGACGTCTGAAGATCGGCCACGGTGTCGTGCGCGGAACGAGGGCGATCCGGCTGGTGTGCGTGAATCCCGACCTCGAGGACGCCGACCTCGCCGCGATCCTCGGCGAGATCAAGGCCGCCGGCCGCGAGCTGCGCCGCGGCTAGGCGCCCGCCCCACCGCGGTGGAACGGGCGCCCTTCCCGGGTCCGCCCTCAGGGCTTCGGCGCCGCCGGTGCCGGCTCGGGGTTGCTCCAGGCGTGCTCCGGCCGCGCCAGGATCGCGTCGATCACCGCTTGGACGGCGGCGGCCTCCGCCGTCTTCCCGTGCTCGGCCGCCTCGCGGGCGATCTCCCGCGCTTCCGGAATCAGCGACTGGTAGAAGCGATCGGCCACCTCGTACATCCCGTGCCAGTGCGTGTAGTCGGGCGCCATCATCGAGGCGCCGTGCCGTGCCCGCCGGCCTTCGTGGTGCCAGAGGAAGTACCAGTCCCATTCGATGCGTTCGTCGAATTGCTTCTTGGTGATCAGCCCCTGCTTGCCGAGCTCGTCCATGATCGCCTTGCCCGGCTTGGCGAACTTCTCGTTGTAGAGCACGACGAGGTCGTCGTACTGCCGGTAGAACGAGTCGACGTAGCTCGGGGCGTGACAGGTCGTGCAGACGAGCTTCATCCGATCGCGCTTGGCGCCGGCAGTGTCTCGGACGACGGCAGCCCGCTTGGCCGGATCGGTCTCGGTGACGACCCGGTGCGCCGCATCGGTGTCCATCGCCTGCGAGATCGGCGGTCGATTCGTCCAGGAGATCCGCTCTCCCGGGTCGTGCGTCACCGCGAGACCGCTGGCATTGGCCGACATGTGGCAGGTCGCGCAGGTCGGCGCGGCGGTGTAGTCCTTTCCGAGGACCCAGGTCTTGCCGTCGAGCTTGAGGCTGTCCTTGAGGTCACGAAAGGCCACACCGTGCTTCGATTCCTCGTAGATCTCCTTCTGCGGGTGATCCGGCCCGAGATGGCACTTGCCGCAGTTCTCCGGCTGACGGGCCCGGCGGGCCGAGAAGTCGTGGCGGCTGTGACAGGCCGCGCAGGAGCCGAGCGAGCCGTCCAGGTTGAGGCGACCGATCCCCGTGTTCGGCCAGCTGCCGGTGGAGAGCAGCGGCCGACCGTTCGCGTCGCGGGCGATCCGCGCGATGGCGGCGAGGTTCGTCGGTGCGCCGTCCTTCCCAGGCTTGAAGTCGTCGACGGTGAGCAGTCCGCCGTCCTTGGCCTGGATCGCCACCTTCGCCCCGTGACACTGTTGGCACCCGGACTGGGCCGAGGCGAGCCCGTTGACGGAGGGCGAGAGGTCGCGACCTGGCGTCGGCGAGTGCGGATTGAACGGGACGCGGGAACCCTCGACGATCTCGGCCAGGTAATTGTCGAGCGAGGCGAGAATGTTGCCGGCCTTGGCGTGGTGGCTTCCCTCGAACTCGACGTCCTCCTTGTCGTGGCAGCGCGCACAGTCGCGCGGCGTGACCACCACGGCGATCGTGGCGTCGTGGTGCTCGAAAGCATCGGGATCCCCCGGCGCAGCCTGATGGCAGTCGAAGCAGGCGACTCCTGCCTTGGCGTGAGCGCTGCCCTGCCAGTGCCCGACGATCCCCGGGCTGCCGTCCTCGTGGCAGGCGATGCAGTCACGGGAGCGCTCGACTCCCGCCGGGCTGGGAGCGGTCGCGGCCACCTGCGCGACGCCGACCAACAATCCGACGGCGACGACCCACGCCGTCCGTCCCTGCCAACTCGATGCAGTCATGGAAAGGCCCTCCTTGGTCATCTGCGGCTGGACATATAAGACCATGAGACCTTGTGGTCGTCAAATCTCTATTGCGGCCTCGAAGCGCTGCGACCCCCTCGGCATTCGGCGAGCTCTTGGCTCCTACGACAGCTGACGCGCACTTCGACCGTGTTCGCGATCGCCGTCGCGGACCCAACGTTTCTCCCCCAACTCGTCGAGGCCCACCGCCGGTGCCAACGCATCGCCGTGCGCCTCCGCGACGCCTCCGGCCAGCAGCGTCGACAGCAGATCGCTCCGGAAGACCGCGGCGGCGGCAAGCGGCACGCCGAGACCACCCGCCAGACCGGTCATGGCGCGGAGATAGGAAACCAGAGGCCGCCCCCCCTCGACCTCGAGGCGCCGCTCGGGGGCCAGGATCAGGCGGCTCGGCGACAGGTGCACGAGGGACTCGATGCAGACCGGCGCGCGCCCCAGCTCGCCGGCGGCGATGCGAAACCCTGCGCGGCGGAACTGGCCGGTCTGGACCTGGTAAGCCGGGTCTCCGACGAGCAGATCCGCCGGCAGGACGAGCTCGATGCCGCCGCGCCTGGCTGGCTCGCTCGCCACCAGGGCGAGCCGGATCTCCTCCATCTCGAGCGCCTGCCGCGGCAGGGCCACGGACACCAACGGAGCGGGCTCGCCGCTCCAGGTGGCGACGACATCTCGGGCGAGAGCGGCCGACTCCATCATCCAGGCCGCGAGCGGCGCCACGAGCCCGCGGCGCTCGGCGAGCGGCATGAACGTTTCGGCCGTCAGACAGCCGAGCTCGGGATGCCGCCAGACCGGCTGCAGCACGAGGCCGGTCAGATCGTGTCCCGCCAGAGTCAAGCGGGGCGCGAAGCGTGCTTCGAGCTCGTGCTCTTCGATCCCCCGGCGCAAGCGCGTCTCGAGGCTCAGGACCTCGAAGGTCCGCAGGTTGAGATCGGCACCGAAGAAACGGAAGCAGCCGCCACCCGATTGCTTGGCGAGGTACATCGCCGTGTCGGCGCGACGCAGGAGCTCCTCCAGGCCCCGCCCGTCATCCGGCAGGATGGCGATTCCGAGGCTGGCTCCGAGCTCGAAGGTGGCGCCCGAGGCGACGATCGGCACCGAAAGCGACTCGAGGCACTTGCCGGCGATCCTCCCGGCATCCTCCGGGTGGCGCAGCCCAGGGAGCACGAGGACGAACTCGTCTCCGCCGAAGCGCGAGACCGTGTCGCCGTCGCGCAGCGTGCCGGCCAGACGACGCGCCACCGCCTGGAGCACGTGATCGCCCACGGCGTGGCCACAGCGATCGTTGATCGCCTTGAAGCGATCCAGGTCGAGCAACACCAGGCCGACCTTGCGACCGGCGCGCTCGGAGAGGCGGGCCGCCTGCTTGACCCGGTCGGCGAGCAAGAGCCGGTTCGGGAGCTCGGTGAGCGGATCGTGGTGCGCGAGGAAGCGGATCCGTTCCTCGCTCTGCTTGCGCTCGCTGATGTCGGAGAAGATCCCGACGTAGTGGGTCAGCTCACCACCGGCGTCGCGGATGGCTCGGATCGACAGCCACTCGGGATAGACCTGCCCGCTCTTGCGCCGATTCCAGATCTCGCCGGCCCAGGCGCCGTCGGCTGCCAACGCCTGCCACATCGCCGCGTAGAACGCCTCGTCGTGCCGGCCCGAGGCGATGATTCGCGGATTCCCGCCGAGCACCTCGGCCGCCGTGTACCCGGTGATCTCCTCGAATCCCGCATTGACCGAGACGATCGAGCCGGCACGATCCGTGATCACGATCCCCTCCGCCGCGGTTTCGAAGACCGCGGCGCCGAGCCGCTGGCGGAGCTCGGCCTCGCGGCGCAGCGACACGTCGATGGCGACGCAGATGGCGGCGACGACCTCGCCGTTCGCCAGCACCGGCGCCACGAGGTTCTCGAAACAGACCTCCTCTCCCGAGGGCAGCACGACGATCGAGTCGAAGCGATCGGTCCGTCGCTCGACCCACACGCGGTCGAGCGCATCGCTCCAGCGGAGCTTGTGACCTTCGCTCAGGTAGTCGAGCAGGCAGGTGCCGATCACCTCCGAGCCGGGCTCGTCCGTCGGCGTCCGGTTCATCCACTCGATCGTGCCGTCGCGCTGGAGCACGACGATGATCGCCGGCGAGTGGGTGACGAGCGCACGCCAGCGAGCCTCCGAGGTGCGCAGCAGGGCCTCCGCCTGGGCTCGTTCGGTGATGTCGGTGATGAACCCTTCGAGCCAGGCCACCTCGCCGTTCGCCCCGGCGATTCCCCGGCCGCGCTCCCAGACCCGCCGCTCGCACCCGTCGCTCCGCCGGATGCGATAGGTCATCTCGAACGGTCTCCCGGCGGCCAACGCCTCATCCACGGCCGCCCGGACCTCGTCCCGGTCCGCGGGGTGGATCAGCTCCTCGTAGCTGAGCAGGCGGTTCTCGACCAACGACTCGGCCGGGTAGCCGGTGAGCGCAGCCACGCCCTCGCTCACCACCTCCATCGTCCAGCCCGCGTCGTTGCGGCAGCGATAGGCCATCCCGGGCAGGTTCGCGAGCAGCGTCGCGAGCTGCAGCTCGACGGCGGGACGACGGCTCCGGACCCCGCGTGCGGCGGACGGCTGGTGGCCTTCTGGACCCTGTTTCGGCGGCACTTCGGGCCCCCCGACTCGATGCCTCGTCCAAGCGGATTTTCCGGATCATGATAACTCCGCCGGGGTCACCGGGCCCTTCCCCCACCCGAATGGGTCTGTCGCTTCGCGTCGCTGCCGGATAGCGTTCGCTCCTTCGGGAGCTTCGCCATGACCTCCGACTCCAGCCGCCGACTCGCCGAATTCGACCGGCGCCATCCCCGCTACCGCGACACCTCTCCGCTCGACGAGCTGCGCCGGCGCGAGTACTCGCGCCTCGACCGCGAGCAGCACGTCTATCTCGACTACACCGGAGGCGGCCTCTACGCCGACTCGCAGATCCGCCGGCACATGGAGCTGCTCCTCACGCAGGTGCTCGGCAACCCGCACTCGTCGAACCCGACGTCCGCCGCGGCGACCATGCTGATCGAGAGCTGCCGGGCCCGCATCCTGCGCTTTTTCAACGCACCCGAAGAGGAGTACGCGGTGGTGTTCACCGCCAACGCCAGCCACGCGCTCAAGCTGGTCGGCGAGTCCTACCCGTTCCAGCCCGGCGACCGCTTCCTGCTGACCTTCGACAACCACAACTCGGTCAACGGCATCCGGGAGTTCGACCGCGCCCGCGGAGCCCACACCACCTACATCCCGGTGCTGCCTCCCGATCTGCGCGCCGACGACGCCGCGGTCGCCGACGCGCTCGAACGCCACCGCACGGGCCGACATCACCTCTTCGCCTTCCCGGCGCAGAGCAACTTCTCCGGCGTGCAGCATCCTCTCGAGTGGGTCGGGCTCGCCAAGAGCCTGGGGTGGGACGTGCTGCTCGACGCCGCAGCGTTCGTGCCGAGCAACCGGCTCGATCTGACCGCGATCAAGCCCGACTTCGTCGCCATGTCGTTCTACAAGATGTTCGGCTATCCGACCGGTGTCGGCGCCCTGATCGCTCGCCGCGAAGCGCTTGCCAAGCTTCACCGTCCCTGGTTCGCCGGCGGCACGATCACCGTCGTGTCGGTGCAGGCCGACCGCTTCACTCCGGCGACCGGCGAGGCGGCGTTCGAGGACGGCACGCTCAACTACGCCATCCTGCCAGCCGTCGAGCACGGGCTCGAGCTGCTCGAACAGGTCGGGGTCGAACGGATCCACCAGCGCGTCGCCTGCCTCACCGGCTGGCTGATCGAGGAGCTTGTCGCCCTTCGCCACCGCAATGGCGAGCCGCTCGTCCATCTCTACGGGCCGACGACCACCGAGCGCCGCGGCGGCACGGTGACGATGAACTTCTACGACCCGGCAGGGCACTTCATCGATCACGCGCTGATCGAGGAGGAGGCGAACCGGCGCCGGATCTCGCTGCGCACCGGCTGCTTCTGCAACCCCGGCGCCGGCGAGCTGGCACTGGGACTGTCGAAGGGCGAGATCGTCAGCTGCTTCCGTCGCACCCACCAGGCGATGACCTACGAGGAGTTCCGGCGCTGCATCGACGACAAGTCGACCGGCGCGGTCCGCGTTTCGCTCGGACTCGCCAGCACCTTCGCCGATGTCGAGGCCTTCCTCGACTTCGCCCGCGGCTTCTGCGACTGCCCGCGAGCCGACGAGCTCAGCCGGCGCCTGGCCGAGTCGGCGGCGGCGGCCGGCTGAGCCGCACGCTCGGCGAGAGCGATTCGCGTCCGCCTCGGCGACCGGCTAGGATCGCCGCTCAGAACGGGACGGACCGGCCCCCGCCGACTCCACCGTCCCCACGGAGGTGTCGATGACGCGAAGGTTTGCCGTTGCCGCGATGCTGTCGCTCTTGGGGGCGACTGTCGCGCTGGCCCAGGATGCACCTCGCCCGCGACCGAAGAGCCCGGACGACATCGAACGGCTCTCGACCGACCAGGTCAAGCAGGCGCTCGCTTCCGGCGATGCGGTCCTCGTCGACGTGCGCGACCCCGGGGTCTACGACCAGGAGCACGCCAAGGGAGCCCTCTCCTACTATCGGTACAACAGCGGGAAGGCCGGCCCCGAGCTTCCGAAGTCGAAGCTCATCATTACCTACTGCACTTGACCCGCCGAGAACTCGAGCGCCCGGGTGGCGCTCCTGCTGCTCGACCAGGGTTTCCCGCGTGTCGCCGCCCTCCGCGGCGGGCTCGCCGCATGGAAGAGTGCCGGTCTCGCCGTCGAGGCGAGTCCGCCGGCCAACCCGTAGCGGCCTCGTTCGTCCTCGGGACGGCGGCACCGCATCGGCGGTCGCTGCCGTCCTGAGTCCTCCCCTCCCGCGAAATGACGTGAGTTCCGATGAACGGCTCATCCAGCCGGCCAGGGTGACTCGCGTCGGCGACCACGCGCACCAGTCCCTCGAGGTCCGGCTCAACGTCGAGGGAGGAACACCTCATGCCGGGTGCTCGCAGGGTCTTGCTTGGTCTCGCTGCTTGGCTCCTCGCCGCCGGATCGACACGCGCCGCCGCACCGCCGGTCGAGCTCGCTCCGGGAATCGACCTCCTCGTCCCGGCAGGCTGGAGCGTCGCCCCCCGCTTCTACTCCAACGCGGTCGAGCTCCTCGGGCTGCCCGAGCAGCGAGCCTCCGAATACCGCTCCGCCTGGGACACTCCGGGGCTCGACACCTGGACCGCGCGTGCCGTGGCGATGGTCGAAGTCCGGCGCGATGCCGCCGACGCCGAGAGCCGCCTTCTCGCCCTGGCCGGGAGCGGCCGCGGCGAGGTCGTCTGGAGCAGCGTCGGCGGCTGGCCCGCGATGCAGCGGACGACCGACGGCACGCTCTCGCCGAAGCCTCGCCTCGAGCGCGTCCGCGAGGTGCCAGCCACCTTCGTGAGCGTCGCCGTGGCCGTCGGCGCGCGGATCGTCCATCTCGAGATCACCCTCCCGCGGGGCGACGCGGAGCGGCTCGCCGATGCCCAGGCGATCGCCGCCGGCCTGCGCTTCGCCGCGCCGGGATCCGGTGACGCCACAGCGGCCGCTCTCGAGCGTCTGCGCCGCGCGCCGGTCGACGACGGACCGCGACCCGCCGGCTTCGCCGCCTCGGCGGCCCCGCAGCAGGCGTCGTCGGACCTGGGCACCAACGTCTACGCCCAAGGCGGCGCCGAAACGGAGATCGTCGCCTCGGCCGACGGCGTCCACGTCGTCGTCGCCTCGCAGAACAACCTGCGCACCTCGCACGACGGCGGGCAGAGCTTCACCGTCTCGAATTCCATGCCGTTCTCGAACTTCGGCGACCCGTCGCTCGCGCTCGGCCAGAGCGGCGCTTTCTACCTCGCCGGCATCAACAACACGGCCGGCTGCGGCAATTTCGGCTGCGCCACCGGGATCGCCCGCTCCACCGACAATGGCCAGTCGTTCCCTTTTCGCGCCAACGCCGTCACCTGCCCGACGTCCGGCGGCGGCGCCTGCTTCCCCGATCAGGAGCACCTCGCCGCCGACCGGTGGAACGCCGCACCGGGCGGCGACCAGGTCTATTCCGTCTGGCGCAACTTCACCAGCGGCGAGTTGCCGACGATCGTCTGCTCGCAGGACGGCGGCCTCAACTGGACCGCACCGGCCACCGTCGACGCCGCCGGAAAGTGGGCGCGCGTGGCGGTGGGCGGGGACGGATTCGTCTACGTCGTCTACGCCGACGACCCCAACGGCTCCGGCGACATCCGCCTGCACAAGTACAGCTCGTGCGCCAGCGGCCTCGTGCCGCAGGCCGGCTTTCCGGTGACGGTCTTCGCCAACTACGACGGCGTCGCCTGCCCCGTCCCCGGCCTCGACCGCTGCAACCGCCGCAACACGCTCGCCAGCTATACGCTCGCGGCCGACGACACCAACCCCTCCCACCTCTATCTCGCCTTCGCCGAGAACGACGGCTCCGGCGAGGACGTGCTGGTGCTGGACTCGACCGACGGCGGCGCCACCTGGCCGCGCTCGGTCGCTGTCAACGCCGCATCCAACGCGCCGCGGTTCATGCCCTGGCTCTGCGCGATGAACGGCACGGCGCACGTCGGCTGGTACGACCGGCGGAGCGCGACGGTCGCCAACAACGACCTCACCGCCTACTTCCGCGGCAGCGCCTCGGTGATCGGCGGCAACCTCGTCGCCGGAGCGGAGGTCAACGTCTCCGGGGTCGGCGACGCCTCGTGCGGAGCCGGCTGGCCCTGCGCCACCGACCAACAGAGCGACGCGGAGAGCTGTTCGATCCAGCCGCAGCTCGCCGGGATCTGCCAGGACGGCTCGGGCGTCAGCTCGACCAACCAGCGTTGCGACTTCACCACCGGCCCGGCCTGTCCCTCCGGAGAGTCGTGCAGCATTCGCCGCGGCTGCCCCAAGTACGGCGACTACACCGGCATCGCCTGCGGCGGCGGCTACGTCTTCGTGACCTGGGCATCCGCGACGCCACCGGCCGGCGTCACGGCGCCGGGAGGGATCAACACCTTCGTCGGCGTCGACCGCATCGGGGCCGCTCCCGACCTGCAGCTCACGCTGACCGACGCTCCCGATCCGGTGATCGCGTTGCAGACCTACGCTTACACCCTGTCGGCGAACAACCTCGGCCCGACGCTCGCCGCGGGCGTCACCCTGGCCGATCCGCTGCCGCCCGGCGTGACCTTCGTGTCGATCGCCGCGCCGGGTTGGAGCTGCAACACACCGGCGGTCGGCGCCAACGGCCTGGTGAGCTGCTCGCTCGGCGCCCTGGCCAGCAACACCGCCGCCTCGCCGATCACGCTGACGGTGCGCGCACCGGATGCCATCACCACCGTCTCCAACACGGCCACGCTGGCCGCGTCGACGACCGACCCGACACCGGCCGACAACGTCCGCAACGTCACCACCACCGTGATCTCACCCGCCGTGCTTTCGGCGACCAAGGAGCTGACCAGCTCGGGTCCCTATGCGCAGTACGCGGCGGTCCGCTACCTCGTCACGATGAGCAACGCCGGACCCGGGGCGCAGTTCGACAACCCCGGCGACGAGTTCGTCGACACCCTGCCGGGGACCCTCGACCTGCTCGCCGCCAACGCATCCGCCGGCACGGCATCGACCGGCGGCGGCACGGTCCACTGGAACGGCAAGATTCCGGCGGGTGGGTCGGTGGCGATCACCATCGATGCGGCCGTTGCCGTGGCCTCGCACCAGACGATCGCCAACCAGGGACAGGTCTCCTTCGACGCGACCGGCGACGGGGCCAACGACAGCACGGCACCTTCCGACGACCCGACCGTGGGTGGGACGAGCGATCCCACCGTCTTCGAGTCGCTCTCCGTCATCGAAGTCCCGACACTCGGCGGCGCCGGGCGCCTGCTGCTGGGAATGCTCCTGCTCGCCGGAGCGGCCTGGGTCCTGGCGCGACAGCGGGGCTGAGCCCGCCGCGACGATCCGGGAGCTCGCTGCCGTGCGAGCTCCCGGATCGCTATGATCGCCGGCGGACCGACCGACGGGAGCGCACCGTGAACCCAGACGACTTTCTCGCCGACCTCGCCGTCGAACGTTCGGTGGCCATCCTCCGCACCGGCGATCGCGACGTCGCCGCCGAGGCGATGGAAGCCGCCGTCCGCGGCGGTTTCCGGATCCTCGAGTTCACGCTCGGCATCCCCGGCGCGTTCGACCTCGTGCGCCGTTTCTCGCAGCGTCCCGGGCTCGTCGTCGGAGTCGGCACCGTGCTGACGGTCGCCGAGGTCGCCGAGGCCGCGGGCGCCGGCGCACGCTTCGTCGTCTCGCCGGTGGTCGACCCGGCGGTCGTGCGCTCAGCGGTCGAGCGTGGCCTCGCGGCGATGCCGGGGACGCAGACGCCCACCGAGATGCTCACCGCCTATCGCGCCGGTGCACCGCTGCAGAAGCTCTTCCCGGCTCCCGGGACCGGTCCGGCCTACGTCAGCGCCTGCCTCGCACCGCTGCCGTTCCTGCGACTGGTGCCGACGAACGGCGCCGACCGCGACAACTGCGCCGCCTACCTGCGGGCCGGAGCCTTCGCCGTCGGCTTCACCTCGCCGCTCTTCGACGCAAAGGAACTGGCAACCGGCCGCTTCGACCGGGTCGAGGCTCGCGCCCGCGAGTTGCGCGCCGCGGTCGCGGCAGCATAAGTGCTCAGAAAAAAGGCTCTTGAAGGCTTTCTTGCCAAGATGCTTGACTAATCATTTATTGTCCGATAATCTTCTTCCCGTGGAAAGGTCACCGACCCCTTTGCAGCAGGAGATCCGACAGAACCGCCCCTTCCGTTCGGTGGGCCACGCGGCGGCCGTCGGCCTGCTGCGCACCGCCGACCATCTCCGGCGCCAGCTCGCCGCGACGCTCGAGCCGCACGGCGTGACAGGTCAGCAGTACAACGTGCTGCGGATCCTGCGCGGCGCCGGGGAGGCCGGCCTGCCGACCCTCGAGATCGCGCAGCGGATGATCGAGCAGGCGCCGGGAATCACCCGCCTGCTCGATCGGCTCGAGGCCAAAGGGTGGGTCGAGCGCTGGCGCTGCCGGGAGGACCGCCGCCAGGTGCTCTGCCGCATCTCGAGCGCCGGCCTCGACCTGCTCGCCGCCCTCGACGCGCCGGTCGCTCGGGTCGACGAGCAGTGCGTCGCCGCGCTCTCCGCCGCCGAACGAACGCAACTCGTGGACCTTCTCGATGCCGTGCGCGGACACCGCCGCGGCACCGCGCCCGCCGACACGCCGACACCCGGGGCCACCGCCCCGAATCCAAACCCCGAGAGGAGAACCTCGTCATGAGAGCTCATCGCATCGCCGCCGCCACCATCCTCGCCCTCGCCGCCCTCGCCGCCCGACCGGCCGCCGCCACGACCTACGGTATCGACAAGGGGCACTCGAACGTCGACTTCAGCATCCGCCATCTGGTGGGCAACGTTCGCGGCGCCTTCAGCGACTTCGACGGCACCATCGTCATGGACGCCGATCCGACCAAGTCGTCGGTGGAATTCACCATCCAGGCCAAGAGTATCGACACCGGCAACGAGCAGCGGGACAACCACCTGCGCTCGGCCGACTTCTTCGATGTCGAGAAGTTCCCGACGCTGACCTTCAAGTCGAGCGCGATCAAGAAGACCGGCGACAACGCCTACCAGGTGACCGGCACGCTCACCATGCGCGGCGTCGCCAAGGAGATCACCCTGCCGGTGACCTACCTCGGCGAGGTCAAGGATCCGTGGGGCAACACCAAGGCCGGTTTCTCGACCACGACCAGCCTCAATCGCAAGGACTTCGGTGTGAGCTGGAACAAGACGCTCGACCAGGGCGGCTTCCTCCTCGGCGACGACGTCAAGGTCGAGATCAATCTCGAGGTCGGCGCCAAGAAGTAACCGCGTTCCGACGCGGGTGCGGGAACGAGGCCGGCGAGATCGCCGGCCTCGTCGTTTTTCTGGGCTCAGCTCTCGCCCGCGCCGATCGCTTCGAGCGCCGGCCGGTCGACGAGGAGGAAGCCGTCGCGCCGCGTCCGGACGATGCCGCCCTTGCTCCAGCGGCTCATGATGCGGATGGCGGTCTCCACCGTCGTGCCGACGAAGTCGGCCAACTCCTGACGCTTCAAGCGCAAGGGAATGAACGTCCCCCCGGCCGTCGGAGTGCCGACCTCCCCGGCGAGCTTCAACAGCAGGCGCGCCAGTCGCGACTCGACACGTCCGCTGCCGAGCTCGGCGAGACGATTGGTGAGCTGGATCTGCCGCAAGGTGAGGCCGGCCAGCAGACCGCGCACCATCGACGGATGCTCCTCGAGAAGCGCGTAGAAGGCGTCGCGCGGCAGCAGCAGGCAGGTCGTCGGCTCGGTGGCGACCGCGGTGGCCGGGAACGGGTGACCCTCGTAGGCGGCGAGCACGCCGAGCGGCTCGCCAGCGCCGAAGAGCTCGAGGATGACCTCCTTGCCGGCGGCGGTGTTCTTGACGACCTTGACGTGGCCCTGGACGATGGTGATGAAGTGGCTCGACGGATCGCCTTCGGCGAAGATCGTCCGCCCTTCTCCGTAGCTCCGCACCTGCGCCAGCTTCGCCAGGCGTGCTCGGTCCTCGAGCTTCAACCGCCGGTAGATCTCGCTTCGCGCGAGCCAGTCGTCGACGCTGCCGAGCATGCACGCATGCTAGCGCGCCTCCCCGGCCACCGCTCCCTGGACAGCCCACCGCGCCGATGCGACAATACAGAAGTCATTCGTCGGCGTTGCGCGCTCCCCACCGACGACGCCTCCTCGCGTCGTCGCTCGGCTGTCGGGGCCGCGGGCGAGCTCCGGGACGCCGGCACCTTTCATCAGGAGGGTGAGGCATGGGCAACGCCCAGACGAACGGCTCGACCCCTTGCGGCGACGAGCGCGCCGTCCAGGTCACGGTCACCGTCATTCGCAAGGAAGGGGCGATCTCGGTCGTTCCGGACACCGTGACGATCTACAAGGATGGGGGTCCCGGAAGGTACCTGCGGGTCTGCTGGACGATCACCGGGATGGTCGAGGGCGACACGCTGACCTTCGAAGACAAGGGGACGGAACAGCCGGACTACTTCCCCGCCATGCCGCGAACCGTCGCGTACCCGGAGAGCGCCGTCAGCAGCGGGAATCCTGCGCTGACGGGTACGTGGACCTACTCAGTCGTTGTCAAGGACAAGACCGGCAAGACAGTCGCTATCAAGGACCCCAAAACGATTACAGTGCCAGGACCTTGATACCGAACACCTAGCTTCCACTTCGAGCTCTCAGCGAATCAGAAGCTACTAGCTCTCGGAACTCAGGGAAGCCGCGAAGGCTGGAAAGCTCGCTCTCTTGACGAACGATGTCCCGCGAAAAGCCCAGATCTACGGCTTTGCGAAGGACATCCAGCGCTTCCGTGGGGTGAGCGCAGAGGGCGTATCCGATCGCTAGGCTGTGTAGTTCCTGGGCGGCAGGAGGAACCTCCCGTCCAATCCTCGTCGCTTCGTCAATCGCGAGATCACAGCGGTTGGCCTTGGCTGCGATCAAGACCCGATTGACTCTCAGGTCGATGTCGCGAGGTGAGCCAACCAGCCCTGCGTCAATTCGCGCCAGGGCATTTGAGTACGCAGCTCGAGCTTCTCGCTCTCTTCCTACTTCGAGCAGCAGATCGCCGAGGTTGGTCCAGTTGTTGTAGCTTTCAGAGTCCAGCTCAATGGCTCGCCGAAAGAGCCCCTCTGCTTTCACCCATTTGTCTTTTCGGTTGGAAAAGAAGTACGCAGTTCCGATGTTCCCCGCAAGCGTCGCATCCTCCACGGGCGAGTCAAGCGCTTCGAATGCAGCGATGGCCTGATCAAACCGACCCTGTTGGGAGTACATCGCGATTAGGTTGATGTGCGGCAGGGTGACCTGGCCTGGAGCCCGCGCAACTCCCTGTCGAAACGCCTCCTCAGCCTCGGCGTAACGCCCGATCCGTGACAGGAGGTTCCCGAGCCAGTTCCAGTTCGCCCAGTCGCTCCCGCCGATGGCGACCGCAGCTCGCAGGCAGCGCTCCGCCTCGACCAGATTGCCGGCTTGCACCCAGCTCGCCGAGAGCTCGCGCTGGACGACGTCGGGCTTCGGGTGGTGCGACAGCGACTCCTGGAGGAGCGCGATCGAGCCCTGGACGTCGCCCTTCGACCGCAGCACGCGCGCCAGGGCGACCTGGGCACCCGGCAGATCCGGATCGAGCTCGAGCGCGCGCCGCGCAGACGCTTCCGCCTCTTCGAGATCACCCTTCTTCCGGCCGCCTTCGGCATAGCTCCGATAGAGCATGTCCGAGAGCCCGACCTGCGCCAGCGCAAACGCCGGATCGACCCGCAGCGACTGGCGGTACATCTCGATCGCCTTGGGGATCGCCTTCGGGTCGTTCGGCGCACGCGACTGCCGGAAGCCCCGGAGGAAGTAGTCGTAGGCCTGCAGCGATCGCGTCAACTGCCGCGCCATCCGCTCGCGCTCGCGCTGCGAGAGCGGCACGGCCAGGATCTCCGAGACCTGACGCGTCATGTCGCTCTCGAGCTCGCCGAGCTCTTCGCCTTCGGTCTCGAAGCTCCCGGACCAGAGGATCATCCCCAGCGCCGTGTCGGTCAGCCGGAGATCGATCCGCACCTTCGGCGCCGCGCTCTGCATCTCGCCGGAGAGCAGGGCGGTGGCTCCCAGCCGGCGTGCCGCCTCGAGCGTCTCCTGCGGGTCGCCACCCGTCGGCATCGTCCCCTGGTCGAGCACCTGGACCCCGGTGAACTCCGAGAGCCGCGTCAGCAGGCCGGAGCGCAAGCCCTTGGCGAGATAGTCCTTGGCGGGGTTCCCGGTGAGGTTGGCGAACGGCTGGATCGCCAGCACACTCACCCCGGAGGCGGAGGGCGACTCGCCGCGTTCCTGCCAGGCGCGCCAACCCTGCCAGCCCCCCCAACCGAGCCCGGCAATCGCGGCTAGCGCAGCCACCACGACTCCCGCACGCAGGAGACTCCGCGTCGGGAGCCGCAGCTTCGGGCGAACCCTCTCGGCCTTGCCGGGTTTCTCGGCCTTCGCCAGCCCGCGTGCGCCGAGCTGGTCGCCCCAACCGCGGAGCGCCGCCGCCACCTCCGAGGCGCTGGCGTAGCGCTCGTCCACCGACTTGGCCAGGCAACGCCCGAGGATCGCGCGCAGCGGGCGCGGCAGCTCCTCGCGCTCGAGATCCGGCGTGTCCCGCAGGATCGAGGCGATCTGCGCCCCCAGGCTGTCGCCGCCGAACGGCCGCTTCCCCACCGCCAGCTCGAACAGCAGCACGCCGAGCGAGAACAGGTCCGTCCGGTGGTCCACCGGCTGCCCCTCGAGCTGCTCCGGAGACATGTACGGCAGCGTCCCCAGCACCATCCCCGTCTGCGTCATCGACTCGCCCGCCGTCGCCAGACGCGACCCGTCCCGCGACTCGCCGCTCGCCGCTTTCGCCAGACCGAAGTCGAGGATCTTCACCTGACCCTCGTCGGTCAGCATCACGTTGCTCGGCTTCAGGTCGCGGTGGATGATCCCCTGTGCGTGCGCCGCCGCCAGCGCCTCGGCCAAGGGCACGGCGATCGACACCAGACGCTCCGGACCCAGCCCGCCCGGCGCGATCAGCCGATCGAGCGGACGCCCGCGCACCAGCTCCAGCGTCAGGAAGTGGAGGCCGTCCACCTCCTCCACCGAGTGGATCGTCACGATGTTCGGATGGTGCAGCGCCGCCACCGAGCGCGCCTCGCGACGAAACCGCTCGAGCCGCTCCGGTGCCGTCGCCAGCTCCGGCGGCAACACCTTCAGCGCCACCTTCCGACCCAGTCGCTCGTCACGCGCCACGTACACCTGACCCATCCCGCCCTGGCCCAACAGCTCCAGCACGGTGTAGTGGCCCACTCGACGACCGATCAGATCCGACACCCGTTCCCCCAGCTCGTCAGCCACGCGGTTCGCCCCGTGATGCTATGCCATGCCGATGCCAGAGCGCTGCGCCCGACGCACCCTGGCCGAGGAATGGAGCACGTGGCGAAGGTGAAGGGTGCCTCGAACCCCGCGGACGGAGATGCACGAGACCGCCGGCTCCGGGAGCGTGGAGGACATGAGCTCTCCTCTTGAATGGCTAGCGTTGCTTGGCAGCGCCTGTCTCGGGGGAGCCTGAGGTCCTGGGCGTCATGAGCTCACGAAAACTCGGCGAGCTCCCGAAGGCTTGCCAACTCCGACTCGCGGCGCACGATCTCCGCGGAGAAACCCAGAGCCACAGCTTGCCTCAGCATCTCGATCGCATCTTTGGATCGGCCGCAAAGCGCATAACCGATCCCGAGGATGTGGAGCTCCTCCGCCATCGGACGGGACGCCTTACGTGCCTCGACGGCCTGTTCGAGTGCGACCCCACATCGCCCGGCCTTCGCCGCGTACTCGACGCGAAGGACTCGTAGCCCGTGATCGGTCGGGGCTCCCGCCAGCGCGGCCTCCACCTGCTCGAGCGCCTTTCCATAAGCCGCCTGGGCCTCCGATCGCCGACCGACCTCGACGAGGAGGTCGCCGAGATTCATCCAGACACCATCATTCTCCGGAGCGAGCTCGGTCGCGCGGCGGAAGTAGTGCTCAGCCTTCTCCCACTTGTCACCGCGATTCGAGAAGAAGTATGCCGTACCGATGTTTCCCGCGGTCGTCGCATCCTCGATTGGGGCTTTGATCTGTTGAAAGGCGACGAGAGCATCTTCGAAGCGTCCCTGTTGGCTGAGTGTTGCGATCAGGTTCTTCGCCGGCAGCGACATCTGACCCGGCGCACAGGCGGCGCCCTGGCGAAACGCTCGCTCGGCCTCGGGGTATCGCCCGACCCTGAACAAGAAGCTCCCGAGCCAGTTCCAGTTCGCCCAATCGCTCCCGCCGATGGCGACCGCAGCTCGCAGGCAGCGCTCCGCCTCGACCAGATTGCCGGCCTCCACCCAGCTCGTCGAGAGCTCGCGCTGGACGACGTCGGGCTTCGGGTGATGTGACAAGGATTCCTGCAGGAGCGCGATCGAGCCCTGGACGTCGCCCTTCGACCGCAGCACGCGCGCCAAGGCGACCTGGGCACCCGGCAGATCCGGGTCGAGCTCGAGCGCCCGCCGCGCGGACGCTTCCGCCTCTTCGAGATCGCCCTTTTTCCGGCGGCCTTCGGCATAGCTCCGATAGAGCATGTCCGAGAGCCCGACCTGCGCCAGCGCGAACTCCGGATCGACTCGCAGCGCCTGACGGTACATCTCGATCGCCTTGGGGATCGCCTGCGGGTCGCTCGGCGCACGCGACTGCCGGAAGCCCCGGAGGAAGTCGTCGTACGCCTGCAGCGACCGCGTCAACTGCCGCGCCATCCGCTCGCGCTCGCGCTGCGAGAGCGGCACGGCCAGGATCTCCGAAACCTGACGCGTCATGTCGCTCTCGAGCTCGCCGAGCTCTTCGCCTGCGGTCTCGAAGCTCCCGGACCAGAGGATCATCCCCAGCGCGGTGTCGGTCAGCCGGAGATCGATCCGCACCTTCGGTGCCGCGCTCTGCATCTCGCCGGAGAGCAGAGCGGTGGCTCCCAGCCGGCGTGCCACCTCGAGCGTCTCCTGTGGGTCACCGCCCGTCGGCATCGCCCCGGGGTCGAGCACCTGCAGCCCGGTGAACTCCGAGAGCCGCGTCTGGAGCGCAGAGCGCAACGTTCCAGCGAGTCCCGCTCGCGCCGGATTCCCCGTGAGATTGGCGAACGGCTGGATCGCCAGCACGCTGACGCCGGTGGCCACCGGCGACGGCGCGCGGCCCGGTCCGACGCGCCAAGCCTGCCAGCCGACGAGCGCGGCGAGAGCGAGGCCCGCGACGCCGACGCCGACGCGGAAGAGCGCCTTGCGTGCGTGCCCAGGCTTGCCAGGCCCCGGCTCGTTTTCCCCGCGCGCCGAGGGCTCGCGCACCGCGATCTCTGCGCCCCACTGACGCAGCGCCGTGACCACTGCCGACGCGTCGGCGTAGCGTGCCTCTGCCGACTTGGCGAGACAGCGACGGAGAATGTCCCGCAGCGAGCGCGGCAGCTCGGCACGGTCGAGGTCCGGCTCGTCCCGCAGGATCGAGGCGACCTGTGCCCCGACGCTGTCGCCCCGGAACGGACGCCTCCCCACCGCCAGCTCGAACAGCAGCACCCCGAACGAGAACAGGTCCGTCCGGTGGTCCACCGCCCGGCCCTCGAGCTGCTCCGGAGACATGTACGGCAGCGTCCCCACCAGCCGTCCGGTCGCCGTCATCGAATCGCCAGAGCTCGCCGACGGCAGGTCGTCGCCCAACTCCCCGGCGAGCGCCTTGGCCAGACCGAAGTCGAGGATCTTGACCTGACCCTCGTCGGTCAGCATCACGTTGCTCGGCTTCAGGTCGCGGTGGATGATCCCCTGCGCGTGCGCCGCCGCCAGCGCCTCGGCCAGCGGCACGGCGATCGACAGCAGGCGCTCCGGCGGCAATCCGCCCGGCGGGATCACCCGGTCGAGGGGACGCCCCCGCACCAGCTCGAGCGTCAGGAAGTGGAGGCCGTCCACCTCCTCCACCGAGTGGATCGTCACGATGCTCGGATGGTGCAGCGCCGCCACGGCACGCGCCTCGCGGCGGAAACGCTCCAACCGCTCCGGCGACATCGCCAGCTCCGGCGGCAGCACCTTCAGCGCCACGCTCCGACCGAGCTGCTCGTCCTGCGCCGCGTACACCTGACCCATCCCGCCCTGGCCCAACAGCTCCACCACGGCGTAGTGGCCCAGTCGATGCCCGATCAGCTCCGACACGCTGTCCTCCTGACACCCGGTCGCACGATTCGACGCGTCATGCTATGCGATCGAGGTGACCTCCTGTTGGATTGGAAGGACCTGCGGAGGGTCGTGCCGAAGGCGAGCTCTCGTGTCGGCCCCGCCACCCGTCGGCGCTCGCGGCTCACCATCGGACGACGCGGTTCGACCGGCTTCAGCGCGGGAGCGGGCTCGCAGCCGTCAGCCGGCGGAGCTCGGCGCGCTCGCGCAGGCTGGAGAGCTCTCTTTCCTGCGACAGCATCTCGGGGGGCAGGCCGAGATTCACCGCCTCGCGCAGGACCGCGAGGGCGTCGTTTGCCTTGCCGCACAGCGCATAACCGCGGCCGAGGCGGTGGAAGTCTCGCGCCGTGCGCGGTTCTTCGCGTCGCCGGCGCGCTGCCTGCTCGAGCGCCAGGTCGCAGCGCCCGGCCTTCGCCGCGAGCTCGACGCGCCAGGCCGACAGCTCGGGATCGCGTGGCCGGTCGGCAAGGCGAGCCTCCACCACCTCGAGGGCTCGAGCATGATCGGCGCGAGCCTCGGCCTCGCGTCCAACCTCCAGCAACAGGTCGCCCAGGCGTTGCCAGTGCGCAGCGTCGCCCGGAGCGAGCTCCACCGCTCGCCGATAGGCCCTCTCCGCCTGTTCCTGCCGATCGGGGCGCCGCGAACCGAGATAGGCCGCGCCGAGGTCGGCAGCCAGGGCGTCGTCCTCGAGCGGTGCGGCGATCGACCCGCCGACGAGGAGCGCCTCGTCGCATCGCCCCTGGCGGACGAGCAGGGCGATCAGTGCCGCTCTCGGCCGGGTCACGGCGGCCGGAGCTCGGTCGATCGCCTGGCGAAAGGCCTCTTCCGCTTCGACGTCCCGCCCCAGCCGGGCGAGGAGCGCGCCGAGCTCCTGCCAGCTCACCCAGTCGCTCCCGCCGCTGGCGATCGCGCCTCGCAAGCAGCGCTCCGCTTCGACGACGTGGTCGACCTCGAGCCATCCGGCCGCCAGCTCGCGTTGCGCCAGCGCAGGCTTCGGGTGCTTCGACAGCACCTCGTCCATCCGGGCGCTCGAGCTCTCGACGTCCCCACTCGACCGCAGCACGCGCGCCAGGGCCACCCGGGCATCCGGGAGCTCGGGATCCAGCTCGAGCGCCCGGCGCGCAGCCGCTTCGGCCGCCTGGAGGTCGCCCGGATTACGCCCCTGCCGGACGGATCGGCGCCAGAGCATCTCCGACAGGCCGACCTCGGCGAGCGCCAACGACGAGTCGATGCGCAAAGCCTGACGGAACATCTCGATCGCCTTGTCGGTCGCCGGCGCGTCGTGGGGCAGTCGGGATTGCTGCAGACCGCGCAGGAAGTAGTCGTAGGCCGGGAGTGACCGCGTCGGCTGCCGCGACGTCCGGTTGCGCTCGCGCGACGAGAGCGGCACCGCCAGGATCTCCGCGACTCGACGGGCCATCTTGCCCTCGAGGTCGACCAGCTCCTCCCCGGCGGCCTCGAAGCTCTCGGACCAGAGGACCTTGCCGAGCGCCGTGTCGGTCAGCCGGAGATCGATCCGCACCTTCGGCGCCGCGCTCTGCATCTCGCCGGAGAGAAGCGCCGTCGCGCCGAATTGGCGAGCGCTCGCGAGCGTCCGCTGCGGCTCGGGCCCGGGCGGCACGGTCGCCGGATCGAGCACCCCGAGGCCGGCGAGCTCCGACAACCTGCGGAGGACGCCGGCTCGCAGGCCGCTCGCCAGGTACTCCTTGGCAGGATTTCCGGTGAGATTGGCAAACGGCTCGATCGCCAGGACCCCGGCCGGGGAGATCGCCGGTGCCGACGACCGCTCCTGCCATGCTCTCCAGCCCCGCCAGCCGGCCAGGCCGATCCCGGCGATCGCCACAGCGACGACCGCGAGGCGCCACCGACGGCTCGTCGCCTGCCGGGCGGTGGCGATCGGTGGCTCGCGCTCGACCGCTCTCGTCGAGGCACGAACGCCGATCGCTGCTCCCCAACCGCGGAGCGCCGCCGCCACCTCCGAGGCGCTGGCGTAGCGCTCGTCCACCGACTTGGCCAGGCAACGCCCGAGGATCGCGCGCAGCGGGCGCGGCAGCTCCTCGCGCTCGAGATCCGGCGTGTCCCGCAGGATCGAGGCGATCTGCGCCCCCAGGCTGTCGCCGCCGAACGGCCGCTTCCCCACCGCCAGCTCGAACAGCAGCACGCCGAGCGAGAACAGGTCCGTCCGGTGGTCCACCGGCTGCCCCTCGAGCTGCTCCGGAGACATGTACGGCAGCGTCCCCAGCACCATCCCCGTCTGCGTCATCGACTCGCCCGCCGTCGCCAGACGCGACCCGTCCCGCGACTCGCCGCTCGCCGCCTTCGCCAGGCCGAAGTCGAGGATCTTCACCTGACCCTCGTCGGTCAGCATCACGTTGCTCGGCTTCAGGTCGCGGTGGATGATCCCCTGTGCGTGCGCCGCCGCCAGCGCCTCGGCCAACGGCACGGCGATCGACACCAGACGCTCCGGACCCAGCCCGCCCGGCGCGATCAGCCGATCGAGCGGACGCCCGCGCACCAGCTCCAGCGTCAGGAAGTGGAGGCCGTCCACCTCCTCCACCGAGTGGATCGTCACGATGTTCGGATGGTGCAGCGCCGCCACCGAGCGCGCCTCGCGACGAAACCGCTCGAGCCGCTCCGGTGCCGTCGCCAGCTCCGGCGGCAACACCTTCAGCGCCACCTTCCGACCCAGTCGCTCGTCACGCGCCACGTACACCTGACCCATCCCGCCCTGGCCCAACAGCTCCAGCACGGTGTAGTGGCCCACTCGACGACCGATCAGATCCGACACCCGTTCCCCCGGAGCTCTCACCACGCAGCGCTGCGACGGATGCTACGCCAGGCGCGGCCCACCCGAGCCGCACTCCGACGGACCTGCGATACTGGTACGCATCATCCAGGGAGACTGTCCGATGACCAGCACGATGACCTCCACCACCTTCGACCTGCCCGGCCACCGCATCGTCCGCAACCTCGGCGTCGTGCGCGGCATCACCGTACGCTCACGCTCGATACTCGGCACGATCGGCGGCTCGTTGCAGACACTGATCGGCGGCAACATCACGCTGTTCACCGAGCTTTGCGAGCGCACGCGCGCCGAGGCATTCGACATGCTCCTGCGGCACGCCGCCGAGCTCGGTGCCAACGCGGTCGTCGGCATCCGCTATGACGCCACCGAGGTTCTGCAAGGCGTCAGCGAGGTGCTCTGCTACGGCACCGCCGTGGTCGTCGAACGCGAGCCCTGAGCCGCGCGCCGGCCGTCACGCCGCACTGCCGGCCAGCGCCGCCCGCCGCGACGAGCGCCGCACCGGACGCAGCGGTGCGAGCGGCGCGGGGATCCGCACCTCCACACGACCCTCCGGAAAGAAGTCGGCGAGCTTCGGCTTGCGCGTCGCCTGCAGGCGCTCGGCGACCGCATCCGCCGCCGAGGTGTCGAAGCCGATGCCGTGCGCCGCGAGGTCGCCGCGCATGCGGTAGCCCAACGTGTGGATCCGCCGCAAGGTGCTGATGTAGGCGCCGCGCCAGATCTCCAGATAGAGCCGGTGATCCATCGGGTTGACCGACAGCGTCCGCCGGAGCTGGTTGGCCGGCAGGAAGGTATAGAGACTGACTTCGGGGTGGCTGCGCAGCACCGAGTTGCGCGTGTTCTCGTAGCGCGTGTAGGAGACGGTGCGGATGTCCTGGTCGGCGTTGTAGAAGACGCCGCGGCCGCGCGCGAAACCGGGCCGCTTCGAGACGTAGGGCACCAGCGGGTCGAGGGCGAAGATCAGGTTCGCACCCTTGCGGATCGCGTCGCCGAAGTTCGAGGTCCGGGTCACCGCTCCGTCCTCGTAGTAGCGGCCGTCGATCTCGGTCGAGGAGAAGACCGGGTTGAGGCTCATCGACGCCTGGATCGCCCGGCTGATCGGCACGTGGTCGTGCGGCGCCTCGCCGAAGAGCACGTGCTCCTTGAGGTCCTGGTCGGTCGCGCCGACGAAGAGGCGCCGCGGCAGCTCGCGGAAGTCGTTGGTGCAACCCGGGCGCGAGAAGCTCCGCCGGATCAGGTCCTCGAACCCGTCGGTGCAGAACGGCGGATGGATCAGGTCCCCGTACTCGAAGACGAGCGATTCGAGCGAGAACGGCAGCCGGCCACGCAGCAGCTCGGCGGCGCCGTGACCGGCGATGGTGAAGAGCTGGCGCAACGGCGCCGTCAGGCCGCGCACGTCGAGGTGCGAGGTGTCGAGCAGGTTCAGGTCGACCTGCGGGATCCTGCCTCCGGGCTCGCCCGAGATCGCCGCCATGAACTCGCCCACCGCGTAGCCGTTCGCCAGCATGCCGACGGCGACGCTCCCGGCGCTGATGCCGAAGTAGAGATCGAAGGCGTTGAGCGCCCCGGGCGAGCAGCAGTCCTCCAGGCACTTGAGCACACCGAGCTCGAAGTAGAGCCCGGTGATGCCGCCGCCCGAAGCACAGAGCGCCAGCTTGCCCGGCCGTCGATTGGCCAGGATCCGCTCGAGCTCGCCGATCACGCGGCGGGCGAACTCCTGCCGCTTCGGCAGCCGGTCGCAGGCGGGATTCAGGTAGCAGGAGGAGAGATCGCGCAACACCCGTCCGACACCCCGCGCACCGAGCGCGGCGATGCGGTCGTCGACCTCTTCGGGGTCGGCGCCGGCAACCAGCGCGACGATGCGGTGAAAGGCATAGCGACGCTCGATGTCCGGCTCGCCGTCCATCGCTTCGAGCAGGGCGATCCCGCGCTCGTATTCGCGCGCCGCCTTGCCGGGCCCGTGGACCGGCTCGCGCAGGTCGAGCAGGACGAGGTTGAAGTAGCCACGGTGCAACGCCTCGTGCGCCGAGCGCACGTCGTGGTGCAGCTCGAGCTCGAAGGAGGTGGCTCCGCAGGTGACTGCGGCACGCCCGCGCTCCCGACGCACCGAGTACTCGGCTGCCCCGGTGAGGGCATCGAGGAAACTGTCTGCGAGCTTCCTGCTGCTGCCGAAATAGAGCACCCGCCGGACGATGGGCTGCACGCTCGTCATCGGTCTTCCCCCGTCGAATCTCGAGCCTGGCCGAAGCGCCGCGACCCCGCTCGAACCAGGAAGATTCTAGCCCGCTTTGCCGCATTGCGGCGACGCAGCCCTCGCATCGCGTCCCCTCGGCGCTCCTCCCGCAGCCCGGGGCCTCGTCGTCAAGGGAAAGCAGCGGACCAACCGGCCGGCGTTCCGCTCTCGAAACCGCCCGAGAACACGGCATTGAAGCGCACCCGGATGGCGAGCGCTGCCGTGTTGTCGGAGGGATCGGGGTCCCATTCGAGCTCGCCGACCTGGGCATGGGCGAGGACGAGCAGGTTCCCTTCGAGGCTTGGGTCGAGCGCCCCGTCGAGTTGCACGGTCACCGACTGGCCGGACGCGAGGTCGACCCAGAGATCGACCGCGCCGCTGCCGTTCGCCGCCGGGCACAGCGCGAGCGGCGAGCAGCTCCAGGTCAACCCGGAGAGCGCCGCCGGCGTGGCGACGAACAGACGGGCCTCCGCGGTCGGGCCGCCTCCGCCCGCCGTCAGGACCGAAGTCAGGTGAACGAGATCGCCCGGGTGCGCCGTCCCCGGACCGCTCAGCGCCACCGAGAGATCCGCCCCGGCAGTGAGCCCGCACTCGGCGGGATCGACGGCGGAGGGACAGGGGTCGCAGGCGTCGCCCCTGCCGTCACCGTCGAAGTCGGCCTGCAAGTTGCCGTTGAGCGGACGCGGCGGATCGAACACCACCGGGCAGAGATCGTCTCCGTTGGCCACTCCATCGCCGTCCCAGTCGGCGAGGGTTCGCTCGCCGCTGTACTGCACACCGTCCGGCTCGCCGCGCGACGGCCGGCAGGTCGGCTCACCCGCCGGGACGCCGCAGGAGACGAGGGTCGTCGCGTATCCGCTCGCCGAGCCGAGGAGCTGGGTGAGCGAAACGCCGAGGTCGCGCCGCGCACACTCCCGTTTGGCGCGCCCACAGACGACCAGATCGTCGCAGACGCTCGCGTCGCCACCGAGGGCGGTGACCAGAGCGGCGTCGCCGGTCATCGGCACGCCGCCGCGCAGGACCAGGGCGACCTCGCGCGGCTCGGCGGAGAGCACGGCGTCGAACGGTTGCTTGCCGGTTCCGTCCCAGATCACCACGTCGGCCACCCGCCCGCGGTCGAGCTCGCCGAGGCGCGCCGCGATGGCGGCGCCCGCTGCCGCCGCACCGTCGAGCGTCGCCGCCGTGAGCAACGCCTCCGGGTCGAAGAACCCGGCGAGGTAGTCCCGGTTGAAATCGGCGGCGCATCGCAGCTCGCGCAGCATGTCGCGGGAGCCCGTCGGGCTCCAGCCGGTGCCGAGCGCGACGTGCAGACCGAATCGCGCCAGCATGGTGACCGGCGTCGTCTGGCCGTAGAGCCGCAGATCGCTGCGCGGCGTCCACGCCACCGAGGCCGGTATCGTCTGTCCGGCGAGCTCGAAGACGTCGGGAGGGTTCAGCGCCAGGGCGTGAACCAGCGTCACCCCCGCCGGATGCGGAAGCACGTTGTGGCTGCCGGGAATCGACCCGCCGACGTCCGACAGGCAGACCAGCTCGTTGCGCGCCTCGGCGTCCGTCCCCTCGGCGACGGTCGCCCAGTACGGGCGGCCGGTCGTCGGTCCGTCGAAGCCCGGATAGCCGCAGGTGCCCGGAGGCGGAAAGGCGCCAGCCGAATCCGCCAGAGGAAACGACGTGAAGGTCACGGCGGCGGCACCCGGCAGGCCCGAATTGGCGGGGTCGTCGAGATTCCGCACCAGGCCGGAGACGCCGCTGCTGCCACCGACGACGCTCGTCACGCCGGAGAGCAACAGCCGCGCTTCTGCCAACCGCCTGGCGTCGAGCGACGCGGCGGCCGGCAGCGCGAGGGCCGTGTGACCGCGCGCCCCCGTCCGCCAGTCGTGCCGGTGGTCGTAGCGCTCCCCGGTGTCGGCAAGCGGCGGGACGTAGGAGCCGTCGAGCAGATCGAGCGCATCGACGAGCCCCGGTGTCGCGACGCCCTGGGCACAGTCGAGCTTGGCGGCTGCGGCGGCGAACGGCGAGGCCGAGCAGTCGCAGTCGACGCAGTCGACCGTGCCGTCGGGCGCGATCATCAGCTGCGCCCCGAGGTAGGTCTTCTTCGGCGTGATGATCGCGCCCCGATAGCGCAGCGCACCGTTGCTGCCGGCGGTGAAGTTGCAGAGGCCGCTCGTCGCTGGCGGGATCGTCACGCCGCAGTCGACGACACCGGCTCGCGACCCGCCGGCGAACCCGACGAGGCCCACGATCCACGTGCCGGCGACAGCTCGCCAGGGACGACTCGATCGGTTCGACGCGACTGCGGCCATGGCGACCTCCGGGGACGGGCTCTCGAACGGGAGCCGACCCAAGGGTCGAGCCTATCCGCTCTCGAGGTCCATCGCGCCCCGAGATCTCGACGTGTCGCGCTCGCCCACCCCCCGGCCGACCGCGACGCCCGCCGGGGTGTCCTCTAGAGCCAGCCCTGCCGCCGCGCCACGCGCGCGGCCTCGACGCGATTGCCGGCCCCGAGCTTGCCGATCGCCTCAGAGAGGTAGTTGCGGACCGTCCCTTCGGAGAGCCCGAGCTCGGCGGCGATCTCGGCGCTGCTGCGACCGTCGCCGGCCAGCCGGAGCACCTGCCGTTCCCGATCGGTGAGCGGATCGACCTCGGCGGCCCACGCTTCGGCGGCGAGCTCGGGGTCGATGGCGCGACCGCCCGCATGGACGCGGCGGATCGCGTCGGCAAGCCGCTCCGAGGGCGAGTCCTTGAGGAGATAGCCGGTCGCTCCGGCCTCGAGCGCACGCCGCAGGTAACCGGGACGAGCGAAGGTGGTGAGGATCACGACGCGAGACCGATGCCCCCTCCGCCGCAGCTCCGTCGCGAGCTCGAGCCCGGTCATCGTCGGCATCTCGATGTCGGCCACGACGACGTCGGGTCGCAGCCGTTCCGCCTCGGCGAGCGCGGCGGCGCCGTCGGGCGCCCGCCCGACGACCTCGAGATCGGGCTCGATCTCGAGCAGCGCGGCGAGGGCTCCCAGCACCATCGCCTGGTCTTCGGCAAGGAGGACGCGGATCATGAGGTCTGCGCCACCGGCAGGGCGGGCGAGGACGCCGCGGCCGAAGACGATGGCCCCCGTTCGAGCGGCAGCCGCGCCCGCAGACAGGTGCCCGCGCTTCCGTCGCGCTCGAGCCGGCCGCCCAGCTTCTCCAGCCGAGCACGCATCCCGGAGAGGCCCCGCCCCTCGCCGGCGAGCCCGCCGCAGCCGTCGTCGCGGACTTCGAGACAGACACCGTCCTCGTCTGCCCGCACGGAGACCCGGCAGTGCCGGGCTCCGGCGTGTCGGACGACGTTCGTCACCGCCTCCCGCAACGCCATGGCGAGCACACTCTCGGCCGCGGTCGTCAGGGGCGGCGGGGCGAGCTCCGCCTCGAGGACGACGCCCGCCGCGCGACAGGCCGCCCGGGCCGCGGCCAGCTCTTCGATCAAGGTTCGTGAACGATAGCCTTCGACCGCGGCGCGGACTTCCGCCAGCGCCTCGCGCGCGATGCGTTCGACGTCCCGGATCTCGGCACGCGAGCGCTCCGGGTCACGATCGGCGAGCTTGGCGGCGAGCTCCGACTTGAGCGCCACGAGCGAGAGCGTGTGCCCGAGCAGGTCGTGCAGGTCGCGTCCGATGCGCTCCCGCTCGGCCACCTGCGCGAGGTGCTCGACTTCGGCCTGGGCACGCAGAAGCCGGTCCTTGGCGCGGCGCGAGTCGGCGTAGTGCACGTTCGTCGCCCCGATCAGAAGCGGCATCACGGCCGCCGGAAGCCAGGTCCACGGCGTGGCGTTCAAGGCGATCGAGGCGGCGGCGCCGGCCGCGGCGATCGCCACCACCCAGCGCAGCGCGACACGGACCGGTTCGATCTCGCCGGCGAAGGCCGCCGCGTAGATGAAAAAGCCGGCCGCTCCGGAGTTGAACGGCATCAGGGCCGCACCGAGCGCCGCGATGGCCCAGGCGTAAGGCAGAACGCGGCGTCCGTGAACCCAGTAGGCGCGAAAGTAGAGAACCAGGAAGAGGGCGAGCGCGGCGAGCGTCACCGCCCACTGCGCGAGCGTCGCGTGCCCGAGCACCGGCGGGATGACGAAGAACGCCAGGTAGACGAGGTAGCCGTAGGGCGCCCAGCCCATCGGGTGTCCTGCGGGAAGCAGCCGGATTCGCATCGACTCGACCGAGCTTACCGCCAGTTCGATCCGCCTCGTCTACCGGCGCCGCTCAACCGTAGGTCTTCCCTTCGCTCCGGCGCCAACTCCATCCGGCCAGGGCGAGACAGACGAGCGTGAACACGAGCAGAAAAATGACGTGGCCGGCGATCGGCTCGTCGGGACGCAGCCCGACCGCCGCAAGCGCCAGCTCGCCGAGATGAAAGGCCGGAAGGCCGTCGGCGATCCACCGCACCGACGACGGAAGCATCCGGATCGGAATCCACAGACCGGAGAAGAAGCCCATCGGCAGGTAGATGAGATTGACGATCGGCGGGGCGGAGTTCGGCCCGGCGGTGAGCCCGATGACCAGGCCAAGGGCGCCGAACGGCAGCGCGCCGGCGAGCAGTGTGGGAGCGAGGAGAGCCCATCGCGCGAGCGGCAGCTCGACGCCGCCGAGGGTGACGGCGAGCAGCGACAGGAGCGCCACGACCATCGCGCCGAAGGCGAGCGAGGTGGCCAGCTTCGCCGCGAAGTAGGCGCCGAGTGGCATCGGGCTGGCGCGTTTGACCTCTAGCCAGCCCTGGCCGCGTTCGATGGCGATCGAGGCGCCGAAGCCGAAGAGGGCGGCTCCCATCACTCCGAAGGCGCCGTAGGTGGCCAGCAGGTAGGTCGCCGCTCCTGCCATCTTGCCGCCGTTGCCCTGGCGGAAGACGACGCCGAAGAGCATGTAGAAGATCGCCGGGAAGCTCAGCGTCGGCACGACGAAGGCGGACAAGCGCAGGGTCTTGAGCAGCTCGGTCCAGGCCTCGAGCGCATAGAGACGCGGCAGGCCGGGGGCCGCCGCACGGGTCATGGGTCGGTTCATCACGTCCTCCGGAATCGATTCGGTCAGGCCACTTGCGTGAGCGCGAGAAACGCCTCTTCGAGCCCGGCGCTCGTCACTTCGAGGCCGGACAAGTGGGGATCGGCGGCCAGCAGGGCTCGCACCACCGGATCGGCGTTTTCGGCGAGCAGCTCGGCCGCGCCCTGCTTGAGCGCCACCGAGCGCACGCCGGGCAGGGCGGAGAGCTCGCGCTCGTCGAGCCGCGTGAAGCAGCGCACCCGTCGACCGGCAGCACGCCGCTTCACCCCGCTCGGGGTGTCGTCGGCCAGCACACGGCCGCGATGCAACACGACGACGCGATCGGCGAGCGCGTCGGCCTCTTCGAGGTAGTGGGTCGTCAGGACGATCCCCACCCCTTCGCTCGACAGCCGGCGGATCTGCCCCCAGAGGGCGCGGCGCGTCTCGACGTCGAGGCCGACCGTCGGCTCGTCGAGGAAGAGCAACTCCGGGGCACCGCAGATCGCCAGGGCGAAGAGCACGCGCTGGCGCTCGCCGCCGGAGAGCTCGCCGAACCGGCGGTCGGCGAGCTGTTCGAGGCCGGCGACGGCGAGCGTCTCCGGCTCCGGGCGCGGCGCCGGATAGTAGCTCGAGAAGAGCTTGACGTGCTCACGCACCGTGAGCGTCTCCGGCACCTTGCCGGTCTGGAGCATGGCACCGCGCCGCTGTCGCGCCGCCGGGTCGCGAGGATCGGTCCCGAAGAGACGAGCAACCCCGGACGTCGGCCAGGCGAGCCCCAGCAGCAGCCGTACGGCGGTCGTCTTGCCGGCACCGTTCGGACCGAGGAGCGCCGTCACCTGCCCTGGAAAAAAGGCGAGGTCGAGCGCGTCGAGCGCCACCACCTCGCCGTTGCGCCCGAAGCGCTTCGTCACCCCGCGCAGCTCGGCCGCCGGCCAACCTTCGTCGGCGCGAACCCCGCGGGTCGCACCGTGTCTTTCCGCCATCACGTTGTTTCCGGTCTCCATCGCTCGTCCTCCATCGTCGCGACGAGCCTCGCTCGCGAAGCCAGCCCCTCACCAGTGCGGGTCGTCAGATCCCGCGGGTGACATTCGTCAGGGGCTCGGCGAGCCGGCGGGCGGCGTGCTACCGTTGCGGGCCCGGCAGTCGTCCTGACGAGCTCATGTCCGAGACCTATTCCGACGGCGCGACCTTCGAGCGCGAGGCGGTGGAGCGGATCCGTGCCGCGACCGATCGGTCGGCGCTCGCCGACCTGACCGGCGGCGAGTCCGGGCTCGCCTGGCCGGTCCGCTACCACCTCGACGCGAGTCGCGCCAACCTGCTGCGCCCCTTCGACTTCCGCGACCTGAGCGTCCTCGACCTGGGAGCCGGCATGGGCGCGGCGACGCGCATCGCCGCCGAAGGAGCCCGCGAGCTCGTCGCGGTCGAAGCGAGCCCGCAGCGTGCCGCCGGGCTCACGGCTCGGCTCGCCGACCTGCCGCACTGCCGCATCGTCGTGTCGACGATCGAGCAACTCGAGCTTGCCGGGCGATTCGACGTGGTCTCGCTCGTCGGTGTCCTGGAACATGCCGAGCGCTGGGTGCGCCCTCCCGCGGACCACCTCGGCGATCCGTTCGGCTACCTGCTGGAGCGTGCTGCCGGCTGGCTCGCGCCCGGTGGGGTCTTGCTGCTCGCCATCGAGAACCGCCTCGGCCTCAAGTTCTGGACGGGAGCGGCCGAGGAGCACACCGGACAGCTCTTCGACGGCATCGCCGGTTACCGGATCGGGCGCTCCGAGCGCACCTTCTCCCGCCGCGAGCTCGGCCGGTTGCTCGCCCGCACCGGCTGGCAGGCGCGCGAGTGGCTCTTCCCGTTCCCCGACTACAAGCTGCCCTCGTCGGTTCTCTCCGAGTCGCTCGTCGACCGCGAGCCCGAGCTGGCGGCAGACCTCGCCGCCTCCCGCCCCTTCCTCGACCCGGCGCAGATCCGCCTCGATCTCGTCCCGGATGCCCTGGCGCTCGACGGCGTCGCTCGCGCGGGCCTGCTCGCCGAGCTCGCCAACTCCTTCCTCGTGCTCGCCGGCCGCGAGAGCGAGCCGGCGACCTGGAACCGGCTGCGCGGCGGCGGAGGCGAGATCGCCTGGCACTTCCCTTCCGACCGGCTCGTTCCCGTGCGCACGACATTCCACGGCGGCGTGACCGGCGTCGAGGTCGAGAAGCGACTCGAGGCCGGCGGCATCGGTCCGCTGGAGCTCGACCGCCGACTCGCCGGGCTGTTGTGGGAAGGACACGAACGGCGACCGGTCGTGCGCGGCGAACCGCTGCGCCAGCGCCTGCTGCGCCGCCTCGCCTTCGGCGAGGAGCGCGACGCGCTCGACGAGCTCACCGCCTACCTCGGCCGCACCCTCGAGCGGTTCGGCTTCGCTGCGGGCACGGTCGACGGCCGGGCCCTCGACGCGACGGTCGCCAACGCGCTCCTCGACCCGTCGGGCGAACCGCACCATTTCGACCTCGAGTGGCGGCTCGCCCGGCGATTCCCGGCGAGCTGGCTGGTCTTGCGCAACGTTCTGGCGCTCCACGGCCTTCAGGGGCGACTGCCGCTCGCCTCCGCCGCCACGCTGCGGGAGCTTCATCGGCTGTTGCTCGAACGCCTCGCGCTACGCCACGCGCCCGAAGAGGACCGGGCACTGGAGCTCGACTTCTCGGCCGCCGTTCGGCGCTCGCCCCGCCGCCAGCTCGAGATCGAGCTCGAGGTGGCGCTCGACGCCTCGTTCCCGGCTCCGACCTGCCTCACCGCCGCCCCGGCGGACGCAGCGATCGCGGCCGGCCAGGTCGAGCGCCTCGAGCTCGACTACCGCCGGCTCGAAGCGTGGAATCGTGAGATCGCCGACCTCGCCGCGACCCGCGGGCAGCGCTCCGAGCAGCTCGAGACCCTTCTCGAGGGGCGTCGCCTCGAGCTCCTCGCTGCCGAAGCCGAGATGACGGCCCGCGGCCTGCTGCTGGAGGAATCGCGGCAGCGAGTCGCCGAGCTCGAAACCCGAGCGGGCTCGCTCGCCGAGCTCGAGCTTCGCCAGCGGCTCGAGTACGGCCGGCTCGAAGAGCACGCTCGCTCCCTCGAGCGGCTGGTCGCGACCCAGCTGTCGAGCTACCGCCAACTCGAGGCCTATGCCCGTTCGCTCGAGGGCCGCCCTCTGCCGCGCGTGCTGACGATCATCGTCCACCCACGACAGACACCGCAGCTCGACCCTTGCCTGCGCGCGGCACTGGCGAGCGAGGGGGTCGACCACACGATCGTTCTCGCGCTCAACGGCTGTGAGGATCCGCTCCCCGAGTGGATCGCCGCCGAGCCGCGCATCGAGGTCTGCCGGCTCGACGAACCGCTCGGCTTCGGCGCCGCCAACAACCGCGCCGTGGCGCAGGCGCTGGCGCACCGACCCTTCCCGGACTTCCTCTTCTTCCTCAACAACGACGCGGCGCTCCGTCCGGACGCGCTGCAGCGGATGATCGAGGCCCTGGCAAGCGATCCGGTCGCCGGCGCCGCTGGTCCGACGCTCCTCGTCTGGGGGGCCGAGGACCACCTCAACAGTCTGGGCTTGAACCTCACCCGCACCGCCGAAGCCTGGGACGAAGGAATCGGGATCGCCGAGCCGGCCTACGGCCCGCGACCCGGGCGACGCGAGGTCCTGGCGGTCACCGGAGCCGCGCTCTTGGTGCGCGGCGAGGTGTGGAAGAGCCTCGGTGGATGGAGCGAGATCTTCGGCTTTTACATGGAGGATCTCGATCTCTGCCTGCGCGTGCAGGCTCTCGGGCGCACGGTGCTGCACGTCGCCGACGCCGAGGCGGCGCATGCCGTGTCGGCCACCGCGGGGGCATTCTCGGAGTTCAAGGTGCGACTCTTCTGGCGCAATCGCTGGGTTCTTCTCCTGCTCCACTGGCCGACGACGCTTCTCGTCACCGTCCTGCCGCGCGTCCTCGCCAGTGAGCTTTCGCTCTACCGGCGGCGCCTCGCCGTGGGAGCGCTCGACGACGCCCGGCGCCAGCGCCAGAGCTGGCGCGAGGTCCTCCGTCTGCTGCCCCGCATCCTTCGCGAACGCCGTCGCCTCGGCACCCGACGAGCCTGGACCCGGTTTCTCCGCCCGGCCGGCTCGGTGCCGGTGATCTCTCTGCCTTCCGTCGACCAGAGCGGACCGCCATGGGCGGCGCTCCACCGCCAGGAGCCTGCCGAATGACCCGAGTGCTGATCGCCGGCATCGCACCCCTCCCGTTCGAGGAGGTCGACAAGAACTACGGGCCCGGCATCCGCACCTGGCAGCTCGCGCGAGGCCTCGCCGATTCCGGCCACGACGTCCGGGTGCTCGCGATGACCCTCGACGACGCGTACGCCGGACGCACTCCTCGCGCACGCGAAGAGTTCGACGGCGTGGTCATCGAGCGCTGCACACCGCACGAGCTCCTGGTCAGCGATCGGCCCCAACGGCTGATGGCCGATTTGCGACCCGAGGCAGTCGTCGGATCGACCGTCTACGGCGCGTATGCGATCGCCCGCTTCCGGCCCGAGCAACCCTTCTGGGCCGACCAGTTCGGTCATGTCATGGCCGAGGCGCAGGCCAAGGCGTTTCTCGACCGCGACAACCGCGCCGTCGGGTTCTTCTGGCGTGCGCTCCGACCGGTGCTCGCGTGGGCCGACCACTTCTCCGTGGTCTCCGAGCGACAGCGCTGGGCGGCGATCGGCGAGCTCGGCGCCGCCGGACGGCTGCTGGCCGAAACGACCGGGCACGAGCTGGTGTCGGTGATGCCCTGCGCCCACATGCCGTCGAATGCCGCCGCTCCCCCCACGACGACGCCACGGCGCCGCGAGGACCCCTTCGTCGTCTTGTGGAGCGGCAGCTTCAACACCTGGAGCGACGTCGACACGCTCGCCACGGCCGTCGAGGAGGCGATGCGACGCGACACTCGCATCCGGTTCCTCGCCACCGGAGGATCGATCCCCGGCCACGACGAGTCGACCTATCGCCGCTTCGTCGAGCGCGTCGAAGCCTCACCGTTCCGAGAGCGGTTCGAGCTCCGCGGGTGGGTTCCGACCTCCGATCTTCCGCGGATCGTCGGTCAGGCCCACCTCGGTGTCCTCTGCGAGCGGCCGATCTACGAAGGGGCGCTCGGCAGCAAGAATCGGGTGGTCCAGTGGCTCGCCCAGGGCCTGCCGGTCGCCTACAACCGGATCGGCGATCTCGGCGAGCACCTGGCGAACGAGGCGATCGGGCTCACCTTCCCGCCCGGCGACGCCGCCGCGCTCGCCGCAGCCATTCGCGACGCCGCCGATCGACCGGAGGAGATGGTGGCCATGGCCCAGCGCGCCACGGCGTGGGTGAACGATCACGGGTCGATCGGCGCGACCACGGCGCCGCTCGTCGCCTGGGCCGAGTCCCCGCGTCCGGCCCCGGACGCGAGCGTCAAGGGTCGATTCGCCAGTCCGGACGCCTGGGAACACGCCGATTCGGATGCGACGCCGGACGCCGCTCCGCCGGCCGCACCGCCGCCGGGAACCGGATCGAGCGCGTGGGGACGACGGGCGGTCCGCCGCATCCTCCGTCGCCTGCGACTGAACGGACGCTAGCCCAACAGGCCGGCGCCGAAGCCGAAAACCAGGAGGAGCGCGCCGCCGATCGCTCCGGCGGCCCAGCGGGCGGACGACCACCCCTCCGCCCGGCGGTCGCGACATCGGTCCGCGAGCTGCACGAGCGCCAGCGCCGCCGTCAGGTCGAGCACCGGCAGCAGCGGCAGTCGATAGCGGGCCTTCACGTGGAGAAAGAAGAAGAGCGCGACCTGATAGCCGACGAACGCGAGCGGGAGCCAGGCGCGGCGATCTCTCTTCGTCAGTAGCAGGAGCCCGCCGAACGGTGCAGCGATGAGGACCACGCCGTAGAGCAGTGCGCCGAGCAGGCCGAGTGTGGCGGCTAGAGCGGCTGGTGGATCGCGAAAACCCTGGCCGATCGCCGCCAACGCGCCGCTGCCAGGCAACATCGCCGCGAAGTACGACTCGCGATCGAACAGGCGGAAGTACTGACGTCCGAGCTGGGCGGCGAGAATCGCCGCGGCCCCGCGCCGCTCGAGCTCGCCACGGATCCGCTGCCCTAGCGCCCGCTGCCGTTCGGCGAAGGTGGCGCCGCTCGCCTGGTATTCGAGCAGGAAGGCATAGGCGCCGTCGTCCCGCAGCGAGCGCGGCGACCGATCGGCGAGGCCGAGCGCCAGGTTGAACCGCGTGCTGTCGGCGACGCCCCAGAATCCGTGGCGCCGATGGTTGCTCCAGACGGCCGGTGCCAGCAGAAGCGCCATGACGCCAGCCGCCAGCGCGGCGCGCCGCCAACGCGCCCTCGGCAGACCGCCGAGGAGCGCCGAGAAGAGCAGCACCGGCACGAAGGGGGTCAGCAGGCTCTTGAGCAGCAGAGCCGCGCCGAGTCCCGCCCCGAAGGCCACGGCGCCGCGATCGCTCTCGATCCCTTCGGTCGCCGCGACGAGAAGCGCCACGACGAGCGCGAGATGGAGCGTCTCGGGCCAGTAGGTCTGAGCGAACGCCGCCACCTGCGGGTCGATCGCCAGAAACGACGCAGCCAGTGTGGCGACACGCCAGTCGCCGGTGAGACACCAGGCGAGTCGAGCGAGCAGCGCCGCCGCGACGAGGTGGGCGAGAACCTGCAGGGCGAAGAAGCCGAGCAGACTGCCAGTGAGGCTCACCCAGGCGCCGAGGAGGACGGGATAGCCCGGCGGCCAGAGCGGGTCGAGCTCGACCGCCCGTCCGGCCGCCAGTTCGCCGGCCACCCGGACGTACATCTGCTCGTCGCCGGCCAGGCCACGGCCAGCCGGTGGCACTCCGAGCGCCGCGATGGCGCCCTGCATCACCACCCCGGCGAGCAGGATGCCGACCGCCGCGCGCCGGTTCACGGGGCGCTCGGTGCGGAGGCGGGCGGAGCTTTCGCCGCGGCGCGAATCACCGGGGTGAACCGCTCGCGCACCCCGGCGAGCGAGATGCTCTCGACGAAGTAGTAGTAGACCTTGCCCGCCGCGATGGTGTCGTCGACGTACTTGTAGGCGTGCGGCTCGTCGGACGTTCCGGCACCGGCGATGGGGCGCGGGGTCAGGCGGGTGAACGGACCCTCTTCGGCGTCGCCGCGGTAGACGTCGAATCCGAAGTTGTCGACCTCGCTGGCCGTCGACCAGCGAATCGCATTCGAGAGCGTTGGCACCGGCGTGGGCGCCGTGACCGGCGGAGTGGCAGGCGTCTGCGGGGACGCCGTCGTCGGATGGGTCGCCGTTGCCGGCTTCGCGGCTCCCTCTCTGGCGGCACAACCCGTGGCAGCCAGGAGCACGGCGAGACCGGCAACGAGCGCGTGCTGTCTAATCATGCTTCGTCTCCTTCTCACCTGCCTGGCCATTCTCCTCGCCTTCGGCTGCCGGCGCCATCGCCGCCAACGCCGCGCCGCCCAGAGCGTCTCGTCCGCGGCCGTCGTCCCAGGCGTAGAGCCGCAAGGCGATGGCACCCCGCAGGGGCGAGCCGAGATCGTCCGGCTGCAGCTCGAGCACGGGCGCCTCGATCGCCCGCTCGTCGGCGGTGATCCGGTTGCCCACCCCATCGACCCACTCGACGGCGATCCGGCCCGCGAAGCCGTCCGGGAGTCGGACGTGAGCGCGGGGCAACCCGTCGGCCGAACGGCTCAGCGAGACGTCGATCGTTTCCTTCGGCAGCGCCAGCTCGAGCGCCGGGTCCCCGAGAAGGTTGTACTGGCGGACGAAGTCGTCTCCTCGCAGCGCCCGCTTGACGCGCATCAGCGCCTCCCCCACGGTGCCGGGTGCCAGCAACTCGTCGACGAGCCGTCGACTCCAGACCTCCGAGGGCGAATTCCGCCACGACGCCGCGAAGACCCCGACCGCGCCGCGACCCGGCTGGCGCAGGAGCTTCTCGCCGATCGAGTCGGCGGTCGGGTGGTCGAACGGCGCCGAATAGCAGGTCAGCGACATGACCAGCGGCAGTCGCCGGTTCGGCGCCAACTGCTCGACGTCCTTGAGATCGAAGAGGTCGCGCTGGGTGGCGAGGTCGGGCGGTCCCGTTCGCCAGATGTAGCGGCCGCCGTGGCCGACGAAGTGCACCAGCAAGGCCCCCTCGTCGAACGCGGCACGCAGCTTGGCTTGGTCCTGCCCGGCCGGCGGGATCTCCGGCGGAGGGTAGACCTTGCGCGAGCCGAAGCCGTGCGCCGCCACCTCTGCGGCGATCGCGTCGCTCGACTGCTGCCAGTAACGCTCCTCGTTGGTGACCCAGAGCACGCGGCTCCGCCAGTCACCGAGCGGGGGCGCCTCCAGGTAGGCGACCGTCTTGGCGACGATCGCCTCGACCTCGGCGGGCTCGGTCACCGGGAACCGACCGACGGCGAGATCGGGAAGCTCGTCCTCGCCGTCGACGGCGACGAAGCCGTTGTCCCCGGCCGCATGCCCTTCGTGGGTCCCGTAGTCCCAGGCCGGAAGCAGGTTGCGGGCCACGGCGTTGCCGTAGGGAGTGCTGCCGTTCTTGATGAAGCCAGCGCGATCGGTGAGCCGAAAGGCCCAGTCCGGCGACTCGTCGAAGGCCCGATCGTTCTTGCCGTCCCAGCTGGCGTCGCCGACCAGCAGGAGGAAACGCGGCGCCGGCCGACGCCACGAGTGGAAGGCGAAGGCGACGAAGTCGCGAATCGCCCGCGGGCTGAGAATGCCGTCGTTCCACTCGTCGTAGATGTCGCGAACGTCGACGAGCTCGACGTGCAGCCCGCGCCGGCGGTGCGCCTCGACCAGGGGGCGCACCGCCTCGAGCAACTTCGGGTGAGCGACCACGAGGTAGTCGGCCTGCCGCTCGGTGGAACGAAGCGACGAAGGCGTGTCCACCTCGACGCCGTCGACGCGGCCGTAGTCGCCCGGCGACACGGCCCAGATCGGGCTCGCGTCGCTCGACGGGAGATCGAAGGGGCGATCGCCTGCCGGCGGTGCCTTCAGGCGCGCCGCACCTCCCGACGCCGAAAAGAGATCGACCTCCGACCCCGCCGCGACGGTCACCCGGCGAGGGCTGCCCCCCTCGCTTCGTGGGGCATCCGGCATCCAACCGAGAGGTTCCAGTCGGCGAGCCGGGCCCGCCTCGAGTCGACTCCGAACCGGAGCAACGATCTCGATCCAGTTCAGCACGGCGACGTCGACGAACGCATCTCCGCTGGCACCCGCCGACCGATTGGGAACTCGCAGGCCGACCCGGTGCCGCCCCGGGCTCGCCGCGCCGGCCGGAAGGTCTGTGACGACGAGGTGGAATGGCTGTTCGTAGCCGTTCCACTCCCCCGCCGCCAGCAAGGTCCCGTCCCAGAGCAACTCGACGCGATGGTCGGCGAAGTCCGCCGTGGGCTTCTGCGCTGGCCGCGACCAGCCTCGCAACTCGACGGTAATTCGCAGCGGAGCGCCGGCCCCGCTCTCGAGATCGGCAAGATCGACCTCCGTCTCGAACGGCGCCGGGTCAAGCGGCGAGAGCTTCGTCCAGTACCAGAGATCGTCGTCGGCGATGCCCTGATTCGGATAGCGCAACAGAAGGGCATCCTGCTCGATGCGGATCCGGCGCTGCCATGGCGAGGAGAGACCGACCGGCGGCGCCTCGACCGCAGCCAGAGGGGTGAATCGGCGCCCCGATGTCCCCGCCGTCGCTGTCAGTCGATAGACATTGAATGCCGAGTACTCGTTGAAGTAGCCATGCTCTCCGGCCAGCCGGTCGGCGACGAAAACCAGCGCGTCGCCCGGGTCGAAGCGACCATCGCCACCGTCTTCGATCGCGATCGGCACCTCCACTCCGCGCAGGGTCAAGACGATCGAAGACGAGGGCAGTCCGGCCGGCCAGCCGAGCGGACCGATCGTTTCGAAGGTCACCCGACAGGGTCCGGGATCCCGAACGAAGAGCTTCACCGCCATCGGAGGGGACGGCACAGCCGAGGGAACGGCAGAGCTGACCGCGGCCGCGAGCGAGACGACCGGGGCGAGGGCCAGGAACACGGAACGAAAGGCGAGCCGCATCGGCATGATCCAGCGGACGGCGGAGCCTAGCACGGCGAACGGGAGGCTCGTCTTCGGTAATAGGATCCGTGGCAATGACCGAGAGCTCAGGCTTGCTGGCGCGGGCCCGTCGAATCTGGGACCGGCGTGGTGCGCCGATCGCCCTCGCGGGCTGGGCGGCGCTGACGCTTGCGCTCGGCGCCGCGCGCGCCCCTCGCTTCTGGCCGGAGTTGCGGTCCGAGCTCGTGCGACCGGCGATGTGCAGCACCGAGTCGGACTTCGCGGCCTTCGCGGCGGTCCTCCCGCTCACCGCGCGCGCCGTCCTGGTCACCGACCGGACACCGGAGGCTTCGACCGAAGCGATGTTCTGCGCCCAGCGAGCGCTTTCGCCCCGGGTCGTCGAGCGACGCTTCACGGCCCACTTCGACGCCACCGCCGAACCCGCCACCCCGCTTCTCGTCGACATCGGAGACGAGACGGTGCGGACGCACCTCGTCGAGCAGCGGCTGCTGGCGGCGAAACAGGCCGGGATCACACTGGACCGGGGGCCGACCGCGAGTCGCGTCCTTCTCCTCATGCCGCAGGTCTCCGCCCCGTGAGCGCCACGACGCTTGCTCTGGCCGGCACTCTCGGCGTCGGCTTCGCTCTTGCCCGGGCACTGCTGGCCGACACGCCGCTCGATCCCCGACGGCGTCTTCTGTGGATCGCCGCCTGGTCCCCGGCGATCGGCTTCGGCACCCTCTCGCTCACGGTCTTCGCCTGGCGCTGCGCCGGACTGGCGCGACCGTCACCCTCGGCCTTGGCAGCCTTCGCGGCGCTCCTCGTCGCTGTCGGCGGGAGTCGTCGCCCTGCAGCTTTCGCCGAGGTGACGCGCCCCGGGTGGCCGAGGCGACTCCCCGCGCCGTTGCGCTGGATGGCGTGGGCCGCTCTGGCGTTGACCGTCACCGATGGCGCGCGCGGGTTCGCCGCGCTCACCGAGCACGATCCCTCCGGCAGTTGGGACGCGGTGGCGATCTGGAATGTGCGGGCCGACATGCTCGATCGCGGCTGGGATCGTTTTCCCCAGCTCCTCGCCGGCGTCGACCGGAGCTCGCACCCGAACTACCCCCTGGGCCTGCCGGCAACGGTCGCTGGACTGCGACTGGCCGCTGGCGAGGATGCGGGGGACGCTCCTCGACTCGTCGCGGCGACTTGGTCCGCCAGTCTGTTGTTGCTCCTCTTCCTGTGTGTCGAGGCCGTCACCGCTCCCGAAGTGGCGGCGCTCACCACCGCCTGGGTCTTCGTCACACCGCTCGCTGTCATTTGGGCTACCGCGCAGGTGGCCGACATTCCGATGGCCGTCCTCTTCCTCGGGGCGTCGGTCGGCCTCGCTTCTCAGCTCCCCGGCTGGAACGGCGTGCGGCTCCCGCCAGCGCTCAGCGGCGTCGCTCTCGGCCTGCTCGCCTGGACCAAGAACGAAGGGCTGCCGATGGCGGTGATCGCCGCCGCCGGGTTCTTCCTGGTGGACCGTGGGTCACGGCGCCGTGCGCCGGCGGTGAACCAGAAGCTGGCGATCCAGCTCCTGGCGGGAGCCCTGCCGGGTCTCGCCGCGACGCTGCTGTTCAAGCTCCTCTGGTCGCCGGGATCCGGGCTCGAGACCTACCTTCAGGGAAGCTGGACATCTCGCATCACCGACCCGCACCGCTGGTGGCTTCCCGCGCGCGAGCTCGCGATCCGACTACTTGCTCCCACCTCCTCGTCGTGGTGGTCCCTGGTCTGGTGGGTCCCCGCCGCTGCCGTGATCCTCGGTCTCCTTCTCGGTGCCGGACGTCGTCCCTGTTGCGCCTTCGGAATCGGCCTCCTGGTTGCCGTGGCCGCCTCGTGGCTGCCGATCTACGCCGCGACCCCCTATCCGCTCGAGTGGCACGTCGCTTCGTCGCTCGACCGCCTCCTCCTCCAGATCCTCCCGGCCAGCCTGGCCGTCGGGGCGACAGCCCTCGCGGGCAACACGGTCGACGGACCGACGGGCGAGTAGGGGCTCGGCAGAATCGGGTCGTACGACTTTCCCGCATCTTGGCGGTATCCTTAGGCTCCCGCGACGGAGACTGGTTCTGATCCTTTCGTTGAGCACTCCCCTCTTCCCCTGCCATCCGGCCGCACCTCGGGGTGTGCACGAGGGGAACGCATGACCCGCGCGCTCGTCTGCGGTCTCTGCCCGCTCCCGGTCGAGAACACGCTCAAGAGCCACGGTCCCGGGCTCCGCTCCTGGCAGCTCGCACGCAGCCTGGCGCACGACGGGCATGAGGTCCGGCTGCTCGCCATGCGGATCTCCGACGGCTACCTTGCTGGCGAAGGTCCCTCCGAGGAGGAGATCGACGGCGTTCGCGTGATCCGGGTGTCGGAGTCCGAGCTTCTGCGTTCCAACCGCGTCTCCCACGAGATCTCCCGATGGGAGCCGGACGCCGTCGTCGGCGCCACGATCTACGGCTCCTATGCTCTGGCCCGCGCCAAGCCACGACAGCCGTTCTGGGCCGACCAGTTCGGCCATGTCATGGCGGAAGCCCAGGCGAAGGCGGCACTCGACGGCAACAATCGCGTCCTGCCCTACTTCTGGCAGCTCGTCCAACCGGTCCTCGCCCGCTGCGACAAGCTCTCGGTGGTGTCGGAGCACCAACGATTCGCGGCGATCGGCGAGCTCGGCACCACCGGACGCCTGTCGGCCGAGACCTGCGGCTACGAGTTCACGGAAGTCATTCCGTGCGCCCAGGTGCCCTTCCCCGACCCACACCCCGCCCTCCCGGCACTGCGCGGAACGCAGGTGCCCGCCGATGCCTTTCTCGCGATCTGGAGCGGCAGCTACAACGTCTGGAGCGACGTGCAGACGCTCTTCTCCGGCATCGAGTCGGCGATGCAGGAGGATCCTTCGATCCACTTCGTCTCCACCGGCGGCGAGATCCACGGACAGGACGAGACGACCTACCGCGACTTCCGCTCGCTGGTCGAGCGCTCTGCGATGCGGAGTCGCTTCCACCTCGAAGGATGGGTCCGTGCTGCCCGGGTCCCTGACTACTGGGCCGAGGCCGACCTGGGCATCCTCGCCGAGCGCCCGATCTACGAAGGCTGGCTGGGGAGCAAGAACCGCGTCGTGCAGTGGATGGGATTCGGTCTGCCGGTGCTCTACAACCGTGTCGGAACCCTCGGCGACCTGCTCGAAGCCGAAGAGCTCGGCCTGACGTTCGAGGCCGGTGACGTCGCCGGGCTGCGACAGCAGCTCCTCTGGGCCGCCCGGCGGCCGGCCGAGCTTCGACGCCGCGCCGAGCGTGCCCGCACGCACGTACGCGAGTCGCTCTCGCTCGCCGCGTCCGCGCTTCCCCTGCGCACGTGGATGCGCAACCCGTCACGCGCCCCGGACGCCATGGCGACCAGGAAGACCGCGACGCCGAACCGCCATCGGACATGGCATCGGTCGCTCCTCGCGCCGGTCGGCGAGTCGCTGGGGCCGTCCTCGGCACCCCTCATCGCTCTCTGGCGACGCCTCAACGGGCGTCGCTGAGACGTTCCCGCCGGGTCAGGCGGCCCGGGTCGCCATCCGGCCCGCCAGTCGACGTTCGAAGATCCGGCCGAATACCTTCGCCATCGCCTTGAGCTTGAGGGTCTGGAAACGGAAGCGCCGTGTCGAGAACGCCCGGCACTCCTCCGGCAGCATCACCAGGCTGACGTGGATGTTCGGGGCCACGCCGATCGGCAGTCCCTTCTCCATGCACGCTTCGTAGAGCCGGCGGAAGACCGGGATCATCGCCTCGGTTTCCGGGGGCGCCGTGTCCGCCATGTCGGTGCCGACGAGCGGCCGGAAGACGCAAACCGTCGGGATCGCACCGACCGAGGTGATCCAGTCGATCGCCCGAATCGACGATTCCGGCGGCTCCAGGCCGGCGATGATCTCGCCGTTGGTGACCCACGGCTCGTGGCGTGGGCCCTTCGATACCAGCGTCGCGCAATAGCGGATGGCCTCGAGGTAGTAGTCCAGACCGTACTCGGCATGCTTACCGGGGCAGACGTCGGCGAACATCTGGCGATCGAAGATCTCGAAGCAGAACGACACCCGGTTGACGCCCATCTCGCGCAGCCGGTCGTAGCGCGACAGGTCGCGATGCGGCGGCGTCTGGACGCCGATCAGCAGCCCGAGCTCGTCCTTGATCCGCCGGATGTAGGGCTCGAGGATGTCGAGGTAGGTGTCCCCTTCGTAGTGACCGGTATTGAAGTCGACGTAGGTGATGCCGGACTCGGCACGCGCCGCGCGGACCACCTCGAGCACTTCGCCGACCGACTTCTCGTCGGCGTCGTCGACGCCGAGGTTCAGCCCGACGGAGCAGAACTTGCAGTTGACCTTGACCGGCTTCTCGGTCCAGTACTCGCAGACTTTCGCCGGATAGATTCCGAGATAGGTCCCCTGCAAGGTACCGATGCGCGTCATCGCCTTGCCGGTCGACGTCTGACGGTCGTACCACGCCGGACGCGGTGACAGGTCGACGTCGTGCACCGCCTCGCCGTTCCAGCGCAACTGGTATCGGCCCTGCGCCTTGTGGAGCGTGTACGGCGAATGCTGGGCGAACGGCTCGGTCACCGGAGCGTTGGTCCAGAGTCCGCCGGGGAGGATCAGTTCGAGGCCGCTGCCGAGACCGGCGCGGGTGCGGAGGATCTTGCGGCCGCCGTCCTCTTCGATGAAGCAGGACTCATCGAGTCGCAGCCCCTTGCAGTAGAGGTCGAGCTTGACGAGAGCAGGATTATTGCGAAGCTCAGCGATCATCACGATTCCGGATCGGTCCGTGTCAATGGCGAGTGTGGCGAGCCGCGGAGCGCATCGCCCCGCTGGCGCTCGAAAGCGTCGGGTGCAAGGCTGCAGGCGCCCTCCCGCACAGTGCTTCGAAGGCAGCCATGTCAGCCAGCGTGGTCTCGCGCAGGAAGCTCCAGATCGCCTCGCGGTGCGACTTCCAGAACTGGTGTGCCGGGCAGGCCCGCTCGTCCGAGCAGCCTTCGAGGGCGAGCAGGCAGCGCGCCTCGACCGCCGGATCGTCGAGCGCCTTGCAGATGTCCCAGAGCGAGAGGCTCGCCGACGCCTGGGCGAGCGCGACGCCTCCGCCGATGCCACGTTGCGTGACGACGATCCGGCGTCGCGACAGGGCGTTGACGATCTTGGCGAGATACGGCGTCGGCTGATCCAGTGCTTCGGCGATCTCCCGCACGAGCACCGAGCGTTCACCCGCGCCGGCGAGATAGGCCAGGGCGGAGATCGCGTAGCCGGTGGTCTGGCTGATCATGGCGGGACGATGTTAGGAGTTCGCGACCTGCTTGTCCAGAATTAGCACGCCCGGACGAAGCGCGATCGGATTCAACCGGGCCGGTGGATCGCCCGCAGGTGAGCCACCAACGCCTGGACCTCCGCCTCCCCGATCTCCGGCAGCACCTCGATCCCCGGCATCTGACGACCGGTGCGGTTGTCCGGGTCGTCGGGCGCCCGACCGCGGCGCAAGAAGGCCCCGAGCGCAGCGTCCGATTGCCGCGCGACGAAACGGCTGGTGGTGAGGTCGATGCCGAGACTCTGCAGACCCCGACCATCGACCGAATGGCAGGAGATGCAGTACGCCCGGAAGAGCTTTCGTCCTCGTTGTTCCTGCGCAGAAACCGCCGGAGCGATCTCGACGTGCGCCGTCGGAGCCGGTCCGCCGTCCGAGGGACGGTCGTGGGACCCGCCGCACCCGACCCACGGCAGGCAGCCCACGAAGACGCACAGCAACGCACGGCAAGGCACTCCCGATCTCACCAGTCGAGTCTAGCGCGCTGCATCGACGATTCCGCCAGGCCGCGAGCGCGCGCGTTGCTACAATCGCGCGCCGTGACTCCCTTCGAGCTCTCGATCCTCTTCTTCCTCGCGCTGGCGGCGATTCTCACCGCGTGTCGCCTCGTCGGCTATCTCGCCCGCTACCTTGGTCAGCCGCAGGTCGTCGGCGAGATGATCGCCGGCGTCCTCATCGGCCCGTCGCTCCTCGGCTGGCTCGCGCCGGACCTGCAGGCGACGCTGTTCCCCAAGGCGACGATGCCGATCCTCTATGCGGTCGCGCAGCTCGGGCTGGTGCTCTACATGTTCCTCGTCGGCCTCGACTTCGACGTCTCGCTGCTGCGCCGCCGGGCGCGCAGCGCGATGCTCGTCTCCTGGGCCGGCATCCTCACCCCGTTCACGCTCGGTGCGGGAATCGCCTGGGCCTTTCACGGCCAGCTCGGGCTCTTCGCCGCGAAGGTGTCGATCGGCGAAGCCGCGCTCTTCATGGGCGCCGCCATGTCGATCACCGCCTTCCCGATGCTGGCGCGCATCATCTACGAGCGCGGACTCTCGGGCACGTCGATGGGAACGCTGGCACTCGCCGCCGGCTCGGCCGACGACGCTGCCGCGTGGTGCATCCTCGCCGTCGTGCTGGCCAGCTTCAAAGACCAGCCGCAGATCGCCTTCTGGGCCATCGGCGGCGGCATCGCCTTCGCCGTCGTCGCCTTCGCGGTCCTGCGGCCGCTCCTCGCTCGCGCCGGCGGCTGGATCGTCCGCAACGACGCCTACGAGCGCGTCGCTCTCCCCGGAGCGCTGACCCTGTTGATGCTGGCCGCCTGGTACACCGACAAGGTGGGCATCTACGCCGTCTTCGGGGCCTTCGTCCTCGGCGCCTCGATGCCGCGGGGGGAGATCGCCGAACGGCTCGAGAAGCAGATCCAGCCGCTGACGGTGAATCTCCTGCTGCCGCTGTTCTTCGTCTACTCCGGGCTCAACACCCGCATCGGCCTCGTCGACACGCCGATTCTCTGGTTCTTCGCCCTCCTCGTGCTGCTCGCTGCCTGCCTGGGCAAGGGGGTCGCCTGCTACCTCGCCGCGCGCTGGAACGGCGAGCCGCCACGCGAGGCGGTCGGCATCGGCGCCCTGATGAACGCCCGCGGCCTGATGGAGCTGATCATTCTCAACATCGGCCTCGAGCGGGGCGTCATCACCCCGACGCTCTTCTCGATCATGGTCGTCATGGCGATCGCCACCACACTCATGGCGCTGCCGGTCTTCAACCTCGCCTTCGGCAAGCGCGCCCTCGGCGAAGCCGCGCTCGAACGACCTGCCGCCGCACCGGGCCCGCTCGTCGACGACTAGGAATCCCGCGGCGCGCGAGGCGACGCGACGGCTACCCGAGCCCCATCCGCGGGGAAAGGTGCGACTCCTCGCCGTAGAGGACTGCGATCGACTCGCCGAGCCAAGCCACCACCGCCTCCCGCCGGAGCTTGAAGCTCGGCGTCAGCATCGCCGGATAGTCGTCGGGCGCTCCGGGAACGACGAGAAGCCGCTTGGGAACCTCGTACTCGCTGAACGCCGAAAGTGCAGCCCGGACGCGCGGCAACAGCGCGGTTGCAGCATCTTCTCCGCTCGCCTCGAGCCGCGCGAGCTCGCCGCGCTCGACGAACACCGCGGCGGCGACATAGGGACGCCCTTCACCGAGGAGCATCGCGGCATGAAACGGCGGAACCCCGCCGATCGCCTGTTCGACCGGTTCGGGCGAGAGCTTCTTGCCAGTCGAGAGCACGAGCAGATTGCGCCTCCGACCCTCGACGTAGAGGTAGCCGTCGCGGTCGGCGCGGGCAAGATCGCCGGTACGGAAGAAGCCATCAGCCGTCCAGGCCTCCTGGTCGTCCTCCGCGTCGAGGTAGCTCGAGAGCAGCAACGGGCCGCGGAGCTGAAGCTCGCCGTCCGGCGCCAGGCGCGCTTCATGATCCGGCGAGATCAACCCGACGGCACCTGGCCGACGCGGCTCCGAGATCGGATTGGCCGAGATCATCCCGGCCGTTTCGCTCATGCCGTAAAGCTCGATGAAGGGCAGAGCGAGCCCTTCGAAGAACCGGAGCAGCTCGATCGTGGCGGGAGCCCCCCCCGAATAGACCGCCCGCACCGCACCACCGAGCCGGCGCCGCACCGCTCGCCCGATCAGGAGGTCGGAGACGACCGCGAGCCCGCGATCGCGCCAGCGACGCGAACCGTCGACCCGCATCCGTTCCGCCGCAGCGAGAGCTGCTTCGACCAGCGCGGCGAGCGGCCCGGGAAGCGCGCCCAACTTGCGCATGGCGCCTTCGCGAATCCGGTCGTAGACCAACGGCACGGAAAAGAGGTACGTCGGGCTCAGCGCCAGCGCGGCGTCCAGGTCGTCCCGGCGAGCGGTCATCACCAACTGGTGCCCCTGGGCGAGCGCCAGATTGAACTGGTCATGGCCCGCGACGTGGCCGAACGGCAAGAAGTGCAGACCGACGTCGGCGGCGGAGATCCCGACCGAGCTCGCTCCCGCTTCGAGCGCCCGGACGATCGCCCGCTGCGGCAGGCGCACGCCCTTCGGGCGACCGGTCGTGCCGCTGGTGAAAAGAAGAAGGAACGGGTCTTCCTCGCCGACCGCCGCCGCGGCAGCGCCGAGCTCGTCGAAACTCGCCCCCCCGGACGCCGCGACGGTCGCCTCCTCCAGCGAGAGGACGCCCACCTCTCGCGGCAAGGTCGCGGACGGAAGAGGCTCACCGGCGATGACGGCGGTGAGACCGCACCGCACGAGCTCGGGGACGGCAGACACCAACTTGGCCCACTGGGCAGCGGACGAGACGAACACGACCGTCGGGCGAACGCGTCGAGCGATCGCCGCTGCGGGTTCCGCCGAGAGGCTGGCGAAGAGGGCCGCCGGCTCGGCTCGTCGCAATTGGGCGCCGAAGGAGATCGCCATCCACTCGGGCGAGTTCTCCGCCAGCAGGAGGACGCGCGAGCCCGCCCCGACGCCCTGTGCGGCCAGCACCTTCGCCGCGCGGAGAGAAGCGAGCCCCAGCTGCCCGAAGGTCACCTCGCGGATCCCCGCTCGAGGGTCGAGGAAGCGCAGGAATCGGCGCTCGCTCCAGCGGGTCGCCGAGGCGGCGAGGAGCGCGGTCAGCGTCCGCTGCGGGAAGCGGGAAAGCGACAGGTGGGACGGCACCTCAGACCCTGACATCCCCCTCAGGGTACCGCCCCGTCGGGCGGCCGAGCGTCACAGTTCCGTCAGAAACAGCACGGCGGAGGCGATCGTGATCGCCTCCGCCGCTCCCGGGTTCGAGCTCAGTTGCCGCGGACCGCTCGCGCGCCCCAGGCGAAGGCCTCTTCGTTGAGGGGGATCATCGCGCACTTCTCCTTGAGCGCCTGGCGGATCGCGGTGAGGAAGGTCTCCTTGGGGAAGAGCTTCGTCGCCTCCTGAAGCGCTCCGAGGGCCACCACGTTCTTGACCACCGTGCGACCGAGATCGGCAGCGATCTGGGTGAACGGCACGCCGTAGGTGACGACCCGGTCCGGCAAGGCGGGGACCTCGTGGATCACCGAGCTGTCGTAGATCACCACGCCGCCCGGCTGCACCGTGGGACCGAACTTGGCGAGACTCGGTGCATTGAAGGCGACGAGCACGTGGGGCTTCGGCGCCGCCGGCGAGAGCACTTCGCGCTCGGCCACGTGCACGTCGGCGTAGGAGGTGCCGCCCCGCGACTCGGGTCCGTAGCTCGGGATGTGGGTGGAGTCGAACCCTTCGTTGATCGCCGCGCGGCAGAGCAGCATCGCCGCCGTCTGCGCTCCGTCGCCCCCAGAACCGGCGAGCTTGAGCGCCACGTCGCTCTTGGCGAGATGGGACGGGAAGCCCTCGGCATGGCGGACGATCTCCTCGGCCGAGCCGCCCACCGCCTGCAGGAAGCGGTCAGCGTCGAAGCTCGGCGTGGGCATCTCGGGGAACTTCGCGTCGGTCACGTCCTTCTTCAGGCCGAGCGGAAAGACCTTCGTCATCTCGCTCTCGACCCACTTCTCCGTCGCCTGCGGGTCCATTCCGAGGTGCGTCGGGCACTCGGCGAGAACCTCGACGAACGAGAATCCCTTGCCCTGGACCTGGCACTCGAGGGCCTTCTTGATCGCCTTCTTCGCCTTGGTGCGCTGCTTGGCGTCGTACAGCGCGACGCGCTCGACGTAGACCGGGCCTTCGAGGCCGGCGATCAGCTCGGCCATGCGCATCGGCTGCCCCATCAGCGGCTGGCGGCCGTAAGGCGAAGTCGAGCTCTTCTGACCCATCAGCGTCGTCGGCGCCATCTGGCCGCCGGTCATGCCGTAGATGGCGTTGTTGATGAAGATCACCGAGATGGGGATGCCGAGCTGCGCGGTCGAGACGATCTCGGCGAGGCCGATCGAGGCGAGGTCACCATCGCCCTGGTAGGAGATGACGATCGACTCGGGGTTGGCCGTCTTGTGGCCGATCGCTACCGCCGGAGCACGGCCGTGCGCCGCCTGGGAGTTGCCGACGTCGAAGTAGTAGTAGAGGAAGACCGAGCAGCCGACGGGTGAGACGGCGATCGTGCGATCCTGGATTCCCAGCTCGTCGATCGCCTCGGCAAGGAACTTGTGGGCCAGCCCGTGGCCGCAGCCCGGGCAGTAGTGGGTCGAATGCGCCTTCAGCCCTTGGGCATGGGCATGGCGCTCGAAGCGGTCGTAGAAGACGCTCGTGGTCATGAGGCCACCTCTTCAGCGGCGAGCACCTGGTGGACGATCTCGGACTGGGACGGGAGCATGCCGCCGTAGTGGCGCACGTGCTCGATCAGCGGCGGCCGGAAGACACCGGCGTTGGAGAGGGCAAGGCGCAGCTCGTCCTCGAGCTGACCGTGACTCGCCTCGACGACGACGATCCGCTCGACGCGCTTGAGCAGCGGCAGCAGGTGCTGGATGGGGAACGGCCAGAGGGTGATCGGACGGAAGAGCCCCGCCTTGATCCCCATCTGCCGCAGCTCCTGCACCGCACCCTTGGCCATCTGGGCGGGCGTCGTGCAGGCGATGACCAGGGTCTCGGCGTCGCCGCAGTGGAAGAGGTCGGCCCGCTGTTCGGCGGCGGTGATCCGAGCGTACTTGTCGATCAGGTGACGGTTGTGCTCTTCGAGCTCGGCTTCCGAGAGGTAGATCGAGCAGATGAGGTTGCCGCGGTGCATCTTGTCCCCGTACACCGCCCAGGCCGGGAGCCCCGGACGCACCATCTTCTTCGGCAGATTCACCCGCCCGGTCATCTGACCGAGATAGCCGTCGCTCGCGATGACCACCGGGTTGCGGTACTTGAACGAGAGCTCGAAGGCGAGCATCGACAGGTCGAGCATCTCCTGCGGCGTCGCCGGGGCGAGCGTGATGGCGTGGGTGTTGCCGTGGCCGAGCCCGCGGCAGGCGAGCTTGATGTCCGACTGCTCCGGCGCGATGTTGCCGAGGCCCGGACCGCCGCGCATGACGTTGACGAAGACCCCCGGGACCTCCGCACCGATCATGTAGGAGATGCCTTCGAGCATCAGGCTGAAGCCCGGCGACGAGGTGAAGGTCAGGCAGGGAAGCCCGGCACCGCCGCAGCCGTACATGATGTTCACGGTCGCCACTTCCGAAACCGCCTGCAGGAAGACGCCGTCGAGCTTGGGCAGGAGCTTGGCCATCAGCTCGGCGCCTTCCGTCGACGGCGTGATCGGGTAGCCATAGACGTGCCGGCAACCGGCGAGAAGGGCGCCGATCGCCGCCGCGTAGTTGCCCTTGACCACCAGCGGGGCGACCTCCGGCACGGGCACCCATTCGGCCGGCAGGTCGACCGGTTGCGGCGCCTCGTGGTGTCGTGCACCGAAGAGCGCCGCGGGGTCCTGCAGCTCGTAGTCTTCGCCGGGCGCCTGCGCCTGGAGCCCGAACGGCTCCGGACAGGCGGTGATGCAGAGGCCGCACCCGTTGCACGCCTCGAGGTCGAGGACGATCGGGATCAGGCCGGTTTGCGGGTTGATTTCGCTGCCGAGCGAAATGCAGTGCTTCGAGCAAACGTCGATGCAGCGTCCGCATCCCTTGCAGTACTCAGGGAAGACGAACGGCTTGGGACGTTCTGCGAGTTGGGACATCGGTTCCGCCTCCTTTCGGGCTCCGCCGGGACGAGAGGCTCTGCGGCGGTGGGCCCGCCTGTGCGAAAAGAGGATACCACTAATCCGATAAACGGATATAAATTTCTTTTTTTAGGTTTAGGGTAGGATGACCGCAGGAGGATCCTGCCATGCTCTCACGTAGCTCGGAGTACGCCATCCGTGCCCTTGCCTACCTTGGTCAGCGCGAGGACCGCGCCCCGTGGGTGCTCGCGCGGCAGATCGCCGCCGACCTCGACATCCCGTTCCCGTTCCTCGCCAAGATCCTGCAGACCCTCGCCGGAGAGGGCGTGCTCGAGAGCCAGCGTGGCCGCAACGGCGGCTTTCGTCTGGCGCGCAATCCCGAGCGCCTTTCGCTCTTCGAGATCGTCGAGCCGTTCGACAAGCTCGGCGCGCGGCGGCTCTGCGTCCTCGGTCAGAAGGTCTGCTCGGACGAGACGGCCTGCCCGCTCCACCACACCTGGAAGCACTCGCTGAACTCGTTCCTCCACCGACTGCGGACGACGTCGCTCGAGGATCTCAAGAGTCACCCCACGGCCATCGGCTTTCCGAGCCGGCGCGAACGGCCGAAGACGCCGCCGCCGGCGATTCCCGAGGCCTGAGGCGGAGCGGGCGGTCCGGACTTCACCGGAGCGCCGCGAGCGAGGCACGCCTAGGAGGGACGCGGCGTGTGGAGACGGCGCGAGATCTCGATGAGCTCGGCGAGATTCTCGAACGTCACCATGCCGAGCAACCGCCCCTCCTCGAAGACGAGGATCGGACCGGACGGGCGCGACTGGAGGAGCTTGAGCACCTCCTCGAGCGGCGCGTCCGGCGGCACGGCGACCACCTCGCGCTCCATCACGTCGAGCACCGCCGACTCGCGCCCAGCGCGCGCCAAGGCCTCGAGGAGACCGCCGCGCGAGAGGATCCCGGCGACGCGACCCCAGGCGTCGACCACCGGAAAGTCGTGCTGGTGCGTCGCCAACAGCAGCTCGGCGGCGCGGCCGAGGGAATCCTGCGGCGCGAGGACTTCGAAACGCGTCACCATCGCGTCGCGCGCCGTCAGTCCGGCGACGGCCGCGCGACTCCGGTGAAACGCCGCCTCCTGCGCGGCTCCCAGGAAGACGAAGAAGGCGACGAACAGCAGCATGAAGTTGCCGGAAAACAGGCCGATCGCGCCAAAGAGGATGGCAAAGCCCTGCCCGACGAGCGCGGCGATCGCCGTCGACTTCTCCTCCGGCATGAAGAGGGTGAGCGTCGCCCGCAGGATACGACCGCCGTCCATCGGGAAGGCCGGGACGAGATTGAAGAAGCAGAGGACGAGGTTGAGGATCCACAGCTCGACGACCACCGAGCTGCCCGACAGCATCTCCGCCGCGCTCGCCGGCATGGCGATCTGCATGGAGATCATCACGCCGAAGAGCATTCCAGCCAGAGCGAGGTTGACTGCGGGGCCAGCTACGGCGATGAGCAGCTCGGCCTTGCCCGACGGCATGCTCTCCATCCGCGCCACGCCGCCGATCGGATAGAGCACGATCTCGCGCGTCTTCACGCCGTAGATTCGCGCCACCGCGGCATGCCCGAGCTCGTGGAGCAGGACGCAGCCGAACAGCATGGCGGCGAAGGCAAGGCCGGAGAGGAACGTCTCTCCCTGTTGCATCGACCGCACGCCGAACCAGACCAGGATCAGCAGGAAGGTGAAGTGCAGACGGATCGGGATTCCCAGCGCGGTCCCGATCCGCAGGGCCCAGGCCGAGGCAGGATCTGCGCCGTCGCGGCGCCCTGCTCGGTTCGACAACGGTTCATTCGCCAAGGCGGGATCTCCTTCCGGGGAGGTCGAGAGCCCCCACGACCCGCCGTGCGAGCCGCAGGCGGCGGGGACTCATCATCGGGCGCGGGAGGTGACGAACTCGGCCAGCCGCGTCAGGCCGGTCGCCAGCCGCTCGCGCGAGCAGGCGTACGAAATGCGAATGTGACGGTCGTCGCCGAACGCCTCGCCGGGCACGACCGCGACGCCCTCCTCCTCGAGCAGGCGCTCGGCGAACGCCGCCGAGCCGCACAGACCCTCGCCGTAGATCGCCGAGACGTCCGGGAAGACCAGGAACGCCCCGTCGGGAGGAGTGCAGCGTACGCCGGGAAGGGCGCAGAGCCGCTCGGCCACCAGGTCGCGACGTCCGCGATACTCGGCGATCATCGCCGCGACGTGCGGCTCGCCGTGCTCGAGCGCCGCCAGAGCTCCTCGCATGGCGAAGGAGTTCGGGTTCGACGACGCGTGGCTCTGGATACGCACGACGGCCTTGGCGATCGGCCGTGGCGCCAGGCAATAGCCGAGACGCCATCCGGTCATCGCGTAGCTCTTCGAGAACGAGCCGACCACCACCACGGTCTCCGGGAACTCGGCGGCGAGCCGCGCCGCGCTCGCATGCCCATCGGCGTGATACACGAAGCGCTCGTAGGTCTCGTCGGCGATCACCACCACGCCACGAGAGGCACAACCCTCGACGATGCGGCGCAGTTCGTCGCCCGTGACGATGCCACCGGTCGGATTGCCCGGCGAATTGAGGATCACCGCCCGCGTGCGCTCGCCGAGCGCCGCGAGGATCGGCCCGGCGTGAATCCGAAAGCCATCCCCTCCGTCGAGCGGTACCGAGACGACGCGGGACCCGGCGAAGCGGACCTGCTCGGGGAAGCTCACCCAGCAGGGCGTGTTGAGCACCACGTCGTGCTCGTCGTCGAACAGCGCCAGGGCGAGCTCGAAGAGCGCCTGCTTGGCGCCGGCGGTGACGACGACCTGATCGAGATCCCAGGGCGCCCCGTGCTGGGCGTGATAGCGCTCGGCGAGAGCGCGGCGCAGCTCGGGAATTCCGTCCGCCGCGGTGTAGCGGGTGAACCCGGCGGCGAGCGCAGCGGCGGCCTCCTCCACTGCCGAAGGTGGCGACGGAAAGTCGGGCTCACCCGGTCCGAAGTCGACGATGTCGTGTCCCTGGGCGCGCAGCTCGGCAGCCCGGCGCGCCACGCGCATCGTCGCCGACTCGCCGAGACGCATCGCTCTTGCGGTAAGCCGCATCGCCGAAATGCTATCATCGCGCGCCGAACGCGCCGTGTCGCGGCGCACCTCTCGAGACCTTCGGCGCGATGCATCCACGAGTCCGCCGCACCCTCCGCAATCTGCTCGCCGCGCTTGCCTTGTCCGCTTCGGCGTCGCCCGGCGTCGCCGCGTCGCCGACCCCGGCCACGGCGCAATCGGCGCCGGCTCCGACGCCCGCTCCGACGGCGCCCGTGAGCTGGGTTCGCCAGATCGCTCCGGCCTTCGAGCTCGCCGAGAAGAGCGGCAAGCTGGTGATCGTCGATCTCTTTGCCGACTGGTGCTCCTGGTGCCACACGATGGACGAGCAGGTCTTCTCGACCGCTCGCTTCCGCGAGCTCTCGTCGCGCTTCGTGCTGCTGCGTGTCGACGTCGAGGACGGCGGCGAAGGAAGCGCGTTTCGCGACCGCTTCAACGCACCGAACCTGCCGACGATCCTCGTGCTCGACTCTCACCAGGCGCGGGTCGGCGCCATCGAGGGATACCTCACGGCCGATGCGCTCGTCGAGCGGATCGAGCGGGAAGTCGAGACCTGGCGCGGACTGGTCTCCGCCTTCGAGGCGGGCTCGTTCCGCTCCGATCGCGAGCTGTTCCAGAAGCTGGTCGGCGAGTTCCACGAGCGCGGCGACGGCCGCCGGGCAGCGCTCCTCTATCGCGAGCTGCTCGCCGCCGATCCGCCGGAGTCGGCCCGACGGTGGACGCGCTACATGCTCGCCGACGCGCTGAGGCTGGCTGGCGATTTCGCCGCCGCCGACCGCGAGCTCGGCGACGCGAGGAAGGAAGCGACCGCAGGGTCGGACCGCGAGCTGCTCGAACGCATCGATCTGCTCCGCTTCTACCTCGAACAGGATCGTGGCGCGTGTGCGGCCGCCAAGTCCGTCCTGGAGAGCTTCCTGCGCGACTACCCGGAGAGCGCCGACACGACGAAGGCGCGGAATCTGTTGCGCCTCCTGCGCCTGGACGGCCGCCCACACTGCGTCTAGCCCGCCTTGCTTCCCGAGGTTCAGCCATGTTCGATCGCACGCGCCGCTCGTTGCTCGGAGGCCTGCTCGGCCTCGTTCTGGTCGCTCCCGTCAGCGCCGCCCCCACACCCAAAGCGAGCCTCCGGCTGGCGGCGCAACGCACCGCCTATCGGCCCGGCGAGACCGCGCGCATCGTGGCCCGAGTGACGATCGAGCACGGCTGGCACGTCCAGTCGAACCGCCCGACGTTCGACTATCTGATTCCGACCGTGCTTACGGTTCGTCTGCCCGCCGGATGGTCCGCGCCGACGGTGAGCTACCCGGAGCCGAAGCTCTGGAAGGCCGGCTTCGTCGAGCAGCCGATCGCCGTCTACGAGGGCGAGGCGCGAATCCTTGCCGAGCTCGTCGTGCCGGCGGATGCGGCGGGAGAGATCCCCGTGACCGCGACGCTCGAGTACCAGGCCTGCGACGACCGCACCTGCATCCAACCGCTCGAGGCCGAGGCGTCGTTGACCCTGCGGATCGGCGAAGGAGGAGCGACGGATCCGGCCTTCTCCTCCAGCCAGCCGATCTCGCCGGGCGGCGAGACCCCGGCGGTCGCCGTGCCGAAGGTCGGACTCGCGGGGATGCTCTTCGCCGCGCTGCTCGGCGGGCTGATCCTCAACGCGATGCCGTGCGTGTTGCCGGTGCTCTCGCTCAAGCTCTTCGGTCTGGTGCGCAGCGCGAGCGCCGGACGGCGCGAGGTCGCCGCCGGCGGACTGGCCACGGCGCTCGGCATCCTGGCCTCCTTCTGGGCCCTGGCTCTCGCCGCGATCGCTGCGCGGGCCGCCGGCAGCGCCGTGGGCTGGGGGGTGCAGTTCCAGGAACCGGGCTTCGTCGCCTTCCTCGTCGCCGTGGTGGCGCTCTTCTCGCTCAACCTCTGGGGGCTCTTCGAAGTCCCCTTGCCACAGCGCCTCGCTCGGCTCGGCGAAGCCGGCGGAGGAGAGGGACCGGCGGGGCATTTCGTCTCGGGGCTCTTCGCGACCCTGATGGCGACGCCTTGCTCCGCCCCGTTCCTCGGCACGGCGGTGTCGTTCGCCCTGGCGCAGCCGGCGGGCGGCGTGCTCGCCATCTTCACGGCGGTCGGACTGGGAATGGCAGCACCCTATCTCTTGCTTGCCGTGGCACCCGGGACCGCCCGCTTCCTGCCGAAGCCCGGTGTCTGGATGGACACGCTCAAGGGCTTCATGGGATTCCTGCTCGCCGGCGCCGCCGTCTGGCTGCTCTACGTCCTGGCCGCACAGATCTCGCCGGAGCGGGTTCTCGCCGTCGAGCTGGTGCTGCTCGCCCTCGGGCTCGCAGCCTGGCTGCACTCGCGCACGCGCGCCGGCTCGCTCGGCCGGCGGCTCGCCGCCGTCGGCATGCTCGCCGCCTGCCTGTCGACGATCGCGCTCGCCGCGACGGCCACGCCCGCCTCGCGCACGGCGGTCGAAACCGGAGCAAGCGCTGCCGGTGGCCGCATCGCCTGGAAGAAGTTCGATCGCGCCGAGGCCGAGAAGCTGGCGGCCGCCGGACGGCTGGTGTTCGTCGACGTGACCGCCGACTGGTGCCTCACCTGCAAGGTGAACGAGCGCGTCGTCCTCGGTACCGCCGAGGTCGCCGACGCCTTCGCACGCCACGACGTCGTCGCGATGAAGGCCGACTGGACCAACCGTGACGCGGCGATCGGCGCCTTCCTCGCCGAGCACGGCCGCTACGGCATCCCGTTCTACCTGCTCTACCGACCCGGGCAGCCGCCGCATGTCTTCGGCGAGCTGCTGAGCCGCGAGAGCGTGGTGTCGGTCCTCGCGTCGTCGGCCGCCGCACGCTAGGCGAAATTTCGCTGAGCTGCGATCGGGGCGCGCTCCCACCCGATCGCGCGGGGCGACACCGCAAGGTGCCTGCTACCCTGGAAACGTGCGGCGGCCACCGAGCTGCCCACCTTCCGCTTCACCGCCTTGGAGCCCATGAACCACGAGACGATCCTCCAACTTCGCGAGGAGCGCTCCCGCCTTTATCTCGGCGGCGGGCGCGACCGCATCGAGAAACAGCATGCCGCGGGCAAGCTCACCGCCCGCGAGCGGCTCGCCATGCTCTTCGACCCCAACTCCTTCCAGGAGTGGAACCTCTATGTCCGCCACCGCTCGAACCACCCGGATCTCGCCGGCAGAGAGCTGCCGGGCGAAGGGGTGGTCACCGGCCTCGGTCTCACCGATGGCCGCCCGCTCTACGCGGCGAGCCAGGACTTCACCGTCGCCGGCGGCTCGATCGGCGAGGCCGGCGCCCGCAAAATCTGCGAGGTGATGGACGCCGCCCTCAAGACCGGCGATCCGTTCCTCTTCGTCAACGACGGGGCGGGCGCGCGCATCCAGGAGGGAGTCGACGCGCTCGACGGCTACGGCCATGTCTTCTATCGGAACGTCCTGCTCTCCGGCGTCGTGCCGCAGATCTCGATCGTCGCCGGTCCCTGTGCCGGTGGAGCCGCCTATTCGCCGGCGCTCACCGACTTCATCATCCAGGTCGAGCGACGCGGCCAGCTCTACATCACCGGCCCTTCGGTCATCAAGGAGGTCACCGGCGAAGAGACCACCGCCGACGAGCTCGGCGGAGTCGACACCCATTCGCGCGTCTCCGGGGTCGTCCATTTCGTCGCCGAAGACGACGCGGCGGCGGTGGCGCTGGCGCGACGCCTCCTCTCGTTCCTGCCAAGCAACAACACCGAGGATGCGCCGTTCCTGCGCGAGCAGCACAACGAGATGATCGTCGCCGACCCGGGCTTCGAGTCGGTGGTCCCGGACGATCCGCGCGAGCCGTACGACATGCGGCAGGTGATCCTCCGTGCCGTCGACCGCGGCGACTTCCTCGAGATCCAGGCAGACTACGCGTCGAATCTCGTCATCGGCCTGGGGCGGCTGATGGGTCGCAGCGTCGGCATCGTCGCCAACCAGCCGATGGTGCGCGCCGGCGCCCTCGACATCGACGCCTCCGACAAGGCTTCGCGCTTCATCCGCTTCTGCAACGCCTTCAATCTGCCGCTGGTGACCTTCGTCGACGTCCCCGGGTTCCTGCCGGGCATCCGCCAGGAGCTCGGCGGGATCATCCGCCACGGGGCGAAGATGCTCTTCGCCTACGCGGCGGCGACAGTGCCGAAGATGACGGTGGTCGTCCGCAAGGCCTACGGCGGCGCCTACCTGGCGATGTGCGCCAAGGCGATGGGAGCCGACCGCGCCTGCGCCTGGCCGACGGCCGAGATCGCCGTGATGGGCGCCGAAGGCGCGGTGCGCGTGCTCAACCGGCGTGAGATCGAACAGGCCGACGACCCACGCGCCGAGCTCGAGCGTCGTGTCGCCGAGTACCGCACCCAGTTTTCCGATCCGCGGGTGGCCGCCGGACGCGGCATGATCGACGAGATCATCGAGCCGGCCGAGACGCGGCTCTACCTGGCGAGCGCCCTCGAGGTCCTGCGTTCGAAGCGCGAGCTGCGGCCGCACAAGAAGCACGGCCTGATCCCGATGTAGGAGGGCGCGCCATGAACCTCAACGCCCTTCTCGGACCGGGCTTCGCGCTCGTGGCGTTCACCGCCGTCGGGCTCGTGCTGACGCTGCTGGCGGTCGCCGTGGTCTACGCCCTGCGGCTCCAGCCGCAGGGGGCCAGGACCCCCCGTGTCGCTTCGACCCCGGCCTCGGATTCCTCGTCCGGCCTGCCGGAGCATCTCGTCGTCCTCCTCGCCGCGGCGGCTACCGCCGCGGTCGGGCGCTCTCGCATCCGCCGTGTGCGCCGGTTGCCGGCCGCCGACCTGCCCTCCAGTCCCTGGTCGGTCACCGGCCGAGCCGTCCTGCAAGGCTCGCACGTCGTCCCCACTCACGCGCCGAAGCCCTGACGATCCGGGCCCGGAGAACTCATCATGAAGCTCAAGATCACCGTCAACGACGTCGCCTACGAGGTGGACGTCGAGATTCTCGACCCCGCCGACGGCGTCGGCGCTCCGGAAGCGCTGCCGACGCCACAGTCCTTCGTCTCGCCCGGCGCCGCCTACACCCCGCTGACCCCCGCGGCCGCCTCGCCGGCTCTCGCGCCACCGGCCCAGGCGGGAGCGCTCGCGTCGCCCGTCGCCGGCACCGTGCTGGAAGTCCGCTGCAAGCCCGGCGACGTCGTCGACGAGAACCAGCTCGTGTTCGTGCTCGAGACGATGAAGATGAAGACCTCGATCGCCGCACCCGGCAAGGGGCGCGTGTCGGCCGTGCTCGTCGCCGTCGGGGACTCGGTGCGCGAAGGCCAGCCGTTGCTGAGCTTCGCCTGACCGCACCGCGACCTCCCGACCGCTCCGGACGGACCACCCGATGAAATCCGCGGTTCTGCTGGCTCTGCTCGTCTACGGCATCGCGGCGGCGCTCTCGCTCTTCGTCGCCGTGCTGATCAAGGCGATCTACCTCACCGTTCAGTTGACCCGGAAGGAGGGCTCGTGAGCTTCGACCTCCTGCTGAGTCTCTTCCAGGGCATCCAGACCCTCGTCGCCTCGCGTCCCGCGGTGATCGTGGCGCGGATCGCCCTGATCCTCCTCGGCATGCTGCTCGTCTACCTCGGCAAGCGCGAGATTCTCGATCCGCTGCTGATGATCCCGATGGGCTTCGGCATGAGCGCCGTCAACGCCGGTGTGCTCTTCCTCGCACCGGGGGTCCAGGGGACGCTCTTCGTCGACCCGATCCTCAGCGAGCCGGCGCAGCTGATGAACATCCTGCAGATCGACTGGCTGCAGCCGATCTACACCTTCACCTTCAGCAACGGCCTGATCGCCTGTCTCGTCTTCATGGGCATCGGCGTGCTGCTCGACGTCAGCTACGTGCTGGCGAGGCCGTTCGAAAGCATGTTCCTGGCGCTCTGCGCCGAGCTCGGGACCATCGCCACCTTCCCCATCGCCATGGCTCTCGGGCTCAAGCCCGGAGAGGCCGCGTCGATTGCCATGGTCGGCGGTGCGGACGGTCCGATGGTCCTCTACACCTCGCTGACCCTCTCGAAGCACCTCTTCGTGCCGATCACCGTCGTGGCCTACCTCTACCTCGGGCTCACCTACGGCGGTTATCCGTACCTGATCAAGCTGCTCGTGCCACGCCGGTTGCGCGCGCTCAAGCCGGCTCCGCCGAAGAAGACCGTCGACATCACCTCGGGCGAAAAGCTGGCATTCTCCATCGTCTCCTGCAGCGTCCTCTGCCTGCTCTTCCCCGTCGCCGCGCCGCTCTTCCTCTCGCTCTTCGTCGGCGTCGCGGTCAAGGAGGCCGGGCTCAAGCACTTCGTCGACATCATCGGCGGTCCGATCCTCTACGGCTCGACCTTCTTTCTCGGCTTGCTGCTCGGCGTCCTCTGCGAGGCCAACACCATCCTCAACCCGCAGGTGTTGCTGCTCCTGTTGCTGGGCATCCTTTCGCTGCTGCTCTCCGGCATCGGCGGGATCGCCGGCGGCTACCTGATGCTGCTGTTCAAGCGCGGGCGCTACAACCCGGTGATCGGCATCGCCGCCGTGAGCTGCGTGCCGACGACGGCGAAGGTGGCCCAGAAGTCGGTCTGGGACGAGGCACCCGACGTGCTGATCCTCCCGGAGGCGCTCGGTGCCAACATCTGTGGCGTGATCACCACCGCGATCATCGCCGGGATCTACATCACGCTGGTGCCCTTCTTCCAGTGATCCCCCGCTCGCGGCGCGGCACCTGGGTCGGCGGCACGGCGCTGGCGTTCGGCGGCGTGCTGGTGGCGCGGCTCGGTGCGGACCTGGCGCCCGCGCCGTGGCCGCCGTGGGTCCGCACCGCCGGGATCCTGCTCGCCTTCGCCGGCCTGTTCGTCATCACCCTCGGGACACGGACGCGTCGCGACCCCTCCTAGCGGTCGCGACGCTCGGCGCGCCTCCCGCGCTCCGGCACCCCTCTGCTACGCTCGCCCCATGACCGTGCGCCCGCTTGCCGCCTGGACTCTTGCCCTCGCCTTCTGCCTGCCCCTCGCCGGTCACGCCGAGACCCCCGCCGAAGCGATTGCCCGCGGCGATGCCGCATGGGCGCGACGGGCCGAAGGACAGGTCGCCGGCAAGGCGGCTCCCCAGCCGATCGGCGAAGCGGTGACGGCCTACGAGGCGGCTCTGGCACTCGACGCCACGAGCCTCGAGGCGCACTGGAAGCTGATGCGCGCGCTCTGGTTCCAAGGCGACTACGCGACGACCGGCAACGAGCCGCGTCAGGCCGTCTTCGCGCGCGGGCGGGACGTCGGCGAACGGGCTCTCGACCTACTCTCGACTCGTTTCGGCGGACGCAAGAAGCTCGACGCGATGAAGCCGGCCGAGCGCGCGCGAGCGCTCGGCAGCGTCCCCGAGGCCCTGCCGATCTACTTCTGGGGCGCCGCCAACTGGGGTCTCTGGGGCGAGGAGTTCGGCACCATGGCCGCGGCACGCCAGGGAGTGGCGGGCCGGATCCGTGACGGCGCCGAGACGGTCATCGCTCTCGACGAACGCTTCGAGCAGGCCGGCGGCCATCGCATTCTCGGACGGCTCCATGACCGCGCGCCGTCGATCCCGTTCTTCACCGGCTGGATCGACCACAACCTCGGCGTCCGCGAGCTGCGACGCGCGGTCGAGCTCGCCCCCGACTACCTCTACAACCGGATCTACCTGATCGAGGCGCTGATCGAGCACGGCGACAAGGTCACGCGAGGCGAGATCGACGCCATCCTGCGCGATCTCCTGGCGCGGAGCGCCCACCCGGCGACCCTGACCGAAGACTCGCGCATCCTCGAACAGGCGCGCCAGCTCCTGGCGCGGCCCTGAGTCCGCCGGCCACCCGGCGGAATTCGGCCGCCCCGCGCGGCGTTGAACTAGAGTGCGCGCGAGGAGGCGTTCCATGCCCGAGAAGACCGTGATCGTCCCTGCCATCAACTGCGGCCATTGCGTGCGCACGATCGAGCGCGAGCTTGCCGAAGTCGAAGGGGTCACGACGGTGCGAGCCGACGCCGCGACCAAGCAGGTCGTGGTCGCCTGGGAGCCGCCGGCCGACTGGCCTCGCCTCGTCGGGGCGTTGACCGAGATCGGCTTTCCTCCCGCCGAGAGCTGAAGAGCGGTGACCGCCTCCTCCGGCGAGTCGCCCGCGGCCTCGGCCGCTCCGGACGACGTGACCCGCACCGAGCTTTCGATCTCCGGCATGACCTGCGCCAACTGCTCGTTGGCAGTCGAGCGGGCACTGATGCGCAAGGTCCCCGGGGTCCTCTCGGCCACGGTGAATCTGGCCACAGAGCGCGCCATGGTCGAGCACGACGCGAAACGCGCGCGGCGGGGCGACCTCGTCGCGGCGATCCGTCGTGCCGGCTACGACGTCGTGGAGGCCGCGGGCGCCCCGCTCGTCGACGCCGAGCGCGCCGCCCGCCTCGCCGAGGAGGGCCGAGAGCGTCGGCTCCTCGCCGTGGGCATCGCCTTCACCCTGCCGCTCTTCGCCCTCAGCATGGCCCGCGACCTGGGGTGGCTCGGCGCCTGGGCCGAGGCGATCTGGGTCTCCTGGCTCTTCTTCGCGCTCGCCACGCCGGTCCAGGCGATCGTCGGTCGCGATTTCGTCGTCGGGGCCTGGCGAGCGCTTCGCAACGGCGTGGCGAACATGGACGTGCTGGTGGCCCTCGGCTCGCTCACGGCGTTCCTCTTCTCGGTGGCCGTGGCGATCGCGCTGACCCTGGGCGATCACCGTCTGGGGCATCACGTCTACTTCGAGACCGCGGCGGCGATCCTCACCCTGATCAAGGTCGGCAAGCTCCTCGAGGCGAAGGCGCGCGGGCGCACCAGCTCGGCGCTGCGAGCGCTGCTCGACCTGAGACCGAAGACCGCCCGGCGGATCGACGACGGGGGCGACGTCGAGGTTCCTCTCGCCGCCGTGCGTCCCGGCGACCGGCTGCGGGTGAGACCGGGCGAACAGATTCCCACCGACGGCGTCGTCGTCTCCGGCCAGTCTGCGGTCGACGAGGCGCTGCTTTCGGGCGAGAGTCTGCCGGTCGACCGCGGACCGGGGGACCGCGTCGTCGGCGGCACGGTCAACCGCGAAGGGATGCTGGTGATCGAGGCGCGCGAGGTCGGCGCCGACACGGTGTTGGCGCGGATCGTCCGACTCGTCGAGCAGGCACAGGGAAGCCGGGCACCGATCCAGCGACTGGCCGATCGCGTCGCCGGGATCTTCGTCCCGACAGTGATCGCCATCGCCCTGGCGTCGTTCCTCTTCTGGTGGCTTGTCGCGGGAGCCGGCTTCACCGCGGCGCTTCTGCGTCTCGTCGCGGTTCTGGTCATCGCCTGCCCTTGCGCCCTCGGGCTCGCGACGCCGACCGCGATCATGGTCGGCACCGGCCGCGGCGCCGAGGCGGGCCTGCTGTTTCGCGACGCCGAGGCGGTCGAGCGCGCCGAACGGGTACGGACCGTCGTCCTCGACAAGACCGGTACCGTCACGACGGGGCAGGCCGCGGTCGAGCAGATCGTTCCGGCCCGCGGTTGGCATCTCGACCGTCTGCTCGCACTCGCCGCGGCGGCCGAATCCGGGAGCGAGCATCCGCTGGCCCGCGCGCTGGTCCGGGCTGCCGAAGCACACGGATTGTCGCTCGCCGCGCCGCAGGAGCTGCGCGCCGTGCCCGGCGCAGGCGTGGTCGCGCGGGTCGACGGGCGGCGGATCACGATCGGCAGCGAGCGCTTCCTGGCCGAACAAGGGACGGCCACGGAGGAGCTCCGGGCAGAGGCGGCCGCCTTCGAGGCCGCGGCGCGGACGTTGCTCTGGATTGCCGTCGACGGCGAGCTCGCCGGGCTCGTCGCGATGCACGATCCGGTCAAGCCGGGGGCGAAGGAGGCCATCGCGCGACTGGTGGAACGGGGCCTCGCGCTCGTCCTGCTCTCCGGGGACCGCACGGCGGTGGCCCGTGCCGTCGCCGCCGAGGTCGGGATCACCGAGGTCCTCGCCGAGGTGCGGCCCGAGGGGAAGGCCGAGGCGATCCGCTCGCTGCAACGGGACGGCCGCGGGCCAGTGGCGATGGTCGGCGACGGCGTCAACGACGCGCCGGCCCTCTCCAGCGCCGAGGTCGGCTTCGCCATCGGCAGCGGCGCCGACGTGGCGAAGGAGGCGGCCGACGTGACCCTCCTCGCCGCCGACCTCGCGGGTGTCGGCAAGGCGCTGGCACTCTCGCGCGCGACGATGCGGACGATCCGGCAGAACCTCTTCTGGGCGTTCTTCTACAACGTCCTGCTGATTCCGGTGGCCGCCGGGGCCCTGCATGGCATGACGGGCCTCCCGTCGGTGTTGCGCGACCTCCACCCGGCGTTCGCCGCCCTGGCGATGGCGACGAGCAGCGTCAGCGTGGTGGGCAACAGCCTGCGGCTGCGCCATCTCCGCCTCGACTGACGACGGCGCCCACGCCGCACCTGGGCTATATTGCGCCAGACTCCGATGCGCATCGTCCTCTCGCACCCCCCGGCTCCGGAGAGCGTCTCCGTCGAAGAGCTGCGCGCCCTGCTCGCCGACCCCGAGCGCGTCCTCTGGGTCGATCTCACCGGACCCGAGACCGAGCATCTCGAGTTGATGGAGAAGGTCTTCGGCTTCCATCCGCTGGCGATCGAGGACACCCGCAACCAGCGCCAGCGCCCCAAGGTCGACGAGTACGAAGGGCATCTGTTCCTCATCCTCAACCCGGTGGTCCGCGATGGCGCGGAGACGACCTTCCGCGAGCTCGACGTCTTCATCGGCCCCAACTACGTGGTCACCGTCCACCCGGAGCAGGAGTCGGTGGTCGCCGAAGTCGAGCTCCGGCTGCAGCGCCACTCGAACGGACGACCGCTCACCCCGGGGTTCCTGCTCTACGCCCTGGTCGACACGGTCGTCGACGGCTACTTTCCGGTCCTCGACACGATCGACGAGGAGCTCTCGGCGCTCGAAGACGAGCTGTTGGCGTCTCCGCGCGAGGCGATCCTCGAACGTCTCCTCGCTCTCAAGCGCTCGCTCATCGAAGTGCGACGCGTCGTCGGCCCGCAGCGCGACATGTTCAACGTCTTGACGCGCCGCGACCTCGGGCTGATCGACCCGGAGTTGATGCGGTTCCACTTCCGCGACGTCTACGACCACCTGCTGCGGATCACCGACACGGTCGACACCTTCCGCGATCTGCTGACCAGCATGGTGGACCTCTACATGTCGGCGATCTCGAACCGGCTGAACGTCGTGGTGAACCGGCTCACCCGGGTCACCGTGGTGATCGGCGCCTTCGCGGTGATCACCGGTTTCTACGGGATGAACTTCAACCACACCTGGCCGCGGCTCGACAGCCCCTGGGGGACGGGGTTCACCCTCGCGTTGATGGGCGCCGTCGCCTTCGGCCTGCACCGCTTCTTCTTGCGCGAGCGCTGAGCGATGCCACCGCGAAGGGGAGGGCCGCGCCGGGCGCTCGGGCTCCTGCTGCTGTGCGGCCTGGCGCTGGCCGGCTGCGACCTGGCTTCGCCGCCGAGCCGCGGCGAGCGGCGCTCGTCGGCGACGTCGGCTCGGGGCGAGGGCGGCGGTCTCGCCTACGACCTGGCGGCCGACGAGCGCGACGGCGGCCACACGCTGGCGCGCCACGTCGGTCGTTCGCCGGCCGATCTCGCCGACCGCCTGGCGCAGGAGCGCGGCGTCCGCACCGCGTCGACTTTCTCGGATCGCGCGACGGCCGAGCGCGCGGTCGGCCTCGCCCTCGATCGTTTTCGCGAGCGGATCGACAGCTGGTGTGCCCGCGGCCCACGGCGGCCGAACCTGGCCTTGACCGTGCGATCGCCCGACGGACGGCCGTTCGGCCTTTCTCTCTCCCGCGGCGACCGCTCACCGCGCGAGGCCTTCGCGGCGCGCGTCGTCCTCCGCGCCCGCGGCGACGGGTTCATCGTGCTGACGGCCTATCCCACGGAGGAGCGATGAGCGACTCGTCCCGCGACCGCCGAACGGAGGCGCGCCACGCCGCAGCCAGCCTCGACGCCGAAGCCTGCCCGGCGCTCGCCGCCTTCGCCGGAGGTTACCTGCACGAAGATCTCGCCCTCGACTATGGGTCGGCCGCCGAGGCGGCCTGGGCCTTCTGCCATGACGTCGAGCTCGACGAGGTCGCCGCGTTGGCGCGCGAGTGGGAGCTCCTCGAATCGATCGCCCGCCACCTGCCGATTCCCGAGGTGGCGGAACTGCTCGCTGCCCGCTTCGGCGCCGCCTGGCAACCCGTCAGCTTCGCCGAGATCAGCGCCGTCACGGCCGAGCTGCACGCCGTGCTGGCCGATCCTCTCGACGCCGACTAGGCCGGTGAGGCTTCGTTCCCCCCGCCAGCGCCGGCCGGGAACCGATCGGGAAGTGCCTCTCTGGTGGAGCGAGGCCTTTCAGGCCGAGGGGCTCTCCGCTTCGCGCGCCATGACCACCAGCGTCAGGTCGTCGGCCGGAGCCTCCGTGCCGTGGCGCGTGTCGAAGGCGGCGAGAATCCGCGCGTGGATCGCCTCGACCGTGCCGCCGAGCGCGACGAGCTCGCGCAGCCGCTCGAAGCCGAAGGCCTGACCGTCCCGTCCCACCCCTTCCGGCAGACCGTCGCTGTAGAACACCAGCACGTCGCCGTCTTCGAGAACGGCCTGCTCGGCGGCCAGCGGCAGGGTCGAACGCAGGCCGAGCGGCAGGCCGCCGCGGCCCAGCTCGACGAGCTCTCCGGTGCGGCGGCGCAACAGCGGGAACGGGTGGCCGGCGTCGACGTACTCGAGCGCGCCGCTCGCCGGGTCGAGCAGGCCGACGAAGAGGCTCATGAACGAACGCGCCCCCCCGGTCCGCGCCAGCACGTGATTGACCGTGCGGGCGACCGCCACCGGGCTCGGGTCGAGCTCGACCGCCGTCCGGATCGCCGCGCTCGCCAGCGCCATCACCAGCCCGGCGGCCATGCCGTGACCGCTGGCGTCGCCGACGACCACCGCGATGCGGCCGCCCTCGACCGGCAGGAAGTCGTAGTAGTCGCCGCCCACCTCGTTGGCGGTGCGATAGCCGTGCGCCACGCGAAAGCCGGGGATCTCGACCGTTCCACGCGGCAGCAACTCCGCCTGCACCGACCGCGCGACTTCGAGCTCGTCGCGCACCAGCACGCGGTCGGCGAGCTCGACTGCGAGCAGGTAGACGAGAAAGCTGACGCTGGCGAGCATCCAGAATGGCGACGCGTCCGCAACGACCCGGATCCCCTCCTCCGGCGAACCGAACTGCACGCGATGCGCGGTCAGGGCGAAGAACGCGAAGAGCAGGGCGAGAACGAAGAGCAGCCGCCGCGGCGGCGAGAGCTTGAAGGCGATGCCGCGAAAGAGGACCCAGGCGCGGTGCAGCCAGCGCTTCAGACCGTTCCGGGGCTCTTCCCCGACGGCGCGGTCGCGAGCCAGCACCGCATAGGCCTGGGCCGCATCCCGCTTGAACAGGCGCTGGACGTCCTCGGTCCGCAGACCGTCGGTGAACTCGCGGACGAAGTGCCCCAGTCGATCGAACGACGAGGGGCGGGGGGGCGGCGGGACGTTGGCGGACAAGGGGTCTCTCCCGCTTAGAATACGCTGGTCGTCGTCGAAGGTTCCCCCGGGAGGAATCCATGTCCCAGCCGTTTGCCGCCGCCTCTGCCGCCGCGCTCGCTGCACTCGATCGCGACCGCGTCCTTTCGCGCCTCTGGGACCGCGACCACACCGTCTGGAGAGAGGATCCGACCGAGATCGCCAACCGCCTCGGCTGGCTCGATCTGCCGCAGACGATGCGCGACCACCTGCCCGAGCTCGACGAGGTGGCGCGGGAGACACGCGACGAGAACGTCCAGGACGTCGTGCTCTGCGGCATGGGCGGATCGAGCCTCGGCGCCGAGGTCCTGCGCGCCGTGGCCGGACGTGGCCCGGGATTCCCCCGTCTCTTCGTCGTCGACAGCACGGTGCCCGACTGGGTCCGTCGCGTCCGCAGCATGATCGACCCGGCACGATCGCTCTTCCTGATCTCCAGCAAGTCCGGCGGCACGGCGGAGGTCTCGTCGCTGTTTCGCTACTTCTGGGCCGAGACGTTCGCGGCGGTAGGGCCGCGCGAGGCCGGCCAGCGCTTCCTCGCCATCACCGACCCCGGCTCGTCGCTCGCCACGCTGGCGGGTGAACGGGGTTTCCGCCACCTCTTTCTCAACCCACCCGACGTCGGCGGGCGGTTCAGCGTCCTCTCCCTGTTCGGTCTGGTTCCCGCCGCACTGCTCGGACTCGACCTGCGACAGCTGCTCGCCCGGGCGGGAGCGATGGCCGTCGCCTGCGGTCCGGAGCTTGCCGCCGAGAAGAACCCGGGAGCCGCGCTGGGAGTCGCGATGGCCGCCGGAGCCCAGACCGGCAGGCCGTTCCTCACGCTCCTCGCCGACGCCCGGCTCGCGCCGTTCGGCCTCTGGGCCGAGCAGCTGGTCGCCGAGAGCCTGGGCAAGGAGGGGGTGGGCGTCGTCCCGATCTGCGGCGAACCGCTGCGCGATGCCGACAGCTATCCCGACGACCGCGTCTTCGTGCGCCTCCGCCTCGCCGGGGAACGCGAGCTCGAGCTCGACCGCCTCGCCGCGGCGCTCGCCAACGACGGCCGGCCGGTGATCGAGATCGCTCTGCCCGCGCCCGAAGCGCTCGGCGCCGAGTTCTTCCGTTGGGAGTACGCGACGGCGGTCGCCGGACACCTGCTCGGCGTCCATCCGTTCGATCAGCCGAACGTCGAGGAGACCAAACGCGAGACGCGGAAGCTCCTCGACACCTTCCGCACCGCCGGCGCACTGCCGGGAGTCACCGCCCCCGACGACCTGCGGGCGATGCTGCTCGCCTCGCCGGCCCCGACCTACGTTGCCCTGCTCGTCTACACCGACGAAACCGACAGCGACACCGCGCTCCTCCAGGAGATCCGCTGGCGGATCGGCCGCGAGCTCGGCGTGCCGACGACTCTCGGCTTCGGTCCGCGCTACCTCCATTCGACCGGACAGATGCACAAGGGCGGGCCGGACGGAGGCCTCTTCGTGCAGATCGTCGGGCTGGGAGACGACCTCGAGATCCCCGGCGAGCCGTTCGGCTTCGCCACTCTGGCGCGCGCTCAGGCCGACGGCGACCTGCTGGCGCTCCAGGGGCAAGGCCGGCGTTGCGTGCGGCTCGAGCTCGGCGACGACGTCGCCTACCGGCTGGCGGCGATCCACCAGTCGCTCGACTGATCCTCGCCGCTCAGGCGAAGAGCTCGGGCACGTACTCGCCCTCGCGCATCAGCGCGAGGCGCTCCCCGCTCTCGAGGAGCAGGTCGGCGCTCGCCACCGCGACCCGGGGCTGGCACTCCCGCACGTAGACCCGGTCGATGTGCACGACCGCCTCGGGTCCACTGAAATGGCGCGGCGCCACCTGCCCCCCGAAGTGATCGCTGCGACCGAAAGCGATGTGCAATCCGAGCTTCTCGTCGAGCAGGAGCTCGCCGATCGGTCGCACGCCGAAGGCGGCGAGCACCCCGAGGCCGAGCTCGGCGAGATTGCCGTAGGCCGGCTCACGCTCGAGCCGTCGGGCCTCGTCGTCCGCCACCGCGCCGCCGGGAGCGACGGCAACCGCGCGGTTGGCCTCGATCCGGTAGAGCACGACCTCTTCCCCGAACTGCACCGGCAGCCACCCGTGGCTCCGGCTCGGCTCGCCTTCCCGCTCTCCCTCGTAGGGAACGATGTAAGCCTCTCCCGACGGCAGATTCCCCGCCACGCCCGGCTCGGGGAGCATTCCGCCGGAGGCGTGCGCCGAACGGAAACGCAGGTCGAGGTGGAGCACCGCCTCGCCACCGGGATGGCGAAAGCGAAGGTCGGCCCCGCGCGCACGATCGAGCAGCGACTTCAGCCGATCGACGCGACGATTGACCTCGCCGTAGTCGAGACGCAGGGCCGGGATCATCTCGGCCGAGAAGCCGGGCATCGTCGCCGCGCGGATCGGGAAGCTGCGCGCCGCGACCTTGAGCGGCGCGGTCGCGGAGAACTCGGTGACGGCGATCAGGATCGAGCACTGGGCATAGATCTCGGGGAACGATCGCCGGCCTGCGGGGTCGAGAGCCGAGGCGTCGTCGGGGAGCGAACCGCTGTCGACGATCCAGGCACCTGCGGGAAGATCGCCGTTGTTCGTGTGGACGTTGCCGTACACGATCAAATCGGTCCGCAGGCCGAGCGCCTCGCGTTGAGCACCGAGCTCGGCCGCCCACTCGGCGGCGATCGCCCGGCGCGCCGCCCAGGCCGGATGGTCCGGCACGGTTGCGTCGGGGAGATCGACGAGGATGGCGAGCCCCGTCTCCTCCGGTCGCGGCCGGAAGACTCGCCGCACCAAAGCCACCAACTCCTCACCGCTCATCCGCTCACCCATGGCGACCTCCGGCGAGATTGTCTTCCGAGTGGCACGGATCTGTCGAGCGCTGCGCGCCGGAACGACTCGACCGGTACGACTCAACCGATCCGTCGCACCGCTACCAGAGTGAGATCGTCGCCGCGTCGCGAGCCGGCAAGGAACTGTTCGACGTCGCTCCGACAAGCGGCAAGGAGCTCGGGCAGGGGTCGATCCGCCGCACGCCGAAGCGCCGCCGCTGCCCGGCCGATGCCGTACTCCTCTCCCGCGCGCTCCGCTTCGATCCAGCCGTCGGTGAAGAAGAGCAACGTCTCACCGGGCGAAAGACGGAGCTCGCGGCGCGAGTACGTCGCCTCGCCGAAGAGTCCGAGAGGGAGACCTGCGCCTTCGACCGGGCGCACGCCCCGGGCATCGGCGAAGAGCGGCCGAGGATGTCCCGCATTGGCGAGCTCGGCCCTCCCGTCCGGATGCAGACGAAGCGCCGCCAGCGTCGCGTAGCTGGCCGCCGCGGTCGCCTCGGAGAACAGCCGATTGGCGCGACCGACGAGCTCGACGAGCGGCATCTCGTTCGGACCGAGAGCGCGGAAGAGCGCATGCAGGTGCGATTGAAGCAGCGAGGCAGCCACACCCTTGCCGGCCACGTCACCGAGCAGCAGATGCAGCGACTCTTCTCCATGGCGCGGCAGGAGAATGTCGACATGGTCCCCGGAAACTGCTCCGAGCGGCTCCCAGAGGAACGCGATCTCCCAGCCGCTGTGTCGCACCTGGGTTTCGGGCAACAGGGCGCGTTGGACGCGCGCTGCGCTCTCGAGGTCGCGTTCGAGCTCCCGCCGGCCCGCTTCGGGCAGGCACTCGAGGCAGACGGTCACCAATGGATCGGCGGCCAGTCGATCGGCCGCGATCGGCGCACGGCAGACCGCACAGATCCCCCAGGTTCCGCTCTCGATGGCGCCCAACGCCGAATCGACGCGGCGCATCAGTTCCACCAGGCGCTCCTCCTCGCGGTGTTCCGCCAACTCGGCAAGCTCGGTCCGTCGGGCCAGCAAGCGGTCCCGCGCACGCATCGCACCCGCGGTCACGGTTGTCTCCCTTCCTCGAGCGCCTTACGCAGCAGGACGATCTGCCCCGCGTGATAGGCGTTGTGCTGCAACAGCCCGAAGAGCAACCCGCGGACCGTCGGATCGCTGCCGGCGACGGCATCGTCGAGCCGCTCGTCGTCGAGCGCCGAGACGGCAGCCACCAATCCCCGATGCGCCGCCTCGAGAGCAGCCACCGCTCCGTTCCAGTCCTCGTCGGTCTTCCCCGCGGGATGCGGCCAGTCCTCTGCCGGATCGAGGGCCGCGGCCTTCTCTCCAGCCAAGCGTCGCCGGGCGCCTTCGATCCAGAAGCCAACATGGCCGATCACCTCGGCGATGGTGTGAGCCGAGCCGAGCGGACGCTGGCCGGAGCTCGCCCCGTCAAGTGCGTCGATGGCCTCGACGAGCGCCGGCCCATGCCATGCGCCGCCCCGGAAGGAGCGCTCGAGCTGGTCGGCCAGGTAGCGGCATTCAGGGTTCCGAGCTTCCTCCATTTCTAACCTCCATGAATTATCTGTACGGTTAGATTAGCCCCGCCTCACTAACCTGTCAAGCCCTTCGAACGGGTTAAGATGAGGTCGTGATCCCCGGCTTCCCAACGAATTCGCCTGGTCCTTTCGAGCTCTCCGGAGGGGCCCTGTGTCTCGATTTCGCCAACACCTGGAGCAACCGGGGGAATCCGACGACCGACCACCTGGGGAGCTATGGCGACCTTCTGGCCTTCTCCAGGCAGGCGGGAGCTCTCGATCGACCGCTGCTCGAACGACTCGCCCGGGTCGCCGAAACCCGATCCGAGGAGGCAGTTGCAGCACTGGAAGAGGCAAGGGGAATTCGCGAGAGCCTCTTCCGGATCCTCTCTGCACGCGCGGTCAGCCGGCCGATCGAGGCCAGCGACCTCTCCAGGCTCGACAGCGCCCTGCGGGACGCCCATCTCCATCTGCGACTCGTCGAGGCAGCGCCTGCATTCGTCTGGAGCTGGGAGGACAGCGAGGTGTCCCTGCGGGCACCGCTCTGGCCGATCTCCCGATCGGCCGCTGCGCTGATGACCTCGACGGACCTCGCGCGCGTCCGCGAGTGCGCCGGCACTTCGTGTACGTGGCTGTTCCTCGACCGGAGCCGCGGCCGGTCCCGCCGCTGGTGCTCGATGGAGAGCTGTGGGAACCGCGCCAAGGCGAGCCGTCACTACCTGCGCAACAGGTCAGGCGGGTAGTCGTTCGAAACGCCCCGTTCGGCGCCAACCCGCACCGTGACCGCTCGACGCCCACCACGCTTCGAACCTCACCTCGGAGCGGCACACGAGCCGCGGCTCGTCGAAGCGGCTGCCGCGCCGAGGCCACGGAACACTGAGCGTCCGGCCTTTGCGAAGGGCATTTCAGGAAGAACGCGCGGGTGAGCTGCCGAGGTCCGGGAACGCCGCACGGAATCCCGGGCTTTCGCGCAGGTGCGCGAGCGCCTGGTCCAGCAGCTCGGCGTGCGCCGGTCGCGCCAGCCAGGTGCTGCGACCGCTCGGATGTGGCAGGGGGATCAGCTCGAAGCGAATCCCGGACCGGGAGAGGGAGAAGCGCTGGCCCACGAGGTCGGCGAGCGGTGCGGCAGGGACGAACTGCTCGATGGCGAGCTTGCCGACCGCCAGGACGGTGCGAGGCCTGATCAGGGCGAGCTCGCGATCGAGGTGGGGTCGGCAGCGGGCGATCTCGTGCTCGCCGGGTACGCGGTCACCGCCCGGAACGCGCCCGGGGAAACAGCGCAAGGTCGCCGCCATCCAGGCTCGTTCCCGGAAGCGCTCCTCGCTCAAGCCGATGCGCCCGAACCAGGTGAAGAGCCGCTGCCCGGCCGTGTGCGCGAAGAGGCGCCCGCGCCCCTCCTCCCGGGGGCCCGGAGCCTGACCGAGAAGGAGGAGCGGCGCCGGTCGAGGCGGCACGGCGACGACCGGTCGACCGGCCACCTCCGGGCAGAGCCGACACGCTCGCAGCGTCTCGGCGTGGGTCTCGAGCTCGGCGAGGAGCTCCGCGGGCCTCAACTTGCCGCAGGCGCCGGCGGAGGCGGCGGGAGGACCTCGACGGCGTCTTCCCACCAGGCAGCCCCCACTTCGAACGGCTCCCCTTCGTGCGAGCAGGTGGCCGAGATGTGGTCCTTGCCGAGCATCGGCTTGCCGGCGTGACGCGAGGCGTGCCGCGAGTAGACGCTGTCGCAGGTGTGGCAGAACCGCCCGAGGACCGCCCCACGCCGATCAGCGGGGACGCGACTCTGCGGCGCGGCGGAGGGCACTCGGAAGGTCATTGCCGCTCCTCAGCGCGCGGCGATCAGCTCGGTCTGCGCGAAGAAGAAGGCGAGCTCCTTCTGCGCGTTCTCGAGCGAGTCGCTGCCGTGAATCGCATTGCGCTCGATCGACGTGCCGTAGAGATTGCGGATCGTTCCCGCCGCGGCCTTGGCGACGTCGGTCGCGCCCATCACCTCGCGCAGGCCGAGCACGGCGTTGTCGCGCTCGAGCGCCACCGGGACACACGGCCCACTGGTCATGAACTCGACGAGGCTGCCGTAGAACGGGCGCTCCTTGTGAACCGCGTAGAAACCGCCCGCCTGCTCGGCGGTGAGGTGGATCATCCGCAGGCCGCGGATCGTGAAACCGGCCTTCTCGAGGTGAGCCAGGATGGCGCCGGTGTGGCCCGCCGCGACGGCATCCGGCTTGATGATGGTGAGGGTCATTTCCATGGCGTGAGGTCCTTTTCGGTTCGAGCGAGCTCGTTGAGGTGGAACGATGTCGATTCGGGGCCGACCTCGCCCCGGCCTCGCGATCCGATCCACCGCACCCGCAGACGGGCGGCGCCGTACGGCGGAGGCGCGAAGGCCTGGACTGGGATCGCGGGCAGGAGGTCGCCGGCGCAGGCGAATCCTAGCGCAGAGAGCCGGCGGCTTCATCCGTGCGCGACAGGGACCTCCGGCGCGAGCCCGGAAAAAGCGAACGGCCGCCGAAACCACCGGCGGCCGCGGGGTCCTGCCGATCCTGCGCGAGGGTCACAGGGTCTTGATCGCCTCGAGCACGTCGGCGGCCTGCTTCTCGGTCGATGCGGCGAGATCGCGCCAGACGAGCTTGCCGTCCTTGAACAGGAAGGCCTGGCGCTTGGCGTAACCTGCGGTGGTCGGCACGCCGAAGGCCGCCGTGACCTTCTTGTCGGAATCGGCGAGGAGCTCGAACGGCAGCTTGTACTTCAGTTGGAACGCCTTCTGCGCGGCGACGTCGTCGGTCGATACGCCGAAGACGCGGACCCCCTTCTCGCCGAGCTGCGCGTAAGCGTCACGCAGGCTGCACGCCTGCTTGGTGCAACCCGGAGTGTCCGCCTTCGGGTAGAAGTAGACGAGGGTGAACCCTTTTCCGGCCGCTTCGGCGAGCTGGATCGCCTTGCCGTCCTGGTCCGGGGCGGTCACGTCGGGGAGCGACGCTCCCAGGTCGAGCTCGGCGGCTCCGGAAATGGCCGAGAAGGCGAGAGAGCCGGCGAAAGCCAGACCGACCGTAGCGAGACTGAACAGTTTTCCGATCATTTTCACGAGATCCTCCAGTCTCTCTACGCTTCGCCGGGCGAGGCCGGATGAGGGTCACTCCGACTCGAGCTCCTCGAGCTCACCGTCAGGCGACGAAAGCAGGAAAACGGAGCCGACGGTCTCGAAGACCCCGTCCGGACCGAGCAGCAGGGCCCCCTCGGCCGGAATCCCCACGGCCCACTCTACCCCGCCGGACTGCAGGAGGCTGCGAAGCCGCCGGTCATGGTCGGGATCGAAGTTCGCCTCGACCGCCCCCCCCGGCAACCAGCCGAGACCGGGAATGGTCCGCCCTCCCGCGATCCCCCGGGTCGCCGCGCCGAGCGCCTGGGCCGCCGCAGCGATCGCCACCACGACGCCGCCGCCGCTCAGGCTGGCCTCGAGAGCGGCGAGCGCCGGACTGCCCGCGAGCGTGTCGATCAGGTGATCGGAGACCCCGCCGCCGAGGTAGACCGCCGCACAGGCGGCGACCCGCTCGGCGTTGCGCCCACGACGCGCGTCGCGCGGCCGGTAGAGCGGGAGCGTCTCGACCTCGCGCTCGAAGGCCTCCTGGAGGTACTCGGCGAAATGCTGCGGGTACTCTTCCGAGCCGCTGGCCGCCGGAACGAATCCGACGACCCCCGGCGGCGTCTTCTCCAGCCAGGCTGCGTCGGCCTCCTCGGTCTCGCCGAAGGAGAACTCGCCGCCGCCGAGCAGGGCCAGCCAGCCACCGCCGGGGAATCGTCGCATCGCGACTCCCGCCTACCGCCCGAGGGCGCGGGCGACCGTGGAGCCGAGGTCGCCCGGCGACTCGCAGACGTGAATGCCGGCGGCCTTCATCGCTTCCATCTTCTCCTTCGCCGTCCCCTTGCCGCCGGCGATGATGGCGCCGGCATGCCCCATGCGACGTCCCGGAGGCGCCGTGCGACCGGCGATGAAGCCGACCACCGGGCGGTCGAACTCGGCCTTGATCCACGCCGCGGCCTCTTCCTCGGCGCTGCCGCCGATCTCGCCGATCATCACCACCGCCTCGGTCTCCGCGTCGTCCTTGTACGCCGCGAGGACGTCGAGGAAGTTGGTCCCGTTGACCGGGTCGCCGCCGATGCCGACGCAGGTCGACTGGCCGAGACCGAGGTTGGTGAGCTGCCAGACCGCCTCGTAGGTGAGCGTTCCGGAGCGGGAGACGACGCCGACACGGCCCGGGCGGTGGATGTGGCCCGGCATGATGCCGATCTTGCCCTTGCCCGGCGAGATGATGCCCGGACAGTTCGGGCCGATCAGCCGCGTCGGATGGTCGCGCAGGAAGGCCTTGACCTTGAGCATGTCGTCGACCGGCACGCCCTCGGTGATCGCGACGACGAGCTCGATGCCCGCGCCCGCGGCCTCCATGATCGCGTCGGCGGCGAACGGCGGCGGCACGAAGATCATCGCCGCGTTGGCCCCGGTCTGCTGGCGGGCCTCCTCGACGGAGTCGAACACCGGGATCCCCTCGACCACCTCGCCGCCCTTGCCGGGCGTCACGCCGGCGACGACCTGGGTGCCGTAGTCGCGGCAGCCGAGGGCGTGGAACTTGCCCTCCTTGCCGGTGATGCCCTGGACCAGGAGGCGGGTCTTTTCGTTCAGCCAGATCGCCATCACGCACCTCCCTTGGCAGCCTGCACCGCCGCGACGACCTTCTGTGCCGCGTCGGCCATCGTCTCGGCGACGAGGAAATGGAACTCGCTCTCGCGCAGGATCGCGCGGCCCTGCTCGACGTTCGTCCCTTCGAGGCGCACGACCACCGGGATCTTCACCCCGCCGAGCGAGCGCAGCGCAGCGACGACTCCGGCGGCGATCCGGTCGGTGCGGGCGATGCCGCCGAAGATGTTGATCAGCACGGCCTTGACGCTCTCGTCGGAGATCAGGATGCGGAAGGCGTTCTCGACCGCTTCCTGCGAGGCGGAGCCGCCGACGTCGAGGAAGTTCGCCGGCTCGGAGCCGTAGAGCTTGATGATGTCCATCGTGGCCATCGCCAGCCCCGCGCCGTTGACCATGCAGCCGATCTCGCCGTCGAGCTTGATGTAGTTGAGGTTGAACTTCGAGGCCTCGACCTCGAGCGGGTTCTCCTCGGCGAGGTCGCGCATCTCCACCACGTCGCGGTGGCGGAAGAGGGCGTTGTCGTCGAAGTTCATCTTGGCGTCGAGGGCCAGCACGTCGCCGCCGCCGGTGATCATCAGCGGATTGATCTCGGCGAGCGAGCAGTCCATCTCGAGGAACGCCTTGACCAGGCCGCCGATCAGCTTGCCCGCCTTGGCCGCCGTGTCGCCCTTGAGACCGAGGCGGCGCGCGACCGTGCGCGCCTGGAAGGGCAGCAGGCCGAGAGCCGGGTCGATGTGGATGCGGGCGATGGCATCCGGGTCCTTGGCGGCGACTTCCTCGATCTCCATGCCGCCGGCGGCCGAGGCGATGAGCACCGGCTTGACCGCGGCGCGGTCGAGCGTGATCGCCACGTAGAGCTCCTTGGCGATGTCGAGCGCCTCTTCGATCAGGACCTTGCGGACCTTCTGCCCCTCCGGGCCGGTCTGATGAGTGATCAGCTGCATGCCGAGGATCTTGCCCGCCAGCGCCTCGGCCTCGGCCGGGTCCTTGGCGAGCTTCACGCCGCCGCCCTTGCCGCGTCCGCCCGCGTGGATCTGCGCCTTGACGACGCAGCGCCCGCCGAGCTCCTCGGCGATCGCCCGCGCCTCGCCGGCGGTCTCGGCGACCCGCCCGCGCGGCGTCACGACGCCGTAGCGGCGCAGGATCTCCTTCGCCTGGTATTCGTGGATCTTCAAGATTCCCTCCTCGAGTGGAACGTGGGTGGGAGCGCTGGGGCTCGCGACCGGGGCCCCGAGGGCCAAGTCTAGCGGAGCGGCGGCTCGGCCGCGATGCGCGGGATCGACGGGAGTCTGAAATCGCCGAGCTGCACTCGTCTTCAGGGAACCGCGAGCGAGCTCCGCGACCAGCGGCGCAGGTCGCCCCATTCGGACCCGTCCCGGAACGGCATACTCGGCTTCGGGTTGCTCAAATAGCCCACGACTCCGAAAGCGGTCGCTGTCACCACGTCCCGCCGCCGATCGCCGTCGAGATCCGCGAACAGGAGAGAGTCACGTTGGCCACTCGCAGGTGCCAGTAGGCCACTCCTCCAAATCTCATTCCCGGAGGCTCCGTCGAGGACGCGCAGCTGGCTCCGAAGAGATACGACGAAATCGCTCGCAGGGCTCCCGCTGACATCGCCGACGGCAAGCGCGTCCACTCTCGCTCCGAGGCTCAGAAGGATCGTCGTGGCGCCTCCCGCCACCGGGTCGACGACTCTGATCGTGCCGTCCTCGAGACCGACGAAGATCTCCTCCGCGAAACCCGGGCTGCGGGCCGCGACGTCCAAGGCGGTGATCGAAAGATCGAGCGGGACACGCGCAAGTTCGCCGCTTCGGCCATCGAGGAAGAAAAGGCCCTCCCCGGACTTGGCGACGACCAACTCCGAGCGGTCCGCCATCGCACGATGCCACGCCCGGAGGAGTGGGAGTTCTTCCCATGCACCTCCTAGCGCGGGAGACTGCCACTCGAGCTTGCCGGTCTCGCCATCAAAGCAGAAGACGGAGAGCTCCTTGGCTGAGGAGTTCCAGCTCCTCGCCCCGACGACGACCTCGGGACGGAGATCGCCGTCGATATCGCCGATCAGCATCGAGGCACCTGTCAGCCAGTCGGGCAGCGTGGCCTGCCATTGTTTCGCCCAGGAGAGTCCGTCGTAGCAGGTGATCAGGCCGCGGCGGCCCAACGTGTTGGCCAGGCAGAGCTCGTCCTGGCCATCTCCGTCCAGATTGCCTGAGGCGATTCTCGAGAGGAGTATCCAGGCGTCCGGGTAAGCTGGCGAACTGATCGGCACCGCTCGCTCCCGGTGGAGGTCGAAAGCCATCAGACCGCCTCGGGGGTCGCCATCGGGCGACGACCAGGCGGAGGCGAGGAGCGTCTTCTCGCCGTCGCCCTCGAGATCCGAGGCCGCAAGGGCACGGAACTCGCCTGTGGTTTCGCGGCTTCGCCACTCCACCGCGCGGGACGAGGAGTCGGCGACGATCAGCTTGCCAAAGCCGACCCCCGCTCCGCCGGAACCCCAGACAAGCTCGACATGTCCGTCACCATCCGTGTCCCCGGCCGCGACGCTCTGGATTCCCCAGTCGGGATTGGCCACGAACGACTCCTCCACGCCCGTCGATCCCGAGAGCACATGCAGTGCCCCCCAACCGACACCGCCGTAGATGACCTCCGCCTCGCCATCGCCATCGACATCGGCGACCTGCAGCGCGGTGACATCCACGCCGGGGACCTTCCAGAGCTGGCTCCCGGACTCGACGTCGAAGGCCCGGAGTCCCTCCCCTCCGGACCATCCCGTCACCAGCTCGGCGTGCGGGTCCGCGTCGAGGTTCCCGAATGCCACCGAGTCTCCGAGACCCTCTGTCCTTTCCCACTGAACGAGCAGTGAGCCCCCGTCGAGAACCCAGCCGGGAAGCCATCCGTTGATCACCGCGATCTCGAGGGGAGGATCGTCATCCGCCTGGCCTAGGCTCAGGGTGAACCCGCCGAATCCGTGCTTGACCGCTTCGAGCTCTTGACTTTCCAGGCCGTAGACGTAGAGGTCGTCGCGGTCGACCACCACCGCTTCCAACGCCCCGTCGGCGTCCACGTCGCCCACCGCAACGGCCATCGGCCAGACCGTCGTGATCGGGAAGCTCGCCTGGATCTGCCGCGTGAGCCCGTCGTGGATCTCCAGCAGGCCAGCCGCGGCCACGACGATCTCGAGCGCGCTGTCCTCGTCGGCCTGAGCCACGTCGATTCCGCCAAGACCGGTGGGGTAGAGCTCGGAGGCCCAGACCTGGTTGTAACCGAAGGCCGTCCACCGTAGGACCTGCCAGTGGCTCGACAGACCGTAGCTCGGAGTGCCGGCACCAGTCACCACGATCTCGTCGCGACCGTCGAGGTCGAGATCGGCCACCTCGAGACGCCGGGCGCCGATCGCGGACCCCATGCCTCTCCAGGTCCAGCGGCGCGGGAACGGCCCCAGATCCTCCGGCCCCAGACCGCCGCCGGCAGCCTCAGCCCCGGGAACCGACAAGGTGCTCGCAGTCCCGGTCGGCGACACGAGAGCCCCGCTCCCGGCCGTCGCGCGCGAAGCGGGTCCTCCGGTGCCTCTCGACGCCCGCTCCGCAGCTGCCGGGGTCGCAGGCGAGAGCGCTCCCTCGACCGCCTCCAGCGACCTCGGCAAGGAGCCGAGGATCGCGACTCCAACGATCAGCGCCATCGAAGCTCTTCGCATCACGCTCCCCCGCGGCATGAGCCGGGATGAGGACGGCCAACTTCCACGTTCTCGGAATCCTGCGGCGACCCGGCCGGTCACGCAAGCCCCTCTCGGCAGCGACTCGGGTACCATCCCCCCTTTCCCGGGAGGTCTTCCGATGAGCTGGCGCCGTCGCACCTACGTTCTCCACCGCTGGATCGGCTTGGCGGTCTCGCTGCAGCTCCTCGCATGGAGCGCCGGCGGGCTCTATTTCAGCCTCGTCATCCCGATACGGTGCACGGGAAAATCGACGCGCGCGAGCGCAAGCCGTCGCCACTCGACGCCTCGGGCGTGACGATCACTCCCGCCGAAGCGATCGACCGCCTGCGCCAGGCCGGGGGATCGGTCGACGGCGTTGGTGCGGTGACGCTGCGCGCCGGGCGCGACGGGGAGCCGCTCTACGAGCTGCGCCGCGAGGGCGACCCGATCGCGGTCGTCGACGCCCGGGACGGCACCGTGCGCCCGAGGGTGGACCGCAAGCTCGCCGAGGAGCTTGCCCTCGCCGACTTCGCGCAGCCGGTGAAGGTGGCCGCGGCCGTGCTGATCTCCGAGAACCCGCCGATCGAGGTTCGCGGCCGCCGCCTCCCCCTCTGGCGCGTCGAGCTCGATCACCCGCGGCATCCGCGCCTCTATCTCGACGCCATCACCGGCGAGGTCGTCGCCCGCCGCAACTCCTGGTGGCGGGTCTACGACTTCTTCTACATGCTCCACTTGATGGACTACACCGAGCGCGAGCGGATCCACCACCCGCTTCTGTCGATCGCCGCGGCGCTGGCGGTCCTCACTTCGCTCTCCGGCGTGGCGCTGTGGGGGTGGCGGGCACTTAGCCGGAGGCGCGCGCCAGCCGGCCGCTGACCGTGCGCCGCGGCCCGGGCCGATCGGGCCGACGAACCGTCGGCCTGCTCCTCCCGGATTGCCCGCGCGATGGGTCCCGGCTAGAGTAAGGACGAAAGTAAGGAGATCACCATGCCGGTCGCCACCCTCACCTCGAAAGGTCAGGTCACCATCCCGAAGGCGGTACGCGACGCACTGCAGTTGGCGACCGGCGACCAGCTCGAGTTCGCGCTCTCCCCTGGCGGTGGCGTCCACCTCGAAGTCCGGCGGCGCGACGCCCGCGAGCTCGCCGGGCTGCTCCACCGCAAGGGCGGACGGCGCCTCTCGCTCGCCGAGATGGACGTGGCGATCGCACGAGCGGCGGCCGGCGGACGATGAGGGGACTCGACACCAACGTCCTCGCCCGCTTCCTGTTGCGCGACGACGCGGCGCAGTTCCGGCGCGCCGAGCGGCTGGTCGCCGCACTCGCCACCGACGGCGAGGCGATCCACCTCGACGTCATCGTGCTCTGCGAGCTCGCCTGGGTGCTGCGGACAGGTTACGGTCGCGAGCGGCGAGAGATCGCCGACGCGCTCGACGCGCTGCTCGGAGCGGCGCCGTTCACCGTCGACGACCGCGAAGCGGTGCGCACAGCAATCGACCGCTACCGCGCCGGCCGTGGCGACTTCGCCGACTACCTGATCGCCCTGCGCAACCAGCGCGCCGGCTGCCGGGACACCGTGACCTTCGACCGCAAGCTGCGGCCGGAGGACGGCTTCACGACTCTCTGAGCCGCGCACCCGCAGCCGGGCCCTCCGGACGCCCTACCCCGCCGTGAGCCGGAAGATCTCGTGCAGCATGCGGACGGCTTTCTCCATGTCGGCGACGGCGATGTGCTCGGTGGTCGAGTGCTCGTCCTGGGCGCCGATGCCGACGACGGCCATTTCGATGCCGTGGTTGTTGTAGATCGAGGCGTCGGTGAATCCGGTCATGAACACGGCCTTGGCTTCGATGCCGACCTTGGCGAGGGCCTGCTTGGAGATCTGCACCGTCCAGGCCTCCTCGGGGATGACGCAGGCGCGGCACTTCTCGTCGACGACGATCTCGACCGTCGCGCCGGCCGCTTCGACCTCGCGACGGATGACGCCGACCATCTCCTCGGCGAGCGCGGCGGCCGTCGGATGGTCGGCCGAGCGGCACTCGGCGAGGAAGCTGCACGAGGCAGGTACGCCGTTGCGGATCATGCCGCCCTGGATGACGCCGACGTTGGCGGTGGTCTGGTGGTCGAGCCGTCCGAGACGGAGCGCCGCGATCGCCTTGGCCGCCGCGCGGATCGCGTTGATCCCCTTCTCCGGCTCCATCCCGGCGTGCGCCGAACGGCCAGTAACCGCGACATCGAGCGTGATGTAGGTCGGCCCGCCGATGATGATCGTGTCGAGCGTGTCGTTATCCATGAGGAAGCCGCGCTTCGCCCGGAGGCGCGCAAAGTCGAGCTGCTTGACGCCGAGCAGGCCGACCTCCTCCTGGCGACTCACCGCGAACTCGATCGGCGGCCGCACCGTCGCGGTGCGCAGCGCTTCGAGGACCTCGGCGATGCCGGCCTTGTCGTCGGCACCGAGGATGGTGTCGCCCCCGGAGCGGATGATCCCGTCCTCGCCGAGCCGCGGCTCGATCCCGACCCCGGGTCGCACCGTGTCGGCGTGACAGGAGAGCAGGATCGGCTCGGTCGCGGCTGACCCAAGCGGCGGGAACGAGGCGATCAGGTTGCCGTAGCTGTCGAGATCGGCCGTCGCACCCATCGAGCGCAGCTCACCCATCAACCACTCGAGGAAGCGGGCCTCGTTGCCCGACTCCGAGTCGATCCGCACCATCTGCATGAACTGCTCGATCATCCGCTGCGACACCGGTCACCTCCCTGCCCGACGTTGGGCCGGACCAGCGTAGGACGTCCCGGAGAGCGAGGCAAGCGCCCGCCGGCCGGCGCGAGCCCAGCTCGAAGCGTGTCAGCTCGCGCCGAGCCAGCAGGTGTCGACCGCTCCGTCCTCGAACGAGGCCCAGCCGAGCAATGGCACTCGCGCGATCGAGCGACCGCTCGACGGCGAGCTGCCGCCGTAGTTGGCCGACCAGAGCCAGCCGCGAGTCGCGGCGAGCCCGACGGGCGTGGCGTCCGGGCCGAGGACGGAGAAGGTGGCGTTCCCCCCGTCGCGCGGGATCTGCTCGAGCAGGTCGTTCGTGCCGTCGGCGGCGAAGAGGAACGGCCCGGCGGCGGCCAGCGCCGTGACGTCGAGAGGGTTGATCGCCGGCAGGTCGATCCAGCCGTCGAGGGCGAGGACGCGCCCGAGGCAAGGCCCCCCTGGCGTCCCACCCGAGACACGGTAGCGCAGCAGCCGGCGCGCCGCCCGGTCGCCCACCCAGAGGTACGGTGAGCTCCAGAACAGGCTGCGGGCGTCGGTCACGACCCCCAGGTCGATCGTCTCGACGAGTAGGGGCGACCCGTCGCCCGCCACGCCGAGCTCGTAGAGACGATCGCTCGGTCCGTTGAGCGCCCAGAGACAGATCCCGTCCCAGGCGAGCTGCTGCACGCCGCCCGCCGAGTCGGTGAGGTCGAGCGTTCGCACGCCGCTGCCGTCGCTCGCCAGGAAGCGGGTCACCTCGTTGGTCAACCGGTTGCTCACCCAGAGGTGCGTGCCGTCGAAGGCGAGGCCGCTCGCCTCCGAGCCCACGTCGGTCTGGTAGGTCACGACGGCATCGGCGCGACGCACGCGGAACACGCCGCCGTCGCCCTGGCTGGCCACCCAGACATTCTCGCCTTCGAGCACGAGGTCGCGTCCGTCGAGGATCGGCGGCCCACCGGCCACGGTCGTGTCGAGGAGGATCGCCGCGCTCACCGGATCGAGCGCCAACAGCCGGTCCCCCTGGAAATCGGTCGCCCAGAGCCGGGCTCCGTCGAACGCCAGGGCAAACGGGCGGACCCCGGAGAGCGGGATCTCCGCGGGCGTCGAGGTCGACGGACAGGGCGCCGCCGCGACCACGCCGGCCAGGGCGAGAACACCGAGGCCGGCAGAGAGCAGCCTCGGAGCAGGGGAGATTCGCATCGGCAAGACCCTCGCTGTCGTCGGTTGGCTCGCGGCGACACGCCGCGACCCCTTCACTCTACGCGGCCCGGCGCCACAGGTTGCCGTTCGTTCCTTGTGGCAGCTGCGACCGCCGGTCTCGTCGCCGGTCGGCTTCCGCACTAGACTCGCCACGTCCGAATCGGAGCCTCCCGTCATGCCCCGCTACGTCGCCTTCCTGCGCGCCATCAACGTCGGCGGTCATACGGTCAAGATGGCAACCCTTCGGGGGCTCTTCGAGCAGGCGGGGCTCACCGGGGCCGAGACGGTCATCGCCAGCGGCAACGTCCTCTTCGAGTCGGCGTCGCGCGACACCCCCGCCCTCGAGCGGCGGATCGAGGCGTTTCTCCGCAAGGGGTTGGGGTACGAGGTCGCGACCTTCGTGCGCACCCCCGCCGAGCTCGCAGCGATCGCTCGCGCGGAACCCTTCGCCGACGCGGCTGCCGGTGCGGTTCACGCCATCTACGTCGGCTTCCTGCCGAACGCCCCCGACGCCGAGACGATCCGCCGCTTCGAGGCGTCCGGCACACCCGACGATCTGCTGCGCGTCGTCGGGCGCGAGGCCTGGTGGCTCTGTCGGAAGCGCTTCTCCGAGTCGACGCTGTCCGGCGCCCACCTCGAAAAGACGCTCGGCATGCCGGCGACGGTGCGCAACCGGACGACCGTGACCAAGCTCGCGGCGCGTTTCACCTGACCCTCCGCCGAAGACGAACGGGAGACCTACGCCATGGAACGAGAGGTCGATCGATCGCACCGTGTCGCCGGCAGTCGGTGGGGAGTGGTCTTGGCCCTCGCCCTGCTCGCTGCGCTCGCCATCGGCCCGATCGTCGCCGAGGAGGCCGACGCCGACCTGCTCGCCTACTTCGCCGGACACTACGAGCTGATCGGCCGCGCCCCCGGCGGCGGAGCGGCCTACTCGGGAGCGATGGAGGTGGCCGTCGACGGCGGTCGCCTGCGACTCGTCCGGACGATCGGCGCCGCGCGTTCGACCGGGACGGCGCGAATCGAGGAGCGCACCGCCGACCGGATCCGCATTCTGACGGTCGACCTCGAAGGAGGTCCGACCAGCGACAGACCCCTCGAGGCCTGGTGCGCCATCGGCTCGGACCTCGACAACGGCCCGCGCCTGACCTGCCTCGTCCGGCCGCGCGGCGTCGAGACGGCCCAGCCAGGGCTCGAGGCCTGGTTCTGGTCCGACACCCCACCGCGAAAGGGCGCCTCGTGACCGCTCTCGCGCCCTGCCGGATCACCCTGATCGGCGCGGCGACCACCCTGATCGACATCGGACCGTTCCGCCTGCTGACCGACCCGGTCTTCGACCCGCCCGGCGGGCGATACGTCCTGCGCGCGCTCGGCCTCGTCCCCCTGGTCATGACCAAGACCACGGCACCGGCGATCCCGATCGAGCGGATCGGCCCGCTCTCCGCCGTGCTGCTCAGTCACGACGAGCACCAGGACAACCTCGACACCGCCGGACGCGCCCTGCTCGGCCAGGTGCCAGCCATCTTCACGACGCCGGTTGGTGCGCGCCGGCTCGGCGGTTCGGCTCGCGGCCTCGCCACCTGGGAGCAGGCCGAGCTGCGCGCCGACGACGGCACGACGCTGCGGATCACTGCGACGCCGGCGCGTCATGGCCCACCCGGCAGCCTGCCGCTCGTCGGCGCGGTGACCGGCTTCTTCCTCGAGTGGGACGGTCAGCGCGACGGCGGGCTCTGGGTCAGCGGCGACACGGTGCGCTTCCGCGGTCTCGACGAGATCGGCCGGCGACTGCGGGTGCACACCGCGCTCCTCCACCTCGGTGGTGCCCGCTTCGCCCTCTCCGGACCGGTGCGCTACACGATGCGCGCCCGTCAGGTCGCGCGCGTCGCCATCGCCGTGGGTGCGAAGGTGGTCGTGCCGATCCACTACGAGGGCTGGGGGCACTTCTCCGAGCCGCCGGCGACGGCCCGCGCGACGCTCGCCACGGGCGAGTTGCCGTGCGACGTCCGCTGGGTGCTTCCGGGCGAGACGATCGCCCTCGATCTCTGAGCGGCTGATCGCGCGGCTCAGCGGCGCGTCGCGCCCGGCCGCCGCATCATCCGGCGAGCCGCGAGCCGAACGCTCCACGAGTAGAGCCGGAACGGCAGCAGGCGCTTGCCCATCCAGGCGAGACGACCTTCGGGATGGGTGAGGATCCAGAAGTCGCCGCGCTCGACGCCGCGGAAGACCTGCTCGGCGACTTCGTCGGCGCTGCGGCGCGCCTTCGTCACCAGCTCACCGGTGAGGCCTTCCAGGCCGGCGTCCGCAGCCCGCATCGTCTCGGTCAGGCGGGTGCGGAAGAACGCCGGGCAGACGACCGACACCACGATGCGGTCCGCCGCCAGCTCGAGCCGCAGCGACTCGGAGAGCGCCACCACGCCGGCCTTCGTGGCGCAGTAGGCCGACATGAGCGGCGGGTGGACGAGCCCAGCCATCGAGGCGACGTTGACCAACTGCCCGCCGCCCTGTCGCCGCAGCCGCGGGACGAAGGCGCGGCAGCCGCGCACCACCCCGAGCAGGTTGATGTCGACGATCCACAGCCAGTCGGCGAGCGGCAGCGCCGCGATGTCGCCGGCAGCGGCGACGCCGGCGTTGTTGATCACCAGATCGACGCCCCCCCAGCTTGCCTCGAGCTCGGTGGCCGCCGCCTCGAGATCGCTCTCGTGCCGCACGTCACATCGCAAGAAGACGGCCTCGGCACCGAGGTGGTGCAGCGCGGAGAGCGCCTCGGCGCCGCGCTCCGCGTCGAAGTCGCCGATCGCCACCCGGCAGCCGGCGCGGGCATAGCGCTCGGCGAGAGCGCGCCCCAACCCCGAGGCGCCGCCGGTGATGAAGACACGCCGGGGCCTCACGGACGCCCTCGAGACCACCCGCCCACGAGCACCACCCGACCTACGCCCAGGACTGCTCGTCGAGTCCGCTCAGGAACGCCTCGATCACCCGCGGGTCGAACTGTCGACCGGTCTCGCGCCGGAGCTCGGCCACCGCGTCGCTGAACGAACGCTTCCGGCGATAGGGCCGGTCGGTGGTCATCGCATCGAAGGCGTCGACGACCGCGATGATCCTCGCGCCGAGCGGAATCTCCTCCCCGGCAAGCCCGTGGGGATAGCCCGGGAACTGCCCGTCCCGCCGCCCGTCGAAACGCTCCTGATGGTGCAGGACGAAGTCGGCGACCCGTTCCATCCCCGAAACGTTGGCGAGGATCCGCGCTCCGAGCTCGGCGTGACGCTCGATCGCCGCCCGCTCCTCCCCGTTCAGGGCTCCCGGCTTGTTCAAGACCTGCTCCGGCACGCCGATCTTCCCGACATCATGAAGAATGCTCGCCCAGCGAAGCGCCTGCTGCTCCGCCTCCGGCAGGGCCAGGCAACGGCCGACCGCCTCGGCATAGCGCTGCACCCTGCCGACGTGCCCCTCGGTATAGGCGTCCTTGGCCTCGATCGCCGCGGTCAGCGCGCGCACCGACCGCTCGAGGTCCTCCCGCAAGAGCCGATTGGCTCGCTCGAGCGAGCGGTTGAGCGCCAGCTCCCGGTCGCGCAGGGCACCGACGACGGCACCGAGCAGACAGAACATCAGCAGCGCCGGGAACAGCGCCATCGCCTCTTGATGCGACTGCCCAGCCTGTCCGCCCGGCACCAGCAGCGTGCGCGCGAAGACGAAGACCAGACCGACCAGCGAGCCGCCGTAGAGACCGCCCTGCAGGCCAGCCACCGCGGTGCCTCGCAGAATCGGGAAGACGAAGAGCAGATTGACCCAGGGCTCGGCCTGCGGCAGGGCGCGCACGGCGAAGAGCGCGACCGCGGTCACGGCAGACAACGCCAGGGCGCCGGCGACGATCTCCCGCGGCGAGGGCAGCGACGACACGGCCGAGCGCTCCGCGTCCGGCCCCGCGATTGCCGCGTGATCGGCGAGGAGACGAACCGCCCAGGGATGACGGATCCTGCCGGCGAAGGCCGCGACGGGAGGGACGATCAAGAGGATCCCGGTGGCGATCCCCGCGCTCCAGATCCAGCCGGCCTGCGGGTGCCAGAGGCCGAAGGTCACCCGCGTCGCCAGCCAGCCGGAAACGGCTCCGCCGACGATCGCCACGAGCGCCAACGCGAGGTAAGAACGAAGGTCCGGCAACCAGCGAGCCAGGCGCCTGCCGTGCGAGAAGACCAGGATCACCGCCACCGCCGGCAACGCCTCGGCGAGGGGTCCGAGCGAGGCCATCGGCCAGAGGCCGATGCCGCGGGAAAGCGCCACGGTGATCTCCGCGCCGAGGCTGCCGACGAGCCCGGCGATGCCGAAGAGATGCGCCAGCAAGACGTGGGTGGCCGTCGTCCAGTCGATGGCCGCGAGGGCACCGCTGGGGGCGACATGAAGACTGGCGAGGTTGGCGGCCAGGCTGGCCGCCGCGGAAAGGAGGAGGCGCAACAGGCGAACGGAGAGGTTCGTCTGGCCGATCGACGAGAACGAGATAGACATGGACTTCCGGCGGAAGCGCCGGCTGCGGTCCCCCCCCGAGCCGACCTCCGACAAGAGCCTACGACAACGGACCCCGATTCGGCTCGATTCTGCCGGATCGAAGTGCCAACTGGGCGCGCCGGGCCCTCTCCCCGGTGGTATCGGCTCGCCGGAGGCGGCGGATCAGGGGACGCGCAACACCAACAGGGTGAGGTCGTCTTCGCGCGGAGCGTCGCCCACGTGCCGGGCGAGGTCGGCGAGCAGACCGTTGCGCACCGCCCCGGCGCTCTTGCCGGCATGCCGGGCCAGGCTCTGCTCGAGCCGTTCGAACCCGTAGAGATCCTCGCTCGCCTCGGGACGCGCTTCGACCACTCCGTCGCTGAAGAGCACCACCAGGTCGCCCGCTTCGAGCCGCGCCATCCGCGGCGTAACCTCGATCGTCGGTCGCACGCCGAGCGGATAAGCGATCGACTCCAGTGCATCCACCTTCCCCACCGACGAGACGCGGTACGGGAAGAGGTGTCCGGCGCTGGCGAACTGCAGCTCACGCCGGCGCGGATCGAGCACCGCGTAGCAGAGCGTCGCGAGCAGCCGCTTGCGGGCGCTCTGGAAGACCATTCGATTGAGCGTGGCAAAGACTGCCGCCACTTCCGGATCGAAGGTCACCTGCACGGCCAGGGCCGACTTGGCCATCGACATCACCAGACCGCTCGACACGCCGTGCCCGGCGACGTCGCCCACCGCCAGCGCCAGCCGGCCGTCCTCGAGCGCCAGCACGTCGTAGAAGTCGCCGCCGACCTCGGTCGCGGGACGGTAGGCGTGGGCGATCTCGACTCCGTTGAGCTGCGGCGGCAGCTCCGGCAGGATCGAGCTCTGGATGTTGCGGGCCGTTTCGAGCTCCACGCGCTGACGCTCGCGATCGGCGATGCGGCGCACGTGCGGCGGTACGTCGTCCCAGCGATAGACGAATTCGACGCCGCTGCCGAGGTGCCGCAGCGACAACAACAGCGGCACGGCGCACGAGGCGAAGGCGAGCGCGCCCTGGAGCTCGAGCGACGGGTTCGCCGCGGAGAGGAACGGCATCGCCCCGAGAGCGACGCGCGCCGTGTAGCTCGCCACCATCGTCGTCAGCAGATCGAAACGCAGGAACAGGAAGGTGAGCGCACCGGCCCAGGCCAGCCAGAACGGCAGCGACCAGCCGAACGGCAGCACGGTGATCGGCGGGAAGAACAGCACCGCCGTGAGGACCGTGACCAGCAGACCGGCTCCAATCTTCCCCAGCCGCCGCGCGAAGGCCGAGAGCAGGAAGAGGCGGCCGAAGAGCTCGAAGTAGAGCGTGAACGCGACGGAGAAGAGCACCAGCGCCACACCGGGCAGACTGGCGTCGTCCCACCACGGGCCGAGCTGGAATCCGGAGGGCCCCGAGACGCCGAGCCGCTGGAGCGGGAGCTGACCGACCGTCGTCAGACCGGCCAGCACCAGTCCGGCCGCGAGGCCGCGCAGCGAGGCGTCGGCGACCGTGGCATTGCCCCACTGCCGCTGCCAGAGCGCGTCGAACGCGGCGAGCTTGGCGCCCCACCGCTCGCGGCAGAACGACTCGCCGACCGCCCAGCTCACCCCGCTGATCAGTCCCTGGGGCAGGAAGAAGACGAAGATCATCTGCGCGCCCCAGATCCAGGCCACCTGCGATCGGGAGAGCGCACCGAACTGGAAGCCCTGGGTCGCCGGGCCGAGGCAGATCGCCAGCATCGCCGCACTGGCGATCAGGCTGAGGACGAAGATCTGCACCGCCCGCTGCACGCCGACCTCGCCGGCGTGGTATCGCCGCATGAAGAAGAAGCCGATGACCGGCATCACCAGGAAGATCGAGAAGAAGTTCAGATTGGCGAAAAGCGTCGGCACCTGGAGGAGTTGCTCGAACGCCGACTTGTCGGGATCGTCGATCCAGCTGCCGAAGCCGGCGAGGCGGTCGCCGGCGAAGACGACGTCGATCCCGTAGCGGACGCGCGGACCCGCCGAGCGCTCGCGCATGGGATAGCGCAGCGTGCGATCGGTTCGCGCCGCGAGCTGCTCGCTCCGGACTTCCGGCTCCTCGAACGCCGTGAGATCGAACCCCTGGGCGCGCAGGAGCTCGTCGGCGCGAAGCCGAGCGGCTGCCGGATCGACCGCCTCGCCCTGCTGATCGCGCGGCAGTCGCAGGCGCATCTCCACCAGGCGCCCGTCCGACGCGACCCGCACGCGGTAGGTCCAGTCGTCCGGCCGCGCCGCCGGACGGTACACAGTCACTTCCCAGATCACCGCCTGGCGAGCCGGCCAACTCGCCAGGACCTCCTGGCGCGGGCGCTCCGCGAAGGCGAGAAAGAGCCGCCGGTCGACGAGCGGGTCGTCGTCGAGACGAGTGACGACGTACGGGTGATCCGGAAGCTCGCCGAGGTCGCGCAGTCGCTCGAGGGCGATCCCGGTCGCCTGGCTGCGGGAGATCGTCCAGTCCTGCGGGAAGAAGGGGTAGGCACGGGGGAAACCCCAGGCGAGAAGCAGGGCACCGACGACGCCGGCGAGCAGCCAGCCGGCAATCGGGCGCCACGAACGATCGGCCGTCGTCATATTGGGCACCTACGAGGTCTGCAGGCTCAAGGTTTTCGACCCTACCACGCGGTCATCCCCATGCTAGATTGACCGTTCATGGACTGGAAGCCGCTCCTCGACGCCGCCTTCGCCGCACGCCGCAACGCCCATGCCCCCTACAGCGGGTTCAAGGTGGGTGCCGCGCTGCTCTGCGAGGACGGCACCATCGTCGCCGGATGCAACGTCGAGAACCGCAGCTATGGCCTGACGATCTGCGCCGAGCGCAACGCCATCACCACCGCTGCGGCCACCGGACATCGCCGCTTCCGCGCCGTCGCCATCGTGGCCGACTCCGATCCGCTCACCCCGCCCTGCGGGATGTGTCGCGAGTCGCTCCAGGAGTTCTGCGACGACCTGCCGATCCTGCTCGCCAATCTCCGTGGCGAGCAGCGCGAAACGACGTTGCGAGTCATCTTCCCCGAGCCCTTCGTCTTCGCGCCGCCGGCAGGCTGAGACGGTCGCGCGCCCGGTCAGCGGCGCAGCAGGTAGAAGCCGTTGCGGCCGCTCTCCCGATCCGGACAGGAAATCACCTCGAGACGATGCTCCCCGGCAGGGAGCGGGAGATCGAGGATCGCCCCCTCGCCGAGGACCGCGCCGGACGAGCCGTTCAGCGCGACGACGCTTCGCCCGTCGACGTCGAGGGAGGCCGGGCCGTAGGGAGCGAGCTCCCACCTCGTCGTCCCGTCCGCCGGCACGTTCAGCGCGCCGACGAAGCGCGCGCAGGTGCCGGCGAGACCGATGCGGCCCGCGTCGACGAAGCCCTCGAGCTCGGCCGCGGCGCCCGGTGAGGCCCGGGGATAGGCCACCGCGATGCCTCCCGCCTCGGCCCCGAGCGGCGCGGCTGGACCCACCGACCAGTCGAGCAGGAACGCCCGGTTGCGGCCCCTGTGGACCCGGTAGAGCAGGTTGTATCCGGCGTAGACCCTCTCGAAGCGGGGGTCACCTTCGGCTCGCGCCCTCAACCGCGCCGGCGCCGCGAATCGCGAGAAGGCCAGATACTCCGAATCGAGGCCGAGGCGGATGGCGAGCGCCAGGTCCGGCTCGCGACCGGCGAAGAGCTCTCGCTCCAGCGCCGATTCGCGAGGGAATGGCATCGCCATCAGGATCGGATCGAGGAAGTTGAGGTAGCGCCCCTGCGGCGCGAACCAGAGGTAGGCCTCCGCCTGAGCCCAAGGGGCCGCGACCCGCACTCCCTCCGGGACGGCCCGTCCGAAGGCCGCCCATTCCAACTCGCGTGGCGGCCCCGGAGCCGAGCGGTCGAGGAAGTAGCGCCCCATCGCCACGGCAGAAGGCAGCGACACCACGAGGCACGACGCGAGAGCAACCCGAGTCGGGATCTTCCCCAACCCGATCGGCGAGAGATCTCGCGCCAACGGTCGCCGTGCGATGTCGCCGGCCAGCGCCAGGGTGGCGAAAGGAAAGAAGTAGACGCCGAAGCGCCACATCGCCACGTACATCAGGCCGAAGACCAGCGCCCCGACGGCAAACGGCGAGAATTCGTGCCGCGACGATTCCGGATCCTCCGCGGTCGTGCGGCCGCGCAGCGCAAGGACGAGCGCTGCGGCGAGCCACCATCCGAGGTTCTTCGTCAAGAGCTCCGCGGAGGTCGCCGAGCGCAGCTCCTGCCCCCCGGCGCCCAACTTCTCGACGAAACCGAAGAGGAAGACGTTCTGCACCGCCCAGAGCTCGAGGTTGCGCGGGAAGGCCGGATGCACCAGGAGACCCAGGCCCGTCCCCAGCCCCGCGTAGAGCGGTAGGGCCCAGCTCCATCGACGCGCGACCAGACCCCGCCAGAGGAACCAGAGGGCGACGAGCGCCAGCAGCAGGTGGAATGCGGTGTAGGAAAGCACGTAGAGGAAGGCGACCGCGCCGACGAGTCGGTCCCGTCCCCGGGCGGTGAGCTCGGCGGCCAGCAACAACAGGAGCAGCGACAGAAGCTCGGGTCGCAGCCGCATCAACCGATCCGGCACGTCGAGCGCGAGCAGGACGAGCGCGAAGGGGAGAGCCAAACCGACCGGACCGACGAGACGCCGCGCCGGCACGGCGATGGCCACCGCGATGGCAGCAGCCAGGAGGGCAAGACCCAGCCTGCCGCCGGCGGTCGACGGCCCCTCCCCGACCAAGGGGGCCAGGAGGAGATGGAACAGCGGCTCTTTGTCGGGAAAACCGCCCGGTGGACCGAGCAGACTGAGACGAGCCCAGCGGAACTCCGCCGGCCAGCCTTCGAATCGCAGGACGCGGGCGACGGCGAGGTGGTAGTACGAGTCGGTGTCGACGAGAACCGGCGCGCGCGCGGCGAAGAGCCAGGCCCCGAGAAGCGCCAGGAGAAAGACGGCAACGAGTGCCAGGCTTCGCCGCCATCCCGCCACGGCTTGGACGACGCCCACCGACCCTGGATCTCCGGTCTCCATCGAGCTCTCCCGACCTGCGCCCAGACGCTCCCCGCCCGGACCCTCGGGACTAGATGGCTCCGGCGCTGGCCACTCGCCGTTCGGCGAGCAGGCCGGTCAACTGCTCCGCCATCCGCTCCGGGTCGTCGAGACCGCCGAGCGCCCCGACCTCCTCCGCAGCCTGGTTGCGCCCGTATCCCCAACGAACGTGAACGAAAAGCGACCCGGCCTGCGCCGCGGCCTCGGCGTCGATCCGGCTGTCACCGACCATCAAGATCCGGTGCACCTCCACCCCCAACGAGCTCGCGACATGGCGCAGCGTCGCCGGGTCGGGCTTGCGCACCGCCAGCGAATCGCCACCGACCACGGTCGCAACGTACCGCCCCAAGCCGAGCGCCTCGACGATCCGCACGGCGAATCGCTCCGGCTTGTTGGTCAACACGGCGAGCGGACACTGAGCCGCCAGGGTCGCCAGCGCCGGCTCCACCCCCGGGTAGGGCCGCGTCGTCGCGAGGCAGAGCCGGTCGTAGTGCCGGAAGAACTCGTCGATCGCCGGGTCGAGGACCGACTTGCGGCGCTCGCCGCCCAGCGCCCGCTCGACGAGGAGGCGCGCCCCCTCCCCGACCATCGATTCGATCGCCCCGGGCGCGAGAGGGGGCAGGCCCAGGCCGGCGCGCACCGCGTCCACTGCGGCGGCGAGATCGCCGCGCGAATCGACGAGGGTACCGTCGAGGTCGAAGACGATCGCTTCGATGCCCCGCGTCGCGTTCACTCCGGGAGGAACTCGGCGGTGATCGCGTGCGGCAGCAGGCCGGCAGCATGGGCGCGGTCGAGCAGCGCCTGGACCGCAGCGCGGCCGGCGTCGCCGTACGCGCGCGTCCAGTCGTTGACGTACATGCCGACGAAGCGATCGCTGCGCTCCGGATCGGCCTCGAGCTCGCGGGCGTAGCGCACCGCGTAGGCCAGCGCCTCCTGGCGGTGCGCCAGGGCGTACTCGATGCTCTCGGTGAGCAGGCGGCAGAGCCGGAGCTTCAGCGGCTCGTCGAGGTCGCGACGGATGCCGTTGCAGCCGAGCGGCAGCGGCAGTCCGGTCTCGCTCTTCCACCAGGCCCCGAGGTCCGTCACGGCGGTCAACCCGGCTTCGGCGAAGGTGAGCTGTCCCTCGTGAATGACCACCCCGGCATCCACCTCGCCCGCGGCCACCACGTCGAGAATCCGGTCGAAGGGAACCAGGACCGTCTCGACGTCGCGCTGCCAGAGTCGCAGCGCGAGATGGGCGGTCGTCAACTCGCCGGGGATCGCCACCCGGGCTCCGGCCAGCGCTGCGCGCGTCGATGCCGTGCGCGACACGACGACCGGTCCGTAGCCGTCGCCGAAGCTCGCCCCCGAGGGCATGATCTGGTAGCGATCCGCCAAGCGGGCATACGCGTGGAACGACAGCGCGGTGACCTCGTAGGTCCCGGCGAAGGCCGCCTGATTCAGCGTTTCGATGTCGGTGAGCAGGTGGTCGATCTCGAGGCCTGCGATGTCGAGCCGCCCCTGGGTGAGGGCGTAGAACATGAAGGCGTCGTCGGAGTCGGGGCTGTGGGCGATGCGAATGCGGGTCGACATGGCGGAGGCGAAGGCTATCAGAGGGCACGGTACCGAGCGGGAAGTGCCTCCCTGCCTTGCACTTGAAGGACATCTTCCCTTACTCTCGGCGGCGACAACGGCAACCGGGCCCCCGCAGGCTGACTGCGCGGCAGGACCCCAGGACCTGTAAGGGAGCAGATACCGCCCATGAGAACGACCTCCTCCATCCTCGCCCTGGCGATCGTCGTCACCGCCGCGCCGCTCGCTGCCCAGGCGACCGTCGAACTGACCCAGAAGCCCGCCGAGATCGAATCGCAAGGGATCTCCACCTCGGCCAGCAGCAGCGTCGAACAGACCGTCGAGCTGGGTGGCGGAACGTCGGCTTCCGGCGGTGTGGTCTTCCAGCTCCCCGGCGAGTACCTGGTGACCGGATACAGCAACAACAACTGGCGCTACACCATGCGGTTCGACGGCGAGCAGACCTTCCGCAAGATCGTCATCGACTTCGACTTCGTGATGGGGCGCCGTGGTCCCGGCACCGACGAGAACTACGACTGGGGCAACCTCTACTACTCGATCTTCTGGCTCAACAACGGCAGTTCGTGGGACAACATGATCGCTTACCCGAACCTGCGGTCGAGCGACCATCTGTGGAACGAGACGAACGCCGGCGGGTACTGGAACCCCAATTACGGTGAGTACGGCCTCCAGGAGCAGGTCCCCTGTCACCTCTCCGAGGGCGGGCAGTACCACATCTACTTCATCTACGACACGGTCGACCGCTACCTCGAGATGAAGATCAGCCAGGGCAGCAGCGTGGTCTGCAACCTCAGCTCCGAGAACGGCATCGACCGGATCGACACGACCTGGATGTTCATCGAGTTCGGCACCTCCTACGCCGCCGAAGGACCCGAGGGCTGGACACTCGGCTGGCGCTACTCGAACTTCAAGATCCAGTTCCTCGGCTCCGAGCCGATCCCGCCTGCTGGGCGAATTCCCCGCCGTCGCTAGGCTCCGCTCGAACGAATCGAATCCCGGAACGGCGAGGGGCTCGCTCCCCTCGCCGTTTTCGTTTCTCGCCAGAACGGACCCGCTCCTCCCTCCTCGGATCATTCCGTCGTCCGATCGGACCCGCCGAAGCGAGGCGGTTCGTCGTCCCCGGCGGCCTCCCAGCGCGTCACGCTCCGCCGCCAGCGAGATCCCAGAAAGAGCACGGCGGAGAGGATCGCTCCTCTCCGCCGTGAAGAACCGCCCGCTCGCCTGCTGCGAGCGGAGCTCGCGGTCAGTTGCAGGCGAAGGCGTTGACGTCCTGCTGCGGCTGGGCCGGCGAGCCGTCGCGGTTGCTGTACGAACGCGACAGGCCGGTGAGCGTGTCGGTGATCTGCACCACGTACCCGACGTCGGTCCCGGCCGTCAGGTAGACCCAGAAGTGGTTGTTGGTCGTGCAGCCGTTGAGCACCTTGACGAGGAGCTCCGGATTGTCGGCACCGAAGAACCAGAAGAGGCCGCCGCGCGTGACGCCGAGCGAGTCGAGGGCGATCGCCTTGCCGGAACCGGAGAGCTGCCGCGGCGGCGAGGCGAACTCGACGGTGACGCGGAAGCGCTTGTCGCCCGCCGCGTCGTTGAGGCAGAGCGTGGTCGGCCCGGGAGTGCAGACCGTCGGACTGGTGTTGAACTCGGTCGAGACCAGCTGGTAGGTCCCCTCTCCTCGAGCGCGGGTCACCAGGACGTTCCAGGTGCCGGCGTCGGGGTTCTGGATCTCACAGAACTCGAGGAGTCCCGGACCGGCGCTCCTACAGTCGAACACGGACGTCGTCGGCTCACTACCGAAGCGCGCGTAGAGGTCGAAGTCCGGGTCGGGATCGCCGCTGAACTCGGTGCCGTTCATCGCCAGGCGCAGCAGCGCCGTGCCGGCCGGGACCACGATCGAATAGCGATCCTCCGGGTTGTTGGCGCCGAGCAGCGCGCTCGCCGCGTGAATGGTCGTCCCCGACTGGCCGGCCTGCGGCAGGAAGCCGCAGGTGGTCGCCGTCACGTCGTTGCCGGCCTTCGCTTCGATCCAGTTGCGATCGACGAAGACGTCGGTATTCCATGACTGGTCGGGAGCCGAGCAGTCGCCCTTCTCGCCCGACGACATGATCCCGGCAACCCGCACCCCCTGACCGAAGTCGACCAGCAGCGGACCGCCGGCGTCGCCGTTGCAGCTGTTGCTGTCGGTGCCCGGGGCGCCGATCGGATCCTCGTACTTGAAGCAAAGGTTCCGAGCGGCCGGCACCGTGGTGCAGGCGGCCGTCTTGACCAGGCCCGAGCGCCGGAGGCCGAAGTCCGCGGCGTCGGCACCGCGACCGAAACCGGCGATCTGCGCCGTCGTGTCCGCCGCCGGCGACTGCAGGCGGTTGATCGACAGGGGCGGCACGCCGTCGGGAATCGTCGAGAGCGTGACCAGCGCCATGTCGCTGCCCTCGCCGAAGGTGTAGCTCGGGTTGATCTCGATCTTCTCGACGCCGTAGATCCCACCGTGCTGCAGGAACACCGAGAAGCGTCCCGGGGCGAGCAGGTCGGTCCGGGCCTGGCAGGCAGTTCCGGTCAGCTCGGTTCCGGTGGCCGAGTCGTAGCAGAAGCAGTTGGCAGCGGTCAGCAGCGTGCGGCAGCCGATCATCGTGCCGCTGCAGAGCGTGCCGATCTCGTCGCGCACGGCGGCGAGCGCCGGCAGGAAGTTCTCGAGGCTCCCGTTGACGATCCGGTCGGAGATCGGTCGCGACCCATCCACCACTCGCATCGTCGCGCCCGGAGCGCTCGCGGAGTCGGCGGCGGCTTCAGCGCCGCGGAGACGCGAATGGGTGGAAAGCAGCGCCAGGACGGCGAACGGCAGAGCGAGACGGCGAGCGACAATCATCGGCGTCCTCCAATTGGCGGCGGCGGGCCTGGGCCCGTCGCCGGGGTCAGTCGTCGGGCGAGTCTAACCGAATCGCCGCCCGGCCCTCAGTGGACCGGTCGACTCATCGCCTGTCGCACGATCGCCTCGCACAGGTCGGCGAAGTCGAGGCCGAGCACCCGGGCAGACTGCGGCATGAGGCTCGTCCGCGTCATCCCCGGCAAGGTGTTCGCCTCGAGCACGTGCGGGGCCCCGGCCTCGTCGAGCCGGAAGTCGACGCGCGAGAAGTCGCGCAGCTTGAGGCAGCGGTGGGCGGCGAGCGCCAGCGCACGCATCCGCTCCGTGAGGCCGTCGGGGATCGCCGCCGGGAAGATCTCCTGCGACATGCCCGGGGTGTACTTGCACTCGTAATCGAAGATCTCGTGCTGCGGCACGATCTCGCCGACGCCGAGGGCGCGGTCGCCGAGCACACCGACACTGAACTCTCGTCCCGGCAGGAACCGTTCGGCCATCACCTCGGGATCCACTTCGGCCGCCGTGGCGATCGCCGCTGGCAGGTCGGCGAGGGCGCGGACCACCGAGAGACCGACGGTGGAGCCCGCGGCGAGCGGCTTGACGATCAGCGGGAGCCCGAGCGCCGCGAGGTCCGCATCGGTCGCCGGCAGCATCGCCCAATCGGGCGTGGGAATCCCGCCGTCGCGGAAGAGGCGCTTGGCGACCTCCTTGTCCATGGCCAGGGCGCTTCCCACCGGGCCGGACCCGGTGTAGCGCAGGCCGGCCATCTCGAGGAGCGTCTGCACTTCGCCGCCCTCGCCCTGGCGCCCATGGAGCACCAGGAAGACGAGGTCCGCCCGACCGAAGGCGGAGGTCTTGAGCAGGCTCGGCAGGTTCTCGCGCTCGGCGAGGCGCTCGAGCTCGGCGGGGGTGGGGGGCTCGCTCCGGACCGCCGTGGCGAGCAACCGGTTCTCGCCGCCCTCGTCGAGCACGCCTTCCACCGTATCGGCCACCGCGACCTCGTGGCCGCGGTCCCGCAGCGCTCCGACGACCTGGGCGGCACCGGCGAGCGCGACGTCGCGCTCCGGAGTCGATCCACCGGTGAGAACGATGACGCGGCTCATGCGTAGCGGATGAAGCCGGGGGCGAGCAGGTGGTCTGGGTCCCAGCGGCGCTTCGCCGCACAGAGGCGCGACCAGGTCTCTCCGTAGTGGGCGGCCCAGCGCTCCGGGGTGTCGAAGGTCACGTATCCCGAAAGATAGCGCTTCCCGCCATAGGCGATGGCGAGCTCGGAGGCCATGTCGAGCTGCGCCAGCATCTCGTCGAGCTTGGACGGCACCACCGAACCGAGGATCCCCCAGCCGAGCACGACCTCGCCCCCCGGGTGCTTGAACAGCGGCACGCTCGAAGTCACCGTGCGTGCCGGCCAGAGCAGCACGTGACCGCCCGGCCCGAGCGCCCCCGGAGGCAGGTTGGCGAGCACCGTCTCGATGTACTCGCGAGCGACCTCCCAGGGCAGCGTCACCTCCATCCAGGGGTGAGGCTGGTCCCAGTAGCCCGAGAGCTTCCACGCCTCGAACATCGGCTCCATCCGGCGGGCGAACTCGAGGGCGGTCATGTCCTGCGTCTGGACGTGGCGCCACGGCGAGAGCCCCGACAGGACCTCGCGGTCGTTCGGCTCGGCGCCCGGCGCGTACTCGACCGTGAGGTACATCGGATACAGCCAGAGCCCGTAGCCGATCATCCCCTTGCCGAGCTCCATCCCCTCGCCGATGCGGCGGAAGCCCATCGGCGCGGGCGAGCAGATGCCGCCGAGCGTGGCGAACGTCGAGTCGGCCGGGTCCATGACGCGCCGCGCGTCGTCCATGAAGCGCCCGAGATCGTCGTAGACGAGGGTGTAGAGGCGGACGCGCGGCTCGACCGGGCGGAGGCGGGTGCGAACGCGAGTGATGACGCCGATCTGTCCGAGGCTGCAACGCACCATGTCGAAGAGCTCGGGCTCGCGCTCGCGCGAGCAGCGGTGGATCTCGCCGTCGCCGGTGACGCACTCGATCTCGAGCGCGTTGTCGGCCTGCGTGCCGTGCCGGAACGACGCCACGCCGAGCCCGGCGACCGAGGTCGTGCCGGCGACCGTGACACTGAGGTTGTTCGTCAGCACCGGCGGGATCAGGCCGCGCCCGGTCGCTTCGACGACCAGGTCGCGCCACACCACACCGGCCTCGCAGTCGGCCCACCCGCCCGCCTCGTCGATGGCGAGGATGCGGTTCATCGCTGCGCTGTCGATCAACACGCCGGCGGTGAGCGACTGGCCGCTCTGGGTGTGCCCCTGACTGCGCGGCGCGATCGGCAGGCGGTGTTCGCGGCAGAAGCGGACGACGGCGGCCACCTCGGCAGCCGTGCGACAGCGCGCCACCGCCGCCGGCACCTGGGTTCGCCAGCGACCGAAATCGGTTTCGAAGGCTCGCCGTTCGCCCTCCTCGAGCGAGACGAGCTCGCCGAAGTGGCGCGCCAGGGCTTGAACGCCGGCGGCGATCGAAAAGGAGTCGGAAGATTCGCTCATTGCAACGGAGAGTTCCCGGGTGACGGCCACGACGACAGGCCGCGGCGCGGCGATTCTCTCCGAGCGCACGCGGAGGGGCAAGGGCGATCGCGGCTCGCGCCGCTTCTGCACCCGGTCACTGGGGAGGCTCGAGCTCGAGGTCGGGTTCGATCGTGCCCACGAGGATCCCCCGATGGTTGCGCTGCGGCAGGCGACGGAACGCCGCCAACCGCTCGAGCTCCTCGCCCGACACCGCCCCGAGCTGGGCCAGCAGCTCAAGCACGACGGCGTCGCGGGCACGTTCGCCGCCGTCGGCGATCTTCAGCAGCACGCCGAGGGCCACCGGTCCGCGGATCGCCAGGCCGTAGACCCCCTCCGCACCCTCCTTGCCGAGGATCCGCCCGCCGGTCTCGCGCATCAGCGCGGTGGTGAACCGCCGCGGCCCGGCGACCATCTCCGGCACCGCGGTCATCGCCTCGGCGGCCCGCGCCAGGCCGCGCGCGAGAGGTTCCCGCAGACCCGCCGCCGGAGGATCGGCGAGCGCCGCGTAAGCCCGCGCTCCTGCCGCGAGGCTCAGGTAGAAGGCCGGGGCGCTGCAGCCGTCGACGCCCGCCTGGATCTCACGCTCCTCGAGCCCGGTCACGGCGGTGAGCACCGCGAGGATCTGCCGCTGCAGCGGGTGTGCGAGATCGATGTAGTCGGCGGTTGGCAGCCCGAGGGCTCGACAGGCGAGCAACATGCCGGCGTGCTTGCCCGAGCAGTTGTTGTGGAGCGGCGTCGGCGTCCCGGCGACCGGGCCGCGCGCGGCAAGCGCCGCAGCCACTTCCGGGTCGAGCGGCGGATGGGCTCCGCAGAGCAGGTCGGCGACGGTGAACCCGCCGCGTTCGAGCAGTGACAGCGCGCGCGCCGCGTGCTCCTCCGTGCCGCTGTGAGAGGCACAGATCAGCGCGAGGTCGGCGTCGTCGAGAGCGAAGCGCATTTCCCCGTCCGCGGCGAGCAGCGGCTGGATCTGGAACGGCTTGGCCGACGAACGGAGGTAGACCGGAAGCTGCGGGTCGCCGATCCGGGCGACGAGCTCGCCGCCAGGTCGCGCCACGGCGGCGGCGCCGAGATGCCACGACTCGGAGAGCTGGTTGCGGACGAGCCGGGCGACCGGCGCGAACATCGTGGGTCTCCGGCGCGCCAGCGCGACGCCAGCCTAGGGCTCGGCGGCGAGCGCCGCCTCGAGGCTGTCGTAGGTCGGGAACAGGCTGTCGAGCTGCGCCACGTGGAGCAGGCGGCGGATCCGCTCCGACGGATTGATCAGGATCAGCTTGCGGTCGAGGTCGCGGAAGCGGCCGAGGTAGCCGACCAGCTCGCCGATCCCCGTCGAGTCGATGTAGTTGATCTTGGCGAGGTCGACGAGCACGTGACCGCTCCCCTCGCCGAGCACCCGCTCGAGCGTCTGGGCGAAGAAATGTGCGCTCTCACCGAGCTTGATCACGCCCTCGACCGAGAGCAGGGTGAAGTCGCCGACGCGTCGTTTCTCGACGATCATGAAGTGATCCGCAGGACGCCGGGCAGTGTAACAGCGGCCCGTGGGAGGGTCAAACCAAGTGTCGCTCGCTCGTAGACGCGCAACTCGAGCCCGAGCTCGGGGAACGTCCGCCGCGCCGAGAGCCGCCACGCGGGAGCCGTCTCCAACGCCGCGACGAGCTCCGCCTGCCAGGCGTTCTGCTGGCGGTAGTCGCGGCTCAGGCCGATCGCGCTCGTCTCCTCGATCGCCAGCGCGAGCACGCGTTCCGGCCGCTCCTTCGCCAACCAGTCCCCCAGCCGCTGGTCGACCGGCCGGTCTCTCCGAGCCGCTCGCGACCGCGCCGGGCCGTCGACCAGATCCACGGCGCCCGCCCGTCCCGCCTGTGCGATCCGCCACCGCAGGAGGCTCGGCGAGAGCTCGTTCGACACGCCGAGGAAGGCCACCCGTCGCTGTCCGTCGCGCGGCGCGATCGCCGCCTCGACGAGCGCGCCGAGCGGCTCGGCGAGTCGCGGGTCGCTCGAATGCGCCGCGTGGTCGGCGGCGAGCCGCGTCCTCGCCTGCTCGTCCCCGACGATCAGCGGCGCGGTGGCCCAGACGAGCGCTCCCGCCGTCGCCAGGGCGGCCCCCACCGAGAGCAGAGCGCCGCCGCGAGCCGCGAACCGGCGAGCGATCGCCAACGGCGACAGCATCGCCGCCAGCATGATCAACGGCGCGACCGGCGTGAGAAAGCGCGGCTCGTGGTACGGGTGGAGCGCCACCATGGCGAAACCGACGCCGCCGACGAGGGCGAGGGCGCGACAGCCGGTCGGCGTCGAACCCCAGGCCAGGGCGGCGAAGAGCGCCGCCGCGACGAGCGCCGACCCGCCGAGCACCGTGGTCGCGGCGTGATCCCGGGCAAAGGCGGTGAGATAGAAGCCGGGGTCGAGCGAGCCCCCGCCGGGGCGGTTGACCAGGAACGCCCAGACCGTCCGCGGGTGGATCGGCTGCGGCGACAGCCACCAGCCTCCGAGCGGCAGCGCGACCATCTCGACGAGCGCCCGCTCGCGCGGAGCCAGCCGTCGGATCCAGCCGAACGGCGAGCTCCGCCGGCGCCAGGCCACCACGGCCGCACGGATCGCGCCGCCGAGCAGCAGCACCCAGAGCGCTACACCGGGATTGATCCTCAGCGGCACGCAGAGAGCGAGGGCGACGACCGACGCCGCGACCCCCTGGGTGCGCCGATCGCCACTCGACAGCGGCCAGAGACGCCGCCACCACGCGCTGACGAGCTCGCGCCGGCTCGCCGCGGGTCGCGCCAGCAGCCGATGCAGTCCGAGGCCGACGACCACCACCAGGGCGTAGTTGTACTTGACGAGCACCAGCGCGAGGAGCGCGGCCCCGGCAAGGCGCCAGGCGACGAGGCTCCCCCGCTCCTCCGCCCGCAGCTCGAGAAGCACGACCAAGAGGATGAGCGCCGCGCCGGTCGTCTCGCGCATCACCAGCGACGCGAAGAGCCGCGGCAGCGGTGCGGCGAGCCAGAAGGCTCCGGCGGCGAGGCCGCCGAGCAGCGCCGTTGCCGACCGGTCGATGCTCCAGGCGAGCAGCACGAGGAGCGCCGGGACCACGGCGAAGGCGACGAGCGCCGGGACGGTGGCCGACGCGACGCTCTCGCCGCCGAGCGCCAGGCTCGGCAACAGAAGCAGTGAGAAGCCGAAGGGCCACTTGTCCTGCCCGTTCAACTGAGCGAGCAGCGTCAACGGCCGCCCGGAGGCGATCGACTCGAGCAGCTCCACCCCGCCCCAGGCGTGGCCGGCCATGTCCCAGAGCGGGAGTCGATCCGACGCGGCGACGTGCGCCCCGATCGGGCGAGAGGCAACCGCCCCCGCCGCCAGCGCGACCAGGGTCGCGACGACGGCGAGGGCGGACGAGAAGGAGCGAGCCCCGGCACGAGGCGAATCGGAGGGGATCACGTCGCGGGTGAGTCTAGCGCTCGCCCGGACCTCCCTGCCCCTCGTCGCGCGGAGCGAGGCGATGGGCGTCGCTTGGCGGCGGATCGTCGCCACCGCCCGGCTCGACCTCGCGGCGATCCGGCCCCGCCAGCGCCGCCGCCCGCTCGACCAGGCGCGCGAGGTCGCGCGCCTCCGGACGCTCGCGGGCAAGCGACCGGGCCTCGGCGAGGAGCGTCGCGAACGGCGCCTCCTTGCGCCAGATCGAGCCCTTCAGCCGCTCGGCGAGCTCGGCGGCGACGGCGGCGAGACGCAGGTTGGTCGACGAATCGTTCCAGCGCGCGGCGATCGCACCGCGCTCGAGGTCGTAGGCGCTCTCGCGCACCGCCCCGCTCGCCGCCTCGCGATAGCGCAGTCGCAACGTCGCCAGGCGCTCGCCGCCGAGCCAGGAGCTGGCCCCGTCGCGCAACTTGATCTCGTAGAGCGCGGTCACCGCATGGCCGGCGCCAATCTCGCCGGCGTCGACCCGGTCGTCGCGGAAACGCTCGTCGGCGATGTCGCGATTCTCGTAGCCGAGCAGGCGGTAGCGCTCAACGGTCCGCGGGTTCCACTCCACCTGCGCCTTGGCATCGCGCGCCACCGTCGGCACGGTCGCCGCCGCCTGCTCGACGAAGAGCCGCTCCGCTTCGGCAAGGTCGTCGACATAGGCGTAGCGGCCGTTGCCCTGATCGGCGAGCTGCTCGAGCAACGCGTCGTTGTAGTTGCCCATGCCGAAGCCGAAGCTCGACAGCTCGACGCCCTCGCGCGCCGCCGCACCGATGCGCGCCAGGATCGACTCGGGACCGGTCGCCCCGACGTTGGCAACGCCGTCGGAACAGAGGATGAGGCGGCGCACGGCGCCGCGGCGGAACGACTCGGCGGCGAGGTCGTAGGCGAGACGCAACCCCTCCTCGGCGTTCGTCGACCCCTCCGGCACGAGCTGGGAGAGGGCGCGACGCACCGCCGCGTGGTCTCCCGTCGGCGCGAGCAGCACGCGGCCGCGGGTACCGTAGACCACCAGTCCGACGCGATCGTCTTCGCGCAGCCGGCCGAGCAGCAGGCCGAGCGCCTGGCGAACGAGCCCGAGCCGGTCGTCGCGCCCCATCGAGCCGGAGACGTCGACGACGAAGATCAGGTCGGCGGGACGCCGGTCCTGTTCGGCGATCGGCCGCGTCTGCACGTGGAAACGGACGAGCCGTACGCGCTCGCCGCGAGCGAACGGTGACGGGGCGCCTTCGGCGTGGACGGTGAAGTCGCGCCGGCGGTCGGCTCGCTCGGGATAGTCGAAGGCGTTGACGAACTCCTCGACGCGGATCGCCTCGGGCGGCGGCAGATGACCGCCGTCGAGGTAGGTCCGCGCCAACGTGTAGGAGCCGGTGTCGACGTCCAGCCCGAAGGTCGAGAAGCGATCGTCTTCCGTGTCGATGAACGGATTGACCCCGGTCGCACGGAAGAACATGTCGCCGACCGGCTGGTCGTTCGGCTCGGCGGTTCCTCCCGTCGACGGCGCTTCGTTCGCCCGGAACGCATCGGCTCTCCCTGCAGCAGCAGGGACCTCGACCGGCGCGACGATCTCGTTCCGACGCTCCTCGCGGAGCGCCCGACCGACCGCCGGAGCGGCCACCACCCCACCTGGGGAGCCACCGGCGACGCCACCGGGAGCTCCGCCAACCACGCCGCCCGGGACGCCACCCTCGACACCTCCTTCGACACCTCCCTCGACTCCTGCCTCGACACCTCGATCCAGTCCGCCTTCGGCACGGCCGCCGGCCGCGGAGGTGACGGTCGCCCCGGCGCCGTCGTCGGCGCGAGGAGGCACGGCCGGGGACGCCGCCGCCACCCGGCTCGCTGGCGCCTGACGCTCTTCTCGAGGCGTAAGAACCGTCGAAGCGACGCGCGACGGGGCCACGGCGCCGAGCTCGGCAGACTTCTCGGCGAGGTTGGTCGCCCCCGCCGCGACCGGGACCGGCAGCGCTCGCGGCGACGAAGCCGGGCGGGCGCTCAAGGTCTCCGGCTTCGGTTCCGCCGGCGCGGCCGGGGCTGCCGCGGACTGGGCGCGTGCGGGCTCGATCGTGTCGACCGGCACGAGCTCACGAGCCGCGGGGCGCGGCGCGATCGACCGCTCCCGCGCGACGCGCACGGCAACGTAGGTGCCGCTGACAGCCAGGGCGAGCGTCGCGGCGAGCGGCAGGAAGCGACGAATCGGCGAGCGGCGAGCGGGAAATCGCGCGACCGAGCCGCCGGCAACCGCCGGCAGGTTCTCGGGGATCTCGCGACGGATGCGGTCGAGCAGATCGGGCGGCGGCGGCGGCACGGAAGTCGCCGCGAGCTCGCGCTCGAGCTCTTCCCGGGACGGACGTGGAAGGGGGTTCATGACTTCGGCTCCTTCAGCGCGGCGGCGAGCGTCTGGAAGGCGCGAGCCAACCGCTTGCGGACGCCCATCGCGGTGACCCCTTCGAGGCGGGCGATCTCCTCGACGGGCAATTCGGCCCAGTAGCGCGCGGTGACGGCGAAGCGCAGCGTGTCGTCCAAGTCCAGAACGGCCCGGCGCAGCCTCCGGCCTTGCTCCTCGCCCGAAAACAACTCCTCGCTCGACGGCTCGCCGTCCGCCATCAGGTCGTCGAAACCGTCGGCGAGCGGCACCAGGCGTATCGGACGCCGCTTGTGGTTGACGAAGGTGGTATAGGCGATGCGGAAGAGCCAGGTGGCGAGCCGCGCCCCACCGCGGAAGCGGCCGATCGACTCCCAGGCCTTGCGATAGGTCTCCTGGGTCAGGTCGGCGGCGAGATCGAGGTCGCCGCCGCAGAGTCGCACCAACACCGCCCAGGTCTGGCGATAGGTGGCTTCGGCGAGGCGCTCGGCGGCGCGGCGATCGCCGCCGGCAAGCGCGGCGAGCAGCTCGCGCTCCTCGGCAGCGTCGAGAAGGGCCGGATCGGGGCTCCGGCTGGCCGGGGGTCGGGTCGCTGGCATGGCGTCCATGCCCCTTTAGACAACGCCGGGCGAAAAAGCGCAACTCGGCGCGGCCGCTGGCCCCCGAACGAGGTCAGAACACGATCGCCGTCCCGACCACGACCCGTTCGTGGAAGCGACCCGCCCCCTCAGGGGTAATCGCCGTCCGACGCCGCGTGGTGGTCTCCTCGATCACCACGGCATCGGCGCCGGCCGCCGCGGCTCGCTCCTGGATACGACGGACCATCGAGGCCCGGCTCTCTCGCCAACCTCCATCGGCCACCTCGATCCGCGCCAGGGAGAGGTACGGCCGATCGGACGGAAACGCCGCGATCACCGCCACCGCGCTTGCCGGCCGAGCCGCGTGCGGCGTCCGGTCGAACCAGGTCAACTCGAGTGCCGGGGCACAGGCGGCGGAAAGGACGGCGACCAGCGCGAGACCCAGCATCTGGCTCTTCATGGCACCATTTTCTCCGTGTCACGTCGGGTCGGCAACCCGGCGAGTCGCCCCGCCGAAGGGCAGGCCCGAGTGGACGATTCTCACGCTCCGGTTCTTCTTGATCTTCCCTCGTTTCGGCACCTCGGCGTAGGATCCGCGCCATTCACGGTTTTCAAGGGTCGTGCCGGTCATCCCCGCCGCGGGGGTGCCGATTTCGCGACCGATCGACCACCGGGTCGTCTCGACGACCCGGCCTCCAAGGAGATGCCGATGAACGCCAGGACTCGTCTCGCCGCCGCCCTCGCCCTGCTGCTCGCCGTCGTCCTCGCCAGCTCCGCCAGCGCCGGACCGCGCCGCGGCTGGGAGCTGATCGGCGAGCGCACCGTCAACGACGCCGTCGATCACGACACGATCCTCGTCACCCGCGCCGAGGGGACGTTCCGCGCCATCCGCATCAAGGTCTTCGAACGCGCGGTGCAGTTCCGCAAGGTGACGATCCACTTCGCCAACGGTGCCGACCAGGAGGTCGAGCTGCGCAACGTCATCCCCGCCGGTGGCGAGTCGCGCATCATCGACGTCAACGGCGGCGATCGGGTGATCCGCTCGATCGATTTCGTCTACGACGCCCAGTCTGTCGGCGGGCACAAGGCGCTGGTGCGGGTGTTCGGCAGGAACTAGAGCGCTCACGGCGGCATCGGACTCGACAAGCGTCGAGACCGACCGTCTTGATTTTCGTAGCACTTTCGCGCACAGTCTTCCGGCAAAGGCCCTTCTTCTGCCGGGAGGTCCGTCGTGCGGAACACCCCCCTCCTGTCCACCCAGCTCTGCGCCAGGGCCACGGCCCTGGCGCTCGCGGTTCTCGCCAACCCGTTGGCAGCCGAGGCGATCGGTCTTCCGCGTCTGGTCGCCGATCAAGCGACCGACATCCAGCAGCGCTCGTCGCTGCCGAGCGAATTTGCCCGTGTGGGCGACCGCATCGTCTTCGCCGCTTCGGACCCGCTCCACGGCATGGAGCTGCGCGGCACCGACCTCGACGGGTCCCGTGTCGAGCTGCTGAGCGACGCAGAACCGGGGACCCAGGGCTCGTACCCGCGGTTGCTCGAGCAGATCGGGAGCGTGGCCTTCTACGGTGTGCAAGTTGCAGGCGAAAGCAGGCTCTGGGTCTCCGATGGAACTCGTCTCGGAACGCGCGCGGCGCGCGACGAAAGCGGCTCGATGATCCGAGCTCGCCCGAGCGACTTCTTCTCGAGCCGCGCCGCCACGGACCGTTTCCTTGCCGTTGCCGGCGTCTCGTCGACGAGTCGAATCGACGGCCTCTGGAGCGTCTGGCCCGGCGGGTCAGCAATCCTCCTGCATCGAGGTGAGCCGAACCGAAGCTGGATCTACTACGGCGTTCGAGTCGTCGGCGATCGAGTCTTCTTTCTCGCCGAGGATCCGGAACGGAGGAGGTGGCTCGGGCAGACCGATGGAACCGCAAGTGGAACACACTTGGTCGTCGCGGTTCCGGGCTTCTCGGACGACTCAGCCGGCACAACGAATCGCTACTTCTTCGCAGGGTGGTCGGAAGGAAGAGGTTACGAGCTCTGGGTGTCCGACGGTACTGCAATCGGCACACGGGTCCTCGTGGCCTTCGGTGACTGGCCACACTTGGCCCCCCTTGGGTTCATCGCGGGCAGGTCGCGAGTCTATTTCCTCGAACACGTCTTGGGCAGCTCCGACCACTTCTGGGTTTCCGACGGTACGGAGAGTGGCACCCATCGGCTCATCGAACCGGATCTTCGTCCCACCGACTTCTGGGGGGTCTCAGGCGGATGGATCGGAGAGTCCTTCGTGTTCCTCGCGTTGCACAGCGGACGACCCGGGCTTTGGGTGCAATCGGCGGCCTCCTCGCCGCCGTTGCCCTTGGTACCCGATCTTCCCGAGCTCACGATCCGCTCGGGGTTCTTGGCCCTGGGGGATCATCTCCTCTTCCTTGCCAGGAGCACGGCTGACGAGGACATCGAGATCTGGCGGACTGACGGAACTGCTCATGGTACCCGAGCGATCAGTGGAAGCTGCGTGGAATGCGACTTCACGTACGCAGGTGACGGGGTCGTAGTGGAAGACCGCGCCCTCTACCAGAACACCTATCGCAGTTCGATGTTCGGATCGTCTTGGACGACGATCGTCACCGATGGCACCGAATACGGCACACGTGTCCTGAATGACACCGAGGTCGACCCTGTCACCGTGCACACGCAGTACCGCGGACAGGTTGCCCGCGCCGCTGGGGCGTTCGCGCTCGCTGGAGTGAGCGAGGCGAGCAGCACCGAACCCTGGTTGCTCGGGGACTTCGACGGGAGCCTGCGCCTGCTCGGCAACCTCGAGCCGGAGTCCGCGCCAGCCCTGCCTGCTAGGCTTGCATGTTCCGGAGAGGACCTCTACTGGGTCGTGCTCGGCACATCCGCGAGCCAGGAGCTGTACCACGACAGCTCTTGGAGTCTCGACACGAGCACGGGGACATTGCGCCGGATTCCGCCGTATGCCTGCGGCTCCAACATCGTGGAGGCCGTAGCGGACCTCGGCCACCACCGGCTCTTTCGTGAGTCGCAAGGCTCGAGTGCAACGAGCCCATGCCTTGCGAGCTTCGATCCACTGACCGATAGCTGGACGAACCTGACCTCCGACGCGTGGGCGTACACCTTCCTACCGTTCGTGTCGCGCGGAGGATTCCTCTTCTTCGCGGTCGAAGAAGCCCACGACGACGGCCGACGTCGAATCTGGCGTTCCGATGGCACACTCGGCGGCACCTCGCGAATCGCGGTCGACGGGCTGCCGCGGAGCTTCGAGCTCATATCGGCGACCTCGACTCATCTCTTCGTGCGCCAAACCTATGCCGGTGGAGACGTCTTCTCCCTGCCGCTCGCCGGCGGCACGGCGAGCCCGATCGCGACACCGACACAGGTCGTCAGCCACGACTCCGACCTCGAACAGGTCGTGGTCGACGATCGGATCTACTTCACGGGGCGAGAGCTGCCCACCCGCGAACGTCTCTATGTGTCCGACGGAACGCAGGTCGGGACCTCGGTCCTGTGGACTTCTCCCGAGGAGAGCGAAGACCGCCTGCTGGACCTCTTCGCCTGGGGCGATCAGCTACTGTTCCTCGTGGCTTCCGATCGCCTGACGCTCTGGCGGAGCGACGGTTCGGCGAACGGAACGACGGCGATCGCCGATCTCGGCTCGCTCTCGGTCGACCCCGACGACAGCAGTCCGCGGCAGGCGATCTCTCACGCCGGCCGTCTCTACTTCACCGCCGAGACCGAAGAGACCGGCGCCGAGCTCTGGGCCACCGACGGCACGGCGGCCGGGACGCGGTCGCTCGACCTCGTGCCGGGAGGGGTCGGAAGCGAGCCTCGATTCCTCGCCGTGGCCGGCGGAAGGCTCTTCTTCGCCGCCGAGGCCGACAACAGCGGGCGAGAGGTCTGGACTACGGACGGGACCGTCGCGGGCACGCGCCGCGTCTCGGACATCGCCGCCGGCAGCGACTCCGCGGCGCCCGAAGAGCTGGTCGCGGTCGGCGACACTCTCTACTTCTCCGCGGACGATGGGTTTCGCGGGCGCGAGCTCTGGGCGATCGACACGAATGGCGATGGTCGTTGTATCCCCGAAGCGCATCGGCTCTGCCTGCAAGACGGTCGGTTCAGCGTCGAGATCCAATGGCACGACGAGCGCGGCCACTCGGCATCGGCTTCGGCCTTTCCGCTTTCGAGCAGCTCTGGCGCCTTCTGGTTTTTCGATGCCGACAACATCGAGGCGGTCGTGAAGGTGCACGACGGCCGCGCGTTGAACGATCACTTCTGGCTCTTCGCCGGCTCGCTCACCGACCGCGGCTACAACCTGCAGATCACCGATACGGCAACGCGCACGACCCGTCGCACCACCAACCCTCCTGGCCAGCTCACCTCGTTCTCCGACATCGAAGCGTTCGCGGCCGGCTCCTCGCAGCCACCTGCAAAGCCACTCGTCTCGACCGCCGCGCGTTCCTCAGCTTCGGCTGCGCACACGCCCCCAGGCGCATGCATCCCGAGCGCAACCCGCCTCTGCCTGCAGCAGGGGCGCTTCGCCGTCGAAGCGAGCTGGCGCGATTTCCTTGGCAACGAAGGCACGGCGCAGGCTGGCCCGCACACCCTCGACTCGGGGACCTTCTGGTTCTTCGACGACGACAATCCCGAGCTCGCGGTGAAGATGCTCGACGGTCGCGCCCTGAACTCCCACTTCTGGTTCTACTGCGGAGCACTCTCCGACGTCGAGTACACGCTCACCGTCACCGACACGCTGACCGGCGCGAGGCGCCAGTACGCGAACCGTGCCGGGCAGCTCGCATCGTTCGCCGACGTCGACGCGTTCTGATCGCTCAGCCGCGTACGCTCGCGCTGGGCCGAGAGAGCGGGAAAACTGCACCCGGAGTGCCGTCCAGGTCGCAGAGAGCTGTCGCCCTGTCGCGGCGTTCGCCTCCTATGACTCCGGAAGCAGGTTCCGCCAGGACTGAACCTACTCGGCGGTCTCGACGCGATTCCGCCCGTTGGCCTTGGCTCGGTAGAGAGCCTGATCGGCGGCCTTGAGCAGAGCTTCCGCGGTCTCGCCGTGCAGCGGATAGACGGCCACGCCGGCCGAGACCGACAGCTCCGGCGGCAGCCCGCGCACCCGGTCGGCAGCGAGCGCGAGCACCGCTCGCCGCAGCTCCTCGGCGCGATGGGTGGCCGGCGGAACGGTCGCCTCGGGCAGGAGCAAGACGAATTCCTCGCCACCCCAACGAGAAGGTACGTCCGAAGCCCGCAGCCCCCGCTGCAGCGCCGACGCCACCTCCCGCAGCGCGACGTCCCCCACGGCGTGACCGTAAGTGTCGTTGATGCGCTTGAAACGATCGATGTCGACCATGACGATCGCCAGCGGCCGACGATGGCGCCCCGAGCTGTGGATCTCACGCGTCAACGTCTCTTCGAAGTAGCGTCGGTTGAACAGACCGGTCAGCGGATCCCGGGTCGAGCGGTACTCGAGGGTTTCACGCAGCCCAAGTGCGGCGATGCGAAGGCTCAGGTGCCCGGCCACCATCTGCGCCAGCTGGAGCTCGGAGGACCATGCGTTCTCGGTCGCCGAAGAACGGATGAACTTCCTCAGATGCAAGAGCCCCAGCAGCTCTCCCTGCGCCAGCAGCGGTGCACAGATGCTCGCGTTCCCACTCCCGCGCTCGACGTGCTCGCAAGCCACGCTCGAGGTCTCCGGCCCGTGCAGGTGGGGATGCCCGAGGCGGAGCCCCCAACAGCTGGTGCGCGCCAAGCTTTCCGAACCGAGGCCCCCCCAGGTGAGCACGCACGTCATCGTGTCGGAGCCGGCATCTGGCCGGAAAAGCTGGCCGGCGTCGGCGGCAAAGAGAGGCGGAAGCGACTTCTCCAACACTGCATACGCTTCGGTGAGGTTTCGGCAGGCGTGGAGCAGATCGTCGAGCTCGTTGAGCTTCTGCAGTTTTCCCACCCAGCTCTGGAGCGTCTCGAGCGCGGCCGCCTTCTCGCGCTCGGCGCGCCGTCGGTCGGTGACGTCGGCGGCGATGGACCAGGTTCTCCAGCCCGCGATCGGGAACTGCCGTGCGATGCTTGACCAGGAAGTGACCTTGCGACTCCCGTCCTTGCAGACGATCTCCATCTCCCAATCGCGGAACTCCCCTTCTCGCGCCGCCCATTCGTGCCGCAAGCGGTCGAGATCGACTGGATCCGGGAACAGGCGAGCCATCGACGTGCCAACCTTCTCGTCGGCCAGCTCTTCCAGCGAATACCCGGTGACTCGCTCGCATTCGCGGTTCCATACCGCATAACGGCCGTCCTCGCCCACCGCCGAGAGCATCACCGGCATGTGCTCGAGAACGCGCTGCAGGCGAGCGCGGGACTCGGCGAGCTCGCGCTGGACCCGCCGGCGCTCGCGAATGTCGTGCGCCACCACCAGGAACGAGAAATGCCCGTCGGCGGACTCGAGGGGCGAGGCCCAGACCTCGACGTCCAGCCACTCCCCCGAGCGACTGGCGAGCCTCGCCTCGAGTCGGGGCCGCGCCGTTCGGTCCTCGCTCATCAGGCGGATCATCCCGCGCGCCAGGCCTGCGTCGTCGGGATGGACGAACTCGATCGCCGACCGACCGACGATCTCGCTCGCCGGCCAGCCCATCGCATTCTCGGCACGCGGATTGGCGTACTCGAGCCGCGCCTGCGGACCGAGCACGAAGATGAGATCGAGGCTCCCCTCGATCATCGCGCGGAAACGCGCCTCGCTCGCGGCCAGGCGAGCCTGCGCCTCCCGCAGGCCGGTGATGTCGTGGACGACGCCGACGAGGCCGAGCACCCGTCCGCTCTCGTCGGCGAACGACCGCTTGTGGACCTCGACCCGGCGCGGCGGTAGCCCCGGCCGTTCGACCGTCGTTTCGAACCGAACCCCTTCGGAACCAGCGAGCGCCTCGCCGTCGAGCCGCTCGTAGGTGGCGATTTCGGGGTCGCTCACCCGCTCCCGGTCGGTGTGGCCCAGGAGCGTCTCGCGCGGGACGCCCAGGAGCTCCTCGTAGGCGCGATTGAGCGCCGTGTAGCGACCTTCGCGGTTCTTGACGAAGACGGGACTGGCGATCGTCTCGCCCATCCGCTCCATCAGGTCGAGCTGACGGCGCACCGCCCGCTCGGCACGCTGCCGGGCCACCGTCGAGCGCGCCTCGCCGAGCGCTGCCACGGCGAGGACGAGGAGCACCGCCGCGAGCGCGAGGAGCAGAAGTCGAGTCGAGCTGCCGCGAACGGCGCTGACGGCGGAAGGCGGCATCCACGAGACCAGCCACCACGCCTCTTCGGCGCCGCTCGCCCCCCAACCGCCCGCCCGCTCGCTCCACCCGGAGCGGGCGAGCGCTGCCGGCCGGACCTTGCGGAACTCGAAGAGCCCGTCCCGCGTCGCGACGGAACCGAACTCGCGCGTCGAGAAGGCGTGCCAGAGCTCGGGAAAGGCGGAGCCCACCGTCTCCGCCACGCGCTCGGGAAGGCGGAAGCCCCACTCGCTGCCCACACGCGGCCCGACCAGCCAGAAGCCGCGATCGTTGGCCACCAGGACGCGCTCGTCGGCAGCGACGAACGGACGGCCGAGTTGGGCGAGGAGCGGCTCGACGAGGAGGCTCAGCACGAGCGTCCCGCGCCGCACCTTCTCGGCGTCGAAGAGCGGCAGGGCGAAACGCAGGACTGGCCGCACTGGCCGGATCACCTGCCCGTCCTCCACCGCCAGGTCGAGCGGCGCGAGGTAGAGCTGTCCCGGATTCAGCCGCGCGATCGCGTCGGCGTCGTCGCGTGCGCATCGGGAGGCAGCGGCCGCGGCGACGGCGCCGATCCCCCCCGCCTCGCGACGCACGACGATCCGTTCGCATGCCGACTCGTCGAGCCACTGGAGTTGGTCGAACGAGGGCTGACCGGACAGCAAACCGGCCATCTCCTCCTCGACCGGCCGGCGCTCGAGCTCCCCAGGATGGCGGAGATAGACCTGGATCTGCGGGGTCGCGGCGAGGTGGCGAATGGTGCCGAGGATCGGTTCGAGTCGCAGCTCGACGAGGCTCTCGAGCAGGGCGAGGTGGTTCGCCTGTCGCCCCCGCAGCGACTCGCGACGGGCGCGCGAATCCTCCGAGAGGATCCACCCGGCCCCGGCGACCACCAGCAGGGCAACGGGAAGGAACAGCAGCAGGAAGCGGCGTACGACAGCGTGGCGCAGCTCGGCTCGACGGATCACCTCACGGCCCCCGGGCTGATCTTCGCACGATCCCGGACCGTGCCCGCCCGACCCGGTCGTCACCGCGGACCGGAAGCTCCCCCACGGGCGAACATCCCGGGCTCGAAGGCGCTGATCCGCCCGGTGAACGCCGACGCCGCGACGGTCAGCGGACTGGCAAGCCAGAGCCTGCCGGGACCGGAGCGCCCCTTGTAGTTCCGGTTGATCGCCGACACGGTCACCTGGTCGGCGCGCTCGGAGACGCCCGGGCCGCAACCGATGCAGGCGCCACAGCCGGGGCGAATCAGACGCACGCCGGCGCGCGCGAAGGTGTCGAGGAATCCCTGTTCGCGCGCGTAACTCTCGACCGCCTCCGAGCCGCACTGGATGATGAACTCGACGCCGGTCGCGACCCGCCGACCCGCGGCGACCGCCTCGGCACAGACCTGGTGGTAGAACGCCAGGTCGTCGATCTTCCCGGCCGTGCAGGAGCCGCCGTAGGCGATGTCGATCGCCACGTCCCCGACCTCGGCCACCGTCGCGCCGTTCGTCGGGTCGGACGGAATGCCGTGGTCCGGGTCTCCCGGGTGCGCGACCATCGGCACGAGGCGCGAGAGGTCGACGACGTGCAGCCCGCCGGCGTATTCGGCGCCCTCGTCGGGAGCGACCGCGCGGGCGCGCCAGCGCGCTCGCTCGTCGTCGCTGCTTTCCGGTCGCCAAGCCGCGAGCCAGCGGAACGTCGCCTCGTCGGCCGCCACGATGCCGCTCCGTGCGGTGCACTCCGTGGCCATGTTGGCGAGCGTCGCGCGCTCGTCCATCGACAGCGAAGCGAGCCCCGGACCGGTGAACTCCATCACCCGGTTGAGCGTCGCTTCCGGCTTGGCGAAACGCAACAGGATGTGGAGCATCAGGTCCTTGGCGGTGACGTTCGGCGCCAGCTCACCGACGAGCTCGAAACGGATCGACTCCGGCACCTCGACCTGGGTGAATCCGGCGTGGACGAGCGCGGCGTACTCCGTCGCGCCGACGCCCCAGGTGAGGGCGTTGTTCACTCCGCCCATGCAGGTATGCGAGTCGGTCGCCTGGACGAAATCCCCCGGCGCGATCATCCGCTCGCGCGCCACCTCGTGACAGATCCCGGGCGAGACGCCGTCGCGCGCCGAGAAGTCGCGCACTCCGGTGCGCCGCTGGAACTCCCGCTGCATGGCGCGGAGGATCTCGATCTTCGGCAGGAAGGGGCGCATGCGCGCCACTTCGTCGGCGTAGATGAGGTGATCCTCGAAGACGGCGAAGCGCTCGGGATGGCGGATGGTGTACTCCTCCCCGTACTCCGCGGCGAGGAAGGCATGGACCTGGGCGGTGGTGAACTCGTGCGAGTAGCCGCCGTCGACCTCGACGATCACCGCGTCCCCGGCGCGCACGAAGCCCGTGCCGCCCACCTGGTGCCGGGCGAGGATCTTCTCGGCCATCGTCATCGGGCGCGGCCCGGTGGCCGTCGCCGGCAATTCCACCTCGCCGGCGGCGAGCGCCTTGCTGAACGGGAAGAGGCCGCCCTGCTCGATGACGCAACGGGTGATCGGATCGTGACCGGCGCAGAACTCGACGAGCGGGACCCCTTCGCCGTCCTGGAGTCGCCGCAGGATCTCGTAACCGCCCATCAGCGTCCCGAGGTTGATGTTGTTGCGCGCGTGGATCGGCGCGAACGACGAGGCGATGGCGATGCGGATGCCGGCGAAAGCCTCCGCCTGCGCCGCCGTCTCGCGCGACGAGCCGGTGCCCTTGCGCTGGCCGGAGACGATGACCTCGAAGTTGCCGTTGGCGAGCGCGTCGCGCTCGATCACCCGCCGGCCGTCGACGATCAGTCCCGCATACGCCTCGCGCGCGATCTCCGACGGCTTCCAGTCGAAGCAGACCCAGGCGGGAGTCATCACGTCGGTGTTGATGTCGTCGAGCAGATCGGTCGGCGTGAGCTCCTCCATCCGCAGGTCGAGGCCCTCGTGCAACTGCCGCCTCACGAGCTCGGCATCCTTGGTCAGGAAGAGCACCCGCTTGCCGGGAGACAGGCGGACGATTTCGGGTGGCTTCATCGCACGCTCCTCGTAGATGGCGCGCGCCAGCGCGGCCGCAGACGAGGCGCGATTCTAGCGCTCCCGGGCTCGGCGCTCCGGAGCGTTTCCGACTCGGCGTGTCGAGAAGCACGCCACCCCGGGGGGCCGGTCGCGTTCGCCGAGGACCGGTCGCCGGCAGGGGAATCGACCCCCCTCGAGCCGGTCAGGGCTCGCGTGCGCTCCACGCCGACAGATCCCCTGACTCGAACCCGTCGACGGCGAGTCGAACGAAGCACACCTGGACCTTCACGTCGTCGATGTTCCAGCCGTCCGGAGCGCGCCCGGCGGAGGTGTCGGTGCCGACGCGGAAGCGGAACTGCACGGTGTCGCCGGCATGGGCCGAGAGGTCGATGACGGAGCTCAGCCAGCCTTGGGGATCGCCACACCAGGCCTCGAGGTTCGCCAGCGGATTGGAGTAGCTCGCCGACACCGGGCCGTCGTAGGGGTCGGTGAGCAGGGCGGGGGCGACGAGCTGCGTCCAGGAGGCGCCTCCGTCCGTCGACACCTCGACGATCGCTCCGTCGTAGCAGCCGCCGGTGCGATCCTCGAACGACTGGTAGTTCCAGAACTGCAAGGTCAGATCGGCCCCGGCCGCCGGCAGGACGATCGGCGGCGAGACCAGCCGCTGATCGGAGACGCTCGTCGCGTCGACTCCGAGGTACGACGTCGTCCCGCTGTGGCTGCGCAAGGTCGAGAGCGCCCAGGTGTCGCCCGTCCCGCCGTGCGTCCAGCCGGTCACGGCTCCGTCGAAGCTCTCGGCATAGACCGGAGCGGCCGCCGACCCGAGGCTGCAGTCGCCTGGCAGAGTGACGGTGGCGAAGGTGTGGACCGCCGAGGCGACGCCGGGTCCGCAGGCGTTCGTCGCCGTGACGCGCCAGAACAGGCGCGCGCTGCTCGGCAGATCGCTCGTCGGAGTGAAGCTCGTGCCGGTGAGGCCGGACTCGTCGACGAGCAACGGGGTGAAGTCCACCGAGGTCGAGACCTCGAGGCGGTAGGAGGCAGCCTGGGCGGCCCCCTCCCACTGCAGGGTCGGACGCACCGCGACGCCGAGCGCTCCATCCGCCGGCGCGGTGAGCGACGGCGCCGGCGGTACTGCGCTGTCGATCGACAGGGAGAGCGGGAAGCTCTTCGGGTCGGCGCCGTCCGCCGCCCCGACCAGCGTCATCGCGTATGTCCCGGGCACCGCCGCCTCGGTGTTCGCCAGCGTGAGCGTCGATGTCGCGGCCGGATCGGCCGGCGTCACCGGATTGACCGAAAAGCCATCCGAGGCCCCGATCGGCTCACCGATCAAGCTCAGGGTGACCGGATTCACGAAGCCCAGCAGCGAACCGACCTCGACGGCGAAGGCGGCCTCGGTCGGTGCGCAAACCGCCTGGGAGGCGGGCACGGCGCGCAGGGTGAAGTCCGCCTGCTCGGCGCAGTTGGTGCAGACCAGCGCGAAGTCCTGGTCGGTCGCGTCGGCATTGTACGGAACACCGTCGCCGTTGATCGCCGTCGCTCGCACACGGATCGTCGCCGCGCTCGACGGCGGCGACTGCACGAAGACGTTCTCGAGGTTGTTGCGGGCGTCCGGCGTGCCGCCCGGCGTCGACCAACCGGCGGCGAACTGGTTGCCGAGGTAGGTCGTCGACCCGAATACCACCTCGAGGTCGAGGTCGTTGACCAGCGCCGGATTCGCGCCGACGGCCCCCGCAGCATCGGTCCACGCGACCGTCACCTTGAACGGCTTGGCGAGATCGGGGACACCGACCGTCATCTCGTAGACCTCGCCGGCCGACGCGAAGGTCCGTGCCGGATCCTGGTCCTGGTCCACGCGGGGCACTCCGGGTGCGAGCAGGCGGGTGATGTCGATGCGGCCCCACCCCTCGTTGAAGTTCGGGATGTCGGCCGCTCCCATGTCCACCGCACTCGCCACCAGCAGCGCCTTGACCAGCGCCGGACTCGGCGTCGCCCCCGCGTGCAGGTCCCGCCACCGATCGACGGCGAGCACCGCAGCGCCCGAGGCATGGGGCGCGGCCATGCTCGTCCCGGAGCAGAAGGCGTAGCGGTTGCTCGTGCCGGCGATCGCCGTCGAGCAGTCGCCTCCGGTGTCGTTGCGGGTCGAGGCGATCTCCTCGCCTGGAGCGGCGAGCGTCGGCACGATGCGGCCGTCCGCCGCCGGTCCGCGTGACGAGGAGCTGGCGATGCTGTCGATCGAGCCGACGCGGTAGTTGGCGCTGGAGGCCACGACGATCAGGTTCTTGGCCTCCTTCGGCGCCGTCAGCGTGCTCGCTCCGGGGCCCGAGTTGCCGGCCGAGAAGACCTCGATGAACGGCTCCGCCACCGTGGTGGTGTCGAAGTTCCCGTCGCGGACCATCAGGTCGTGGGCGCGCTCCGAGGCCTGGTAGCCGTGGTTGCTCCCTTCGCTGGTGGTCCACGAGTTGTTGCCGCCCACGGCGCTGCCGAGCACCGCCCGCTTCGAGTGCTCCTGCCAGCCTCCGGCCGGCGGCCAGGCAGCCGCCGAGAGCGAGTTCATCGCGAAGAGACCCACGCTCGGGGCGACCCCCAGACCGTAGAGGAACCCCGACGGATCGGCGAAACCGGCGGCGGCGGTTCCGCCGACGATTCCGGCGACGTGGGTCCCATGTCCACCCGCGGCACAGTCCGATCCGGGCTGACCCGCGATGTTGCAGGACCCGGGGAACTCGTACCCACCGACGATGCGCGAGGCGAGGTCGGGGTGGTCGTAGTCGATGCCGGTGTCGACGATCGCCCAGGTCACTCCCGAGCCATCGACGCCGAGTGTCGCCAGGTGCGCGTTGTAGCCGGTGACCGGCACACCACCCGGGTGATTGCCCGCCTGGATCTGGTCGGACATCTCGTCATCGAACACCGGCCGCGGCCCCTGGAAGCCGAGGAAGAGCACCGACGGAAGGCGCGCCATCGCGGCGAGCGCGCTCGCCGGGAGCTCGGCCACGATCGAATAGAAGGTGCGATCGGGCTGCGCCGGCACGCGCTGCAGCACCTTGCCGCCGAGCTTTTCGATCTCGGCGGCCACCGCATCGAGCTTGCCGTCGTCGTAGACCGTCACGTCGACGTTGCGGATCGTCCCGGTGCGGCCGTCGAGCTCCGGCGAGACCTTGTAGGCCGGATGGACGAGCCCCTGCCAACGGACGAACGGTCGCGCCGCGGCGTCTTCGGCGACACCGGGCGCAGCCCAGGTCAAGTAGGTGTCGAACGGGTAGTACTGCAGCAACGGCAGTCCGGCGCGGCCCAACTCGGCCAGCCATTCGTCCTTGGCGGGACCGCGCAACTGGACGAGGCGAAAGCCGGCCGACGTGCCGTTGGCCACCTCACCCGCACCGATCGCCGACTCACCGTCGCGCCGCGGGTCGAAACGGAAGCGACCGATCTGCACCTGGCCGGCGTCGCGGTCTTCCGTGAAGGGCACCCCGGCGCCTTCGAGGCGGGCGACGTCGGCCGCCGAAAGCTCGAGATAGCGGAAACCGCCGTAGTCGGCGGCAAAACGGGGCGCGAGCGCGAGGCGGCTCGCCGCGCGCGCTGCCGCGCGGTCGAGACGCACGACATGCGAGGGGCCGGGGGCCGACTCGGCGGAGGCTGCGCTGCCGAGAACGAGGGCCCATCCCAGGAGGCGAGAGAAGCGCTTGACCGCAGACGGGTGCACTCGAATCCTCCTTGAACCGACGAGCCGAACAGGGTCTGACCTTTCCCGGCCAGCCGATTGTTCCATTCGAAGTGCACGGCTTCAACTCGCGCCGTCCCTCGACGGCGACTCGCGAGGGCGCCCGCCTGGGGAGCCGGAGGCGGCGTCCCCGCGACGGCGAGGGCGGCCCGTTCGGGCCCATCGGCCGGCGCCCGAGGGTTTGACCTCCCCCCACCTCCGCCGGTACTCTCCGCCCACTCGACGTCATGCTTGGCTCGATCTCTTGCCAACCCAAGCCTGCGCCTTTCCGTCGCCTGCCGGCCCTCGGTGCACGAAGCCCGATCTGCCGGTAGGGACTCTGCCTTTGTTCCAGGAGGAGCCGATGCCGTCAACCCGCAAGCGTCCGATTGCCCTCGCCGACCCCGTCCTCACGATCGTCGCGTGCCTTGCCCTGCTGGTCGGCGGGCTCGCCGCGGCCGCGCCGCTTCGTCCGGTGGCGGCGTCTCCGGCTCCCGAGATGGAGGTCTCGAACCCCGACGAGAGCCTCGCCCGTCAGGAAGGAATCGCCCGCACCGACGACGGCCGGATCCAGGTCCTCGTCGAGCTCGTCGATCCTCCGACGGCGGTCGTCTACGCCGAGGCGATGAAGGGTGCCCTGCCGACGGACAGCCACGCCAAGGCCGCCGCCGCCGTCCTGACCCGGAGTCAGGCGATGCGAATCGCCGCCGCCCAGGCACAGGTCGGGGCCGCGCTCGCCGCGTCGCCGATCGATGCACGCGAGATCTACCGGGTGAAGAACGCCCTCAACGGCATCGCCGTCGCGGTCGAAGCCGATCGCCTGGCGGCGATCCGGGCACTCCCCGGCGTCAAGGGAATCGTGCCGATCGCCGCCGAGTTCCCGACCAATTCGACCAGCGTGCCGTTCATCGGCGCGCCGAACGTCTGGGCCAATACCATCGGCCTGCCGGCTGGCGTCGATGGCACCGGGATCCGGATCGGCATCATCGACACCGGGATCGACTACCTCCACCCCGCATTCGGCGGCCCCGGCGCGACGGCGGCCGACTACACCACCGAGCGCACCGACACCGCGACCTTCACCACCGTCGGCACGGCCACGGGCGGGAGCTTCCCGACCGCCAAGGTCGTCGGCGGCAACGACTTCGCGGGCGACGCCTACACTGGCGCCAACGCTCCGGCGCCCGACGCCAACCCGATGGACTGCAACGGCCACGGCAGCCACGTCTCCGGCTCGGCGGCCGCCTACGGCATGACCGCCGGGGGAGCGACCTTCACCGGGCCGTACGATGCCAACCCGTCGACCTACAGCGGCCTGCTGGTCGGACCGGGTGTGGCGCCCAAGGCGTCGCTCTACGGGCTGCGGGTCTTCGGCTGCTTCGGCAGCACCGGCCTGACCACCGCGGCCATCGACTGGTCGCTCGACCCGAACGGCGACACCGACCTCTCCGACCACCTCGACGTGATCAACATGTCGCTCGGCTCGAGCTTCGGCTCGGCGGTGACCGCCTCGGCGCTCTCCTCCGACAATGCGGCGCTCGCCGGCGTCATCGTCGTCACCTCGGCCGGCAACGCCGGGGACACCTTCTTCATCGCCGGCGCTCCGGGCTCGGGCTCACGCGTCCTCGCCACGGCGGCCTCTTTGGACAACGGTGTCGCCGCCGTGTCGATGCTGGTCAACTCGCCCGCCGGGATCGCCGGCAACTACCTCGGCGGCGCCGCGGCGTTCGGCACGACACCGAGCGGACAGACCGCCAACGCGGTGATCGGGCAGGACGCTACGTCGCCAGCGGCTTGCGGTACCTCGGCAACGGACGGCTGCTGCGCGCTGACCAACGCCGCCGCCATCGCCGGCAACATCTGCGTCGTCGACCGCGGCACCTGTTCGTTCAAGACCAAGGCGCTCAACTGCCAGAACGCCGGCGCCATCGGCACGATCATCGTCAACAACGCCCCGGGCTCGCCGCCGCCGGGGATGGCCGACGACGCGACGATCGTCACTCCGATCACCACGCCCACCGAGATGATCACGCTGGCCGACGGTACGCTGCTGAAGAACACGATCCTCAGCACGCCGCCGGTCAACGTCACCCTGCAGGGGCAGAACGGCGCCGACACCGTCGCCAGCTTCTCCTCGCGCGGCCCGCGTCGCATCTTCGGCTCGCCGCTTCGCCTGAAGCCAGACGTCGCCGCTCCGGGCTTCAACATCACCTCGGTCGAGACCGGCATCGTCTGCACGACGGCGACCTCGGGCGGCTCGTCCTGCACCGGCGTCTTCGACCCCAGCGGCATCCAGGTCGGCGTCCGCAACCTGACGATCTCCGGCACCTCGATGGCCAGCCCGCACATGGCAGGCACGATGGCGCTGCTCCGCCAGCTCCACCCGACCTGGACCGTCGAGGAGCTCAAGGCGCTGGCGATGAACTACGCGATCCACGACACGACGCTCTTCCCCAACGGCACCGCGCCGCGCTTCGGCCCGTCGCGCATCGGCGGAGGGCGTGTCGACGTGCCGAAGGCGGCCGTCGGCGACGTCGTGGCGATGAACGCCGAGGACGCCGGACTGGTGAGCGTCACGTTCAACCCCGAGGTCGTCGGCAACGTCACGCAGGTCAAGAAGGTGCGGGTGGTGAACAAGGGTGCGACCTCGCAGACCTTCAACCTCGGCTTCGACCTGACGAACGACGCCCCCGGCGTCTCCTTCTCGCTGCCCGGCGGCAACAGCCTCACCATCCCCGCCGGCGAGTCGGTCGAGATCGACGTGCAGCTGTCGGCCGACGCCAGCCTGATGGACCAGAAGCGCGACCCGTCGCTCTTCCCGACCCAGGGCATCCAGGCGAACTACGGCGACCAGCCGCGCTCCTTCCTGACCGAGGAGGAGGGCTATCTCACCTTCAGCCAGAGCAGCACGCTGAAGCTCCGCCTGCCGGTCTACATGGCCGAGAAGCCGTCGTCGGCGATGGCGGCCCCGCCGACGATCGTGACCGGCGGCGCGCCGACCGGCTCGACGACCATCCCGCTCTCCGGCACCGGGCTCTGCACCGGCACGCTCGCCGCCGGCCCGACTTGCACCGGAACCTACCCTACCGACATCGAATCGCTGGTCTCGCCGTTCGAGCTCCAGGTGGTCTCCGGCACCGACCCGGCGAACGCGCCGGACTACGCCGACATCCAGTACGCCGGCGTCTCCTACCTCCCGGGATCGCCGTCGAACATCAACAACGACCTCGTCTTCTTCGGCGTCTCGAGCTGGTCCGACTGGTCGACGCTCAACGAAGTGGCCTACGACATCTGCATCGACACCAACGAGGACGGGACGTACGACAAGGCCATCTTCAACCTGAGCCCCTCGATCTTCGTCTCGGGGGCCAACGCCGTCGACACCTTCCATCGCGGCGTCCGGGACCTGACGACGAACGGCAATACCATTCTCGGCCTCGGCTCGTTCGTCAATCTCGTCTCGCCGTCGGTGATCGACACGGCGATGCACCTCAACAACGTGATGGTCCTCGGCGCCACGCCGGCGCAGCTCGGCATGACCGCCGGCGACACCACCTTCCGCTACAAGATCGTGACCTGTCCGGCGACCAACGCCGGCTGCGCGCGGACGACGACCGGCGATCACTGCAGTCCGGCGGCGGCCTCCCGCTATGACGAAGCGGCCGGCCCGTACTTCTACAACTGGGCGGCGCCGGGCATCAACTTCGGCGGCAACTTCCTCGACGAGGACCTCAACGGCGCGACCCTGCCGGTGAGCTGGAACACCGCCAACATGACCACCAACGGGTCGCTCGGCGCGCTGCTCCTGCACCATCACAACGCCGCCGGCACGCGGGCCGAGGTGGTGCTGCTCGACACCGCCCAGGCGGCCGACCTGGCAATCGCCAAGTCCGTCCTGCCGGTCAACCCGACGGTCGGCCAGAACGTGACCTTCACCGTCACGGTCACCAACAACGGGCCGAACACCGCCTCGGGGATCGTCGTCAGTGATCCGCTGCCGAGCGGTCTCACCTACGTCTCCGACAACGGCGGCGGCGCCTACGTCTCCGGCACCGGGCTCTGGACGGTCCCGGGCAGCCTGGCCGTCTCGGCCAGCGCGACGCTGCAGATCGTCGCCACCGTCGAGCTCTCCGGCCAGATCTGCAACCGGTCGCAGGTCCGCGCCGGCACGCCGCTCGACACCAACCCGGCCAACAACCAGGCGACGGTCTGCGTCAATGCGCCGCGCTCGTCGGACCTCGAGATCACCGAGTCGGTGAGCAGCCCGACCGTGCTCGTCGGCGGCAGCGTGACCTACACGCTCACCGTCACCAACCACGGCGACGACCCGTCCTACAGCGTCGACGTCCAGGAGGGCTTCGCCAGCTTCCCGAGCCTCAACCCCGGATCCTTCACCGCCTCGCAGGGCATCTACAACCCGGCGACCGGCCACTGGGACCTGGCGAGCCTCGCCCCCGGCGGCTCGGCGACGCTCGCGGCCACCTTCACGGCGCCCAACACCGCGGGCGCGCTGACCAACGCCAGCGACACCAGCTCGCCGACCACGGCGGACCCCAATACCGTCAACAACTCGGCGAGCGCCACGACCACGGTGCTCTCGCCGGCGACCCTCAGCGCCACCAAGGCGGTGACCGGCTCGTTCGTTCCGGGCGGCGCCGTGACCTACACGGTGGTGCTCAGCAACAGCTCGAGCTACGACCAGCAGAACAACCCGGGCGACGAGCTCACCGACGTGCTGCCGCCGCAGCTCGCCCTGGTCTCGGCTTCGGCCAGCTCGGGCACGGCCCTGGCGAACCTCGGCACGAACACGGTGACCTGGAACGGCGTCGTGCCGGCCAACGGCTCGGTGACCGTCACCATCCAGGCGACGATCGGTGCCGGCGCGGCGCTGGCGACGATCACCAACCAGGGCAGCCTCGCCTTCGACGCGGACGGCAACGGCGTCAACGAGGCCGCCGCCCTCACCGACGACCCGGCAGTCGGCGGCGCCAGCGACCCGACGAGCTTCTTCGTCACCTCGCCGGCCGGCATCAGCGGGCGCACCAAGACCGTCAGCGGGAGCTTCGTCCCGGGCGGCGCCATCACGTACACCATCACCCTGACCAACACCTCGGCCACGGCCCAGCTCGACAACCCGGGCGACGAGCTCACCGACATCCTGCCGGCGTCGCTCGTGCTCGTCTCCGCGTCGGCCACCTCGGGCACGGCGGTCGCGACGATCGGCACGAACACCGTCACCTGGAACGGCTCGATCCCGGGCGGCGGCTCGGTGACGGTGACCATCGACGCGACGATCTCGTCCGAGGCCGCAGGGACCTCGATCAGCAACCAGGGAACCGTCAGCTACGACGCCGACGGCAACGGCACCAACGAGACGACCGCCTCGACCGACGATCCGGCGGCCGGCGGCACGAGCGACCCGACCGTCATCCAGATCTCGGGCGTGCTCGAGATTCCGACCCTCTCCCCGATCGGAATCGGCGTGATGCTCGGGCTCCTCGCCCTGGCAGCGCTCCTCGCCCTCCGGCGCCGCCCCGCCTGATCCCGACCCCACGCGGCAAATGCCAAGGGCCCCTCTCGCGAGGGGCCCTTTTCTTTTTCAGATCCACGACACGGTCCAGCTTGTGGGTATTGGGCCGGAGCACCGGGGACGAGCCGGACAGCTGCCACGGACTTCTGGGCCTCCCGTCCGTCCCCGACGCAGGATACGAGGCGAGGCCAGTGCAAGTTCCACGATTCCCCGATTCGAGGTCTCGTGGGATTGAAGACCACGCAGCCTGACTGCGGTTGAGTCCTTCCTTCCGAGGGGCTGACGAAGGGCGGCGTCAAGCCATACGACGAGCCCAGCCAACGGGCCGGGCTCGTTTCTCACCACCGCTGCTTGGCGCCTGGCTGCTCAGTCCGCCTTACCCGATTCCCGGAGTTTCCGCCTCCCGTGTGAGCGCCAGCGCATGAACACCAGAGGAGCATTGATGAGCGCTAGCGCGAGAGCCGTGAACAGCAGCGCAGCCACCCAGGTATTGGGAGCGATCCCGATCGCAGGAAGATACCCGCGGACTATCAAGGCAGGCAAGGCGGAGATCGCCATCGCGAGCGCGAGCCCGGCAATGCCGCCAAGCGCGCCGAAGAAGAATGAAGCAAGGCTCCTTGTATGAGCGACTCGAGCCATGACGGCAACAGGGGCCAACCACCCAAGCAGCCTCAAGTCCGAACCGACCCAGAACTCGCAGTGGTCAACGAGGAACGCACTGGGCAGTCCTTCGATGTCCGAGACCTCCAGCAAACGCAGATGCAGACCGACTGCTACAACCGCGTGCAAGGCAGCCCTGACAACAAGCAAGCTGCTGGCCACCCATGCAAACGAGGTGTAGCGGGGCCCCACGCGCGATTCCATTCGGTGTGGCATCACGGATCGAACGTCGGGTAGCAAGCCTTGAGGACTGCGTCGCCCTTCGGGCCGATTGTAAGGTGGCTGGCACCTCTACGGTCTTCGGTCTTCGACGTGACGACCATGTTGCGAGCTCACTTGGTTGCTGGCTTCATCTCGTCCGCAATGAGTTTGCGGTCAAGAGACTCAACCAGGTTGCACCCTTGGCTCATGACACTCGAGTGCACCAAGTCGACCTCGAGGCCGCAGAGCTTCTTTAGACCCGACGAGTACACGATCATGCTCGCCCATTCGGCGTCGGCCCGCGGCACTTTCAGAACGACTCCATTGCTTGCAGCTGGGAGCGGTTGAAGCGGCATTTCCTGGAGCAGTGTTTCCTTCGATGTTCGCCAGCCCGCACAAGTGGAGTAGAGGCGGCTACTGGCCCAAGCGTCTCCCATCAAGTTCCGCATGAACTCAGGCCCCAGAAGGACGAAACCGCGATCCCCGCGAATCCTGATGAAGTCAGCGTTCTCGGTCGACGTGAAACTCGCGTTGTAGGTCCTCCAAACAACGAAGCCAACGCCCGCTGCCGCCACGAGAGAAAGCAATAGAGCAACAAGCAGCGCACGACAAAGGCCCGTCACAGTGTCTTGCCTCCGCTGTATCCAATCTCGAGTCGAAAGTCCATCAGAGACGGTTCGCCGTCGCGCTTCACATCAAGCAAGTAGGTCCGCGCAGCAGTTTCGCGCGGTGTGCTCGTCGCTGCCCCAAAGTCCACTGCATGCAGCGATTCATGCATGAACGTGTCCGCGTACTCTCTTGCAAGCGCCGCAGGATCACCCGACGATTCTCGGACATGGCGTGAGCCCTTCCCCGAAAGTCGGTCCAGTTAGAGTGAGAGTCCTCCGCGGGGCGGAAGCCCGGAGGGCGCGATGCGCAAGAAGCGGTTCAGCGAAGAGCAGATCATCGGGGTGCTGAAGGCAGCCGAGGCCGGGATGGCGGTGAAGGAGGTGTGCCGTCAGCGCGGGGTCACCGAGGCGACGTACTACCGGTGGAAGAAGAAGTTCGGCGGCATGGAAGTGAGCGAGGCGAAGCGGCTTCGCCAGCTCGAGGACGAGAATCGCCGCCTCAAGACCCTGGTAGCCGACCTGACGCTCGACAAGCAGGCGCTACAGTGGGCGCTGGGAAAAAAGTGGTGACCTCGCCGGCCCGGCGCGAGGTCTCCACGGCGATCCGGGTGCAGTTCGAGCTGAGCGAGCGGCGAGCGACGAGGCTGGCGCTCGCGCATCGTTCGACGGTGCGGTACCAGGCTCGACGGAAGACGGACCCGCGCCTCCAGCAGCGACTTCTGGAACTCGCGGCCCAGAGGCCGCGCCACGGGTGCGATCTGCTCTGGCTGCAGCTGCGTCGCGAAGGGTTTGCGGTGAATCGGAAGCGAATCCTGCGGCTCTATCGACTCGAGCGTCTGGGGCTGCGCCAGAAACCGCGCAAGAAGCTCATCGCGGCGGCCCAGCGAAGCCGGGAGTTGGCCGCCACCGGCCCCACACAGCGCTGGTCGATGGACTTCATGCAGGACAGCCTGAGCAGCGGTCGTTGCTTCCGCCTGCTCAACGTGCTCGATGAGTACCACCGCGAGTGCCTGGCGACGGAGGTGGACCTGTCGCTGCCCGCCGAGCGGGTCACCCGGGTGCTCGACCGCCTCGTCTCCGAACGCGGCGTGCCGAGCGAGCTGTGGGTCGACAACGGGCCGGAGTTTACGAGCAAGGCTCTCGACCGCTGGGCGAGCGAGAAGGGTGTCCAGATGCGCTTCATTCGGCCCGGCAAGCCGATCGAGAACTGCTTCATCGAGAGCTTCAACGGGACGATGCGGCGCGACTGCCTCGAGGCCAACTGGTTCGACTCCCTGGCCGACGCCCGACAGCGGATCGAGGCATGGCGCGTCGAGTACAACCACGACCGGCCCCACACGAGCCTGGGAGGGCTCACGCCGGCGGAGTTTGCATCCCTCCGGTCGCCTACGGCTCCCTCCGGGCTGCAAACTCCGAAGAACCTGGTCCAGTGAGATCATTCAACCCGGACTCTCATCCGAGATGGACCGATGAAGGGGCAGGGCTCAGGCGCTCTACGTTGATGGTAGCAAGTACCTCATCTGCATCGTTCTTCCAGTCTGCCGTCTGTCGAAGCCGATTGTAAGATGGCTGTCACGCTTACGGCCGACCACAACGGCCATCGACTGGTCTCTGGACCCGAAACGATACCGCGTGCGAATCCTGTTGGAGCCGTCGCCGCTACTCGCGAGCTGCCTCCCCTACCGCCCGCAGGAGCATCCCGAACTCAACCAACGTCAGTCCGACTGGGGGGAGCTCTCCGCTCAGGACCTTCGTCATCGTCGACCAGTCGTCACTGATTTGCCCGAGGGAGAGTTCGCAAGGCTTTGAATAGGGATCGAAAGCGACCTCTCGCGGTACAAACCAGTAGTAGTCCCAGTCTACCCTCACGCTCGCCTGGCCTGTCTCCTCCAGGTGATTCAGCAGCATCTCCGCTAGTTCCCGCAGGTCTCGTGTGTGAACGATCATCACTCCTTCTCCCCGTCACGCAGCCGCTTGCTCGAGCCTATCGGACTCGCAGTTCGAGTCTCGAGCGGTCTGCCTAGCCGTCATTCTTCGGTTGACCTATCCAGCCTTCTGCCGGCTGACTCCAAAGCCAACACGCAGATGGAGAACAGCTGGCAGGAGGAACAGGACTACGGCTCCAACCGCCCTTCCGATCCACTCACCGAGCCCAGGCGAGGCCGCACCCGCGTTCGGAATCAGAAACATGAGGGAGCCGAAAACGTCCGCCCCAATTCCTGAGAGGAGGCTCAGACGGGCGTACCTTCTCTTCGTGACCTCACAAACCAAGGCAAGGACTCCAAATAGCCCAACGAGGAGTATGCCGCCCTGAAATGGCTGCTCGAGAACGAGCGAGGCCGCAACCAATACGAGCCCGAGTGCTCCTACGAGGATCAATGCCACCCTGTTGGTGGCAAGCACGAGGCTCTCGAAAGCCACCGCCAATGCCCCCATCGAGAATCCGGTCATGTCAAGGCGCTTTCGTATAGGAGGCGCAGTCATCCCGAGTGCCGTCTGGGCACTCGCCATCGGCCCTTGGAAGGTGGCTGGCACCTGTCCAGCACCTGTCCACCACCGCAGCACGCGAAGCCGGCGCTGCGATGGGTGCAGCCAGCGCCGGACCATGTGCGGGGCGGCGGAAAGGTGTCAGCCGGCCGACCTCGAGCAGCGGAAGCTCCACGTTGCCTTCGGAGTTGAGAGTAAACGAAACGGCCGGCCCCGGAGGGCCGGCCGTCGTTCAAGCGGTGGTGTCGAGGAACTGCGGGGGAATCAGTTGTAGGCCCCGCCGTTCCATCCAGAGAAGGTGCCGCTCTCGAAGCCGTCGCGGAAGAGCCCTGCCATGCAGGCCTGGACCTTCACGTCGTCGATGTGCCAGCCGTCGGGCGAACGGCCGGCCGAGGTGTCCGTGCCGATGCGGAAGCGGAATTGCACGGTGTTGCCGGCGTAGGCCGAGAGGTCGACGACCGAGTTCAGCCAGTCCTGCGGGTCGCCGCACCAAGCGCTGAGGCTGGCCAGCGGATTCGAGAAGCTCGCCGAGACGGTCCCGTTGTAGGGATCGGTCTGCAGCGATCCGTTGGGGATCTGCGTCCAGTTCGTGCCGCCGTCGGTCGTGACCTCGAGGATCGCGCCGTCGTAGCAGTTCGGCGGATTGTCTTCGAACGACTGGTAATTCCAGAACTGCAGCGTCAGCCCGGAGGCGGCCGCCGGCAGAACGATCGCCGGCGAGACGAGGCGCTGGTCGGAGACCGTCGTCGTGTCGACGGCGAGGTAGGCGTTCGGCGCGCTGTGATTGCGCGTCGTCGAGCTCGCCCAAGTGTCGCCGGTGCCGCTGTGGGTCCAGCCGGTGACGACCCCGTCGAAGTTCTCGAAGAAGACCTGCTGCGGCGTCGTGCCGATACCGCAGTCGCCCGGCAGCGCCGTCGTCGAGAAGGTGTAGACCGACGAATCCGCACCGGGGCCGCACGGGTTGGTCGCGCTGACACGCCAGTAGAGCACCGTGTTGCTCGGCAGATCGATCGTCGGCGTGTAGCTCGTCGCCGTGATCCCGGCCTGGTCGAGGAGCAGCGAGCCGAAGCCCGCCGAGTTCGAAACCTGGAGACGATAGCTCACCGCCTGGACGGCAGCACCCCACTGGAAGGTCGGCCGGACCGCGACGTTCAGCGCACCGTTGGCGGGCGCCGTGAGCGACGGCGCGGCTGGGGCTGCCGTGTCGATCGTCACGTTGACGTTCGAGTTGTGGCCGGGGCTGGCGGTGGCTGTCCCGGCGATGTTGATCGGATAGGTGCCGAAGGCCGCGGCGCCGGTGTTGCCGAGGGTGAACGTAGTCGAACCGGGCGGCGTCACCGGGTTCGGGGCGAAGCCCACCGTCGTGCCGCCGGGGTTCCCGGTGGCACCGAGGGTGACGTTGTTCGAGAAGCCCGAGATCGAACCGACGTTGACGGTCACCGTGGCGTTGGAGCCGGCGCAGATCGTCTGGTCGAGCGGCGAGGCCGCGAGGTAGAAGTCCGGCGTGCCGCACTGGTCGAACTTGAAGGCGCCGATGCGCAACTGCCAACCGACCGAGCTCGTGGTCGGAACCCACTCGTCGACATACCAGAAGGTGCAGTCGTCGATCGGGTCGACGTTCATCGAGGTGTAGTCGCCCCAGCGGTTCGAGCCGGTCTGCGATCCCGTTCCGGCGATGATCGTCCCTTCACCCTGGGGCATCGTGTTCAGCGGGTCAGCCGACAGACGCCCGGTGTAGCGCAATCCCGGGAAGACCGAGACGCCGTCGGAGACGCTGTAGCCGAGCGCCATGTTCCCCGCGCTGTCGATGGCGAGCGACCCCATCCAGCGGTGGATGCCGTCGGTGGTCCCTGGAGCGTAGGTCCCTTCCTGGAAGATCACCGGGCTGGAATTCGGGCTGCGAATCTCCCACCAGCGGATGCCGGACATGGTGGCGGACGCTTCGACCGACTGGTTGGTGACGATCGCTTCGTGGTCGCCGAAGTTGCGATAGGCCGCGCGGTGCAACGGCCGCTGGCGATAGCCGAGGTGATCCAGCTTGTTCGTGGTGCCGGGCTGAGGAATACACGCACGGCCCGAGCAGAACACCGGGCTCGAATCGAAGGCGCCGACCGGGATGGTGTTGGCCAGCGTGAACGTCGAGTTGGCCGGCACGGCGAAGTCGACGTGGAACTTGTAGAGGTTGATGGCGTCCGAAGCTGCCGAGTAGGGGCCACCGTCGTCCTGCGTTCCGAGGAAGAACTCCGGCGTCCCCGCCGGCGGGAGCACCGGTCCTTCGATGTCGGCCGGCAGCAGACCGTCGCCGACGTTGGCGCCGGCACCGGTCGGTGCGGCCAGGAAGGAGACGACCTGGGGGGCCGGGTTGCCGGCGATCATCTGCGTCCGGTTCAGGGCGTACGCGCCGACCCCGGCGAACGGCGACCCGGCGAATTCGCGCGTGCTGATGTAGTAGGCGTCGGACCAGATGCCGTACTTCGGGTAGTCCGGGAAGTTCGTCCCGGTGGTGAACGCCCACCGATAGTAGGTCCCGGTCGGATCGTTGGTCGTGGAGAGGGCCACGCAGTTGTAGTAGGTGGGGCCGTTCGCGGTGAACTGGGTCAGCAGCCAGCGGTCGGCGAACTGGTCGTAGAGGACCACCGGGTCGCCGGCGTTCTCCGTCTGGCAGGGGCCGCCGAATCCGCTCCACAGCGTGTTGTTGAGCGCCGGCCCATAGAGCGAAGTGCCGGTCTTGCTGAAGACCTGGAACGACAGGTTGCTCATCGCCACGTAGTGGTTCGGACCGACATCGCCGACCGGGTCCGGCGGCGACACGCCCGACACGTTGCTCGGCCCATTGAACGAGATGCTCGGCGCCGGCATCTCGCCGGAGCCGATCCAGTCCTGGACCAGCAGGTCGATGCTCTGCGGACCGGTCGTTTTGTTCAGGTCCTCGCCCGGCATTCCTTCACGCCGGGTCTGGAGCGACAGCCCCGGAATCGGCTTGATCGGCGGAATGTCGCGGAGAGGCGGCGAGACATCGAACTGGATGGCCCGGCTGGCGCCGCGGAAGGTGATCTGGGGCGGCGAATCGACAGCGACGACCGGGGCCGCGAGAGCCAAGAGGACGGCTCCTACGGCGAGTCTCGAGATGCGCGTTTCGTTCACGGTCCCTCCTTGGGGCGTGAGCCACCGGAGGCGCTCCGGCAGCATCGATATCCGAAAGCCCACGTCGGCCGCGTCCGGGCTATCCGGGGCGCAGGTCGGGCGGGCAAGGGAACCTCGCGCGATTCGTCGCGAACGCTACCGCGTTTTCGCCTCGGACTCCATCCCCACCCCATCGAATCCGATTTTCCCGGCAGCGGGGCAAGACGAAGGCCCCTCCCGCCGTGGCCGCGCCAGCCGGCGACGGACGTCGGGGCGCCGTACCCTGGAGGGCGCGACCTGCCCCCTCAACCTGCCGGGCTCAGCGCAGGGAGCCCGACCACTCGAGCAGGTTGCCGCTTTCGAAGCCGTCGGCGAGCAGGGCGATCGAAGGCGGCCACTCGAAGGCGCCGATGTCGCAGGCGGCGTCACGAACGACGCCGCGCTGGTCGGTGGCCGGACAGGCCGGCGAATCGGCGGCGCCGATCGCCACGCTCCCCGCACCGAGCGCATGGGTGGCCGTCGTGCCCGGGGCGTTGAGCGCCAGTGCCTCCAGCGCCAGCGCGGCGGCCGGCACGTTGACCTGATCGCCAGTCGACGCGAAGCCGCACAGATTCCCCGGACTCTCGAGGTTGTGCCCGAGCGAGTTGGCGGCGGACAGACCCGAACAGCTCTCGGGCCCTCCGGCGACGATCGTGTTGCGCAGGGTAAGGCCCCCGCCGGCAAGCGCCAAGTTGTCGCTCTGGTTCATGTCGGGGGTCGCGTTCCAGGCCACCGTGCAGTTGACCAGCGTCATCACGGCCGCGCTGCCGGCGGTCTGAATGCCACCGGCAAAGGAGATGCCGCCTTCGGAAAGGTTGCCGCTGACCGTCGAGTTGACGAGCGCCATCGAACCGCTGGCGTTGTAAATGCCCCCGCCGTAGCTCGAGCCTGGGCTCTGCCCGCCAGCGCGATTGCCGGCGACGGTGCAGCGCTCCAGGTTCACCGTGCCGCCCGCGTTGTAGATCCCCCCGCCGCGTCCGTTGGTGAAGTCGTTGCGACCGGCGCCGTTGCCGCTGATCGTCGAATCGACGAGGGTCGCCACGCCGGTCGACAGGTTGTAGAGACCGCCCCCGGCGCCGGCGTCCATGAACGACGCGGAGTCGGCCAAACTGCCGCTGATCCGCGAGCTCTGCAGGTGAAGCGTCCCGGCGTTGAAGAGGCCTCCGCCACGAGGCATCGCGCCGGACGGTGTCGTCCGCACCGCCGTGCAACCGTCGAGAACGACCGCGTCGAGCAGGAGGGAGCCCCGGCTCGCCACACAACCGCCGTCCATCGCCGTGAGGTCGGCGACCTTGCCGTGCTGGAGGGTCATTCCGCTCACGGTGACCGAGAAGGAGTCGACGACGCTCAGCGGGTTGACGTCGAACACGCGATCGAGCAGACCGCCGTCGACGATCGTCGAGCCCGCCCCGGCTCCCTGCAGGGTCACCGGTCCGAGCAGGTCGAGATCGCCGGTGTTGCCGAGGTCCTCCTGCGCGCCGGCCAGGGCGATCGTGTAGAGCCCGGCCGGCACCTCGATCGTGTCGGCGCCCGACCCGGCCTCGCAGGCGTCGAACGACGCGTCGCCGTTGGCGGCGGCGACCGCCTCGCGCAGTGAGCAGTTGCCGTCGACCAGCATCTCGTCGGCGGTGGTGCTGACGTGGATCGTCGCCGCACCCGCCGGTGCGACCGCCAGGGCGAGCCCGAGAAGAGCCGCCCCTCTTGTCTTGGTCAGGTTTCCCATTGCTCGCCTCCGAGCTGTCCGGGCGAGGGGCAGGGCGTGAGCCCCGGCACCCTCGCGGTCCGGTCGCAGCCTCGCAGGCGAGCGTTGGCGGTGCGTTGGAGGGTCCCCGAAGCGGCCGGCCGCTCCGGACTCCCCCGCCTACTTGCGCATGTTCGCCGGGAGGATCCGCTTGCGCAGGCGGAACGCCTTGGGCGTCACCTCGACCAGCTCGTCCTCCTTGATGAACTCGAGCGCCTGCTCGAGGTTCATCCGCCGCGGCGGCACGAGCTGCAGCGCGTCGTCGGCCCCGGAGGCGCGCATGTTCGTCAGCTTCTTCTCGCGCACGATGTTGACGTCGAGGTCGTTCTCGCGGGCGTGCTCGCCGACGATCATCCCCTCGTAGACCTCGTCGGTCGGCGAGACGAAGAGCTCGCCGCGCGGCTGCAGGTTCTCGATCGCGTAGCCGGTCGCCTTGCCGGGGCGGTCGGCGATCAGCGCTCCCGTCGGCCGGTGGTCGATCTCGCCCTGCCAGGGCTCCCAGCCGTCGAAGAGGTGGTTCATCAGGCCGGTGCCGCGGGTGTCGGTGAGGAACTGGCCGCGGAAGCCGATCAGCCCGCGCGACGGGACGCGGAACTCCATGCGCACGCGCCCGGTGCCGTGGTTGGCCATCTTCATCATCCGCCCGCGACGCCCGCCGAGCTTCTGGGTCACCGGACCGATGAACTCCTCGGGACAGTCGATGGTCAGTGCCTCCATCGGCTCGTGGAGCACCTCGTCGATCCGCCGCGTGATCACTTCGGGCTTGCCCACCGACATCTCGAAGCCTTCGCGGCGCATCATCTCGATCAGGATGGCGAGCTGCAGCTCGCCGCGCCCGGAGACCTGGAAGCCGTCGGCCGAGTCCGTCGGCTCGACACGGATCGCCACGTTGGTCAGCGTCTCCTTCTCGAGGCGCTCCTTGAGCTTGCGCGAGGTCACGTGCGTCCCTTCGCGGCCCGACATCGGCGAGGTGTTGACCGAGAAGATCATCGAGATCGTCGGTTCGTCGACGTGGATCGGCGGCAGGGCGAGCGCCCGGTCCGGCTCGGAGAAGGTCTCGCCGATGTTGACTTCGTCGAGTCCGGCCACCGCCACGATGTCGCCCGGCCCGGCTTCGAGGATCTCGGTGCGCTTCAGGCCGTCGTAGCCGTAGAGCATGGTGATGCGCGCCGGCTTCTGCTCGCCGCCAAGGGTGATGCGGACGATGTCCTGCGTCTTGCGGATCGAGCCGTTGAAGACGCGCCCGATCGCCAGCCGCCCGACGTAGTCGTCGTAGTCGAGCGAGGTGACGAGCAGCTGCAGGGGCTTGTCCGGGTCGAAGCTCGGCGGCGGCACGGTGCGCACGATCTCTTCGAAGAGCGGCGCCAGCGTCTCGTCCGGCCCGTCGGCCTCGCGGCGGCAGAGCCCCTTCTTGGCGTTGCAGTAGAGCACCGGGAAGTCGAGCTGCGTCTCGTCGGCGTCGAGGTCGATGAACAGGTCGTAGACCTCGTCGAGCACCTCGGCGGCGCGGGCGTCCGGCCGGTCGATCTTGTTGATCACCACGATCGGCGCCAGATGCGCCTCGAACGCCTTCTTCAGCACGAAGCGCGTCTGCGGCAGCGGCCCCTCGGAGGCGTCGACCAGCAGCATCACCCCGTCGACCATCTTCAACGTCCGCTCCACCTCGGCGCCGAAGTCGGCGTGGCCGGGGGTGTCGACGATGTTGATGCGCGTCCCCCGCCATTCGACGGAGGTGTTCTTCGCCATGATGGTGATGCCCTTCTCGCGCTCGAGGTCGATGGAGTCCATGACGCGCTCGACCACGTGCTCGTTGGCCCGGAAGATGCCCGATTGCCAGAGCATGGCGTCGAGAAGGGTGGTCTTGCCGTGGTCGACGTGGGCGATGATCGCCACGTTGCGGATGTCGGGACGGCTGCTCGATCCGCCGTGGTCGGAATACTCGGTGCTCATGCGCTGGCTCCGGAGAGTCGGGTCGTTCGCGGAAGGTCTCGGGGGTGGCGCGAGCCGCAGGGAAAGCCGGCCGGCCGGGACGGGAAGCCGCGGGAGAATACCACGGAGAGTAGAATCCGCCCCCCGATGCCCGCGTCCTCCTCCTCCCGCTCGGCCCGGATGGCCCTCGCCCTGGCGTTGCTCGCGGCGCCGACCTGTGCCGTCTCCGGCCCCTGGCACGACGACGGCCCCGTCGCCGTCCGGCTCGTCTCACCCTGGCTCGTCGCCCCCCGCGGCGCGGAGCTGGCGCTTGGCCTCGAGGTGGCCCTCGACCCCGGGTGGCACATCTACTGGCTGAACTCCGGCGACGCCGGCTACCCTCCCCGCCTCGACTTCGGGGCCACTCCGGGGCTGGTCACCGCCGAGCTCCGGTTCCCCGTGCCCCACCGCTACGATCTGCCCGGCAAGCTCGTCGCCTTCGGCTACGGCGAGCGCGTGGTCTACCCCGTGACGCTCCGGGGCACCTTCGGCGACACGCCGACGCTCGACGTGACGGGCACGGTCGACTACGTGGTCTGCGCCGGCGAGTGCATTCCGTTCACCACGCACCTCGAGCTGGTGCAGCCGTTCGGCGAGACGGCTCGACCCGACGCGGAGACCCAGCCGCAGCTCGCCGCCTGGAGCTCGCGCGTCCCCACGCCGGCCCCGGAGGGCACGGCGACCGGTCGGCTCCTCGAGCGGAGCGACGCCGGCGGCACGCTCGAGATCGCTTTCGCCGGCCTGCCCGAGGAGCCGACCGACCTCTTCTTCGCTCCGCACGAGCTCGTCGAGCTGGGCCGTCCCGTCGCCCTCGCCGTGCGCGGTGACGACCGCGGCGATCGCCGCCACCGTTTCGCCGTGCCGTTCGCCTGGAAGGTCCGACCCTCGGGTGCGCCACCCGAGCTCGGTCTCGAGTGGACCCTCGCCTTCGGCGAGTCCGGCTGGACCGGTCGAACGGGCGTGCCGCTGGGCGCCGCGTCTGCGCCCGCGACGCAGCCTTCGGGGCCGATCACCCCCACCGATCCGGCGCCCCTCACTTGGCCATGGCGCGTGGTGCTCGCCGCCACGGCGCTCGGCCTCGTCTGGGCGCTCTGGCCGCGAGCCAAAGGCGGGCCACGTCCGTAGAAGAGACAAGACCCACGACCGGAGGATCCCGATGCGACACCGTGCCCGTGCCCGTGCCCTTGCCCCCGCGACCTTCGCCGTCGCCCTGCTCCTCACCTCGCTGCTCGCCGCCACACCGCTCTTCGCCGTCGCCGTGGGCGACCCGGCGCCCGACTTCAAGCTCAAGGACCTCGACGGGAAGGAGGTCTCCCTCGCGCAGTTCCGCGGCAAGACGGTCGTCCTCGAGTGGAACAACCCGAACTGTCCGTTCTCGCGCAAGCACTCCGAGGAGAAGACGGTCGTGAGCCTCGCCGCCGCGCACCCCGACGTCGTCTTCCTGGCGATCAACTCGACGAACGCCAGCCACCGCGACTTCTTGCAGCCCGACGCCTACAAGAAGTTCAACGCCGAGCACGGCATCACCTACCCGGCGCTCTACGACCCGAGCGGCGCCACCGGCCAGGCCTACGGCGCGAAGACCACCCCGCACATGTTCGTCGTCGACAAGAGCGGCAAGCTCGCCTACGCCGGCGCCATCGACAGCGCCCAGTCCGGCGGAGCGAAGGTCAACTACGTCGAGCAGGCCCTCGCCGCGCTCGCCGCCGGGAAGCCAGTCGACCCGGTGAGCACCAAGCCGTACGGTTGCAGTGTGAAGTACTGAAGGCCTCCGGGGGCCGCCCGGATCGGGCGGCCCGAGCCTCACCCCTACGCTCGCCTCAATTCGAGACGCTCCCGCCCCACCCGACGAGCGACCCGTTCTCGAACCCGTTCTTGAACACCGGCCAGCCGGAGAGGACGAAGTCGATGCCGGTGACGACCTCGTACTCCCGCAGCGGAATCGGCGTCGCGAGATTGAGGTCACAGAGGCCGAGCCAGGCGGGACCGTTCGGACAGGGTACGTTCTGCCAGAGCTCGTCGACGGCGCCGACGCCGTTGTCGGTCGCGACCAGGAGGCCCGTTCCCGGAGCGCCGGCCAAGAGCAGGTAGCTTCCGTCTGCTCCAGACTGAACGGAGCCGGCGCTCGTGTGGTCGGCTGCAAGGAAGGCGTCGACTACGACCCCCGGCGCAGGTCGTCCATCCGGGCCTTGGAGCACTCGCCCCCTCAGACTCGGCGCCGCTCGCAGTGAGAAGTTGACATTCTCCGCCACCTGGTTCAAGCCGACCGAGATCGGCGTGCCGCTAGCGAGGAGACAGTCGACACCGATCTGGCCGGGACAGTTCAGACCCGGGAAGAGACTGCGCTCACAGCCGCCCGCTGTGGCCGTTACGTAAACCGGAGCCGCGCTCGGCACGGTGAGCAAGAAGCTCCCGTCGTCGCGAGCGTAGCCACTAGCAACGACGGCCCCTCCTGCGTCCATCGCCGCGATGGAAGCACTGGACCAGCAACGTCGCGCCGAGTCACCGGAGAGAGCCGTGCCGCGAATCCATCCCGCGTGATCGAGAGCAACGTCGATGCCGTGTCGCTCTTCCCCTTGGGCGATGGAGATGGGAGTTCCGCCCGTACAGAATGCCTGACACGGCACATTGTCCCACCGTTCGCTGTTGTAGCTGGGCGCATGGACTTCGACGAGGTAACTTCCCGCGGCAAGCGTGTCGAAGGTGAAGGCCCCGTCTGCTCCACTGCAGGTGTCGTCGAGGGGCGCGCCGCCGTTCCACAGCAGCCGGACTGCTCCGCCGAGACCACAGACCGAAACGCCCTGCCCCTGAGAATCGCGGACGAAGCCATGAATCGAGGCTCCGAGGGCCAGCGAGAAATCGATTCCCTCCGTGGGAGCGTCGAGGTTCACAGGGACGGAAGTAAACGGCAGCCCGGTCGAGCTGCAGCCGTTCGGGCCGCAGTTGAATCCGTCGTACACCTCGTCGACGCGGCCGAGCGAGTTCGAAGTGCGCAAACGATGCCCCTGCGGGGGCACCGCCTCCAGTCGATACTCTCCCGCGACATTCGATTCGCCCCACGTGCTCTGGCAGTAGAAGCCATTCCCGTTGGCGACGATGACGCCAGCGAGCGGCGCTCCGTTCTCTTCTCGGCGAACCGAGCCTCCGATCGACTGGAACGGTCGCAGCGAGAAGTCCACGTCCGCCGTCGTCAGGAGCGGAGACACCGACACGGGCGTCCCTGCGGAACACTCGAGAAAGCACGATTCCGAGTAGGTGCAGGTTGCGCCTCCCCAGATCTTCGCCTCATGATGCATCGGCCGAGCCGTGACCGTGTACAGGCCGGCCGGCAAGCTCTCGATGAGGTAGGCACCATCCGCTGACGATGTCGCGGACGCGATGAATCCGCCCGTGCTGACCGCATAGGCGCCGACAGTCGCCCCTGGGATCGGGCTGCCCAACGAGTCGAGAACCTGGCCAGCAATCGCTCCGAGCCGAGGCAGGTCGAAGTCGACATCCGTGCGGTCATCTCCCGGACCGACGACGATCGGTGTTCCGAGCTCAGCCGAGCAAGGTCCGACACAAGTGACGTGATCGTAAACTTGGCCTTCCCGCCCGGATGCACCGGCGATGGCACGGTACTCGCCCTGGAGCCCGGAGATGGCGTAGCGACCAAACGGATCGATGAGGTCGTACGCCACGTCTTGCCCACCTGGCGTGAGGATCCGCACGGTGGCGGAGTCAGGCGGAGTCCCTTCCGGGACCAACCGCACTCGCCCGACGATGTGTCCTCCGACGACGAGTTGGAAATCGATTCCCGGCGTCGTCGTCGAATCCTGCACTACGACCGGGTCACCCGAGGCTACGCTGCAACCGAACGGTGGACCGCCCGCACAGTGGTGATTGTCGAAGAGCTCCCCCACGAGGTCGCCCCCGTACGGGACGACGACTCGGTAAGAACCCGGCGGCAAATCTGGAATCGAATACTGACCATCTTCATTCGAGTAGGTGGTCCGGTAGCTCCAGCCGGCCTCGACATAGGCCTGAACCTGGGTCGAGACCCCGACCCCGTTGTCGGCTCTCGTCACCCGACCTGAAATCGAGCCGACATCGAGCGCCGCATCGATCGTGAAGGTGTTGTGTCGCCTCGAGCCCTGCGACCGCGAAGCGAGCCGAATCCACAGGTCGCCATACCCGGCTGAAGTTGTGAACAGTACGTTCTGGAGAGGTGACCCGGACGAAGCGAGTGCTTCTCCTCCGCAGCGGCTGAAGGTGGTGACGCTCACGCTTTCGTCAAGCGCCTCGGCGCGAATCGCCACGTTCGTCGCTTTCGGAACCCTCACTCGAAACCAGACCTCCGGCCGCACGATCCCGCGGACGCGGGTCGAGCCGAGCTCGAGCGCGGTCTCGCAGGTGGTGTGCGTCGAGGTGGCGACGATCTCGAGATCGCCGGGCTCGCGCGTCGGAGCGGACGGCAACTGCGGTCCGACCTCGCTTCGCCGCGCCGCCCGCCGCTCGATTCGCGCCTGCAGCGAGTCGAGCTCGCCACGCGCGCGAAGCAGCTCCTCGCTCGCGGCATCCGGCGCGATACCGGACCTCGTTCCGAGGCGAGTCGCCAAGCCCCGCAGCGCCCGCTCGATCTCGGCGCGCCGCGCTTCCGCGCCGGTGATCGCCTCCCCCACCTCGAGCGGTGTCAGCGCCAGCATCTCCTCGAGGTGCCAGAGCTCCCGGCGCAGCTCGGTTGTTTGCTGACGCAGGCTCTCGCGCTCGGCCACGCTCGGCGCTGCAGGTCCGGCCACGGCCGAGGACATGCCGGCACTCGAAACGAGACCGGCCCAGCAGACGACCACTCGAAGGAGTCGTCGCAGGAAGTGTGGGCGAGGGTTCATGTCCATCTCCAGAGGAATCTCGCTCGCGTCTGCACTCAGTTCGATCTGATCCCACCCCAGCCGACAAACGACCCGGTCTCGAATCCGTTCTTGAACACCGGCCAGGGGGAGAGGACGAAGTCGAGGCCTTCGACGATCTCGTACTCCCGGAGCCGAATCGGCGTCGCGAGGCCGAGATCACAAAGGCCGAGCCGTGCTGGGCCGTTCGGGCACGGGATGTCCTGCCAGAGCTCGTCGACGGCACCTGCTCCATTGTCGGTGGCGAGGTGGAACGTTCTCCCTGACCAGAGGAAGTCCATGCGGAAGCTCCCGTCGGCTTCGCTCTGCTTGGCCCATACGTGCGCGTGGCTGGTGGCGTCGAAGAGGTCGACGACGACACCGGGCAACGGAGCTCCATCGGGATCGGAGAGAACCCGCCCGCGCAGGCCCGGTGCCGGTCGCAGTGTGAAATCGACCCCTGTCAGGTCGACGTTCAGCTTCGCCGTGAGCCGAGACCCCGGCGAAAGAAGGCAATCGACTCCGACTTGCCCCGGGCAGTTGATGCCCGGGTACAGGCTTCGCTCGCAGTGGGAGGCAAGTGCCGTCACATGCACGGGAAAGGAGGTCGGAACCCTGAGGTCATAGCGACCCAAACCGTCCGTGTTCACCGTCTGCAGCAGATTCCCGCCGCTGTCCCACAGATCGACTTCCGCAGTCGGTCCCTCACAGAGCGTATTCGGCTCGGCCTGCACTTGTACGGTGCCGAAGATGCGGCCGTAGCGGTCGAGCGTCAAGTCGATGCCGCCCCTCTGCTCGCCGAGGGCGAGCTCGAGCGGGGTTCCCCCGTCGCAACCGCCCTCGCAGGGGACGCCGTCAAACCGTTCATCGACGAAAGCGGTGCCCGAGGCCTCGACGAAGTAGGTCCCCGCGGGGAGACCGTCCCAGTGATAGCTACCGTCCGCGGCTGGACAGGTTCCCCGGAGCCACATTCCGGTGCCCGAATAGAGCTCAACGCCACCGTTCGGACAGAGAACTGCTCCTTGCCCCTGAACGTCGCGAACGACGCCCTGGATCGAGGCACCTCGAGAGAGGGCAAAGTTGATTCCATCGATCGGCCCGTCGAGCGTGACTGGCACCGGCGTGTAGGGGCCGGAATACCACGAGCAGCCATCGATTCCGCACGAGAACCCGTCGTAGACCTCGTCGATGCGCCCGAGGGCGTTGGAGGAAAAGAGCCTGTGCTCCCGCGGCTGGGCCGATTCGAGTCGGTAGGTTCCGGCCCCGTCCGACTCGTCCCACGTCGAAAGACAGAATCCGGGGATGGTGTTGCGTACGATGACTCCCGGCAGCGGCGCCCCGTCTTCCTCCTTCGTCACCAGGCCGCTGATCGAGGGGAATGGCCGCAGCGTGAAGTCGATTCCCGAAGTCGTCACACCGACCGCCGCGGTCACCGGAGTTGCGGAAGCATCGTTGCACTGCGTGAAGCAGTCGGCCGTGTAAGTGCAGGTGTCACCGCCCCACACTTTCGCCTCGTAGTAGCTGGGACTCGCCGAGACCACATAGTTCCCGGGCTGCAACTGAGTGACCACGTACCGGCCATTGGCGTCCGAGTTCGTGTACCTCGAGTTGTTCGGATCACCCATCATCTTCGCGGAGACGTAGCCGTTGGCGATCGGCTCACCCGTCGTGCTCGTGAGCTTGCCGGCAATCGAACCGAGGGGGCTCAGGTCGAAGTCGACATCGCTTCGGTCGACACCCGGCCCGACCACGACCGGAGCGCCGCTCGACGGGATGCAGGTCCCGGCGCAGGTCCCGTGATCGAAGATCTGCGTCTCCCGGCCGGAAGCCGAAGCCACCACGCGGTAGTCACCCTGCAGACCGGAGAGTTGATAGCGCCCGAACGAATCCGTCGCCGCGGAGCCGACCAGTTGCCCCGCCGAGCTCATCACTTTCACGAGGGCCGAAGACGTGGGTGGCGTCGCTTCGGGTCGGAGCAACACCCGCCCGCCGATCCTCCCACCCACCTCGAGTTGGAAGTCGACGCCCATCGTGGTCGCAGAGTCATTGACAACGACCGGATTCGCGGCGCTCAGCGAACATCCGACCGGCGGTCCGCCGGCGCAGGGATGGTCGTTCCACAGCTCCGGAACCAGGACGCCGGTGTCGCGGAGAGACAGCAGGTACGACCCGGGCGCGAGGCCGGAGATCAGGAACTCGCCATTCTCCGTCGTGAGAGCGACACGCTGGCTCGAGCTGTCGACCGGCACCGCAACCACCCGAACCTGCACACCCGAACCATCGTCGGCGCGGGTCACTCGACCCGAGATCGCTCCCGATGCGAAAACGACCTCGAACGAGAACGTCTCGTGCCGACGATCGGTCGTCGACCGTCCTTTGACACGAACCCAGATGTCACCCTTCACGACGGCCGTCGTGAGGAACGCGGAGCGACGCGGCGCGCCCGAGGCCAAGCGCGGCTCCGTTCCGCAGCGATCATGCAACGAGAGAGCCAATTCCCCGGCCAGCGCTTCGGACCGGAACGTCACCCTCATCGCTCTTGGTACCGGCACCCGGAACCAGACCTCCGGCCGCACGATCCCCCGCACACGGGTCGAGCCGGGCTCGAGCGCGGTCTCGCAGGTGGTGTGCGTCGAGGTCGGGACGATCTCGAGATCACCCGGCTCACGCTGCGGGGAGTACGGCAACTGCGGTCCGACCGCGTTGCGCCGCGCCGTCCGCCGCTCGATCCGTGCCCGCAACGACTCGCTCTCTCCACTCGCCCGCAGGAGCTCCTCCATCACGGCGTCGGGAGCGGCTCCTTGAACCGTTCCCACCCGAGCCCTCAGGCTCTCCAGCACCCGCCCGATCTCCGCTCGCCGCGACTCGGCGCCGGTCACCGTCTCCCCCACCTCGAACGGCGTCAATGCCAGCGTCTCCTCGAGCTGCCAGAGCTCCCGGCGCAGGTCGGTGATCTGTTGCCGCAGGGCCACGGCCTCGCCCGAGGCTCCGGCCGGCGGTTCGCTCTCCGGGGCAGGCCCAGCAGCCAAGGCGGTCGAGCCCGACGGGACGGCCTCGGCAAGAGCCACGGGCGATCCCGGCGCGACGACGGCAAGGAAGGCGAGTGAAAAGGCGGCGAGAACCCTCGCCGGCGGTGCGGACGCATGATCCATACGCGCTCCTCCTCGGCTGAAGGAGACAGGTCGTGACTCGAACTGTACTGCCGTGGACGGGGATCAGCAAAACACCCGATCAGGTAGGTCCGGGTCGCCGGCCATTCCCGCCGCCCCTCTTCTCACTCGCTACCGTTCGAGGCTCAAACCGAACAAGGACCTGTCACGGATCGCCTACCGGCGAGAAACACCCGTCCGCAGCGGCCTCGTCACCGGCAAGGAGGCCACCTCCCTCAACCAGGACGACGTCCGGGCCAGGTTCACCGGCCACGAGCGCGACCTCGGCCTCACCACTAGCGACGCCGACGACATCGACTCCATGCACGCCCGATACGGCAGCGAGCAGATCGCTACGACGCGGAGGGAGACTCCGCCTCTTCGGCGAGCACCGCGCGCCGGATGGCGCGAAGGTGGCGCAGCAGCACGGCGCGGAGCTCGGGCGGGGCCTTGGGTCGGAAGGTGAAGGGCAGCCGGGCGAGCTCGCGGGCGAGCCAGGCGAGGTCGTCGGTCTGCGAGGAGAGGAGCACGCCGCCTTCGACCGGCTCGAGGGTGCCGAGCGTCGCGGCGATCTGCGCTCTCGCGGTCGCAAGATCGGTCTCGAGGAGGACCTCCGCACGGTGCGCTCGCGGCAGCGTGGCGATGGCGGTGGAGATCGCCTTGAGAGTGTCGAACTCTCTCGGGCGTTCGAAGGTGCGCGCGGTGCGGGTGACGGTGGCGATGCGGTCGACGCGGAAGGTGCGACTCGCCCGGCGCAGATGGCAGTGGCCGACGACGTACCAGCAGCCACCGCGGAAGGCGAGGCCGTAGGGATCGAGATCGCGTGCGGTGCGACTCCGATCGGCCGCGGTGTAGACCAGGCGCACCGTCCGCTGCGCCTGGGCGGCGGCGGAGAGCGTCGCCAGGACATGGCCCGCCGCCGGTGGGCCCCCTGCCGGCAGATCGAGTTGCATCGTCTCGTCGGCGGCGCGCAGCCGGCGCTTCAGGTCGGCCGGCATCACCCGCTCGAGCTTCGCGCGAGCGCTGGCAAGGCCGGCCGCCGCGGCTCCGAGACCGAGAGCGCTCGCCGCGAGGAGACCCAGCGAGAGCGCCAGCGCTTCGTCGTCGGTGAAGAGCATCGGCGGGAGCTTGAAGCCGGCCACCAGCGCGTAGCCGCCCCCGGCGCCGCGCTCGGCGGTGACCGGGATCCCCATCTCCTCGAGCGCGACGACGTAGCGCCGCACCGAGCGGGGATCGACGCCGAGGCGGCGGGCGATCTCTCTGCCCGACAGTAGCCCGTGCGCTTGCAGCAGCTCGAGCACCGCGAGCGTTCGGCGAGTCGACGAGCTCATGCCGCGAGGGTATCAACGATTAGGGCGGAAAACGTCCGCTAGCGGCCCTAGCGTCTCCCCAGAAGGCGTCGGCGGGAATCGACCCGCGATGACCACGCAACGGGAGAACCCATGGGAATCGACGTTTCGGAGCTCGCGCGCAGGAGCCTCCTGCAGATCGCCGCTGGCCTGACGGTCGCCGGCACGCTCGGCATGACGACCACCGCCCGGGAGGCCGCCGTTCCGCCGGCCGCCTCCGGCAAGCCCGGCGACTTCGACTTCCTCACCGGCGAGTGGACGATCGAACATCGTCAATGGAAGGACGGCCGCTGGGACCGCTTTCGCGGCGAGGCGACCGTCATCGGGCTGCTCGGCGGCATGGCGAGCGTCGAGGAGCTGCGGATTCCCGAGCGCGACTTCAGCGGCATGGGCCTTCGCCTGCTCGATGTCCAGCGGAAGCTCTGGGGCGACTACTGGGTGAACCGCCGCAGCGGCGTCCTCGGCGCCGAGCCGGCCTGGGGCAGCTTCACCGATGGGGTCGGGACCTGGGATGGCGACGACACCGACGCCAACGGCAAGCCGATCCTCGTTCGCGGCTGCTGGGACCGGATCACGCCGATCTCGTGCCGCTGGTATCAGGCCACCTCGTCCGACGACGGCAAGACCTGGAAAGAAAACTGGGTCATGGATTGGGCTCGGCGAGCCCGTTGAGCGGAGCGCACCGATGGTCCCCGCGGCGCACCTCTGGGTCTTCTTCCTCTTGGTCTTCGGCATCGTTCTCCTTCCCGGGCTCGACATGGCCTGCGTCCTGGCGTGCACGCTGGGAGGCGGGAGGCGCGCCGGGCTCGCGTCGCTCGGCGGCATCGTGACGGCGGCGATGGCTCACGTCGCGATCGGGGGGATGGGGATCGCCGCCATCCTCCTCGTCCTGCCGGGGTTGTTCAACGCGCTGCTCGTCGGTGGCGCGGCCTACGTCGCCTGGATCGGGATGGCCATGGTGCGCCACGGGGCGCTGTTCGACACCCGCGGCACGAGCGCGGCGGCGGTCGCTCTGCCGACGGCCTATCGCCGTGGCGTGTTGACGAACCTGCTCAATCCGAAGGCCTACGTCTTCATGCTGGCGGTCTTTCCGCAGTTCGTGCGCGCTGAATGGGGGGCGGTGCCGCTCCAGGCCGCGGCGCTCGGCGGGGTGATCGTGGCGACGCAGCTCGTCGTCTACGGCGTGGTCGTCCTCGCCGCGACGCGCGCGCGTCGCTGGCTCACCGAACGGCCGCACGCACTCGCCCTGGCCGGACGCGGCGTCGGCTTGCTGCTGCTCGTCGTGGCGCTGTTCTCGGCGCTCGAAGGGTGGCGGCGGTTGACCTGAGCCGCCCACGTGCCGTGCTCGTCGGCGCGCAGTGCCATCGACACCGGGCCGCAAAAGCTCGGGCTCGGGGTCGGCCGGGTGGCTTCCAGAGCACCAAAACGAAAGGGCGAGGCCCTCGCGGACCTCGCCCTTCGTCCCGCTGCGTGGACGCGGTCGCGGCTCAGTAGCGGTAGGTGTCCGGCTTGTAGGGCCCCTCGACCGGCACGCCGATGTACTCGGCCTGCTTGTCGGTGAGCTCGGTCAGACGGACGCCGAGCTTCTCGAGATGGAGGCGGGCAACCTTCTCGTCGAGCTTCTTCGGCAGAACGAAGACCTTGTTCGGGTAGTTGCCGGCGTTGGCCGCGAGGTCGAGCTGGGCCAGCACCTGGTTGGTGAAGCTCATCGACATCACGAAGGACGGGTGGCCGGTGGCGCAGCCGAGGTTGAGCAGGCGGCCCTCGGCGAGCACCAGCACCGCGTGGCCGTCGGGGAAGACCCACTCGTCGTACTGCGGCTTGATGTTGACCTTCTTGATGCCGGCGATCTTCTTCATGCCGGCCATGTCGATCTCGTTGTCGAAGTGACCGATGTTGCCGACGATCGCCTTGTCCTTCATCCGCGCCATGTGCTGCGCGGTGACGATGTCGAAGTTGCCGGTCGCCGTGACGAAGATGTCGGCCTCGGCGACGACGTCGTCGAGCGTCTTGACCTCGTAGCCCTCCATCGCCGCCTGCAGCGCGCAGATCGGGTCGATCTCGGTGACGATGACGCGGCAGCCCTGGCCACGCAGCGCCTGCGCGCAGCCCTTCCCCACCTCGCCGAAGCCGCAGACCACGGCAACCTTGCCGGCGAGCATCACGTCGCTCGCGCGGTTCAGACCGTCGACGATCGAGTGCCGGCAGCCGTACATGTTGTCGAACTTCGACTTGGTCACCGAGTCGTTGACGTTGATCGCCGGGAAGAGGAGCTGGCCGACCTTCTCCATCTCGTAAAGGCGGTGCACGCCGGTCGTCGTCTCCTCCGAGACGCCGACGATCGCCGGCACGATGCGGCGCCAGCGCTGCGGGTCCTCGGCGCGGATCTCGGCGAGCTTGGCGAGGACGATGGCGTACTCCTCGCTCTCGGCGGTCGCCGGCGCCGGGACCGCCCCGGCGAGCTCGAACTCGTGCCCCTTGTGGATCATCAACGTGGCGTCGCCGCCGTCGTCGACGAGCAGGGTCGGGCCCTTGCCGGAGCCGAAGTCGAGCGCCCGGGAGGTGAACTCCCAGTATTCTTCGAGCGACTCGCCCTTGTAGGCGAAGACCGGCACGCCGCGGGGCTCGGCGACCGTGCCGTGCGGCCCGACCACCACCGCCGCGGCGGCGTGATCCTGGGTCGAGAAGATGTTGCAGGAAACCCAGCGCACCTCGGCGCCGAGCTCGGCGAGCGTCTCGATCAGCACCGCGGTCTGAATCGTCATGTGCAGCGAGCCCATGATCCGCTGGCCGGCGAGCGGACGCGCCGCGCGGTACTCGGCGCGCAGCGCCATCAGGCCGGGCATCTCCTGCTCGGCGAGGCGGATCTCCTTGCGACCCCACTCGGCGAGCGAGAGGTCGGCGACGCGGAAGTCGAGGCCGGTCTTCTTCTCCGGCGTGGCGAGGGTGGGGGTCATCGCGGGGTCTTCTCCTTTCCTCGCGGGGCGCGAGGGGTCGTGGAACTCGTCGACGGGGGTGGAACGGACGGATCGGTGAGCGGGCGCTCGGCGGTGGCGAGCAGCAGCGCCGGGCCCTTGGCCGCCGGCTCGGGCGGCAGGCCGCGGCAGGCGACGCCGGCGAGGCCGGCGGCGGCGAGCAGACCGGCGAGCTCCTCGCGCTCGAAGCCGGGGCGCAGCTGGCCCATCTCGCGGCGCAGCTCGTCGCGGTCGTGGCGCAGCAGATCGACGACCACCGCGCGGCCGCCGGGCTTGAGCACCCGGCGCAGCTCGGCGAGCGCCAGCGGCGGCTCGGCGACGTGGGTCAGGGCGAGCAGCAGCAGCGCCGCGTCACAGCTCGCCGCGGGGAGCGGCAGCGCCTCGAGGTCGCCGAGGCGGAGCTCGACGTTCGACGCGCCGGCGAGCCGCTCGCGCGCCGCGGCGAGCATCGCCGCGGACTGGTCGACGGCGACGACGCGGGCGACGCAGGGCGCGAGCTCTGCGGCCAACACCCCCGTGCCGCAGGCGAGGTCGGCCACCACCCAGTCGCGCGGCAGGAGGGCGTGCAGCGCGGTGTGGGTGAAGACGTCGCCGTAGAGCTCGCGCCGCAGGCGGTCCCAGTCGCCGGCCGCGCCGGCGAAGAACTCGCTCCCCCGCTCGCGCTTGCGCTCGAGGTGGCGGCGGAGGCGCAGGCGGTCCTGCGCCAGCGCCGGCCAGGCGGCGGCCTCCTCCCGCGCCAGCTCCCAGAGCTGGCGGGCGCCGGGCTCGAGCTCGTCGGTCCGCATGCGGTAGAGGTTGGCCGTGCGCTGGCTGCGCGACGCCACCCAACCACCGTCGGCGAGCTGCTTGAGGTGGCGCGACACCGACGACTGCGGCATCCGCACCACCTCGGCGAGCTCGCTCACCCCCAGCTCGTCGCGCTCGAGTAGCGCCAGCAGCCGCAGGCGCGCCGGCTCGGCGAGCGCCGACAGGCGCTCGATCAGCAGGTCCGGCGCGGAGGTGGGGGCCAGGGCTTCCATCGCTCTATCCGGGTGAAAGGATATTTCGACTCGCCGCTCCCGTCAAGCCCCTCCTCCGGACCGTTTCCGAGTGGGCGCCCCGGTTCGGCCCATCTCGCTCCAAGCCGCCAAGACAAAGACGTCTGGGTAAGAAGAAGAGGCGGAGCCGCAGGCGTCGCGCGGCCGACCCTTCCAGTCCGTTCCCGAGCGCGCCGCGGCCCGACGCGCGAGGCTCGTTCCTCCGAGGTTCCTTACCCAGACGTCTTGTCTTTGGATGCGGTCCGCCGGCCCGCGCGCGCGACCAGCCGATCGACCGTCGCCGCAACAGTGGCCCAGAGGATCGGTAGCGACGGCTGCTGGAAGCGCGGTAGGCCCTCTGTGGCGAGAACGGCGAAGAGGTAGGCGGCGGTGACCGGAAGGAGCAGGGCGAGCGCCGGCCGGTCCGCGCCGCGCAGCGCGTGGATGAGAGCGAGAAAGGCGCCGAGCGCGAGGAGCAGTCCGATCGGCAGCGCGGCGTCGAACGGGCGGAGCCATGCGGGCGAGCGCTCGGCGAAGAGGCTCCGCCAGGCGACCGGCACGGTGGCGCGCAGCCAGCGGCCGGGAGCAGCGCCGAGGGCAGCGAGCGCCTCGCGTCGCAGGCGCGCGTCGGCGGCGAGCGGATCGCCGGTCTCCCGGATCAACGCGTCGCGCCGCGCCATGGCGCGGACGAACGGGCTCGCCGCCCCGCCCTCCCCCCGCCAGCTCCAGCGCTCGAGGCGGCTCTCGCCGTCCGCCGCCGTGGCGCCGAGCGGCCAGGGCGTCCAGACCGCGAGCGCCGCGCCGGTCCCCTCGCGCTCGACGTCGACGCCGAGCTCGGCCCGCGTCAGCAGGACGACGCCGCCGCGGTCGGCGAGCGTGGCGTGCCCCAGGGTGGCGGCGTTGCGCGCGATCCACAGCCCGGGGAGGAGGAGCGCCGCGGCCAGGAAGACCCCCGCGAACGCCACCCGGTGTCGCCCCCGGTGGCCTCCGAGCAGCAGCGGGAGGCACAGAGCCAGGGCCACGGCGAGCGGCAGGAAGGCCGCCTTGACCAGCGCCAGCGCGCCCGCCACGAGGCCGGCGACGAGCGCGCGGAGGTTCGACGGGCGTTCGACGAGCGCCGCCAGGCCGCAGGCCAGGGCCGTGGCGAGCGGCGCGGCCAACGCCTCGCTGGCGAAGAGATCGGCGCTGCGCGCGAGCGCCGGGCTCAGCGCGACGAGGGCGAAGGCGGCGACCGCCGCGACCGTCGGACCGGACCGGCCTCCCGCCCACCCCACCGCCGCCGCCGCGCCGAGCGCGGCGAGGGCGAGCAGCAGCCGCTGCGCGCGCTGCACCGGGCGCACCGCGTCGCGCGCCCGCGCGTCGCCCGCCGCGAGCCCCGCGGGCCGCATCGGCACCTCGCTGCCGGCGAGGTGCCAGACCGTCGCGACGAACGCCGCGTAGCCCGGCTCGCGGAAGGCGTCGGGCGCGGGAGCGTTCACGCCCGGAGCGTGCGAGAAGACCCCGTGGCGCGCCAGGTGGATCGCCGCCTGGGCGTTGGCCTGCTCGTCGTCGGTGAGCACCGGCTTCTCGCCCGGCGCCGCGAGCGCCCAGAAGAGCGCCAGGCCGCCGGCGAGCGCGAGCAACCACCCCGCCCGGCCTGCGCCGCTGCCTCTCATGGCCGCACGGCGCGGGAGGCTCGCCGCAGGCGGGCTCGCGCCGCCTCGACCTCGCGGTCGCGCGGCGGAGCCTGGGTGACGAGATCGCCGAGCAGCGTGCGCGCCGCCCCCGCGATCTCCTCCACCGCCCGCTCGAAGACCGCCGCGTTGGCCCGCGACGGACGGGTGAAGCCGCAGAGCTTGCGCACGAACTGGCGCGCCGCGGCGGCGATCTCCTCCTCGCTCGCCGGCGGCGCGAAGTTGTGGAGGGTCCTGATGCTCCGGCACATGCTCGGCTCTCCTGGCTCTCGTTACACTGGCGCCGCCTCCGGCGACGGTGTGGGCAATCGCGTCGGGGTCGATTATCCTCGACCGGCCGGAAGCAGGGGGACGGCCCGACCGGGCGCTCCGCCGCGAGGCCGGCCCGCCGCCCATGGGAAACGTCTACGCGCTGCTCACCGCCCTCGTCTGGGCGGGAGCGGTCATCCTGCTCAAGCGCTCGGGGGAGACCGTCCCGCCGTTCGCCCTCAACCTCTTCCGGGTCGTGGTGTCGACCGCGCTGCTGGTGCCGACGGTGGTCCTCGCCGGCCAGGCCTCGTGGGACGGCTGGACCGGTCGCGACGTCTTGCTGCTGGTGGCGAGCGGCATCGTGGCGATCGCCATCGCCGACACCCTCTTCCACCGCAGCCTCAACCTCTGCGGCGCCGGCATCTCGTCGATCGTCGACTGCCTCTATCCGCCCTTCACGGTGCTCTTCGCCCGCGTGCTGCTCGACGAGCGGCTCTCGGCGCAGCAGCTCGTCGGCATGGGCCTGGTGCTCGCCGGCGTGCTGACCGCGGCGCGGCACGAGGCGCCGCACGGCGTGCCGCCGCGCCAGATCGTGCTCGGCGCAGCGCTCGGCGTCGTGGCGATGGCCGCGCTCGCCCTCGGGATCGTGATCGCCAAGCCGGCGCTCGATCACGCCCCGGTGCTCTGGGCGACCGCGGTGCGCCAGATCGGCTGCCTCGCCGCGATGGCCCCGTTCGCCCTGCTGTCGCGCCGACGGCGGGAGACGCTCGCCGTCTTCCGCCCGGCGCGCGCCTGGCGCTTCACCCTCCCCGGGGCGATCCTCGGCTCCTACCTTTCGCTCATCCTCTGGATCGCCGGGATGAAGCACAGCAAGGTCGGGGTCGCCGCGATCCTCAACCAGTCGAGCACGATCTACATCCTGCTCCTCGCCGCCCTCTTCCTCGGCGAGCCGTTCACCCGCCGCAAGCTCCTCGCCTCGGCGCTGGCGGTCGCCGGCATCGTGTTGGTGACGCTCTAGCGGCCGCGCCTCACGGCAGCGCCGGGCCCCAGGCGGCGACGCCGCCCCATTCGAAGCCGTCGAAGAAGAGCGGCGCGGACTCGCAGGCGCCGCTGTCGAAGGGCGCCGCGCGCGCGGCGCCGCGCTGGTCCTCGGCGAGCGTGCCGGCCGCCGCGCCGCGCGCCGGCGAGGCCGGCGCGAGCGCCATCGTCTCGGTCGGGCCACCGTGGCCCCACGGCGCGCCGAGCTGCGGGTCGGCCCAGAGCGCGGTCGGCGTGGCGCGCACCTCCTCCTGGCCGTTCGGCCGGAAGCGCGGCCACTGCAGGTTGCCGCCGCCGTCGTGCGCCGCGGGGTTGAGGATGTTCCAGGGGTTCCAGACGTTGCCGCCGGTGTTGCCGACGAGCAGGGTGTCGCGCAACGTCAGGTCGTTGCCCGCGTCGACCCGGATGCCGGCGGCGAAGGCCACCTCGCCGGGGGCGGAGTTGCCGGCGATCGTCGAGCTGGCGATCGTCACCGGCGCCGTCGTGCCGATCGAGATCGCCCCGGCCAGGCTCTGCCGCGCCACGTTGCCGGTGAAGGTGCAGTTCTCGACCGTGCCGCTCGCGCCGGGGCCGAGGAAGAGCGCCCCAACGCCGTTCGCCTCGTTGTCGCGGAACACCGACTGCCGGAGGGAGAACGGCCCGCCCTGGAGGTAGACCGCGCCGGCGAAGCCCTGCGCGGTCGGATTGAAGTTGCTGTCGAAGGTGCAGAAGCGGAAGTCGGTGGGGCTCGCCGTGTCGTACGCGACGGAAAAGAAGGCCGCCCCATAGGCGTTGCCCTGATTGCCGTAGAAGCGGACGCCGCACATCTCCACCTCGCGGCTCGCACCGTCGACGCCGATCGCACCGCCGTTGCCGCCGTTGCCCGGATTTCCGCCGCTTCCGGTGGCGCGGTTGGCGAGGAAGAGCGAATCGGTGACGTGCAGGCGCCGGCTGCCGAGCGAGTAGATCGCTCCGCCGTTGCTTCCCCGGTTGTTCTCGAAGCGACAGCCGTGGATCCGGACCACGTCCATCCCGGTCGCGTAGATCCCCCCGCCGCCGCCGTCCTGGGCACTGGCGATCGCCGTGTTGTCGCGGACGATGCAGTCGACGAGCGTCAGGCTCACCGCCTGCCAGGGGCCGCCGGTCGCCTTGTCGATCGCCGCGCCATCGCCCGCCGGCGCCGCCCCGTCGGCAAGCGTCAGGTGCTGCAGGGTCACGGTGAAGGTCGCGTTCTGCGGGTTGGTGATCCGCATCAGGCGCGTCGTCCCGCCACCCGAGAGCGTCACCCGACCGCCACCGTCGATCGTCACGGCGCGGGTCACCTGCAGCTCGGCGGTGAGGGTGAGCGTCACCGGTGCGGCGCCGAGATCGAAGCGGACGAACCCGCCGGCCGTGACGGCCGCCTGCAGCGACGCCGGCGTCACGCTGCCCGGTGTCCCGTTGCCGAGGGTGGTCCAGGTGGCGCTCGTCGCGGGCAGCGCCGCGGGCAGGCAGGCGGCCCCACCCTCCCGGGCGACGGCGAGCGAGACGATCCCGAGGCCGAGAGCGAGCAGGGTCAGCCGGAGTCGGGGCGAGCGGCGCCTGGCGGCGAGAGGGAGCACGCCCCGATTCTGCCGCTTCCCCTCGTCGCTCGACTGTGGCGCGCTTCGCGCCGGGATCGTCCCGTCCGTCGCCTTCAGGCGCGCCGGCCGACGTCGACCGTCGGGGCGAAACGCGGGGCGCGGCGCACCTTCGTCGCCTGCTCGAAGGCGTAGCCGAGGCGCAGCAGTCGGGCCTCGCTCCACGCCGGCCCCATGAACGAGAGCCCCCAGGGGAGTCCGTGGACGAAGCCCGCCGGAACGGTCAAGTGAGGATAGCCGGCCACGGCACAGGGGCTCGTCGCCGCCCCCGTGTAGTGGTCGCCGTTGACCCAGTCGGTGAGGTAGGCCGGCCCCATCGACGGACAGACCAGGGCGTCGAGCCGATGCTTGCCGAGGACCGCATCGATCCCCTCGGCACGCGACAGGCGCGCCGCCTCTCTCACCGCCCGGGTGTAGGGCTCGTCGGTGAGCGGCCCCTTCGCCTCGCACTTCTCGAACGTCTCCTGGCCGAACCAGGGCATCTCCTCCGCCGCGTGCCGCCGGTTGAAGTCGATCAGCTCGGCGAGGTTGCGTGGGTGGCCGCCGTCGACCGGCAGGCCGGCGAGATAGGCGTTCACCCCCGCCTTGAACTCGTAGTGCAGGACCTCGCCCTCGAGCGGATCGAGGTCGGCGAGATGAGGGATCTCGACCGGGTCGACGAGCACCGCCCCGGCGCCCTCGAGCACCGCGAACAGCCCCTTCATCTGGTCTTCGATCTCGGGGTGCCAACCGAAGAACGCCCGCACCAGGCCGAGGCGGGCGCCGGCGAGCCCGCGCGGGTCGAGGGCGGCGGCGAAGTCGGCAACCTGCCCGGCGGCGCGTGCCGTCGCCGGATCACGCGGGTCGGCGCTCCCGTTGCCGGCGAGCGCGGCGAGCAGCAGGGCGGCGTCGGCCACCGTCCGGGTCATCGGTCCGGCGGTGTCCTGGGTGGCGGAGATCGGAATCACGCCGCTGCGCGAGACGAGACCGACGGTCGGCTTCAGGCCGACGAGGCCGCACATCGACGACGGGCAGATGATCGAACCGTCGGTCTCCGTGCCGACGCCGAGGGGGGCGAGGTTCGCGGAGATCGCCGCCCCGGTGCCGCTCGACGAGCCGCAGGGGTTGCGGTCGAGCGCATAGGGGTTGCGCACCTGGCCGCCGCGCCCGCTCCAGCCCGAGGTCGAACGCGGCGAGCGGATGTTGGCCCACTCCGAGAGGTTCGTCTTGCCGAGCAACACGGCGCCGGCGGCACGCAGCCGCTCGACGAGGAAGGCATCCCGCGCCGCTCGCGAGCCGGCGAGAGCGAGCGAACCGGCGGTCGTCCACATCCGGTCGCCGCTGTCGATGTTGTCCTTGATCAGCACGGGGATCCCGTGCAGCGGTCCGCGGAGCTTCCCGGCGCGGCGCTCGGCGTCGAGCTCCGCGGCGATGGCGAGCGCGTCCGGATTCGTCTCGGCGACCGCGTTCGGCCCCTGCGGGCCGCGATCGAGGGTCGCGATGCGCTCGAGATAGAGCTCCGTCAGGCGGCGGGAGGTCCACTTCCCGGCCGCCATGCCGGTCGCGAGGTCGGTCACCGTGATCTCCGCGAGCTCGAACGGAGGGTCGTTGGGATTCGCTTCACTCGCCGCCGCGCCTGGCCGCGCGCCGATCGCCGCGCCTCCGGCCACGCCGATCGCCGCCAGCCCGGCGCCGCCGAGCAATTGACGCCGATTCATCGCCGATCCCGTGGGGCTCTCCATGGTCCGCTCCTCCGTTGGCCCGTCGGAGTCTACGGGGAAAGCGCTCCACCGAGACCGCGATCAGAGTCCGAAAGCATCCCAATTCGACAGCGTGCCGCTCTCGAAGCCGTCGGCAAAGGAAAGAATCGGGGCCATCGCCGCGCGCAGCACGACATCGTCGACGTAGCAGCCGTCGCGCTGTACCGAGACGTCGGTCGAGAGACGGAAGCGGATCCGCGCCTGAGCCTTTCCGTCGAGCTGCGGCGCGGCGAGCGTCACTTGGGTCCAGGTCGACTGCGTCCCGTCGTAGCTCGCCAGCTCGGTCCAGGTCGCTCCGTCGTCGCCCGAGACTTCGACGTGGCAGAAGTCGAAGGTCGGCTCGGTTTCGTAGCGCTGCCAGAAGGAGACATGGACGCCGCTCGCCTGCGAGAGGTCTTGGATCGCGGAGACCAGCGAGGTGTCGACGTTGTTGCCGTAGACGACGCCAGCCCCCGGGGAATCGGTCCAGGAGTGCGATGGGCTATGCGCTTGCAGGTTGGTGATCGCCCACGGGCTCGCGGCCGCCCAGCCGAGGTTCCCCCCTTCGACGTCGTCCGCGAGCGCCGCCGTGTACGGCACCAGCGAGAAGTCCTGGAGGCGCGAATCGCCGGAGGAGAGTGTGACCGCCGCCACGTTGGCCGAGGCGTGGTCGAGCGCCGAGGCGGCGAGCGCGTACGTGCCGGTCGGCACCTGAATCGAATAGGCCCCGCTACCGGCGTCGGAGGTCGTCGAGAACGGCCCGACAGACACCGTCGCCGCGAGCGGCGAGCCGCTCGTCGCGTCGCGAACGACTCCGTAAACGGTCGGCGCGGTCAGCGGATCCATCACCGTGAGGTAGGTTGCCGAGACGGCCCCCCAGTTGCCGGCGCTGTCGCGCCCGCGCACGAAGGCGAGGTGGCGACCCTCCGAGATCCCTGCCGTGGGAACCGCCACCGTCGCCGGCTCCACCGTCTCGTCGAACGCCCCGTCGACGGCGCTCATGGCGATCGGCGCCGCTCCGGCCGCCCACGGCGGGGTGTCGAGCGTCAGCTCGGCCTGGGCGATCGGCTGGCTCGGCTCGACGCCGCCGGCGCTCGAATAGCGCGTGTCGTCGAGGGTCGCGGTGACCGCGAGCGGATCGCCGGGCGCCACCACGCTCACACTCGGCGTGACCGACAGGGCGTCCGGACCGGCGGGGGTGCGGTAGGGCGTGCGCGCGACCTTGGCGGCGTAGCGCAGCGCCGCGAGGTTGTCGGGCAGGATCGTCGAGGTGAAGGTCACGCAGTCTTCGAAGAAGTTGGTCCCGAGCTCCCAGGCGTAGGAGGCCACGCCGAGCTCGCCGTAGCCGAAATCGTCGGTCGTGCCGTCGGTGGGGTAAAGACCGATCGACTGCTCCGGCATGTAGCCGTTGAAGTACGCGAACTTGCGCCCGAGCGTGGCGAACGCCGTGCCGTTCGGCGCCACGGTCGAGGTGAACCCCCACGGCCAGAGCACCAGCTCGCTGAAGCTGTGAAGGTCGAGGTAGAGCCCGCTGGCGTCGGGCGGCGCCGGATCGGTCAGCTCCGGACCGCGCTGATCCGGGAAGATCGCCAGGAGGTAGTTGCGGATCGCCTGGACCTCCGGCTCGGAGGCCGGTGAGTCGCCTCGGAAATCCGTTGCGCAGGTAGCGGGGTAACCGCTCGACCCGCCGCAGCAGCCCCATTGGAACGGAAAATTCCGGTTGAGGTCGGCGCCACGGGAGGTCGAGGTCGCGCCGCAGTACGCCTCGTTCGTGTTCTTCCGCCACGACGAGCCGGCTTCGGCCTTCTTGCGGCCGTCCGGGTTGGCCTGCAGCAGCAGGTGGACCTCGTGGTGGTCGAGGATCCACGTCGCGTCGGCGTCGCTGCCGTAGCCGTCGACGAGCTGTTCGGCGAAGCGGAGCGCCAGCTCGGCGGTGGTGTACTCGCGAGCGTGGATGGCGCCGTGCAGGAGAAAGCGCGGCTTCGGCCCCGGCACGGCCGAGTTGGTGAGCCGGAGCACGCGCAGGTCGTAACCGGGGTTGCCGCCGGCGGTGACCTTCTCCCAGCTGTCGCCGATGTCGACGATCGACGCAAGCTGGGGATGGGCGGCGACGATGGCGTCCGCCGTGGCGTAGCTCTCCTCGACCGTCCGATAGCAGGAGTATCCCGGAATGCCGGCGAGGGTCTGCTCCGTGGCGGCGCGGCGCTGCGCCTCGCGCATCGCGGCCGTGGTCGCCTCGTCGAGCTCGAGCCAGTAGCCGCGGGCACGCAGCCACTCGAGGTCGCTTGCGTCGGCCGCGAAGAGACGCAGCGCGCCGCTCTTGCGGTCCACCGAGAAGTGATCGAAGCGGCGCCCGACCTCCTGGCGGTCGGCGTCGGGGACGAAGAAGGCCCGCACCATCCAGGGGCCGTCACCGGTGAACGGATCGGCGACGTCGACGCCAGCGTGGAGCGGCGGAGCGACGAGCGCCAGCAGGAGCGCAAGAGCGATCGGCAGCGAAAGACGGCACAGGTGTCGAATCATGGCGACCTGGAAGGAAGAGTCCGGCCCGAAACGGAGTCGGCGAATCTGCTTCGAAGCAGATCGCCTTCCGCCCCTCCGCGTCAAGGGAGTCAGCAGTCCGGCAAGCCGACGCTGACCTCGGGCTCGGGCGACCCCGCGCCGGGCTCGATGGGGCGGAGGCGCAGCGCGAGACCGCCGCGCGCCGTCTCCTTGTACTTGCTCCGCATGTCCCGCCCGGTTGCCGCCAGGGTGTGGATGACGTCGTCGAGACTGACGAAGGACTCGCCATCCCCGCGCAGCGCCAAGCGGGCCGCCTGGATCGCCTTCACCGCCGCGACGGCGTTGCGCTCGATGCACGGCACCTGGACCAGCCCGCCGACCGGATCGCAGGTCAGCCCGAGGTTGTGCTCCATGGCGATTTCGGCGGCCACCGCCACCTGCGCGGGCGTCCCGCCGAGGAGCTCGCAGAGCGCGCCGGCCGCCATCGAACAGGCACTGCCGACCTCCCCCTGGCAGCCGACCTCCGCACCGCTGATCGAGGCGTTCTCCTTGAAGAGCGTGCCGATCGCCGTCGCGGTGAGCAACATGCGCCGCACGCCCTCGTCGCTCGCACCGTGGACGAATCGTCGGTAGTAGTGCAGCACCGCCGGCACGATTCCGGCGGCGCCGTTGGTCGGCGCGGTCACCACCCGCCCGCCGGCGGCGTTCTCTTCGTTCACCGCGAGCGCGTAGAGCCCGACCCAGTCGAGGGCGGTGAGCGGGTCGGCGAGCCCCGACTCCGGGTTCTCGGCGAGTTGCCGGTAGAGGGCGGGAGCGCGGCGCCGCACCTCGAGTCCGCCCGGCAGCACGCCGTCGGCACGACAGCCGCGCCGGACGCAGGTCTGCATCGTCTCCCACAGCCGCTGCAGTCCGGACTCGAGATCGGTCGCGCGGCGCATCGCCAGCTCGTTGGCCCGCACGATCCCCGAGATCGAGAGCCCGAGCTCCCGACAGAGCGCCAGGAGCTCGGCGGCCGAGTGGAAACGATGCGGCACCTCCTTCCCGTCGCCGCGCCCCGATCCGACCGACTCGCCCTCTTCGACGACGAAGCCGCCGCCCACCGAGTAGAAGGTCCGCTGTCCGACGACCGCACCGCCGGCGTCGCGCGCCGTGAAGCGCACCGCATTCGGGTGGAACGGCAACGGCCGAAGCTCGAGGCGCAAGTGCTCGGCCTCGACATAGGGAACCGCTCGCCAACCGAGAATCGGCAGCCGGCCGTCACGGCGCACGCTCGCCACGAGCGGATCGACCTGGTCGGGATCGAGGAGCTCCGGCCGTTCGCCGAGCAGCCCGAGGACGACCGCCTTGTCGGTCGCGTGGCCTCTCGCCGTGGCGGCAAGCGAGCCGAAGAGCTCGACGGTCAGCCCGGCGGTGCGATCGAGCGCCCCGCCCTGGGCCAGCCCTTCGGCGAAGTGCCGCGCCGCGTTCATCGGCCCGAGCGTGTGCGAGCTGCTCGGACCGATGCCAATCTTGAAGAGGTCGAAGACCGAGAGTGTCATTCCCGTGCCGGGAGAGCGGGGACAGGAACCCGTCTCTCCCCCTTGCGTGCCGGGAAGACTACTGCGTCGCCGCCGGATTCGCTCCTGCGGCAGCCCCGCCGGTCGCGACCTTCGGGTCGTCGAGGTGCTCGGCCTTCCAGGTCATCGCCATGAGAATCCGGTTCCGGCCGCTCGGATGATCGAAGAAGAGGATCTCCTCGAGCGGCGACGGCGCGAGCTTGCGGTACTCGCCGAGCTTGAGCGCCGTCTCGGCGAAACCGTCCGGCTGTCTGGCCGCGTTGAGGCCGAAGATGTCGGCCTCGACCTCGTTGACGCGGATGATCGTGTTCGTCACCGGGGTCGCAACGAAGAAGAAGACCGAGAAGATGGCGACCAGCAGCGGCAACGTCGCCACGTCGGAGACCCCGTCGAGCCGCCAGGCCGCCCCCCACCGGGCCAAAGCCTTCTCCATGCCCCAGCGCACGAAGGCGAAGGCGGCGACGATCAGCAGGCCGAGCTCGAGGACGCTCTCGTAGACGTGGTTGAGAACATAGTGCCCCATCTCGTGCGCCATCACCGACTCGATCTCGGGCAGGCTGCAGCGCTTGAGCAGGTTGTCGTTGAGGGTGATGCGCTCCGTACCGAGAAGACCGCTGACGTTGGCCGAGATCCGCGTCGTCTGCCGCGAGGCGTCCATCTCCCAGACGTCGTGGGCGGGAATGCCGTTCGCCCGGGCGAGCGCGAGAATCGGCGCGAGCACCTTCGGATCCTCGAGCTTCTTGTACTCGTTGAACAGCGGATTGATGAAGACCGGCCCGATCACCGCCCCGAAGACGAGGAAGCCGAGTCCGAGGAGAGCCCCCCACAGCGCCCAGGTGCGCGGCTTGCGGCGGAGCACGGCGTAGAGCAGCGGCACGAACGCAGCGCCCAGCAGCAGGCCGATGAGCAGCTCCTTGGCCTGGTCGCCGAGCCAGAGACCGAAGCTCTGGGTCGCGAGGCCGTACCGATGCTCGCGGAAGTAGTCCGAGTAGACCGTCAACGGGAAGGAGAGCAGCGAGACCAACGGCAGGTACATGGCGAAGTAGAGCGAGGCGGCGAGCGACCTTCTCCGGGTGATCCGGTTCGCCAGATCGCGCAGTCGCGCCGAGAGCCCCGTCCCGAGGAGGAGCCAAGCCACCGCCAGGCCGTAGAGGAAGCCCCAGAGCTGCAGCCAGTAGCCGCCCTCGAAATAGGCGTCGGACTTGGCGCGCTCCGCGGCGGGCATCCGCGCGAGGTAGGCCTCGGTCGCCTTCTGGGGATCGAACGCGGTGGAGCTGGCTCCAGGCGTCGCCGCCGCAGGCGCGCCGGCACCCCCAGGCGAGGTCGGGTTCCGTGGTGCTTCCTCGAGACTCCAGACCCCGGCGGCCGAAGCGACCGACAACAGCAGTGCCAGGGCCCAACTCCGCCCTCCGGATCGCAACCTCATCGCACCCTCCTTGCCGGATCGCCTTCCGGCGTCCAGCGACCGCAGCAAGACCTGCGACGACACGTCGGGCCTTTCCCGACCTTACGTCGGCTCACTCGCTCGGGTTTCGTCCGGGGACCGAGAGCGCCCGGCGCGCTCGGGTGCCGCTTGCGCGGTCATCGCTCGGCGCGCGCCTGCCGGCGCGGCACGACGATCAGGATCGTCCCCAGGATCGCCACGCCGACGAGACTCGTCAGGTAGGACGGGTGCTCCAGCAGCTCGGGCAGTCGGACTTCGGCGAACTTCAGCGCCGCGAAGAGGATGCCGATGATCGCCTCGCCGGCGATCAGCCCCGAGGCGAGGAGCGTGCCGGCGTTCTCGGCGCGCTCCTTCGGCTCCTTCTCCCACTTCTCGCGCTCCGCTGCCCGGTCGAGCATCCCCTTGAACAGACCGCCGACGAAGATGGCGAACGAGGTCTCGATCGGCAGATACATTCCCACCGCCACCAGCATCGGGCTCTTGACCTGCATCAAGATGAACGCGAGCCCCATGAAGACGCCGACCAGGATGAGGATCCACTCGGTCTTGCGCTCCATGATGCTGCGCGAGACGACGGCCATCAGGCTGGCCTGCGGCGCGGCGATCCGCGCACCGCCGAAGCCGGCGTTGGTGGCCAGCAGCTCGTTCTGCAACTCCGGGGCGAGGGCTCGCACCTCGGTGAGGCTGTAGGCCCGGTGGGCGAGCGCCGAGCTCTCGCCGGCGTACTCGACGCTCGCCGCGCCGGCGCTCTCGAGCTCGCCGAGCTTCTGCGCGACGGCGCTCTTGATGTCGCCGAGGTGGAGCACGGAGAGCACGAGGAACATGGCGAGCGAGGCGGCGGTGACGCCGAGGATGTCGCCGACCTGCATCCGCCAGGGGGTGCACCCGAGCAGATGGCCGGCCTTCAGGTCCTGCATCATCTCGCCTGCCACCGACACCGAGACACAAGTGAAGGCGGCCACGCCGAGCACCGCGGCGATCCCCGTCGCCCCCTCGAGGCCGAGCACGACCATCAGGAAAGCGACGGCGATCAGCACCGTGACGGTGAGCCCGCTCGTCGGATTCGACGACACGCCGATGATGCCGACGAGGTAGCCGGAGACGGCGGCGAAGATGAACCCGAGCACCAGCATCACCGCCGCGGCGACCGTCGCGGCGAGGAGGCTGCCGGCGAACCACTGGAAGACGAAGACCATCACCGCAAGCACCGCGGCGATGCCGACGAGCGCCCACTGGATCGGGATGTCGCGATCTGTGCGGATCGCCTGCGGCTCGCCCGCGCCGCGACGTCGCGTGAGATTGCCGACCGAGCGAGCGATCCCCTCGACGAGGCTCGCTCGCATCTTGTAGAGCGTGTAGAAGGCTCCGACCAGCATCCCGCCGATGGCGATCAGGCGCACGGTGTTGCGCCAGACGAGCGCGATCTCGGTGGCCCAGTTGGCCACCGGCGTCGCGTCGTGCCAGTGCATGAAGAAGGCGATCGCCGGGGCGAGCAGACCCCAGGCAAGCACGCCGCCGCTGAAGTTGATCCCGGCGAGGCGCGGCCCGATGATGTAACCCACGCCGAGAAACGCCGGGCTCGCCTCCGGCCCGCGCACCACGAGCGCCCCCCTGCCGACCGTGAGGCTGGTCTGCCACTTCGCCGCGAGCACCTTGAGCTCGGCGAGCAGGGCGAAGAACGCGCCCATCCCCATCCCGGCGAGAAGGTGGCGCGACCCGCCCTGCCCTCGTTGCCCCGCCTTGTGGATCTCCGAGGCCGCCACCGCCTCCGGGAAGGGCAGCTCGGCGTTGTTCACCAGCACGCGGCGCGTGATCGTCACGAACATGATGCCGAGCAGGCCGCCGGCGACCAGGATGATCGTCGAGACCACGTAGTGGGCCGGGGTGAAAAAGGTCGGCCAGATCCCGGCGATGAAGAACGCCGGCAGGGTGAAGATCGCTCCCGCCGCGACGTTGCCGCCGATCGAACCGACGGTGCGCGCGCAGTTCTCCTCGAGAATCGTCCCGCCGAGCGCCTTGATCACCGCCATGCCGATCACCGCCGTGGTGTAGGTCGCGGCGATCGTCATGCCGGCCTTCAGACCGAGATAGGCATTGGCGGCGGCCATGAAGACGGCCATCGCGACGCCGAGTAGCAGCGCACGCGGCGTGGCTTCGCGCATCTCGGTCGCGGCGCTGACGAACGGCTCCGAACGCTTCTCTTCCATGGCCGATCTCCCGGTCAAATCCGCTGAGGGGTGACGCTCTCGGGCGAAGACTTCAGGGAACGGCCGGGTAGGTTGCGCTCCACTGCGCCATCGAACCGCTCTCGAAATCGCCGGCGAAGACCGCACCGAGGGCACAGCTCTGCACCTTGATCTCGTCGAGGTTCCAGCCGTCGGTGCGTCCGGAGGAGGTGTCCGAGCCGATCCGGAAACGGAACTGCACCGTCTGGCCGGCGTAGGCGCTCACGTCGACGACCGAGCGCGTCCACGCCTGCGGATCGCCGCACCAGGCCGAGGCTCCCCCGATCGGGTTGGAGAAGGAGGTCGAGACCGTGCCGTCGTAGGGATCGGTGAGCAGCGTCGCGTTCGTCAGCTGGATCCAGGACGTGCCACCGTCGGTCGAGATCTCGAGAATCCCGCCGTCGTAGCACCCACTGGTCGACTTCTCGAACGACTGCGAGTTCCAGTAGACGAGCACCACCGGGTTCTCGCCGGCCGGCAGCGCAAGCGCCGGCGAAACCAGCCGCTGGTCGGCGACGGCGGTCGGGTCGGTGGCGTGCATCGCCTGCGTCCCGGCATGGACGTAGGCGGCGCTCGTCGTGATCGCCCAGGTGTTGCCGGTGCCGCTCGAAGCCCAACCGCCGAGACCGGTCTCGAACCCGAAGTCGTAGACGAGATGGGGTACCGATCCGGTGGCGCAATCCCCAGGAAGCGCCTGGGTGGTGAACGAGAAGGCCGGCGAGACCGCCGAGCCGCACGGGTTGTTGGCGGTCACCCGCCAGTAGAGATGGGTGTTCGACGGCAGGTCGACGGTCGGCGTGTGGCTGGTCCCGGCGACCGTCGCGGTGTAGACGGGGCTGCCGAACCCGGCACTGTCGTCGACCTCGAGCAGGTAGTCGGCCGCCCCGGCAGCAGCGCCCCAGGAGAAGGCGGGGCGCGGTGCGACGTTGATCGCCCCGTTCGCCGGCGCGGTGAGCGCCGGCGCTGCGGCCGAGCCGGTGAAGACGGCGAGATCGACCGTGTCGGAACGCAAGGTGCCACTCGGGCTCGCCGTACCGGAGACGGTGATCGTCGAGCTGCCGGCGGCCACGCCCACGGTGGTCACGTTCATCGTCGTGCCACCGCCCGGACTCACCGGATTCGCGGCGAAGCCCACCGTCGAGCCGACCGGATTTCCGGAGGCCGCGAGCGTCACCGGCTCGGCGAAGCTCCCCAACTGCCCGACGGCGATGTCGAACGTGGCGCTGGCCGGCGCGCAGACCGTCCGGCTCGCCGGCGTCGCGTTCACTTGGAAGTCAGCCTGCGAGAGCAGCAGGTTCACCGCCGCGAGTGCGTCGATGCGGCCAGCCCCGAAGGTGTTGTTCGGAAAGATCCCTGCCGCGACGCTGCACTCCCCGCCGAAGGTCGGGTGCACCGCGGACTGACGGATGAGGTCTTCGAGGCGGGTGACGTCGCCGGCTGCCGCCGGAACCGCCGAGACCATCAGTCCCACGAGCCCGGCCACGTGCGGTCCGGCCATCGAGGTGCCGCTCCAGCCGCCGGCATAGGAGCTGCCGGGAATGCTCGAGCGGATGTTCGAGCCGGGGGCGGCGATGTCGGGCTTCATGCGGTTCGAGCCGTCCACCGTCACCGGACCGCGGCTCGAGAAGCTCGAGACCGCGTCGGTCGAGGTCGTCGAGCCGACCGAGAACGCGGCGTCATAGATCGCTGCCGGCGTGTTGACTGTCGAGCAGGCCGACCCGTCGTTGCCGGCCGAGACCGCCACGAAAATGCCCGCCGCCCGGACGTTCTCCACCACCGTCTGCATGACACCGAAGTTCGCGGCGCTGCACCCCTCCGAGGTCGGGCAGCCCCAGGAGTTGTTGATCACGTCGGGGGACTTGGCGGGGTCGGGGTTCTGGCCAGCGAGATTCGTCGGCGCGATGAACCACTGGAAGCACTCGATGTAGCTCGTCGGGGTGCCGACGCCGACGTTCATGTTGCGGCACCCGATCCAGCGCGCCCCGGGAGCCATGCCGATCTGGTTGGATCCACCGTCGTCGCCGACCATCGTGCCCATCGTGTGAGTTCCGTGCTGGTCGTCGTCGCACGGGACGACCGAGTCTGGGCCGCAGGTGCCACCGCCGGAATGGACCGCATCGTGCCAGTTGTAGTTGTGATCCGCGCTCGCACCGTTCCAGCCGCGGTACTTGCTCTTGAGCGCCGGATGATCCCACTGGTAGCCGGTGTCCTGTCCGCCGATGACCGCGCCCTGCCCGGTGTAGCCCAAGGCCCAGACCGAGGGTGCGTTCACCTTGGTGATGTTCCATTCGACCGCGAGCGGAGCGTCGCTGCGGTTCTGCTCGGCGAGGTCGACGACCGGCTGCTCCATCACCAGCTTCGGATTGGTATCGAGGCGCGCCACGTCGGGACGCGCGGCGAGCTCCTGCGCCAGCGCGAGGTCGCCCTCGACCCAGAGGAAATTCGCCGCCCAGAACGAACGGTGGACGATGCCGCGACGCTCGAGCTCGGCGAGCAGCGGCGCCTGGGCGCGTTTGGCGGTCGCCGTGAGCTTCTCGTAGACGTAGCGCCCCTTCGCAAGCTTGCTCGACAGCTCGTGCGCCGCCGAAAGGTCGGCCTGCTCGGTCATCACCACCAGCATCTCGGCGCGGCCGCCGGGGGCGTCCGCGAAGACCCGCTCGAGCGCAGGCGAGATCTTGGCCAACGCCGCAACGGGCGCGGCAGCCAGGGCGAGGGCGAGAACCGCAGAGCAGACAGGGCGCATGGGGCCTCCGGAGATCGGTCGCAGGGGATGAACCTCCGTATCTTAGCTGCAAACCAGGAGGCGAGCCCACCGGATTCTCCCGGCGATCTCGCGCCGATGCCGGCCCACGCAGGTCCCTGCCGAGCCACCACAAGGCGCTCCACAACAAGTCGCCACAACAAGTCGCCGGCACCTGGTGACAGCCCACGACATGTCGCTGGCACCTGGAGGCGCCGGGCTGGTGGTCGAGCTCAGGCGGAGAAGCGGCAGATTCGCCTCAGGAATTGCGTCATTGGGGTCGATGGGACGCCGGCTTCGCTACATTCCTGAGGGCTCGATGGTCGAGGTTACCTGCCGAACCGTGCAGGGAAGGCTACTGTTGCGCCCCTCGCCGCAACTCAACGACCTGGTGCTCGGGATCCTCGGGCGAGCCCAGGCGCGGTACCGCATGACGGTGCACTACTTCGTCGTTCTCTCCAACCACATCCATCTACTGCTCTCCCCGGACACGCCTCAGCAGCTCGCGCTGTTCATGGCGTTCGTCGAGGCCAACCTCGCCAAGGAAGCCGGGCGACTTCATGCCTGGCAGGGTCCCTTCTGGGCGCGTCGGTACCAGCTGATCGTGGTTTCCGGAGAACAGGAAGCCCAGGTTGCTCGACTGCTCTACCTCCTGCGTCATGGCGTGAAGGAAGGGCTCGTGGATCACCCCCGCGACTGGCCCGGGCCGAATGCCCTGCCAGCCCTCGTCGAGGGCTCCCCTTTGACCGGCGTCTGGGTCGACCGCACGCAGGAGTACCGACTTCGCCAGCGGCAGACTCCGGTCGATGGGTCCGCTTGTCGTTGTACGGAGACGATCGTCCTCACTCGGCTTCCCTGTTGGGGCCACCTGACCGACGCGGCCTATCGCCTTCGCCTCGACGAGCTCGTCTGTCAGGTCGAGTCCGAAGGGCTCCAGCGACGCCGCGAGCAAGGAGACCCGCTCGGACTTGAGCGCATTCAGCGGCAGCACCCACACCAACGACCCTCGACGACGAAGCGCTCGCCAGCGCCCCTCATACACGCGGCACACCGGATCGTTCGACTCGCATTCGTCGACGCCTATCGCGCCTTTGTCGGCGCCTACCGAATCGCCGCCGACCGACTCCGAATGGGCGACCGGCTCGTGATCTTCCCGGACCGAGCCTTTCCTCCCCCGCTGCCCGTCGGCAAGTAAATAGCTCCACTCCACAATCGCGCGAAACCGCTCGAGGCCGAGCTCGAGACAGCGAGAGTCCGTCGTCCACCCACCGATCGTCGAGCGCTGGAGCGAGGTCTCGTCCCTTGCCGCGGCCGTCTGCCCGACATGGGACCTCGGAAGCCAACCAAATCTGGTCTGCTCTGCCGCATTCGAGGTCTCGGAAACGACCACCCGACCTTCCCTCACGACAAGTCGCTGGCACCTCCGGGAGAGTCAGTCGTTCCCGCGCTGCCGCGCCTCCTCCCGCCGCCGCGCGAACTCCTCCAGCCGGCGACCGAGCCGCTCCTCCTCGCCCTTGCCCGACGGCACGTAGAACCGCGCCCCCCGCAGCGCCTCCGGCAGGCACTCCAACCCCGCGATCCCCCCCTCGGTGTCCGGTGCATAGACGTATCCGCGCCCGTAGCCGACCTCCTTCATCAGCCGTGTCGGCGCATTGCGGATCGCCAACGGCACCGGCTCGGCGGGGCGTTCGGCCACCGCTCGTCGCACCTCTCCCCAGGCGCGATAGACCGACACGCTCTTCGGCGCAAGCGCCAGGTAGACCGCCAGCTCGGCGATCGCCAGCTCCCCCTCGGGCGAACCCAGCCGCTCGTAGACGTCCCACGCGGTCACGGCCAGCGTGAGCGCCCGCGGGTCGGCAAGTCCCACGTCCTCCGCCGCGAAGCGCACCAGCCGGCGGGTCACGTAAAGCGGCTCCTCGCCCGCCTCGAGCATCCGCGCCAGCCAGTAGAGCGCCGCGTCCGGATCGCTCTCACGCAACGACTTGTGCAGCGCCGAGATGAGGTTGAAATGTTCCTCTCCCGCCTTGTCGTAGAGCAGCACCTTGCGCTGCGCCACCGCCTGCACGTCGACCTCGGTAATGCGCGCCGCCCCTTCGGGCCGTCTCTCCGCGGCGAGCAGCTCGAGCAGATTGAGCGCCTTGCGCGCATCGCCCGAGGCGAGCTGGACGATCGCCGCGATCGCCTCCTCACTCAGCTCGAGACCCTGGACGGCGACGCCGCGTTCGCCGTCGACGAGCGACCGCCGCACGAGCTCGGCGAGCGCTTCGGCGTCGAGCGGCTCGAGCACCACGACCCGGCAGCGCGAGAGCAGCGCCGCGTTGAGCTCGAAGGAGGGGTTTTCCGTCGTCGCCCCCACCAGCACGATCTCGCCACGCTCGACGAACGGCAGGAAGGCATCCTGTTGCGCCCGGTTGAACCGGTGGATCTCGTCGACGAAGAGCAGGGTTCGCGCACCGTGCGCGCGATGCCGCCGCGCCGCCTCGGTCATCACCTCGCGGATCTCCTTGATCCCCGAGGTCACCGCCGAGAACGGCACGAATTCGGCCCGGGTCGTCTCGGCGATGAGTCGAGCCAGCGTCGTCTTGCCGCACCCCGGCGGCCCCCAGAAGACGATCGACGGCACACGATCCTCGGCGATCGCGCGCCGCAGAAACCCATCCGGTCCGACGAGCGCCTGTTGGCCGACCACCTCGTCGAGCGTGCGCGGCCGCATCCGCTCGGCGAGCGGCGCGTCGCGCCGCACTGCGTCATGTCGAGGCGAGCTCGGGTCGTCGAAGAGGGTCGGTCGCATGAGCATCTCCGTCGGCGATCTTTCCACGATCTTCCGCGTTCGCCGCAGGGCGACGCCGAGCGAACCTTCGCCGCGAGCGACGACACGCTGCCCCACCCCAAGGGGTGGCCTGTCGCGAGATACCGTGAGGGTGGGGCGTTCGCCACCCTCGGGGGGGTCGTGACGCACCAGCGCCCCCGATAGCCTCGCTGCCGAACGACTCGCGTTCCAGGTCGCCGCTCGCACCCCGCTCGGGCAAGCCGCGCCGCCGTGAGTCCACTCTTCCGACCGGAGACGACGACATGCCCGCCGCCCAGCCAGCCGGACTCGACCGTGAAACGCTCGATCTCACCCTCGAAGCGCTGCGCGACTTCGCGCGCGAGGAGCTTCCCGACGCGGCGCTCCTCGACCTCGACGCCCGCGACGAGTTTCCCGAACCGATCGTGCGTCGCATGTGCGGCGAGCTCGGGATCTCGCTGCTGTTCATTCCCGAAGCCTACGGCGGCATGGGCGGCGGCGCTTTCGACGTCTACCGCGTCTGCGAGACGCTGGCACGGATCGATCTCGGCGTCGCCACCGGCGTGCTCGCCACCTTCCTCGGCAGCGACCCGATCCACTTCGGCGGCACCGAGGAGCAGAAGCAGCGCTTCCTCGGCGCCATCGCCGAACACGGCCTGCTGATGGCCTACGGCGCCACCGAGCCCGAGGCCGGCAGCGACCTCGGCGCCTTGCGCACCACCGCGCAACGGATCGAGCAGGACGGCCGGATCGTCGCCTACCGGATCGACGGCGCGAAGCAGTGGATCAGCAACGGCGGCTACGCCGACCTCTACAGCATCCTCGCCCAGACCCCCGGCGGTCCCACCTGGTTCGTCGTCGACAAGGGCACACCGGGTCTTTCGCACGGCAAGCCCGAGGACAAGCACGGCATCCGCGCCAGCAACACCGCGGCGGTGATGCTCGACGGCGTGGTCGTCGAGGCCGACCGCCTCGTTGGCGGCGACGAGGGCCAGGGTCTGCTGCAGGCGCAGGTGGTCTTCGGCTATACCCGCTTGATGGTCGCCGCCTTCGGGCTCGGCGCCGGGTGGGCGGCGCTCGACAAGGCGATCCCCTACTCGGTCGAACGCATCCAGGGCGGCGCGCCGCTCTCCGAGAAGCAGGGCTACACCCACAAGCTGATCGTGCCGCACGCCGCACGGCTCGAGGCCGCCCGCGCCTACATCGAGGAGACCGCCGAGCGGATCGACCTCGGCGAGGGGACGCTCAACACCGAGGGAGCGATCGCCAAGTACATGGCGAGCGAGGCCGGAAACGCCGCCGCCGAAGCCGCCATCCAGGCGCTCGGCGGCTACGGCTACACGCGGGAGTACCTGGTCGAGAAGATCAAGCGCGACGTGCGCATCACGACGATCTACGAGGGCACCTCGGAGATCCTCGAGATGACCATCGCGCGCGACCGCTGGCAGCTCCACCTCAAGACACGGGGCGACTACTTCCACGCCGAGGCGCGTCGCGCCGAAGAGCTGGCATCGCGTCACCCCGAGGTCGGGGCAGCGACCGCCGCGCTCGCCCTGCACGCGCTCGCCGAATTGTACGAGCGCGCGCGTGTCGCCCGTCTGACTCGCCACCAGCACGTCCTCTTCCGCGTCGGCGAGCTCACCGCCTGGGCCGAGTCCGCCGCGGCCTTCGCCCGGCGCGCCGCGCGCGCCGCCGCGGGGACGCTCGCCGAAAAGGGCGACCGGCGCCTCGGCGCCGCTCCCCTCGCCGCCCTGGCCCGCGCCTTCGCCCGCGAGGCGGCACTCAAGGTGGTCTCCGAGGGGCTGCGCTGGTCCGTCGGTGCCGGCGGCGTCGGCGGTGACGAGGTGCCGGCCTTCGCTCACGCGCTCGGCCTTCCCAGGATCCTGGCAGCCCAGGCCGGGCTGCTCGACGATCTCGACCTCGCCGCCGACGCACTTTACGGACGCAACCGCGACGGCGCTGCCGTCTGATCACCATTCGACTCCAGGCCCCGAGGCTTTCATGAGCGTGCACCCCCGCCGAGCGATCGCCATCGTCGGTGTCGGCGCCGTCTTGCCCGACGCACCCGACGTCCCTTCTTTCTGGAACAATCTCGTCACCGGCCGTTACTCGATCTCCGAGACGCCACGCGAGCGCTGGGATCCGGCGCTCTACTACCACCCCGATCCCAAGGCTCCCCTCAAGACCTACTCGAAGATCGGCGGCTGGGTGCGCGACTACCCGTGGGATCCGATCGCCTGGAAGCTGCCGATCCCCCCCCGCGTCGCTGCGGCGATGGATCGCACGCAGCAGTGGGGCGTCGTCGCTGCCCGCGAGGCGCTACTCGACTACGGCTATCCCGAGCGCCCGCTCGACCGCGAGCGCACCGCCGTGGTCATGGGCAATGCGATGGGTGGTGACCGGCACTACGTCACCGCGCTCCACATCCTCCTGCCCGAGATCGCCGCCGAGCTCGCGGCCACGCCGAGCTTCCGCGCGCTGCCCGCACCGGCCCAGGAGGCGATCGCCCGCGAGCTCACCCAGGGGGTCGCCGGCCGCCTGCCGGAGATCACCGAGGACACGATGCCCGGCGAGCTGTCGAACATCATCGCCGGGCGCATCGCCAACCTCTTCGACCTCCATGGACCGAACTTCGTCTGCGACGCCGCCTGCGCCTCGGCGATGGCGGCGGTCGGCGCGGCGATCGAGGGTCTCGACGAAGGCACCTACGACGCGGTGATCACCGGCGGCATCGACGCCAACATGAGTGCGTCGACCTTCGTCAAGTTCTGCAAGATCGGCGCGCTCTCCGCCACCGGCACGCGCCCCTACGCCGAGGGCGCGGACGGCTTCGTGATGGGCGAAGGGGCCGCCGTCTTCCTGCTCAAGCGCCTCGCCGACGCCGAACGGGACGGAGACCGCGTCTACGCCGTGCTGCGCGGCATGGGCGGCGCCTCCGACGGGCGCGGCAAGGGGATCACCGCACCGAACCCCAAGGGGCAGCGGCTGGCCGTCGAGCGCGCCTGGCAGGCCGCCGGTCTCTCGCCGGCGACCGTCGGCTACGTCGAAGGTCACGGCACTTCGACGGCGGTGGGCGATGTCGTCGAAGTCGAGAGTCTCGCCGCCGTCTTCGGCGCGGCGGCCGGCACGCCGGGCTCGATTCCGCTCGGCTCGGTCAAATCGAACATCGGCCACCTCAAGGGCGCCGCCGGTGCCGCCGGGCTGCTCAAGGCGGCCCTGGCGCTGCACCACCAGATACTGCCGCCGTCGCTCCACTGCGAGCGGCCGAACCCGGCGATCGACTTCGCCCGTGGACCCTTCCGCGTCAACACCGCCCTGCGGCCGTTCGAGTCCCGCAGCGACACGCCCCGCCGGGCCTGCGTGTCGGCGTTCGGCTTCGGCGGCACGAACTTCCACGCCGTGCTCGAGGAGTGGATTCCCGGCCGCCTGACGAGCGAGGAGAAGACGCGCGTCGCCGTCGGTGCACCGGCCAGGACGCGGAGCGTCACCGCCGACGCCGCCGCGCCCGCGGGCGCCACGGCGAAGGCCCCGCTGCGCGGCGCCCTGCTGCTCGGCGCCGCGGACGAGCGAGCGCTCGTCGAGCGCCTGCGCACCGCCCGCGACGCGGCCGCCGCCGGCGAGTTGCCGGCGCCCGAACCGCCGTCGGCCGCCGACCTCGCGGCGCCCCTGCGTCTGGCGATCGACCACGGCTCGGCCGCCGAGCTGGTCAAGCGCTGCGACAAGGCGATCCAGGCGATCGAGGGCGGACGCACCGGCGCCTGGCGCGTGCTGCGTGCTCAGGGCGTCGTCCGCTGGGAGGGGCCGCCGTCGAAGGTCGCCTTCCTCTACACTGGCCAGGGCTCGCAGTACGTCAACATGCTCGCCGACCTGCGACGGAGCGAGCCGGTCGTCGCCGCGACCTTCGCCGAGGCCGACGAGGTGATGACGCCGCTGTTCGGGCGCCCGCTCACCGACATCGTCTTCGCTCCCGAGTCCGACGCGGCGCGCTTCGCCGCCTCGGAGGAGGCGCTCAAGCAGACCCAGTACACACAGCCGGCCGTGCTCACCGTCGACGTGGCGCTCACCCGGCTGCTCGCCGCCTACGGCATCACGCCGGACTTCGTCATGGGCCACAGCCTCGGCGAGTACGGGGCTCTGGTGGCCGCCGGCTCGCTCTCCTTCCCCGAGGCGCTCGAAGCGGTTTCGGCGCGCGGCCAGGAGATGGCACGCCTCTCGGTGGGCGACCCGGGACGGATGGCCGCGGTCTTCGCTCCGCTCGAGGAGATCGAGTCGGTGCTCGCTGGCATCGAGGGCTACGTCGTCGTCGCCAACATCAACTCCATCGCCCAGGCGGTGATCGGCGGCGAAACCGCCGCCGTCGAACGCGCCGTGGCCGCGTTCGGCGAGCGCGGGCGCGAGGCCCGCTATCTGCCGGTCTCGCACGCCTTCCACACCCGCATCGTGGCGCCGGCGAGCGAGCCGCTGCGTCGCATGCTGGCGCGCCTCAAGCTCTCGCCGCCGCGTGTCCCGCTGGTCTCCAACGCGAGCGGACGCTTCTATCCGATGGCGCCGGACGCGGTGCCCGAGATGATCGAGCTGCTCGGCCGACAGATCGCCGAGCCGGTGCAGTTCGTCCAGGGCCTGTCGACCATCTACGAGGCCGGCGCGCGTGTCTTCGTCGAGCTCGGCCCCAAGCGCGCCCTCCAGGGCTTCGTCGAAGACGTGCTCGGCGATCGTCCCGACGTGCTTTCGCTCGCCACCAACCACCCGAAGCTCGGCGACGCCGGATCGTTCAACCTCGCGCTCTGCGGCCTCTACGCCGCCGGGCGAGGCGCGGCGCGACCCGAGGCGGTCGCTCCGATCGCCGTCGCCGTGGCACCACCCGACGTTTCATCCCCGGCGTCCTCGCCGGTTCCCGCAGCGGACGCCCGGCCGCACGCCACGGCGTCCGCCGCTCTGGACCTCTCCGGAGGCGACTCCCGCATGAGCACCCTGCCGCCCGTCCCGTCCGATCGCTTCGCCGATCTCGGACGTCTCTTCGTCGACTTCCTTTCCAAGGGCCTCGCCCTCGCCTCGGGCGAGAGCAGCCCGGCGACCGCTGCCCCCATCGCGGCTCCGGCACCCGGTGCGTCCGCCGTGAAGGACGACACCGTCGTCGTCACCGGCGCCGCCCTCGGGCTGCCGGGCGCCGAGCGCGTCTTCGACGACGGCAACCTCGCCCGCCTGCTCGCCGGGGAGCAGATGCTCGGTGCCGTGCCGGCGGCGCTGCGCCGTTCGATGGTCGAGAAGCGGATCACCCGCCTGGTCAAGAGCGAGGAGGGAGGACGCTTCGAAACGATCGAGAGCCCGGACGAGGTGATCAAGCTCGCCGCCCGCGCCGGGGAGCTCGAGTTCGGGCGCGACTTCGGATTCCCCGCCGACCGCACGGCCGCCTTCGACCGCACGACGATGCTCGCCATCGGCGCCGGCATCGACGCGCTGCGCGACGCCGGCATTCCGCTGGTCATGCGCTACAAGACGACCACCACCGGCACGCTGCTGCCCGACCGCTGGGGCCTGCCGGAGGAGTTGCGCGACGGCACCGGCGTGATCTTCGGCTCCGCCTTCCCCGGCTACGACCAGTTGATGGGCAAGATGGACGCCTTCCACCGCGAACGCTCGCGGCGCGAGCGCCTCGAGGAGCTGCGGGCGCTCCGCGGCAATCTCGCCGCCGGAGATACCTCCGCCGTCGAGCTCGACCGCCGCATCGCCGCGCTCGAGGCCGAGCTCGTCGCCGAGCCGTTCACCTTCGACCGGCGATTCCTCTTCCAGGTGCTGTCGATGGGGCACTCGCAGTTCGCCGAGGCGATCGGTGCCCGCGGCCCGAACACCGCGATCAACTCCGCCTGCGCCACCACCACCCAGGCATTCGCTCTCGCCTCGGACTGGATCCGAGCCGGCCGCTGCGACCGGGTGATCGTCATCGCCGCCGACGACATCACCAGCGACAACCTCTTCGGCTGGTTCGCCTCCGGCTTCCTGGCGAGCGGCGCCGCCGCCACCGACGAGCGCGTCGAGGACGCCGCGCTGCCCTTCGACCGCCGCCGCCATGGCCTGCTCATCGGCATGGGCGCGGCCGCCGCGGTGCTCGAACGCGCCGGTGCCGCGCGCGAGCGCGGCCTCGCGCCGATCTGCGAGGTGCTGTCGACCGTCACCGCCAACAGCGCCTTCCACGGCAGCCGGCTCGACGTCTCGCACATCGGGCAGATGATGGAGAAGCTCGTCGCCGATGCCGAGTCGCGTTGGGGGATCGACCGTCACGCCGTCGCCACGGAGATGGTCTTCGTCTCGCACGAGACCTACACCCCGGCACGCGGCGGGTCGGCCCAGGCCGAGATCGACGCGCTGCGCCGCGTCTTCGGCTCGTCGGCCAACCGCATCGTCATCGCCAACACCAAGGGCTACACCGGGCATCCGATGGCCGTCGGGATCGAGGACGTGATGGCGATCAAGTCGCTCGAGACCGGCATCGTCCCGCCGGTGCCCAACATCCGCGAGATCGACCCCGACCTGGGAGCGCTCAACATCTCCCGCGGCGGCAGCTACCCGGTGCGCTACGCGCTGCGTCTCGGCGCCGGCTTCGGCTCGCAGATCAGCATGACGCTGCTGCGCTGGAGCCCGACGAGCGACGGCCGGCATCGCACCCCCGCCGAGCTCGGCTTCGCCTACCGCATCGCCGACCGCGCGACCTGGGAGGGGTTCCTCTCCCGCGCCAGCGGCGATCCGCAGCCGGCGATCGAGGTCGTGCACCGCACCCTGCGGGTCGTCGACCGCGGCCTCGCTCGCCTCGCTCCCGCTCCCGCGGCGGCGGCGGGCAGCTCGCTCGCGAAGCAGGTCCACCACGTTCCGACAGGGGAAGGACTAGCCGCGACTTCAGCCGCAGTACCGCCTGGGAGCCAGGCCTCCGTCGCCACGCCGGTCGCTGTCACAGCTCCCGCCGCCTCTGCGAGCTCCGACGCCGTGACCGAACAGGTGCTCGAACTGATCGCGGACAAGACGGGCTATCCGAAAGAGATGCTGGCGCTCGACCTCGATCTCGAGGCCGACCTCGGCATCGACACCGTCAAGCAGGCCGAAGTGTTCGCCGCCATCCGGGAACGCTACGGGATCGAGCGCGACCCCAATCTGAAGCTGCGCGACTTCCCCACCATCGCCAAGACCATCGGCTTCGTCTACGACAAGCGACCGGAGCTGCGGCCGACGGCGCCTGCGACCGCCGCCGCCCAGATCCTCCGCACCGCTCAGGATGACGACGCGGCGCGTCGCGAGCGAAGCCGAACGGCGGACTCCGCGATGCCGGTCGCCACCGGGTCACCGACCCAGACATCCTTGGTCTTGCCTTCCTCCGTTCCCCAGCTGGAAGCCGAGGACGAGGTGACGGCGACCGTGCTCGCTCTCGTCGCCGAGAAGACCGGGTATCCGCGAGAGATGCTGGCGCTCGACCTCGACCTCGAGGCCGACCTCGGTGTCGACACGGTCAAGCAGGCCGAGCTCTTCGCCGCCGTGCGCGAGAAGTACGGCATCGCGCGCGACCCGAATCTGAAGCTGCGCGACTTCCCGACGCTCGCCACGACGATCGGCTTCGTCTACGACCATCGGCCGGAGCTGCGGCCGGCGGCGGGTGCGACCGCCCCCACCCAGATCCTTCCCTCCGCTCAGGAGGAGAAGGTCGACGCCTCGGCGAATGCGGGAGCGGTCGCCTTCGGGTCTCCTACCCAGACGTCTTTCGTCTCCTCTTCGTCCACGACGGCACCCACCGCTGTCGAGGACGAGGTCACAGCGACGGTTCTTGCCTTGGTCGCCGAGAAGACCGGGTATCCGAGGGAGATGCTCGACCTCGATCTCGACCTCGAGGCCGACCTCGGCGTCGACACGGTCAAGCAGGCCGAGCTCTTCGCCGCCGTGCGCGAGAAGTACGGCATCGCACGCGACCCGAACCTCAAGCTGCGCGACTTCCCGACGCTTGCCAAGACGATCGGCTTCGTCTACGACCATCGGCCCGACCTGCGACCGGGCGCCTCGCCGGCGGCACCGCCCGAGCCCACCGTCGCCGCCCCCCCTGCCGGAGCCACGGCGAGCGAGGCGGCACCGGCTCCCGACGCGGGCACGTTCTGCCGCCGCATTCCGGTCGCCGTGCTGCGCCCCGCGCTGTCGCTCTGCAAGGCAACCGACGTCGAGCTCGGCCAGGGACGGCGCGTGCTGGTCGCCGGGGACCGGGGCGGCGTCGCCGCGCCGCTGATCGCCCAGCTCACCGCCCTCGGCGTCGCGGTCAGCGAGATCGACGCCGACGCCGCGCTCGACGAGCTCGCGGCCCGCGTCACCGCGATCGCCGCCGAGGGAGTCGACGGTCTCTACTGGCTACCGGCCCTCGACGTCGAGCCAGCCATCTCCGAGCTCGACCTCGACGGCTTCCACCGCGCCACACACCGGCGCGTCAAGGCGTTCGCCGCCGTGTTGCGCGCCCTCTACGAGCCGTTGGGCCGCGCCGGCGCCTTCGTCGTCTCCGCCACCCGCCTCGGAGGCCGGCACGGCGTCGGCGGCGCGAGCGCTCCGCTCGGCGGCGCGGTCAGCGGGATGACGAAGACCTGGGCGCGCGAACGGCCGGCCGGGCTCGTCAAGGTCGTCGACTTCGAGTCGACCGCCGACGCCTCGGCGATCGCCGAGGCGCTGCTCGACGAAACCCTGCGCGATCCGGGGGCGATCGAGATCGGTCACGCCGGCGGTGAGCGCTTCACCGTGACCGTCGAGGTCTCGCCGCTTCTCGCCGAGGCGGACGGAAATCGCGACGCCGACGACGGCGTGAGCCTCGGCCCGGACAGCGTCGCGGTCGTCACCGGCGCGGCCGGCAGCATCGTCGCGGCGATCGTCCGCGACCTGGCGCGCCACGGCGGCAGCTTCCACCTGCTCGATCTCGCCCCCGAGCCCGATCCGGCCGACGCCGACCTCGCCCGCTTCGCCAGCGACCGCGACGGCCTGAAGCTCGAGCTCTTCGCCCGACTCTCCGCCTCAGGGGAACGCGCCACGCCGGCGCGGATCGAGAAGGAGCTGGCGCGTCTCGAGCGGCAGCGTGCGGCGCTCGACGCGATCGACGCCATCCGCGCCGCCGGCGGCCGCGCGACTTACCACTGCCTGGATCTGCGCGACCCCGCCGCGGTCGCCACCGCGGTCGAGGCCGCCCTCGCCGAGCGTGGACGGATCGACTTGCTGCTTCACGCCGGCGGCCTCGAGGTCAGCCGCCTTCTGCCCGACAAGAGCGACGAGGAGCTCGCGCGCGTCTTCGACGTCAAGGCCGACGGCGCCTTCAACCTGATCCGCGCGCTGCGCGGCGCACCGCTCGGGGCCCTGGTGACCTTCGGATCGATCGCCGGTCGCTTCGGCAACGGCGGTCAGGCCGACTACGCCGCCGCCAACGACTTCCTCGCCAAGCTCGTCGCCTCGCTGGCGACGACGCAACCGGGAACGCTCGGACTCGCCTTCGACTGGACCGGCTGGGCGGAGATCGGCATGGCCAGCCGTGGATCGATTCCGAAGCTGCTCGAGGCCGCGGGCATCGACCTCCTGCCGCCCTCGCTCGGCATCCCGGCGGTGCGGCGCGAGCTCGCCGCCGGCGGACCGTCGCGCGAGATCGTCGTCGCCGGCAGGCTCGGCGCGATGCTCGACGAGCGCGAGACCGAAGGTGGACTCGACCCACAGGCCGTCGACGCCGGCGCACCGCAAGGTCCGATGCGCGGCCACGCCCGCCGATTGACCCTCCGCGAGGGTCTGGTCGTCGAGCTGACGCTCGATCCGCGCGAGCAGCCGTTTCTCGACGATCACCGGATCGACGGCACGCCGGTGCTCCCGGGAGTGATGGGCATCGAGGCGTTCGCCGAGACGGCCCGCCAGCTCTTCCCCGAGCGCCGGGTCGCCGCGGTCGAGCGGCTGGAGTTCCTCGCCCCCTTCAAGTTCTACCGTGACGAGCCGCGGACGCTCGAAGTTCGCGGACAGTTCCGCCAGGAGCGCGACGAGATCGTCGCCGATTGCCTCCTGGTCGGCCGTCGGGCGCTTCCTGGCCAGGCGACCTCTCAGGAGACGGAGCACTTCCGCGGTCGCGTCCGGCTCGCGGCGCCCGGCGCCAACCCGCCGGTTCGCCGGCTCGACCTGCCCGAGCTCGCCGACGCCAGCGAGCTCGCGAGCGAGGCGATCTATCGCGTCTACTTCCACGGCCCCGCCTACCAGGTGGTGGCTCGTGCCCGTCGTGTCGGCGAGGCGGTCGTCGCCGAGCTCTCGCCGGCGCTGCCGCCGAATCACCGGCCGGCGGAGCTCGCCACCGAGATGGAGCCGCGCTGGATCGAGCTCGCCTTCCAGACCGCCGGCCTCGATCAGCTCGGTCGGCTCGGCACCCTCGGCCTGCCGCGGGCGCTCGGCCGGGTCGCGCTCCTCGCCCGCCCCGAACCGGGCGAGTCGATCTTCGCGCTCTCGCAGCGCGAGCCCGACGGAACCTCGTCGATCGCCCTGGTCGCCGGGAGCGGCCGGATCCTTCTCGAGGTCGAGGGTTACGCGACCATCGATCTGCCGGGGGCCGGAGATCCGGAGACCCTCGCGCCGATCCGACAAGCGCTCGGTGCCGAGCCGGCGCTCGAGGAGCGCTCATGAACGCCCCGCGGTCCCAACGCCCCGCCGGCACGCGCCGTCTCGAGGTGCCGGTCCTGCTCGACGCCCGAGGCGACGCCTGGGCGCCGGCGGCGATCGACACCACGCTCGCCGTCGACGAGGTCACGGTGCTCGCGGAGTGTCCGCCGCCGACGCTCCATCCGTCGACGATCGACCGTGCGATCGCCGCGGCGATCTCCACGGCGAAAGCGGCCGGTCCCGCCGGAGCCTGGACCGTCGTGTTCAGCGTCGCCGGCGCTGCCGGCGATCCCTGCCTGCTTTCCTGCCGGCGCGGCCTGCCGCGCAGCTACGCGGCCGTCGACGAAGCCTGTGGGGTCGACCTCGCCGCGCTGGCCGCGCGCATCGAGGCCCACGCCCCCCTTCCCGTCGACCGCCCGGCGCCGCGCGGCGGCGCGGCCCACGCCGTCCTCTCGGCCCGCGATCCCTGGAACCACCTCGCACCGCGCGGCGGCGTCGTCGAGATCCTCCGCTTCCCCACCGGCGCGGGCGTCCGCGTCGACCGCGAGATCGAAGAGGGCGAGTCGATCCGCGATCGGCCGGGCACGCCGCTGCTCCGCTTGACGGCACGCGGCGGCGGACGGAGCGAGGCGCTCGCGCGCCTCCGCGGCGCCCTGGCGCAGACGGTGATCTGGATCCGCGGCGGAGCGACCGACAAGGAGCTCCTCCTCGCCGTGCTCGACCGCGACGAAGTGACCGACGGGAGCGCCGACGCCCCGTGGCTCGTCGAGCTCGCCGAGCGCGGCGAGCTGCTGCCTCGCCGCGGCGCCGACCTCGCGCTCGTGCAGGCGGCGATCGCCGGCTACGAGTCCGAGCTCGACCGCGCCAAGGCCAGCTTCTACTCCTCGGCGACCCGCGGACGCCCGGAGGTGCCCGCCGAGGCGGCCCGTACCGTCGAGCTCGGCTATCGCGGCGAACGCTACGTCGCGCGCGTCGCCAAGCTCGAAGCGCGCCGCTACCGCGTCGAGATCGAAGGGCGGGCGTTCGAAGCCGAGCTCTCGCGGACCACACGCTCCGGCCAGCAGCTCACCGTCGGAGCGCGCGCCGCACGCACCTTCGTGATGCGCGACGGCGGCCATCTGCTCATCGAGGTGGACGGACTGCCGCACCGCGTCGCGCTCGACGAAGGCGGCGTCGTCCGCGCCCCGGGCCCTGCCGTGGTGGTGTCGATCGAAGTCGAGCCGGGGGACGAGGTGCGGCCGGGCGATCGGCTCGCGGTGCTCGAGGCGATGAAGATGGAAACCGTGCTGCTCGCCGAGAGCGCCGGGCGGGTGCGCAAGGTCCTCGTGCGACGCAACGCCCAGGTCGCCGCCCAGGCGCCGCTCCTGCTGCTCGACGCCTCGGCGGCAGCCCCGCCGCCGGCCGTTGCCCCGGGCAGCCGTCGCGTCGCCTTCGACGCACTCGCCTCGCCCGCGCCCTCCGCCGGCACGGCCGACGATCTCGACGAGGCGCGCCGCCTGCTGCTCGGTTACGACGTCGAGTCCCGCGGGCTCGTCGCGTCGCTTGCCGCCGGTCGCCGGGCCGGTGCCGCCATGCCGCGGCTCGAGCTTCAGCCGCTGCGTGCCTGGGTCGACCTCGTCTCGCTCTTCCGCCGCCGGGCCGGCGGGCAGCTCGCCGCCGAGGTCGACGACGACGGCCGGCGCAGCGTCGAGGAGCACCTGTTCACCTACCTGCGCGACCTCGACGCCCGCGGCAAGGGCCTGCCGGCGAGCTTCCTCGCCAAGCTCGAACGCGCCCTCACCCACTTTGGCATCGAATCGCTCGACCCGTCGCCGGAGCTCGCCGAGGCCCTCTTCCGCCTGGCCGTCGCCCAGCGGCGCTCGGCCCAGGGTGCCACCGTCGTCCTCGCCCTGCTCGAGCGCTGGCTGGTCCACGGCGCACCGGAAGACAACGAAGAGACCCGCGCGCTGCTCGACCGGCTGATCGCCGAGAGCCGCGACCGTGAGCCCGCGGTCTTCGACTCGGCGCGCGAGCTCTCCTACCGCCTCTTCGACCGGCCCCTGCTGCTCGCTGAGCGGGAGCGCCTGCTGGCGCGCGCCGGCGCCGACCTCGCCACGCTCGCCTCGGCCGACGACGGGCATCACGGCGCGGCGCGCCGCGCTCTCGTCGAGTGTCCGCAGTCGTTGCACGCCTGGCTCGCCCTGCGCCTGGCCGACGCCAGCCCGCGCCTGCGGGCCGAGATGCTCGAGGTCATGCTCCGTCGCTTCTACCGCGTCCGACCGCTCGGCGAAGTGTTGACCTCCGTCGGGCCGCCCTCGGAGTCGGCGACGGCCGACTACGACCACCGCATCGGCCGCATCCACGTCGTCGCCACGCACGGGCCGGCCGCCGACCTGCGCGGTTCGCTCGATCGCGCCCTGATCCTCGCCGAGCAGGCCACGGCCCGCGGTCTGCAGATCGTCGTCGATCTCTTCCTCTGGGGTGAGCCGACCACCGCGGACGACGACGCCCTCGCTGCGGCGATCGCCACCTGGCTCGACGAGCACCGCCTCCCGAACGACCTCTGGCGCCTCGCCGTCTCGTTCGCTTCGCCCGGGCACTCGCGCCTCTTCACCTTCCGCCGCAACGAGAACGGCAAGCTCGCCGAGGATCGCCCCTCGCGCGGCCTCCACCCGATGATCGCCGAGCGGCTGCAGGTCTGGCGGCTGCGCAACTTCGCCCTCGAGCAACTCGAGTCGTCGAGCGAGGTTCGCCTCTTCCGCGGCGTCGCCCATCGCAATCCGAAGGACGAGCGCTTCTTCGCCCTCGCCGAAGTGCGCGACATGACGGCGCTGCGCGACGCGCGCGGCCGGGTCGTCGCCCTGCCGCAACTCGAGCGGGCCTACCACGAAGCCCTCGCCGGAATCCGCCGCGCCCAGTCGCGCCGCAGCGCCTCCCAGCGCCTGCCGTGGAACCGCGTGCTGCTCTACCTCTGGCCGGCCACGCTGATGCGGCGCGACGACCTGCGCGCCATCGTCCATCGCCTGGCGCCGTTCGCCGCGGGCCTCGGTCTCGAGAAGGTCGTGGTGCAGTTCCGCGCCCCCGGGGCGGCCGCCGAAGCGCCGGCCGACTGGGTTCTCGAAGTCCAGCGTCCGGGCGAAGGCGACCAGGTGGTGCGCTTCCGGCGCCCCTCCGTCGAGCCGCTCGCGCCGCTCGGCGAATACGCGCAGAAGGTCGTCGAGCTGAAGCGTCGGGGCGTTCCCTACGCCTACGAGGTCCTGCGCCTGCTCGCTCCGCCCGCGGAAGAGGCGAGCTCCGGGATCCCGCCGGGCAAGTTCGTCGAACACGATCTCGACGCGAGCGGCGACCTGGTCGCCGTGGAGCGGC